>NZ_CAJUBO010000001.1:0-35502 GCF_910584445.1 uncultured Desulfovibrio sp.
CTCTCTCTCTCTCTCTCTCTCTCTCTCTCTCTCTCTCTCTCTCTCTCTCTCTCTCGCGCGCGCGCGCGCGCATTCCCCGCGCATGTCAGACCCACGAATGCCTCCAGCACAAAGGGAGAATACCCGGGCCGGTACCGGGCGTATTTGGACGCAAGGGCGGTAAAATCGCCGTGTTTCATCGTTCCTCTCCAGAACGCCAGTCGTGGGACCACTGCCCCGCGGCCAGCGCGCGTTCATAGTTGTTGAGATCCGAGGCGCTGTCCGCCTCGCACCAGCGGCCTTCAACGGGCACGGTGCCAATGGCTGCGCCCTGTTCCAGCAGCAGCCTGAGCAGGCCCGTCATGTCCAGCCTGTCCACGGCGGCGGGGGCAAGCGCGGCGCATGCGTCCGCCAGGGTCTGCCAGCCTGCCGCGCTGAAGCTGAGCAGCCCCATGTACTGGCCGTGGATCTGGTCCAGAGAGGCGGCCCTGCCGCCGATCTCCCGCAAGAGGCCGCCTTCCTGGCGAAAGGTCTCCGCATCGGCGAGCACGCCGCCCGGCATGTCCGCAAAACGCAGCTTCCACAAGGCCTCCCAGCGCGTGTCGTAGCTGATGGCGATGTCAGCGGTCGCCGCAAGGAGCTGCCGCGCATGGTCGGGATGGTAGACGATGTCGGAATACGAAACCAGCAGGCGGGCGCCGCCCGCCGCGAAAAAGGCCCTGGCAAACGCATCCGCGCAAAGCAGCGATGCCACCATATTCGTGGCGGCCCAGCGCGGATTCTCCACTGTGGCGAAATCGCCCGTGATGCGGCCGGCGGCATAGCCGCGCACCACCAGGATGCGCCTGATGCCCGCCGCGCGCAGGGCGCCGGTCTGCCAGTGGAGGAGGGGGCGTCCCGCCAGTTCCACCAGACACTTGGGCTTTTCTTCCGTCAATGCTTTCATCCGCGAGCCGCGGCCCGCGGCCAGGATGACGGCCGCCGTGGCAGTGTCGTCCAGCATATTCCTCTCTCCCTTCCTCCCGGAGGGCATCAGCGTTTCGCCGACCATGCGCGCAGGAGCGCCAGGTCCAGGGGCGCCGGTCGCGGTTCCCGTTCGGGATGCCACATGACGCCGACGATGCGGCCGTCCGCGTTCATGAAGCCTTCCACTGTGCCGTCCGGGGCCAGGGCAAACGGCTCCAGGCCCGGGGCAAGCCCGTCGGGCCTGATGGCCCGGGCATGGAAGGAGTTGACCTCATGGTGCCGGCCGCCGGCCACGGGCCGCGCCAGTTCCAGTTCGTGCCGTGTCGCCACATGCCGGTCGCAGGCTCCCAGCGTGCCGCCGGCCAGCAGATTGATGACCTGCGCGCCCCGGCAGACGCCGAAAACCGGCAGGGCCTTCTGCCGCGCCCAGTCCAGGAGCGCGCGTTCCGTGGCGTCGCGCGCCGGGGTGACGCCCCAGTCCTCGCCGCCGGAAAGGATGAGTCCCGAAAGTTCCTGGGCGCCTGCGAACGTCACGGACTCCGCGCCCGTGTTGGGCAGATAGAGAACGCGCTCTTCCGGAAAGACCCGGGCGAGAAAGCGCGGCCAGTCGCGCGCCAGCGCGTCGCGTTCCTCCACGGCGCCGCCGGGATAGGCATGGCGTATGCCGCGCATGGTGATGCCGAGCATCAGCGCGCCTCCAGAATGGCCGCCGCCGGTTTGAGATAGAGCGTCTGCGCCCCGGCAGCCATGTCGAACAGCCGTTCGCCCGCGCCGATGGCCGCGGGCAGGCCGTATTCGGCGCAGCGGATAGCCATGTGCGAGTTGGCGCCCCCGAAGCGCGTCACCAGGCCGGCGATGTTGCGCGTGAAGATCCAGTCGAAGCCGGGGTCGGCATTCTCGATGCAGACGATCCTGCCGCTGAGGTCCACATCGCAGGAGCTGCCGGCGGAAAGGCGCGCCACCGGGGCGCAGGCCTCGCCTGTCCCCACGAAATTGGGCGCGGCGCGGTGCTGCGGCGCCACATAGACATCGCGCACCGAACGGATGAGATAGCCCAGTTTTAGCCCCGAGGCGCGGGCCAGCAGTTCCCTGTTGGCCGCCACATGACGCCCGAAATGTTCGCGCGCGCTTTCGGGCTGGGCGCTGGTCGTCCAGTCCAGGAGCGTCTGGATCTCCAGAAAGGAAAGCGCGTCGCGGTCAAAGCCGGCGTCCTCGCCGAAAAAGGCGATGGTCTCCAGCGCGTCCGAGAGGTTGCGGCTGAAAATGAACTTGGCATGTTCGCGTCCGGCGATGGCCCGGCGCGCATATTCCAGCAGTTCTTCCGGCGTGAGGCCGAGTCCGTGCCCGCGCAGCAGGGCTTCCAGATCCCGGCGCTCGGCCTGCGCGAGCGCGAAGGGCGCTCCCCCTTCCGGGCGGGGCATGCGGCCGCCCTCCCCGAAAATGTCCGGCCGGTCCAGATAGCGGGGGGAGAGGATATCGTAACTTCCCGGGCGCAGATGCCCGTATTTGCGCATGAAGGCCGCGGCGTCGCGCCGGCCGTCGCAGACCTCCTGAAATTCCCGGGACAACTCGCCGGAGATGGTGCGTACCGTGGCCTTGAACGCCCGCACACGCTCCGGCGCGAGCGCGCCCGCCGTCACCGCCGAACGCAGCAGGCTCTCGGCGATGAAGGCGTGGCGCGCCAGGATGGAGAAGGGCAGCGTCCCGTATTTGCGGCATTCTGCCAGCAGGGACGCCAGATCTTCCAGACGCCCGCGATCGGTGGCGGTGACGGGCGGCCTGGCCGCCTGCCGTCCGCGCAGTTCAGCCACGGCATCCAGCGCGGCGGCCAGGGAGCCGGCGGCGGAGAGGTCAAGGCAGGTCGCGGTGAGCCGCCCGAGGGCCGCGCGGAAATCCTCGCGCCGCCGCGTTGTGAGCAGGCCGGGATAGCGCGCGTCAAGCGTGGCGTCAAAGCAGAAGTCAAGGGTGGTCTGGGCGATCTCGAATTCGATCTTGTCGTGGAGCTGGGGGTTGGACTCGAGCCGCTCCAGCCATGCGCCCACCAGGATCTCGCAGGTGACAGGCTCCAGCCCGGCCGGGAGAAAGGAGTTGAAGCTGGCGCGCACGTCGATGTAGGGGCGGCCGAAAATGAGGGGCATCAGCTCTGTGGGCGGCAGCGCGCGGTAGCCCATGCGTTCCCGTGCCTTGGCCCACACGCGGGTGGTGATGAGGTTGCGGTAGAGGGACGAGGCGAGCGGGCGCGGCAGGATGCCGATCATCTCCGCCGGGTTCCAGTCCGGCATGACGCCGAGGATGGAGCGCTGCCCGAACAGGCCCGGGCACGGTCCCGTGCGGGCGGCGACAAAGTCGGCCACGCGGCCGATGCGGGCGGCCGGGATGGAGTCCGGCCACTGGCGCCGGGCGCAGATGGGGCGGACCTGCAGGAGATGGAGGACGTTTTGCCTGTCGAGGCAGAATTCGATGTCCAGGGCATCCGTGCCGCAGAGCGCCTCCAGGCGGCGCGCCAGGGCCACAAAGGCGGCAAGTCGCGGCGAATCGAAATCCGTCTCCTTCGCCTCCCGATAGACATAGACGGTCTTGCCCACATGGGTGCCGCCCGTGACCGTGTCCGTCTGGCCGGATTCGTCGTCGTAGTTGATGACGTACCAGGGCGCGCCGTCGGACAGGGCGCGGGTCATGATGACGCCGGTGACGGCGGGGGCGCTGATCATGGGCTGCACCAGCACCTGGTCCTCGGGCGCCGGCTCGCCATAGGAGCCGATGACCCGCTCCACGGCGTCGGCAAAGGCCGCCGCATCGTCCAGCGGCACATCCAGCAGCGAAAGGAAGGCCCCCGCGCCGGAAGCCTCGGACGAATCCTCGCGCCGGCAGGATGACCGCACGGCAACGGCGCCGCGCCCCCTGGCATCCCCCACGGCGCATGCGCCCGCGGCGGCCAGTGCCGCGGCATGCACGGCCCCGGCATCGGCGCGCCACTGCGCCACGGTGAAGGCGCAGACCGGCGGAATGTGCAGCTCCGGCCAGCGGGAGAGCGCGGCCAGGGTGTCGGCCTTGGAGGAAAAGCGGAAGGAGTTTTGCTTCATTTCAGACGCCGGTTCCATCTTCCGTGTCCGCTTCCGGGCACAGGACGTTGAAGGCGTTGAGCAGTTCCTCAACAAAGGCCACGCCGTCGGCATCGTTCTTTTTGAACATCTCCAGCAGAGCCAGGGAATATAACGTACGCACATCCTCTGCGTCCACATCCTCATAGTGGCGGCATGCAAAGGTTCTGCCCAGCAGTGTGCCCGCAGCGCGTTCAATGGCCGGCTGGAAATAGAGTACCTCTTTCGGGATGTGCTTGCGGCCCGCGTGCAGGGCAAAGGCCGTCAGCAGGGGACTTTGCGGATTGTTGCACATGAGTGCGGCGGCGGCCAGATTGGGCAGCACATCGTGAGGCTGATCCAGCAGGCGCGCGAGCAGCGCTGTTTCGCGTTGAACCAGAGCGTCATCGCGTTCAATTGTAAGCCATTCAGCGCGCGGAGCATCCTCGTAAAATTCTCGCAAAAAACCCGCGATATCGTCAAGTGCGGTATCAAAGGGCATTGTCAGCCTGCTGCGCTCAGTGCGGATGCGCTGTTGCCATTCTCTGGTGTTTTCAAGGCAAAGCCGCGCCGCCTGGACAAGACCTGTGTAGGAATACGCCGTGAAACCGCCTAACCAGGACGTACGGCGTTGCTTCCTCTTGAGCCAGGGATGGAAATACAGTGCCGGCCGAAGCGTGGAGAAGGCGAACGTCTGCGCGATATGCGAGAGGTCGGTCACAAGCAGTGCGCCATGCGCGAACGCAAATTCCCGCCCCGGATGCGTATCCGGAACAAAACGCGGTTCCCCGGCGAATGTTGCGCATATTTCCTTGACCTCGTCAGATTCCAGATCAGTCTTGTAGGGGCGGAAAATCACGCGCAAGTCCGGGAATGCCCCCAGAAGGCTGCGCACCAGGCGCACGCCGTGGCACTTGAGGCGGTTGCCGCCGCAATCCGGATAGGAGTGCCGTCCCACCGGCGCATAGACAATGGCATCCGGCTCGCGGGCATGGGCGCGCAGGCCTTGCGCCAGCACGGCCATGCCCGGATACCCCACCGGGATGAGATGGAAATGCCTGCCCTTGCGGCATGCCGCGTCCGGAGAGGTGAAGCCGGTCCACAGGGCGCGGATGGCGTTTTTGTCGCTCTCGCTGAGGGGAAAGGGCATCAGCCAGCCGTCCAGCCGTGATGATTCAAAAACATGCCAGGAAAGAGCCGGGTCATGAAACGCAGAGAAGGCGTGGATGCAGCCCAGTACCTTGGCGGTGGGCGGATAAATGGCGTTTCCTCCGTCCATGTCCGAAATAATGACGACATTGACCCGGGTAAGCGGAGAAAGATCTCTTTCCGCAATGATGGCCGTGTAGTCCGCCTCAAGGCGCGCGTCTTCCGCGCCCTTGGGTGTGCAGATGCCCACCGTCACATGCCCCGCTGCCCTCACGCGCGCGGCCAGCGGATTCATCCAGATGTGCTGGGAGACATTCGTACTGTGGATATAGAACGCCACCACCAGCACATCGGCGGGAAGCGCGGCAAGGGCCGCGCGCAGGCTTTGCATGTCGTGGGGCTGCGACGTGGGCATGGCACTCATTTCTCGGTTCCCGGGGTGTGGATGTTTTTTTGGATGAGAGGGCATTCAGGCCGCACTGTCCCGCAACTCGTCACACAGCGCCCTTGTGCGCGGCCATGCCGGCGGTGTGCGCCAGCCCGGGTGGCCGGCCACCGTTTCCACATGGTCGTTGAGAAAGGCGCGCAGGGCCGCGGCAAAGGCCGGGTCTTCGCGCGCCATGTCCAGCAGTTTCGCGTCCGTGAGAAAGAGCGCGTCAGTCAGGATGGATGCGAATCTGTGCCGTCTGGATACATCCTGACAGTAGTCCCGGAGCAGCGAAGGCCTGTTCTCCAGCAGGCCGCGCACGATGCGCCTGGCATTTTCCGGGGCATGGTGGGCATATTCCGTCAGCACGAAGGCAAGTTCCCCCTCATAGTCGCCGAGAGTAAAGCCCAGATCCGCGGGGTCGCGGCTCATGACGATATGCGGTTCGAGACCGTAGGCCGCGCAAAATTCGCGCGGACAGGGGCTGATGGCGAAAAAGACATCCTTGTGGCGCAGCCAGAGTGGTCTGATGTAGCGGACAAAGCTGTTTTCCTTTTTGTAGATCAGTGCATTGGGAATGGAAAATCCATTTGCTTCACGCTGTGTACCTGCTCTCTCTCCAATGGAACCCCTGAGCATCGCAAGACTGTCTTCAACATGTTCGGGATAGAGATCATGGATGTCAAAAAAGATATATTTGTTCGTTTTTGACGCCAGAAGCGGCAAAATTCTTGGCAGGGTGTTCATGTTGTCTGCGCCAAGGAGCTTATTCGCAAGAAATGTTTTGACATCGCCGTACTGATGCAGATTGGTCCGGGAAAGTTGACGGCCGGACACGCCAGACGCCGACTCTGCCCACCAGAGGATATGGGTGTTGGCAACGCTGAGCAGGCGCTCCAGCGGGTCGCGGGTCAGGATGACGAAGGCACTGTCGCTGCCGCTCCGGTCAAGAACTGCGGCAAGGCGTCCATCGGCAACGGCGCCTGCCGAATCAATGATTGCGCCTTTCAGGGTATCATTGGCCTGCAGGAAGGCATCGAGGGTTTCGGCGTCCGCATCCTTGTCCAGGCAGGCCATGTTTCCAAACATGTTGGCATAGGTGTGGAAGGCATGAATGCCCGCGCCATGGGCGGCAAGAACTATGAAATCAAGGAACTCCATTGGAGTGCTCCTGGCTGTCTTCAAGACGGAAGCGCGCACCGGTCATGGGCAGTGTTTCCGCCGCGGTGAGAGTGCCGTGCAGGTCAAGGATGGACTGTGTCTTCCCCGTGCAGGAGAGTGCCGTGCCCCCGGGCTTACGCGTCGCCGTCCTTCGTGCGGCTTTGTCGAATGATTTTCAGTGTTTTCAAGAAATTGAGCGCAAAGTCGGGATAGCGTGCGCTTGCTTCATCCAGCAGGCGGGAGTCGCCCTGTCTGGACTGGATGTCGAAAAAGTCCGCAAATACCCCATTAGCCATTGCGGCAAAGGCGCGGAAATAGCGGTTGTTGAAATGCGCGTTCATGGCCGTATAGGTTTCCAGCTCGGCCATGCCGTGCTGGCGGCGGTGTTCCACATGGTCAATGAAGGATTTGGCGTAATAGGAGGCCGCGTGCCGCCGGTACACGGCCATGATTTCGGGGATGAAGCCGATTTTTCCGGTTTCGGCGTGCAGAAGATGCCAGTACCAGTCGCTGGGGCAGAGGTCGGCGCGGAACCAGTCCGGCAGGCCGTCACGAAAGCGCCAGCGGTAGACCACGGAATTGGTCTGGATGAGATTGCCCTTGAGCAGGTCGGCCAGATAGTACTTGTCGCGCAGGCCACGCGGCATCATCTGCGGCGCGGGGTAGACAAAGGACGGATGCGTGTTGCCCTCATACAGCGCGAGCACCGGGTGGAAGCAGAGCGCGCAGTCCTGGTTGCGCGTGAGAAAGTCCACCTGTTTCTGGAGCTTTGTCGGCTCGGTGAAATAGTCGTCGCCATCGCACAGGGCGGCGTAGGGGGTCCGGCAGCGCGAAAGCAGCCCGCGCGTGTTCTCAAACATGACATGCTTGTCAAGAAGCACCGGGCGGATGGAGGGGTGACGCGCCGCATATTCGGAAATAATCGTCGGCGTGGCGTCATTCGAGCAGTGATCAAGAACAAGGTGTAGCACCGGAAAGTCGGTTTTCTGCGCCAGAACGCTGTCCATGCACTGGGCGATGTAGTTCTCCTGATTGTAGGTCATGGTCAGCACAGTGAGCATGACCGGCTCCTGGACCTCGCCCAGATGCTGAAATTCCGCCTCGGGAAGCGTCTGAAGCGCGGCAAGGAGTGCTTGCTGGTCAGTGTCCAGCAGCGGCGCGTCATTGTTGAGCCGCGTGAACAGGGCACGCCGCAGCACCGGTGCGAGGCCGCGCGCAAAGTCAGCCACACTGGCCGCGTCCGCCGGCGCGGTTCTGTCAGCCTGCGAAGCCGTGAAAAACCAGTCGGGAATAGCGAGCGCGTGTCTTTCAAGATGCAGCAGGTCTTCAAGACGCCCGGTGGCCGGGGCGCACTTCTCCCTGAACATGGACCTGACATGGGCCGGGGCCACCACGTCCAGCCCGCGCCCGGCATCAAACGCGAGCAGCGCGGCCATGAGATCGGCGTCGTCCAGGGGCGGCCACACATTGTTCGCCACCTTGGGCGTCCAGGCGATGCGCCGTGCCGCATGCGAACGGAGAAACAGGGAGGAATATGGAAGGTGCCGGAGCGGCCGAAGCGGGCCGCGGCCGATAAAGTCCGCCACCAGATCGAGCAGGGCATGGTTGGCGCACGCCACTTCGACCGGATCCGTTTCGGCCACCAGGCGCGCATGCTCTGCGCCAAAGCGATGTTCCATGCCGGCGAGCAGCTCGGGGAGTGCCGCGCACAGCGCGGTCATGTCTGCGTAATAGTCTTCGATCCCGGGAAATTCCGAGCCTTGCCATTCCCTGAAATGGTATTCGAACAGCAGCGCGGGCCGGCCGACCACGGTCAGCGCCTCGACTTCGTGCCGGGAAAAATCGATGCACGCTTTGAGAGCCTCCCATGCGCTGGCGTGCGCCTGTGCGGAAAAGGTCGGAATCAGGCAGAGGACATCCTTGCCCTGGTCGAGCAGCGCTGCAATGCGGGCGAAATGCGCCTTCTGGCCGGCAGAAAGGCCTGCGGCGGGGAAGTAGGGCCAAAGATGGCGATGGGACGGGACATGGTCGCTGATGGCCGGGTCAAAGGGCGCAAACACCGTCCCTTGCGCCGCGAGCTGTTCCTCATTTGCCAGAAGGGCCGCAAACAGCCATGGCCGCGAGGGGCCAAGATGCGTATGGAGCAGGAGTCGTCCCATGTCTTCCTCATAGCGCCGCCGGTGAAGATGCCCGGCGGAACATGCTCATTTTCTGCAGGCCAGCAGCATGGTGTGGGGAAAAAGGCGGTGGTAGAGCGTCAGGAGCGGCCTGAATGTGCTGATTCCCCTGTATTGGTCAAGGTGTACTTCAGAAAAATGTTTTGCCGTCAGCGTGCGCATTTCGCTGTTGGATGTATAACAGGTGGCGGTATCCACAAAGTTCCAGGCATGTAAAGCGCGCTCCCGCGCTGTTTCTCCCGGGATCTTTGTCGTGCGCGCAAGCAGAAAATACAGATAGTAATATGGCTTGAAGTGCAGACGATGCCCCAGGGGGACATGCACATGGCGTTCCATGAAACAGTTTTTGGGCGGATAGATGTGGAGCGCGATGCCGCCGGGCTTCAAGATCCTGGTCATCTCGGCAAACGCCAGGTCCAGGTCGAAGACATGTTCCAGCGTCTGCTGCGAGAACACCACATCGAAACTCTGGTCCGGAAAGGGAAGACGCCATTTTTCGGACTTGAGCTGATAGTTGCTTATCCCGGCATGTTCGCCGGTATTGTCTATGTAAAGCGTGCCGTCACGGAAAAAATCGTTGTATGCCGCATAGTCTGGAGAAATCCGCGAAACGAGGTCATAGCCCCAGGCGTCAATGCCATGCGCGCGGAGGGCCGCCACCATGTGCCCGTCGCCGCAGCCGAAATCAAGAAATCTGGGGGCGCGGGCAAAGCGGAATCCGCTTCGTGCGCAGGCCTCGAAACAGTTGTTCACCCGGCCTCTGTACCTGGCGATGGACGGCTGGCATGCGGCTATCGGATAAGGAAGCCCTGCGTGGCCTTTCTCCCGCGCGATCACCTGATGCAGGAGCGGGCTGCGGCGGTCGCCAAGCCGCATGCTGCTCAGGCGATAGCGGAGAGGATCGAAGGTCGCGTTCGGTTTCAGGCCGTAGTACATGCCCCTGCGCAGATAATGCTCCAGGGGATCGACGAGTACCGGACCCCTGACGTAGGTGTCGATATAGAAGTCGCGGTCAAAGCCACCCGGACACGAGAGTTTTGTTTTCAGCCAGGGGAGATACACGTTGCGGCACAGCCGCGCGTGCCGCCATGTCCAGCGCCAGCCCTTTTGCCGGGCCAGCGGCAGCCAGAAATGCATATCCTGCCTGAAAAGGCGCATGCGCATACGCCAGCGGGCGAGCGTTTTCTGCATGTTTTTCCAGTTCATGATCGTCCCATATCATCGCTGACAGCGCATGGCTTCAGCGGTGGATTTCTGTCCCCGGGCATGCACCCACGTATTCAATGCGCCGTTCTCGGGGCGGCATGCTCCGGAAGCCTGCCCGTCATGAGGGCGTGCAGGAGAGGATTGGTCGGATCGGCGAGGCCCAGATGGGCGCGCCGGTAGGCTGCGGAATCGAACCATGCGTTGGGTCGGTAGCCCCTGGCGGCGCCAAAGCGCACATAATGCTCCAGCGGATCCATGATTTCCGGGCCGCGCACATAGGTCTTGCGATACCAGACCCAGTCAAAAAGCCCGGAATTGAACAGCGCCTCAACCGTGGGCTGGACGCACGGCTCGGGCAGGGCCAGCCGGGGCAGCGGCCGGCGCGCGCGCACATTTGCACCCTTGCGCGCAAATACATAGACGCAGCGCGGCACACCTCCGCGCAGCGACGGCATGGATGCCACAACTTCCATGCCGGCCGCCGCCGCGCTTTTTTCGACTTCGCGTCGGTCAATGCGCGGGCTGCGGTACTCGGAGGGCTTGGTCCTTTCCTGTTCGGGCAGATGCCACTGGGGAGAGTACCAGGCATTGCAGGGATGCCCGTTGAAAGAGGCATCCACCTGATCGAGCAGCACGCAGCCGTCGGGCCTGAGACGCCGGGCGCACGCCTGCAGAAAGTCGGCCAGTACAAAGTCCTGATGGTAGATGACGCAGTTGACGGCAAAAATCAGCGCCTGTCCGCTCGGGATATGTTCGGGCCGGAAAAGCGAGGCGTTCAGCAGCTGCCAGTCCGCGTCCAGCGAGGCCGCCATGCCTGACGCTACCTGCAGAGCCTTGTCATCCACGTCGCTGCCGCCCAGCGCGCGATAGCCGCGGGTCGTGAGCCACACAAGGTTGTTGCCGCTGCCGCAGCCCACTTCGAAGATGGGCGCGTCATGCTCCAAATGGGCATATATCCAGCCCATCGCCAGTTGGAGTTCATGGCGTTCCAGGCGGTTTTCTGCCGTGCTGATGAACCAGGACTGCGCCTTGTGTTCCTGCACCAGGTGTTTGAGCAGACGGATGTCGCCTTCATAGTCGAACGAGGGCATGGCAAGCGGCGTATCCGGGGCGATCCGGACGCCGGAGGAGAGTGCCGCATCCAGCCCGTCAAGGCTCAGGTCACAGGTGTCAAATTCGCTTTCAGGGTAAAAGCGGTGATGGTGGTAGCGATACCAGATGCCAGGCTCCAGAGTCAGCCATGCCAGCTGTTCTTCGAGATGGATGCCCTCATCACCCAGGACCCGCAGGCCGAGCATATTGGCGGCCCGGCGTGTTTCAGCGTTGATTTTGTTGAATGGCGGCACGAAAAAGCGGATATCCTTGCGGGGAAACAGCTTCTGGAGCAGGAGCAGCCCTTCGCGCATTTCAGCCAGCTGTTCGTCAAAGTCCATTGCGCCATAGTTTGTATGGTACAGGCCGTGAAGCGCGATGTCGTCAGGTGTTTCGGCAAGATACCGCACCAGGGCCTGGTTCTGCTCCAGGCGGTATGGCGCGGACAGCGTGCGGATGTCCTCATTGGAGAGCAGGGACAGCGTGGGCCGGTCCGGATACACGCAATAGCAGCCGCGGTATCGGTTTGCATAGTTGCAGAGACCGCGCAGTGTGACCGCGTGGAGCTGACGATAGCCATGCCGGTGAAAGATGTCGCAAAACTGGGGGAAACGGGTCATATCCGTGTCGAAGGACACGTCATCATTACGGAACAGCGGTGTGGCAGTCATGTATTTTCTCTTTTCCGGGCATCAGTCAGTTTTTCAGTTGGTCGCGCTTGCCGCGCAGAGAGCGCCATAGCCATGTGGCGCGCTCCTTCCACCATTCATAACTGTAGGGCATGGGATCGCCGAAATTGCGGTACAGCCATTCGCGCCGTGCGGCAGAGGAGAGGCGCGCCATGCTGGCAAAAGGCTCATGCGTGAAGCCGTCCATGACTGTGCGCCCCTTATGGCTGGTCAGCTCATAAAAAAGGCGTTCCCACTGGTCAAAGATCTGTTGCCGATCATAGAGGGATGAGCACAGCTCGCGGGATTTTTGCCCCATACTCTGCCGCAGCTGGACGGAGGCCATGAGCGGGCGCAGGGCTTCGGCCACGCCTGCCGGGGAGGCATCCGCCGCAAGCGCGCCGTTTTCGCCCGGACGCACCAGTGAGGTCATGGCCGGGCAGTCGGCAATGCCCACCACGGGCAGACCGGCGGCCATGGCTTCCACTACGGTGTTGGGAAAGCCCTCGACCCGGGTGGGCAGACAGTAGATGCTGGCGCGGGCATAATCCTCGGCCACATCCTCGCGGGATGCGCGGATCTCCACGCGGTCGGCCATGCCCAGCCTGCGCGCCAGGCGTTCGAGCGTCGTATTTTCAGGGCCATGCCCGATCAGCTGGAGCGTCCACTGGGGGAAGCGCGGCGCAAGAAGCGCAAAAGCGCGCAGGAGCACATCAGCGCGTTTTCCCCTGATGAAGCGCCCCAGGAAGAGGATCGAAGGCCTGCCCTCCGTAGTCGCGGTGTCGGCGGCGCGCGCATGGAGGGGAGCGGCATTGGGGATGACGCGCACCTTTGATCGCCACTCTTCCGGAACTGTGGGCACATGGGCGTCCAGGAGTTCGTGGATGGCGTCGGCGCTGGCAAGCACGGCATGCCTGCCCGGACGGTTCCAGGAAACCGCCTCGGTAAAGCGCGGGTCGGAGCGTTCGGAACAGACGAAGGGAATGCCTGTTCCCAGACAACAGAGCGCCCAGAGCAGATGCGTCGCTTCCGACTGCAGGGAGAGGAACACATCGGTGTTTCTGTCGGCGAGCAGGGTCCTCACATCCGCAATGGCCTTCTGGCTGCCCCGGAAGAAGTCGGCGGGCAGGATGATGTGGGCCACGCGCGGGTCCAGCGCAAAAGGCGGGAGGCGGTGATGATCGTAGCAGAGAATAAAGACCGAGTGCCCGCGCGCGAGCATTTCATGGGCCAGATCAATGGCGACCCTTTCGGTTCCGCCCTTGCCCACGCACAGACTGGAGGCGCCGATGGCAATGGTGAGCCTTTTGTCTACAGCCATTGCCGCACCCGCAACTTTGCGAGACGCCATGTTTCGCGGATCCTGCCTGCCACGCTGTCGCAGAGCGGTTCGCCGAAATCGCGCAAAGCCCATTCCTGACGTGCGCGTGATGCCATGCGCGCCATGCTGGCAAAGGGTTCGTGGGCAAAACCGTCCATGACGGTGGCGCCCTTTCTGGCCGCGGCTTCGCGCAGCAGCTCCTCCCAGGCGTCATAGACCGCGCTTTCGCAGAAGCGGGCCGCGTCAAGCCGCGCGTTGCGCCCAAGGGCGCGGCGCAGGTCCGCATCGGCCATGAGGCGCTCCAGTTGCCGCGCCAGGCTGACCGCGTCCATTGTCTGCGCCAGCAGGCCGTTGTGTTCGTGGCGGATGAGGTCGGGCACGCCCGGGCAGCCGGCAAAGGCCGCACAGGGCAGGCCGCTGGCCTGGGCCTCCAGCAGCGCAAAGGGCATGCCTTCAAGACGGGAAGAAAAGCAGAAGGCCTGCGCCGAGGCAAGGGTCGGCCACACATCCCCAAGTTCCCCCAGAAAGCGGATGCGCCCGGCAAGGCCGCGGGTCCGTTCAAGCTGGCGCGCGTGGGCCTTGACCAGGGCCGCGTCCTGGCCGTCGCCGGCGATGTGCATGTCCCAGTCGGGAAAGCGCTCTGCCACCAGGGCAAAGGCGTCCAGCGCAAGGCGGCACTGCTTCAGCTTCTCGTGCAGCCGCCCCAGCCAGAGTAGGGTCTTGCGGGCGCCAGGTTCGCCGTCGGTAGTGGCCGTCCGGTCCGGCAGGGCCACGGCATTGGGGATGGCGCGGGCGCGCTCGCGCAGGAAATCGGGCAGGCTCTCCAGATACGAGGGCAGGAGCAGGTGGATGGCGTCAGCCCCGCTCATGGCCGCGAGCCTGCCCTTGCGGTTCCAGAAGGTTTCCTCTATCGCCCGGGGCGATGTCCGTTCGGAATACACATAGGGCACGCCCGAGCCAAGCAGCGTGACCGCCCAGACAAGCTGGCTGCCGTCCGGCAGCGGGCAGACGCAGACATCCGGGTCCAGCGCGCGGATCTGTTTGCGTACCCGCTGCACCTTCAGGTTTTTGTCTGAAAACGCATAGGGCACGACGCGAATGCCGGGAGCCAGCGGGTACATTTGCTCCAGGCGTTGCGTGCCCAGAGGCAGCGGACCTCTCCGTCCCGGCGGCAGGCTCAGGATGTTGAGCGCGTGGCCCAGGCGGTACAGCGGAGAGAGCGGACGTGGCACGGGCCGCTGGCTGATAATGGTCACGCGGTGGCCGCGCCCGGCCATGTTGTTGGCGAGAAGACTGATGGCCCTGGGGATGCCGCCCCGGCCCGTGTAGTTGTTGACCAACAGGATGTGCAGCGGCCGGGCGCTCATTCCGTCTCCTCCGTGGCGTCCGGCCCGTGCTCCATCTCGCCGATTTTGAGCGCCGGGCTGCCGGAAAGCCGCGCATGATCGCCGCAGCTCCTGTACAGGGTGCTGCCCGGGGCCAGGGAATTGCCGTTGCCCATGCGCGCGCCCTCCAGCACCACGGCGTGCGGCCCGAGGTGGTTCATGTCGCCCAGGCTCGCGCCGCCGAGGACGATGGCATAGGGCGCGAGGAAGTTGAAATCGCCCATGCGCGCGTCGTGCGAGAGATTGGCCGCGCCGTTGATGTAGTTGCCGTTGCCGATGACGGCGTTGGCATAGACGGTGCAACCGCGCTGGAAGACATTGCCCTCGCCCATGACCGCCGAGGGGCAGATGGCCGTCCAGGGATGGATGAGGTTCATGAGCCGGGCGCCGCGTTCCTTGAGATGCAGAAAAATGGCGCGGCGAAGATACGGCGCGCCCACTCCGAGAACATACAGTTCGTCCGGCGCGACCGCATGGTCCTCCAACGGGCCGAGAAAGTGGCCGGCCAGTTCCTTGAGGTCGCCGGCATAGCCCTGCCAGCTCAGGAAGCCGCCAAATTCGTAGTAGCCGGCCAGACCTGGCGAGGCCTGCTCAAGATCGCGCAAGATCCAGTAGCATTCGCGCGCGGCCCCGGAATTGCCGGCGATCAGCACCCGTGGCATGTCAGTAGCGCCCCCCTGCCAGCACAAAGTTCTGGCCCGTTATCCAGCGCGCCTGTTCGGAGAGCAGGAACGCGGCCATGGCGGCCACATCCCCGGGCCTGCCGAAGCCCAGCGGATAGGCGGCGAGCTGCTCCTCGCGGTAGCCCGGACCCATCATGGACTCGGCAGCCGCCTCCATGGGCGTTTCCACGATGCCGGGCGCGAGGCAATGCACGCGGATGCCGCGCGGGGCCAGCTCCTGACTGATGCTCTTGGCCGCGCAGGCCAGGGCGGCCTTGGCCGCGCCATAGAGCAGATGCCCCTTTTCCGGGAACACCGCCGAGGCGGAACTCAGAAAGCACATGGACCCGCCGCGCAGGGACGCGCGCCGGTCCGCGAAGCCCTTTGCCAGCAGGAGCGGCACATGGAAGTTGAGGTCGAAATAGGCGCGCGCCGTGTCCAGCTCATACAGCTGGATGGTGTCCATGATGCCGGTCCCGGCCGCGTGCGCCAGGCCGAAGAGTTTGCCGTGTTCGGCCGCAAGCCCCCTGAGCCACGCCGGGATGCCCTCCATGTCCTGACTGAAATCGCGCTCAAGGCTGATCCAGCGTTCGGGCGCGGCCGCCTGCCCCCGCGCCTCGGCCAGCCGCCCGGCATCGCGCCCGCAGGCCAGTACCGTCGCTCCCCGGGCCACGCACTCCAGAGCGATGGCGCGGCCGATGCCCGAGCTTGCGCCCGTGACGAGGATGCGCTGTTCAGGCGAGAACATCAGGCGATGGCTCCGTTGCTCAGGCCGATGATATCCGCTGGCGTGGCGCAGGCCTTGATGGCGTCAAAGGTGAGCCTGATGCCGAACTGCCTGTCGAAAAAGGCAATGAGGATCATGAAGGCCAGAGAGTCCCATTCCTCCATGTCCCAGAGTGCCGTGTCCTCGGCAAGGGCGCTCTCGGTCTGGAGCATTTCCTGCAACTGGGCGAGAAAATCCGTCGTGGTCATGCGGGGATTAGTGGTCATGGCGGGAAATCTCTCCTCGGATGATTTTTTGCCAGCGGGCAATGCGTTCCGCGCGCGTGGGCCGGCCCGGGTCCGGGGCGAAATCAAGAGTGGGAGCGCAGTTCCAGCGCTCAATGTCGCAAAGGCATGAACCCCAGGCCAGGCCGATGCCGTAGCCGCACATGAGCACCCGTCCGGGCGAGGTCTCAGTACCCGCGGCATCGCACAGGCAGGCCGGAATGGAGGCCGCCGCCAGGTTGCCGTAGCGCGAAAACGAGGCCGCCGGGGCCTTTTCCGGCGGGAAGCCGGCCTTGTCGGCCACGGTGCGCACGATCTGCCCGTTGGCCTGATGCAGGGCCAGAAGGTCAATGTCGTCCGGCCCAAGCCCGGCGTGGTGCAGGGCCGCCGCCAGATGCGCCGGGACCACGTCCATGGTGAAGTTGAACACCGCGCCGCCGTCCATCCAGGCGTCGCTGAGTTGCCAGGGATTGCCCAGGGGGTCGAGGATGTCCTCGGCCAGCACGGCATTGGCCGCCGGGTCGCGCAACAGCGGGATGCGCGCCTGCGCCCCGGGCGTGATGATGGTCTCGAACTGGCTGCCGTCAGTGCCAAAACCGAACTGCATGGGCGGCGCCGCCTCGTCGCGCGCCAGCAGCGTGGCGCTGCCGCCGTCGCCGAACACCGGAGCCATGACGCGGTTGCGCGGGTCCCGGCCGGCGGCGTGCGCGTCGCCCACGAGCAGCAGCGCATGCCGCGCCGCGCCGGCGGCCACCAGTGAGGCGGCGATCCACAGGCCATAGATGTAGCCGGTGCAGCCCTGGTTGACATCAAAGGTGGCGCATGTGGTGGGCAGGCCGAGCCGGTGCTGCAATTCGCAGGCCGTGGCTGGCTGGTTCCAGTCCGGACTCTGGGAGACGAAGACGAGCGCGTCGATGGTGGGAACGGCGGCGGGCAAGGCGGCCAGCAGGTCCGTGGCGGCATGGGCGCAGAGGTCGGAGGCCGTCACGTCCGGGGGGCAGACCCGCCGGCGATCCATGCCCAGCGTGGCGCGCATGCGCGCCACCTTTTTGAGACTGCCGCCATAAAAGCCGGATTCGTCCTCCAGGCGGATCTCCTCGGTCGGCACGGCCGCGCGCAGCCCGGCCAGACGAACGTTGTGCACCCTGTGGAACATTGCTCCCCCTTCTGCTCACGCCTGCCGCGGGCGTATGTGTCAGCAGCCTGTTCATAACAGCATATGCAAGCCATATGCCATTGCCATGTGTACTGACAGTGGCGATGCCCGGGCCGGAGTCCGGACCGGTGCCGGCTTTTCGGCGTCAAGCGTCCCTGTCGGATTTTTGGCGCGCTTCGCGCGGGACAGGCTGTGGCCGCGGCGTGGAAACTATACCCGAGCGGCGGCTTGGGGGGAAGCCCCCGGACCCTGGGGCGTTTTTGCGGGCCTCTCGGGCGCTCGCCGCCTCCGGTGGCGCGCGGGGCGGTTGCGTCGCGCCTTGACTTTGCGCGGCGCATTGCCCACACTAGGCCGATTTTGCCCGCCGTTGTCCTGTCGCCCGTCCGCATCCGCCGGCCGGGCGCCTTTCGTGGATGTCGGGCTTAAAGCGCAGGAGTCGGCATGAGCGACTACAAGAAGACCCTCAACCTTCCCAGGACCAGTTTTCCCATGAAGGCCAATCTGGCCGTGCGCGAGCCGGAGATGCTCCGGCACTGGGAAGCGATCGGCGCCAGGGAGGCCATGGTGGCGGCTTCGGGCAGCCGGGGCGAGTATGTGCTCCATGACGGGCCGCCCTATGCCAATGGTCATATCCACATGGGCACGGCCCTGAACAAGATCCTCAAGGACATGGTGGTCAAGTCCCGCAACATGCAGGGCTGGGCCGCGCGCTATGTGCCCGGCTGGGACTGCCACGGCCTGCCCATCGAACACAAGGTGGAGCAGGAACTCAAGGCGGACGGCAAGAGCCTGCCCGTCCTGGATGTGCGCCGCCGCTGCCGCGCCTATGCCGAAAGCTGGATCGACATCCAGCGCGAGGAGTTCCGCCGCCTGGGCGTGCTTGCCGACTGGGAGCACCCCTATCTGAGCATGCTTCCCGCCTATGAGGCGGCCACGGCAGAAAACCTGGCGGCCTTCGTGGCGGAAGGCGGCGTCAGCCGCGCCAAGAAGCCCATCTACTGGTGCTGCTCCTGCCATACGGCCCTGGCCGAGGCCGAAGTGGAATACGGCGATCATACCTCGCCTTCGGTCTATGTGCGCTTTCTCCTGCCCGACCCCGGGCTGGCGAAGGTCTTTCCCGGCGCCGATCCGGCCCGCGCGGCCGTCATCATCTGGACCACCACGCCCTGGACGCTCCCGGCCAACCAGGCGGTCTGCCTGCATCCCGAGTTCGACTATGTGCTGGTGGAGGCTGCCGGGGGCCAGTACCTGCTGGCCGAGGAACTGCTCGCCTCCTGCGCGGCGACCTTCGGCTGGACGGACTATGCCGTGCTGGGTCGCGCGCCCGGCGCGCGGCTGGAGGGGCTGGCGGCGCGCCATCCCTTCTATGACCGGGAATCCCCGCTCATCCTCGGCACCCATGTGACCCTGGACGCGGGCACGGGCTGCGTCCACACCGCGCCGGGCCATGGCCGCGAAGACTATGAAGTGGGCCTCAGGTACGGGCTGGACGTGTATTCGCCGCTGGATGACGCGGGCCGCTTTCTCCCCGCCGTGCAGTATTTCGCCGGGCTTACGGTGTTCGAGGCCAACCCCGCGGTCATCGCGCGTCTGCAGGAGTGCGGCGCCCTGCTGGCGCAGGCCAGGCTCTCCCATTCCTATCCGCATTGCTGGCGCTGCAAGGAGCCGGTCATCTTCCGGGCCACCACGCAGTGGTTCATCGGCATGGAAAAGAACGACCTGCGGGCGCGGGCCCTTGCGGCCATCGACAACGATGTGCGCTGGATCCCGGCCTGGGGCCGCGAACGCATCCACAACATGATCGAGTTCCGGCCGGACTGGTGCATCTCGCGCCAGCGGCAGTGGGGCGTGCCCATCCTGGCCCTGCTCTGCGAGGACTGCGGCGAGGCCTGGAACGATCCCGCCTGGATGCGGAGCGTCTGCGACCGTTTCGCCGCGCATCCCACGGGCTGCGATTACTGGTACGAGGCCCCGCTGGACGAGATCGTGCCCCGGGGGCTTGTCTGTCCGCGCTGCGGCGGGAGCCGCTGGCGCAGGGAAACGGACATCCTGGATGTCTGGTTCGATTCCGGCACGAGCTTTGCCGCCGTGCTGGAGGCCCGGCCCGAGCTGCGCTTCCCGGCGGATCTCTATCTTGAAGGCTCGGACCAGCATCGCGGCTGGTTCCACAGCTCGCTGCTCATCGCCGAGGGCGTGCGCCGCGCGGCGCCGTACCGGGCCGTGCTCACGCACGGCTATGTGGTGGACGGGTCCGGGCGCAAGATGTCCAAATCCGTGGGCAATGTCATTGCCCCGCAGGAACTTATCGACAAATACGGGGCCGAGATCCTCCGCCTCTGGGCCTCTTCGGTGGAGTACCGCGAGGATATCCGCATTTCGGAGGAGATCCTCGGCCGCCTGGTGGACGCCTATCGCCGCATCCGCAATACCTGCCGCTTCCTGCTGGGGAACCTGGACGGCCTGGACGCGGACTCTCTGGTGGCGCCGGAGCGTCTGCTGCCGCTGGACCGTTTCGCCCTTGACGTGGCGGCCCGGCTGCACGAGCGCCTGCGCGAGGCCTACCTCGATTTCGAGTTCCACAAGGTGTTCCACGGCCTGCACAACTATTGCGTGACGGACCTTTCGGCCATCTATCTGGATATCCTCAAGGACCGTCTCTATTCCTCGGGTCCGGACAGCGCGGAACGGCGCTCGGCCCAGAGCGCGCTCTGGCACATCCTGCGGCTTTTGCTGCGCGACATGGCGCCCATCCTTTCCTTCACGGCGGAGGAGATCTTCGGCCACCTGCCGGAGGGGCTGCGCGGCCCGGAAACCACGGTGTTCGCGCTCCAGCCGGTGGATACGGCTCCTTTCCTCCTGCCCGAGGGCGTGCGCGACGACTGGACGACCCTGCTTGCCGTGCGCGGCGCCGTCACCGGCGCCATCGAACCCCTGCGGCGCGCCGGTGACGTGGGCCATTCGCTGGACACGCGGGTCACGCTCTGGCTGGCGGACGACCTGCGCGAGCGCCTGGAAAGCCTGGGCGCCGACCTTCGGGCCGTGTGCATCGTCTCCCAGCTGAAGCTGGGCAGGCTGGCGGATGCGCCAGCCGACGCCCGGCGCGACCCGGAGGTGGAAGGCCTGGCCGTGAGCGTGGAAAAGGCGGCCGGAGAGAAGTGCGAACGCTGCTGGATCTACAGCGAGGAACTGGGCACCGATCCGGCGTATCCCACGCTTTGCCCGCGGTGCGCGGCGGTGGTGCGCGGGCTGGGACGGGGCGAAGCATGACGCGCGAGCGTGGCGCGGCCGCCCGCTGGCGTCTGCTGCTGGGGACGGCGGCGGCCCTGCTGGCGCTTGACCAGGCGAGCAAGCTGCTCGTCATGGCCTGCATTCCCGAGCACCGGCCGGTGCCCGTCATCCCCGGCGTTTTTGACCTTGTCAATATCCGCAACCGGGGCGCGGCCTTCGGCTTTCTCAACCGTTCGGACATCGAGTGGCAGTTCTGGCTCTTTCTTGCGGCCACGCTGGTGGCCGTATGGGCCATCGTGGTCCTGGCGCGGAGCACGCGGCGGCCGCTCCTGCTGGCGGGGCTGGGACTCATCCTCGGCGGCGCGCTCGGCAATCTGGTGGACCGGCTGCGCTTTCGCGCCGTGGTGGATTTTCTGGATCTCTACTGGCGCGGCTGGCACTGGCCGGCGTTCAACGTGGCGGACATGGGCATCTGCCTGGGCGCGGTCTGCGCCTGTCTCGCCCTCTGGCGGCCGGAACGGGAGCATGAGCGTCCGGCCGCCGCAGCGGCGCCCCATGGCTCCGCGCAGGCGCCCGCCGACGGCGCCGCTGCGCGCCATGGGGGCGGGGAGGATGGCGCATGAGCTTCGTCTGGTGGCACGCGGTCGTGGTCTGGCTGCCCATGCTGCCCACGTTCTGGAGCATCTGGCATATCTGGAACCATGACTTCCCGAAGCCCCAGGCGCGTTCCCTCTGGCTCGTCCTGGTGGTGTTCGTGCCGGTCATTGGCGGTATCATCTATATCTTTACGGGCCGCAAGACGGCTCTTGGCAAAATTTAACGCATGCGAGGCAACGATGAAGACCCCCTTCCGTTTTCTTGCCCTGGGCCTGGGGACGCTCCTGCTCGGCGGCTGCGCCGCGTCGGGCGGCCAGAATCTGGAGCAGCGGGTGCAGCAGCATGACGCCCAGCTGCGGCAGCTCCAGCCCAACCAGGCCGACACCTGGAACCAGATGCAGGCCATGCGTCAGGAACTCAATGCGCTCAAGGGGCAGATGGACGACCTCAACAACGCGGGCGGCGCGCGCGCCCTGGTGGACCGGGTGCGGCGGCATGACGCCGCCCTGCGCCAGGTGAACACCAGCATGGCCCTGAATCTGGATCTGGGCGAGCCTATGGGCGCAACGGCCAGCGCGGCCCCCAGTCTGCCCCAGCCGATCATGCCCGCGGGCGGCATCACCGACGCCGCCAGCGCCGGACAGGCGCCCACCGCCGCTCCCGCCGTCCAGGGGGTGCCCATGGGCGGCGCGGCCGCCGGGAGCTACGGCCTGCCGCCGGACGGCCAGGCAGCCGCCGGGGCCGCCGGGGCAGCGGCAGGCACCGGGGCGGTGCAGGCGCCGACCGGCTCCACCTGGGGCCAGGCGGACCCCAAGCCGGTGGTCCAGGTGCCGCAAAAGGACATTTCGCTTGCGCTCTTTGACGCCGGGGTCAATGCCTACAATGCCCGCAAGTATGACGAGGCCCAGCGCTCCTTCACGGATTTTCTCAAGAACTACAAGGGGCACAGCCAGGCAGCCGAAGCGCAATACTATCTTGCGGAATGCTATTTTCAGCGCAACCAGTTTGCGGATGCGGCGCTGGCCTATGACAAGGTGATCAAGCAGTATCCCAAGTCGTCCAGCGCGCCCGGCGCCTATCTCAAGCAGGGGATCTGCTTCAGCAAGATCAACCAGACGGCGGCGGCCAAGGCGCGCATGCAGGAAGTCATCAGCAAGTATCCCAATACGCCGGAAGCGGCCAGGGCCAAGAGTTTTCTCAAGACCAACCGCTAGGGCCTCCCGCGCCCGGAGTCTCCCGCGCCGGCGCGCGGCGCGGCTCTCATCCCGGGCCGGAGGTTACGGAAAGGCGAAAGGCGGCGAAACGCCGTTGATGCATATGGGGGACATCATGTCGGAGCAGAAGCGGCAGGCGGCGGTCTACCGGCAGTTGAGCGCGGACATGCGCCAGGGCCTCAAGGACATCTATCAGCAGATCTCCACGGCCTCGGCGGCGGAGGGGGCGCCCCCCGCCACGGACGCCTTGTTCCATGAGGCCTCGGCCCAGCTGGACGAAGTACTCAAGGATACCGAAGCCGCGGCCATGAGCATCATGGAGATTGTGGAAAAACATCTGGAACTCCAGGCCGAGAGCGCCCGGATCCTCGAGGACGCGGCCGCGGGCGGCGGCGACATGGCGCGGCTTGCGGCCATCAATGGCGTGCTGGGCGAGGACCTCACCACCCTGCTCACCACCCTGAGCTTTCAGGACATCACGGGGCAGCGCATCAAGAAGGTGGTGGCCGCGCTCAATGCCATTGAGCGCAGGGTCGTGGATCTCTACGTCTCTTCCGGGCTGATCATGGACGGGGTGGAAAAGGACCCGGCCAAGGACGCGCAGACCCTGCAGGACGAGGCGCGCCAGGCCGTGGCGGACTTTCGCGAACACCGCGACAAGCCGGAGGTCCGGGGTTCGGAACTCAAGGGTCCGGACAGGAACGGCATTTCCCAGGGCGCCATCGACGACATGCTCGCCCAGCTCGGGCTGTAGCGGTCCGGACGGCCGCCGCGCGGCGTCAGGACGGACAGGGGGGGACGCGTTCCCGCACGTGCGCTCCCCGGGAGCGTTCGAGACAGTGGCGGGCGAAGGCGCGGCACAGCGCCGCCACGCGTTCCCGGCTTTCCGCGTGTGTGGCGGGCAGGTGCCCGCCGTGAGGGCTTTCCGTCCGCAAAAGGTGCAGTTGCGCGTCGCCGGAACCGCAATGCGCGAGCAGCCAGGCCGCATGGCCGGGCGGGCAGCTCGCATCGTGACGGAGCTGGATGATGCACAGCGGCGCCCGTATCCGGCCGAGACGGCGGCGGATGCCCCGCAGGGCCGCATCCATCTCGGCGAAATGGCGCAGGCAGCACACGGTTTCATGGCCGCGCCATGGTGCCGTGGCGCGCGCCGCCGGACTGCGTGGCGGCAGGCTGAGGACGGGACGCAGCCGGGCCGCCAGCGGCAGCAGGCGGAAGCGCCAGCTGCCGGGACCCTGGAGCCGCAGGCCGGGGCGCCAGGCGCTGAACCAGAGCGGCGTTGCCAGAAGCAGCAGCCCCAGCGGTGGCGCAAGCCCCTCCCCGGCAGCGGTTTCGGCCAGGTCCAGCGCCAGGATGCCCCCCAGGGAATAGCCGCCCAGAAGCAGCGGACCGGCAGCGCTCAGGCGCCGGTATTCCGCATGGGCAAAGGCGCGCCACTGGGCGAAGGACGCGGCGAGGTAGGCGTCCTTTCCTGCGCCGTGCCCGGGCAGGAGCGGCGTATGCGCGGGCATGCCCGCCCGCTCCAGCTCCGCCGCCACAGGGGCGATCTCAAAGGGCGTGCCCGCGAGCCCGTGGAAGAGCAGGGCGCCCGCGCGGGGAGCCGCCGGATGCCCGGCCGCCGCGACGCCGGCAGGCGGTTTGCAGCCGTCGTTCATTTGCAACTCCTCTTCAGCAGCACAAGGAGCGCCCATGCGCCAGTGCCAGACCCTTGTCCATGCGGGCGTCCTCGTCACCCAGGATGCGGAACGCCGAATCTTCAGCCCCGGCGCGCTCGCCATCAGCGACGGCGCCATCCTTGACGCGGGACCGGCCGAAGACGTCGGCGAGCGCTGGCAGGCCGCGGAGATCCTTGACCTTTCCAGCATGCTCGTTCTCCCGGGACTCGTCAATGCACACTCCCATGCGGCCATGACCTTTCTGCGCGGCCTTGCCGACGACATGCCGCTCATGGAGTGGCTGGAACAGCGGATATTCCCGGTGGAGGCCAGGCTCACGGCGGACATGGTGCGGACCGGCAGCCTGCTCGGGTTTGCGGAAATGCTCCGCACCGGCACCACGGCCTGCATGGACATGTATCTGTTCGAGGGCGCGGTGCTGGAGGCGGCGGAGCAGGCGGGCCTGCGCTGCGTGGGGGGCGAGGCGGTCTTCGGCTTTCCCTCGGCGTCGTGCGCGGACTTCCGCGCCGCGCTCTCGGCCACGCGCGACCTGGCCGCCCGCTACGCCGGGCACGAGCGCATTTCCGTGGCCGTCAACTGCCACAGCGTCTATACCACCACCCCGGAGATCGTGGGCGCCTGCCGCGACCTTGCCCTGGAGCTGGACATCCCCTTCCATATGCACCTGGCCGAGACCCGCGACGAGACCGGGCGCTGCCATGCCGCCCACGGGCGGCGCCCGGTGGAGTACTGCCGCGATCTGGGCGTGCTCGACGCGGCCTGCGTCTTTGCCCATGTGGTGGACGTCACGGAGGACGAGCTTGACGTGCTGGCCGCCGCCGGCGCGGCGGTGGCGCACAATCCCTCCTCCAACATGAAGCTCGCCTCCGGGGCCGCGCCCGTGCCCGCCATGCTCCGGCGCGGCCTGACCGTGGGGCTGGGCACGGACGGCCCGGCCAGCAACAACCAGTGCAACCTGTTTCTGGAAATGGGGCGCGCCGCGCTCCTGCACAAGCTCGTCAGCGGAGACCCCGCCGCCGCTCCGGCCGGTGCCGTGCTGGACATGGCGACCCGTGGCGGGGCCGCGGCGCTGCGCCTGCCGCGCATCGGCGCTCTGGCCCCGGGCATGGCCGCGGACTGCGTGGCCCTTGACCTGGACGAGCCGAACCTCCAGCCCATGTATGCCCCGGCCTCGCATCTCGTCTATGCGGCCACCGGGCATGAGGTGCGCCTGACCATGGTGGGCGGCGAGGTGCTGTACCGCGACGGCCGTTTCAGCCGTTTCGACTATGACGCGCTGCGGCGCGAGGTCCGCGCCCTGCGCGATGCCGTGCGCGCGTGACGTTGCCGCCGGACGGCGGCTCCCCCCGCTCCCATGGCGGAGGATGCCGCGAAACACGCCCCCGTGGCGGAGGAACCATGGAGATGCAGAAACAAGGATTTTTCCGGGCATGCCTTGCCGTCGTTCCCTCCCTGCTGCTGGCGGCCTGCCTTTCCGCCAGCGGTCCCGAAAAGGCGCTGGACACGCTGGCCGACGCCCTTGATGCCAATGACAGCGCCGCCTTTCTTTCCGGCGTGGACATGGGCGCCTTTGCCGAAAACCATATCAGGAACATGACGGCCGATGCTCCCGCCCTGGGTTCCCTGGACGCGCTCGGCAATCTTCTGGGCCTGGGAAGTGTGGACAGGCTTCTGGACGATCTGCTGGACATGCGCGGCCGGCTGGAAACGGAATTCCGGCGCGGCGTGAGCAGCGGCGCGCTCATGGCCCGCTGCCGCACGGCGGAAACGCCGGACTGCCCCTGGGTGCCCCTGTCCCTGCGCGAGGCGAAGATCGTGGAAGTGGGCGCGGATGCGGCCATCGCCAGAGTCACCACGCCCGCGCGGCTCACCAGTTGGCTGGCCCTTCGCAAGGTGGGCGGGCGCTGGCTTGTGGTGGGGCAGGCCGTCATGGAAGAGACCGCCAGGAGCTACGCCCTGGGCGCGGGGAAAAAACCGTCCGCTCCCGACGGCGCGGGCCGGCAGCGTCCGGCGGCTCCCGCCGGAGAATCCGGCGGCGTGACCGCCATCTGAGAAAAATTGAAGGCAGCCACCTGATGATGGAGATCTTCCTCTTTTCGGACAGGGCGGCGCGGTGCGGCGCCGTGGTGTGCGCGGTGGCGTGCCTGGTGCTGGCGCTGCTGGCATGGACCGGTGCGGCGGACGCCGCCGGCGCGGACGGGTCGGGCACGGGCGCGCCCCTGCGTGTGACCCTGCTTCTGGAGCATGACGCCCCCTCCCCGTGGAACGACCTGCTGCGCGCCGGCCTTGCGCGGGCGGCCCGCGATTTCGGGCTGGAAGCCCGGGTGGTGATCGCGCCCAAGGCGCAGGATCAGGCGGAGGCGCTGCGCCGGGCCGCGGCCGCGTCGGAGCTGGTCCTCGTGGCGTCGGACGGCCTGCACGAGGCCCTGCGCGACAATGCGGCCAATTTCCGGCGCACCATGTTCGGCTGCATCGACGCGGGCGTGCGCGCGCCCAACATCATGTCCGTGACCTTTGCGGACGAGCAGGGTGCCTTTCTGGCAGGCGCGGCGGCGGCCATGCTCACCCGGGCCACGCGCCTGCCCGGCGTCAATGCCGCGGGCGTCATCGGCTGGCTTTCCGGGGAGGATACCCCGGCCATGCGTTCGCTCTTCAGCGGTTTTGCCGAGGGCGCCCAACTGGCGGACCCGGAGGTGCGCGTGGTCCAGGCCGTGGCCGGCTCCTTCACGGACGGCGCCGCCGCCGCGGCCAAGACCGCGGCCCTTCTGGACGCGGGCGCCGATGTGGTGGCCCTTGCCGCCGGCGCGGGCAATCCGGCGGCGCTGGAGCGGGTCAGGGCGGCCAACGCCTGGCTTGTGGGGCTGGATACGGACCAGAATTCCGCATTTCCCGGCCACACCCTGCTTTCCATCGTCAAGCGGGCGGACAACGCCGTGTACGAGATCGCGGCCTCGGCGGCTTCGCGGCAGTTCCGGGGCAAGGAGATCGTCGTGTACGACCTCGCCAACGGCGGGGTGGACGTGGCCGGGCTGCCGGCCTTTCTGGCGGCCGCGGGACAGGCCGCGCCCGACGGACTCGCCCGCCGCGTGGCCGAGCTGCGCCGGGAGCTGGAGAACGGCTCCATCCGCCTGCACTCGCTGCGCGCGCGGACGCTCTGCGACTGCCTGTAGGCCGGTTTCTTCTTTTGCGTTGTTGACACGCCTGATCTGTGTGGACCCTGCCGAAACTCTCCGTCAAAAAATCGTGTCTTTCCTCGCGCGGGCGGCGCAGGCCTCTCCCCATGGGCAAGGCCCGGCGATTTTGCGCCCCCCGCAGCGGGATTTGAATATTTATTGAATTTTCAACAATTATTCCCGGCCTTAACGCGGGAATTTCTTGTCGGCGGCCGGGAAAGTCCCGTATCCTCCTTCCTGGAAAGCCGTGCCGGGATTCCGGGACCCCGGCGGACGGCCTTCCGGGGACGCTGCCGGCACGCCCGGCAGCCGCGAAAACCGGGAACGGGTTTTCGCAGGTTCCGCCCGGCGGCCTTGCCGCCGCCGGCGCTGCCCTGGGAACGGAGCGGCCGTTCCCCGCACATTTGAGAGAAAAGGTTGGGACTGTCATGCCGTGGATCCAGAATTACATCACCGTGGGCGGAAGCACCGTAGGCTCGGCCTGCGTGGCGGCCATTCCGCTGATCATCCTCTTTTACATGCTTGCCGTCCGCAAGGCCAAGGGTCACATCGCGGCCCTGGCGGGGCTTGTCGGCGCGCTCGTGGTGGCCGTGGCCGTCTGGAAGATGCCCGTGGGGCTGGCCGTGAGCGCCACGCTCAACGGCGCGGCGTTTGGCCTTTTCCCCATCGTCTGGATCGTGGTCACCGCGGTCTGGGTCTATAACATGACCGTTGAATCGGGCGAGTTCGAGATCATCAAGGATTCGCTCGCCAGGCTCACCGATGACCGGCGCCTCCAGGCCCTGCTCATCGCCTTTGCCTTCAGCTGCTTCATCGAGGGCACGGCCGGCTTCGGCACGCCCGTAGCCATTGCCGCGGCCATGCTCGTGGGCCTGGGCTTCACCCCGCTCTGGGGCGCGGGCGTGGCGCTCATCGCCAATACGGCGCCCGTGGCCTTCGGCGCCATCGGCGTGCCCATCATCGTGGCCGCCTCGGTCTCCGGCCTGGACCAGATGGCCGTCAGCTCCATCGCCGGCCGTCAGCTCTCGCTGCTGGCGCTCATCGTGCCGCTGTGGGTCTGCGTTGCCATGTGCGGCTTCAGGCGCAGCATGGAGGTGCTCCCGGCCATCATCGTCTCCGGCGTCTGCTTCGCCGGCGTGGAATTCCTGCTCTCCAACTTCCACGGCCCGACCCTGCCGGACATCGGTTCGGCCATCGCCACCATCGTGGGCCTTGTGCTTCTGCTCAAGGTCTGGCGCCCCAGCCGCACCTACCGCTTCCCCGGCGAGGGCGAGGCGCGGCTCGAGGGCGAGGGCTATCCCATGGGCGTGGTGCTCCGCGCCTGGGGTCCCTACCTGGTGCTGGCGGTCTTCGTCTTCTTCTGGGGCCTGCCCGAATTCAAGAAGGTGCTCAACGGCGTGCCCGGCGCCCTGTTCGCCTTCGGCTGGCCCGGCCTTGACGGCGAGGTCTTCAAGACCGCGCCCATTGTCAAGGAAAATGCGGTCTATGCGGCCAAATACACCTTCAACTGGCTTTCCGCCGGCGGCACGGCCATCCTGCTTTCGGGCCTGGTTTCCGTGCCGCTCATGCCGCGCTACGGGTATGGCAGGGCCATCGCCTGCTTCTTCCGCACCATCCGTCAGCTGGTGCTGCCCATCATCACCATCGCCCTCATCCTGGGGCTGGCGTATCTGATGAACTACTCCGGCATGAGCGCCACCCTGGGCCTGGCCTTTACCCTGACGGGCGGCTTCTTCCCGTTCTTCGCGCCCATCCTCGGCTGGCTCGGCGTCTTCCTCACCGGTTCGGACACCTCCTCCTGCGCGCTTTTCGGCGGCATGCAGCGGGATACGGCCGTGGCCGTGGGCATGTCCCCCGAGCTTGCCGTGGCTTCCAACGCCTCGGGCGGCACCACCGCCAAGATGATTTCGCCGCAGTCCCTTTCCGTGGCAACGGCGGCCACGGGCATGGTCGGCGAGGAGGGCAACCTCTTCCGCTTCACCATCCTGCACAGCATCGGCATGACCCTGCTCCTGTGCGTGCTGACCTGGCTCCAGGCCGGACCGCTGGCCTGGATGCTGCGCTGACGCGGCGGCAGGTCCTTCTTTGGGGAGGCCCGTTCCGCATGCGCGGGGCGGGCCTCCTGCCGTCATCGGCGGAGGGCGGTGGCCCGGGCGTGCCCCGCCCGCGCTGAATCGAAAATGGATTATAAGTCGATTTCGGTTTGGCATTTTGTGCCATTTTGAGTCGATTGCGGTTTGCATTTGTGAGGCTCCGGGGCAGCAGGGGAACTCTTGCCTGGCAACGCTCCGGAATCTTTACAAATACACGGCCTGTGCCTTTTGGCACAAGGCTTGCTAGTTCAGGTCCGGCCCGGACATTCGAGAGGGAACGTCAGGGCCGTCACAGCAGCGATGTCCGACGCCGCCCCCGGATGTTCCGGTCGGGCATGCCCCAGGCGGCGCCAAGCACAAACGTCATCGGAGGAAGACATGGCGCAGTCCTTCAACGCCGCCGAGATGATCGCGGACGACAAAAAGTACGTCTGGCATCACCTCACCCAGCACAAAATCTTTGAAAAGGCCGACCCCACCATCTTTGTCAAGGGCAAGGGCATGCGGGTCACGGACATCCACGGCAAGGAATATCTGGACGCGGTCTCCGGCGGCGTCTGGACGGTCAACCTGGGCTACGGCAACGAGACCCTGACCAGGGCCGTGAGCGACCAGCTCATGGAACTGTGCTACTTTGCCAACGGCTACGGCAACATCCCCACCATCCGCTTCTCCAAGAAGCTTATTGAGAAGATGCCGGGCATGAGTCGCGTCTATCTTTCCAACTCCGGTTCCGAGGCCAATGAAAAGGCCTTCAAGATCGTGCGCCAGATCTCCCAGCTCAAGCACGGTGGCAAGAAATACAAGGTCGTGTACCGCAACCGCGATTACCACGGCACCACCATCACCACGCTTTCCGCCTGCGGGCAGGAAGAGCGCAAGATGCAGTACGGACCCTACACCCCGGGCTTCGTGGAATTTCCGGCCTGCTCGGCCTACCGTTCGCCCTATCCCGCCGGCACGCCCAATCTGGGCGAAAAGTTCGCCCGCGAGCTTGAGGCCGTGGTGCAGAAGGAAGACCCCGACACCGTGGGCGCGGTCATCCTGGAACCCATCACCGCCGGCGGCGGCGTCATCGTGCCGCCCGAGGGCTACTTTGAGACCATCACGGAGATCTGCAAGAAGTACGGCCTGCTGCTCATCATCGACGAAGTGGTCTGCGGTCTCGGCCGCACCGGCAAGTGGTTCGGCTACCAGCACTTCAACGTCAAGCCCGACATCGTGACCATGGCGAAGGGCGTGGCCGCGGGCTACGCGCCCATCTCCTGCACCGTGACCACCGAAGAGGTCTTCCAGGACTTCATCGCCGACCCGGCCGACCGCGACAGCTACTTCCGCGACATCAGCACCTTCGGCGGCTGCACCGCCGGACCCGCCGCCGGCTACGCCAATATCTGCTACATGGAAGAGCACCATGTGCTCGACAACGTGGTCAAGATGGGCGAGTACCTCATGGACGGACTCAAGGCCCTGGAAAAGAAGTACGAAATCATCGGCGATGTGCGCGGCAAGGGCCTCTTCTGCGGCCTGGAGCTTGTCAAGGACCGCGCCACCCGCGAGCCTGTCTCCGAAGCCGTGGCCGGCGCCGTGGTGGGCGAATGCATGAAGCAGGGCGTCATTATCGGCAAGACCAGCCGCTGCTTCCGCGAATTCAACAATACCCTCTGCCTGGCCCCGGCGCTCATCACCACCACGGCGGAACTCGACGAGATCCTCAAGGCTCTTGACAACGCCTTCAAGGTGGTCAAGGCCTAGCTTCCGGTTTCGGCGGGCCGGGACCGCGCGGTCCCGGCCCCTCCGGATTTCACCCTGTCAGCTTTCAAGGAGCGATCCCCATGAAATTTTCCGGTATGACCATCGGTGTTCCCACGGAAATCATGCCCGGCGAGCGCCGCGTGTCGTCCACCCCCGAAACCGTGAAGAAAATGGTCGATGAGGGCGCTGTCGTTCTGGTGCAGGCGGGCGCCGGCGAAGGCGCCTTCTTCTCCGACGATCAGTACAAGGCCGCCGGCGCCACCATCGTCGAGCGCGCCAAGGAAGTGTTCGACAAGGCCGACGTCATCCTCAAGGTGAAAGAGCCGCTCTTCAACGAGAAGGAAGGCATGCACGAGAGCGACATGCTCCGCGACGGCCAGTACCTCATCACCTTCCTGCACCCCGCCGCTCCGGTGAACCGCGAACCCATGAAAAAACTGCGCGATACCGGCTGCATCAGCATCACCCTTGACGGCATCCCGCGCATCTCCCGCGCCCAGAGCATGGACGCCCTGACCTCCATGAGCACCGTGGCCGGCTACAAGGGCGTGCTCATGGCCGCCAGCTACCTCTCCAAGTTCATGCCCATGATCGGCACCGCCGTGGGCGTCATCAAGCCCGCCAAGGTCGTGGTCATCGGCACGGGCGTGGCCGGTCTCCAGGCGGTCGCCACCGCCAAGCGCCTGGGCGCCGAAGTGACGGCCATCGACATCCGTCCCGACGCGGCCGAGCAGGCCCGCAGCCTCGGCGCCAAGTCCGTGGACACCGGCGTGCCCAAGGAAGTGGCTATCGGCGAGGGCGGCTATGCCCAGCGCCTGCCCGAGGAATGGCTGAAGAAGGAGATCGAGGTCATCAAGCCCGTGGTCAAGGATGCCGACGTCATCATCCTCACGGCCCTCATCCCCGGCAAGCTCGCCCCGGTGCTCATCACCGAGGAGATGGTCAAGTCCATGAAGCCCGGTTCGGTCATCGTGGACATCGCCATCGACCAGGGCGGCAACTGCGCCGTGACCAAGGCCGGCGAGGAAACCGTTTTTGCCGGCGTGACCGTCAGCGGCATCAAGAACATCCCCGGCATGATGCCCACCAGCTCCACCTGGATGTTCGCCAACAACATCTACAACCTGCTTGCCTACCTCACCAAGGACGGCAAGATCGTGCTTGACCGCAACGATCCCATCGTGGCCTCCTCGTTGACCACCATCAACAAGGAGATCGTCCACGCCGGCGCCAAGGAAGCCGGCCTGTAAAAGCCGCGCAAGGGCGCGCCGTTTCCCGGCAGGGCGGCGCGCCCTTTCCGTATCCGCCGTCCGGCGGCAACTTTCCGTGGAGGCACCCCCTTGACCACGTTCATCCTCATCCTGGTCTTCATCGCCGCGCTGATCATCGGCTACAAGGTGCTCAGCCATATCCCGAGCCTCTTGCATACCCCGCTCATGTCGAGCATGAACGCCCTTGACGGCGTCATCATCCTGGGCGCGCTCACGGCCACGCATCTGGCTACCACCACGCTGGGCGCGTTCTTCGGCGGCGTGGCTATCGCGCTCGCCATCACCAACGTCTTCGGCGGCTTCGACATCACCAACAAGATGCTCAGGATGATCGCCGGCAAGAAGCGCTAGGCCCGGTCCGTCCGCGTCCGCCGCCTGATGCAAGGGAGAAACTCCGCGCATGAGCACGCTCTATTACTACATCATTGCCACGGTGCTCGCTGTTGCCATCCTCTACGGCCTGCACCTGATGAGCAACGTCAAGACCGCCGTCCGGGGCAATGCCATTGCCGCCGGGTCCATGGCCCTGGCTATTGTCATCACCATGCTCCGCGACGATTCCTTTGGTTCCGTCAACCTCTGGATCGCCATTGCCGTGGGCATGGCCTTCGGACTCTTCCTCTCCAACAAGGTCAAGATGATCCAGATGCCGCAGCTCGTGGCCTTTCTCCACGGCTTCGGCGGCGGCGCCGCCGCCCTGGTGGGACTCATCATGCTGGTGGATGTGGGTCCGGAGTCGGCCTTCCACCGCATCGACGCCTGCCTGGCCCTCTGCTCGGGCATGACCACCATTGCCGGTTCCTTCGTGGCCGCGGGCAAGCTGCACCAGGTGCTGCCGCAGCGGCCCATCGTGCTGCCCAATCACAGCGGCATCGTCAACTTCCTGCTGGGCCTGATGCTGGTGGCCCTCTGCATCTACAATATCGCCCCCGGTTTTCTGCCCTGGCTCATGATTGGACTCATGTTCGCCACCGGCGCGCTCTTCGGCATCGTGTTCACCCTGCGCGTGGGCGGGGCGGACATGCCCATCACCATTTCCCTGCTCAACTCCATGGGCGGCATCTCCTGCGCCATCGCGGGCTTTGCCGTGGCCGACCCGCTGCTCATCGCCGTGGGCGGCATCATCGGCTCGGCGGGCTACATGCTCACGCGCGTCATGTGCAAGGCCATGAACCGGCGGCTCATGCCCATCCTGCTGGGCGAGTCCTCGGTGGCCGGCAGGAAGCCCGGCGCCGCCCCGGCCGCTTCCGCGCCTGCGGCGCCAACGCCGCCCGCCGGGCCTGCCGGGTCCGCCGCTTCCGGCGCGGCCGCCACCGATGACGATGACGATGCCGCGCTTGCGAAGCTGCTGCACGCGGCCAGACGGGTGATCATCGTGCCGGGCTACGGCATGGCGCTGGCGCAGGCGCAGCACAAGGTCAAGCAGCTTGCCGACGCGCTGGAGTCCAACGGCGCCACGGTGGACTACGCCATCCATCCGGTGGCGGGGCGCATGCCCGGGCACATGAACGTGCTCCTGGCCGAGGCCAATGTGGAGTACGAGCATCTGCTCGAGATGGATGTGGTGAATCCGCTCTTTCCCGAGGCCGACCTTGTGCTCATCGTGGGCGCCAACGACGTGGTGAACCCGGCGGCCAACACGGCCGAGGGCACGCCCATCTACGGCATGCCCATTCTGGACGTGGACAAGGCCAGGGGCGTCATCGTCTGCAACTATGACGAAAAGCCGGGCTATGCCGGCGTGCCGAACCCGCTCTACAAGAAACCCGGCGTCCACATGCGCCTGGGCGATGCGGCGAAGACCGTGGCCCATCTGGTGGATCTCGTCAGGGGCGATGTGGCGGCGCCCGCGGACAGCGGCAACGCGGCGGCAGGCGATGACGACGCCGCGCTTGCGAAGCTGCTGCACGCGGCCAGACGGGTGATCATCGTGCCGGGCTACGGCATGGCGCTGGCGCAGGCGCAGCACAAGGTCAAGCAGCTTGCCGACGCGCTGGAGTCCAACGGCGCCACGGTGGACTACGCCATCCATCCGGTGGCGGGGCGCATGCCCGGGCACATGAACGTGCTCCTGGCCGAGGCCAATGTGGAGTACGAGCATCTGCTCGAGATGGATGTGGTGAATCCGCTCTTTCCCGAGGCCGACCTTGTGCTCATCGTGGGCGCCAACGACGTGGTGAACCCGGCGGCCAACACGGCGGAGGGCACGCCCATCTATGGCATGCCCATTCTGGACGTGGACAAGGCCAGGGGCGTCATCGTCTGCAACTATGACGAAAAGCCGGGCTATGCGGGCGTGCCGAATCCGCTCTACAAGAAGGCGGGCGTCCACATGCGCCTGGGTGACGCGGCGAAGACCGTGGCGCATCTGGTGGAGCTCGCCAGGGCGGATGTGGCGGCGCCCGCGGACAGCGGCAACGCGGCCCCCGGGAGCGACGAGGCTCGCGCCGCAGAGCTGCTCAGGAACGCCAGACGGGTGATCATCGTGCCGGGCTACGGCATGGCGCTGGCGCAGGCGCAGCACAAGGTCAAGCAGCTTGCCGACGCGCTGGAGTCCAACGGCGCCACGGTGGACTACGCCATCCATCCGGTGGCGGGGCGCATGCCCGGGCACATGAACGTGCTCCTGGCCGAGGCCAATGTGGAGTACGAGCATCTGCTCGAGATGGATGTGGTGAATCCGCTCTTTCCCGAGGCCGACCTTGTGCTCATCGTGGGCGCCAACGACGTGGTGAACCCGGCGGCCAACACGGCCGAGGGCACGCCCATCTACGGCATGCCCATTCTGGACGTGGACAAGGCCAAGGGCGTCATTGTCTGCAACTATGACGGCAAACCCGGCTACGCTGGCGTGGAGAACCCGCTCTACACCAAACCCGGCGTCATTCTCATGTTCGGCGACGCGGCGAGGACCGTGGGGCGCCTGGTGGAACTCGCCCAGGGCGCCGTCCCCGAAGGCGCGGCCGCCGCGGTGCAGGCGGAACCGAAGGCCGATGCGGCCGCCATGCTCAAGAACGCCAAACGGGTGATCATCGTGCCGGGCTACGGCATGGCGCTGGCGCAGGCGCAGCACAAG
>NZ_CAJUBO010000001.1:35602-232323 GCF_910584445.1 uncultured Desulfovibrio sp.
ACGGGTGATCATCGTGCCGGGCTACGGCATGGCGCTGGCGCAGGCGCAGCACAAGGTCAAGCAGCTTGCCGACGCGCTGGAGTCCAACGGCGCCACGGTGGACTACGCCATCCATCCGGTGGCGGGGCGCATGCCCGGGCACATGAACGTGCTCCTGGCCGAGGCCAATGTGGAGTACGAGCATCTGCTCGAGATGGATGTGGTGAATCCGCTCTTTCCCGAGGCCGACCTTGTGCTCATCGTGGGCGCCAACGACGTGGTGAACCCGGCGGCCAACACGGCGGAGGGCACGCCCATCTATGGCATGCCCATTCTGGACGTGGACAAGGCCAGGGGCGTCATCATCTGCAACTATGACGAAAAGCCGGGCTACGCGGGCGTGGAGAATCCGCTCTACCGCAAGCCGGGCGTGGTGATGCTGCTCGGCGACGCCGCCGCGAGCCTGGACAGGCTTCTCGGTATGCTGCGCTGAAGGGGGGAGCGCGCGAAGGGGAGATGCCTTTTCACGGATGCGCGCTTGTAAGTTGTGAAAAAAAATGCTAGTGGGGAGCTAAAGAAATAGAAGGCTTCCACACATTGATCGAGTGTCTGCCTGCAAGCGCGGACACTGCAAAACCCGGAGGGGTCTTGCGGCGGCGGCGCCGTGAATGAGCGAAAAACCACGTTTTTTCGCGAATGATCCCGCAAGGATCCTTTGCAGGATCTTTGCAATCAGAAACCAGGAGGGTTTATGAGCCTCAAAAAGCTGTGTGTCCTGACGCTGGCGTTCCTGTTCATGCTCAACGTGTCCGCCATGGCGGCGGTAAACTACAAGGTCGCCGTGGGCGATCCCGAGGATTCCGAGCAGGGTGTGGCCGCGCTGGCCTTCAAGAAGTATGTGGAGGAAAAAACCAACGGCGAAGTGAAGATCGACCTTTTCTTTGCCGGCGCCCTCGGTGACGAGAGCGAAGCCTTCCGCAACGTGCAGAAAGGCACGCTGCCCTTTGCCGTGGGCGGCATCGCCAACCTCGTTCCCTTTGAGAAGAAGCTGGGCCTTCTGACCCTGCCCTACCTCTTCGAGAACCTCGACGAGGTCGTGGCCGGCACCAACGGCAAGCCCGCCGAGCTGCTCAACGGCTATGCCGTCAAGGCCGGGTTCCGCATCCTCTGCTGGACCTACACGGACTTCCGCTACATTTCCAACTCCAAGCATCCCATCAAGAAGCTCGCGGACATCAAGGACCTCAAGTTCCGCGTGCCGCAGAGCGCCGTGCTCATCGCCGCCTACAAGGCCTTCGGCGGCAGCCCGACCCCCATCTCCTGGGCGGAGACCTTCACCGCCCTCCAGTAGGGCGTTGTGGACGGCCAGTGCTACGGCTACATCGGCTTCAAGGCCATGAAGTTCAACGAGGCCAACCAGAAGTACCTCACCGAGGTGCATTACACCTATCAGCTCCAGCCGCTGGTCATGAGCGAGCGCGTGTACAAGAAGACCAAGCCCGAGCTGCAGAAGATCTTTGTGGACGGCGGCCACTACGCGCAGGAAGCCGTGCTCAAGTACCAGAAGGAATACGCCCAGGCCGCCAAGGACGCGCTCATCGCGGCCGGCCTTGTGGTGGACGTGCTTGAGGACGAGGACCAGTGGAAGAAGGCCGCCCTTGAAAAGGTCTGGCCGGAAATGGCCGACTTTGTGGGCGGCAAGGACGCCATCAACGCATACCTCAAGGCCATGGGCAAGCAGCCCTGGAACAACTAGGCTCCCGATCTGCGGCGGCCGGGACCCTGGCGGGACCTGGCCGCCTTGCGGCTTTGCCGCCGTTCACGCGCACATTGGCAACCATGCCGGGGCCGCCCGGCTGACAGCCTGGGGGGTTCGGCGTGAAGAAGTTCGTCCTGGCTTTCATGGATCACTTTGAAAGCTATCTTTGTCAATTCCTGCTGGTCTTTTTTGTCGTCGTCGTCTTCATCCAGATCATCCTCCGCTTTCTGGACGCCTCCCTGCCCTGGACGGAGGAGATCGCGCGCTTCGCCTTCATCTGGTTCATCCTTTTCGGCGCCTGCTACGCCACCCGGCTCTGCGCGCTCAACCGCGTCACGCTCCAGTTCGCCAGGGCGCCCAAATGGGTCGCCAACCTGCTGCTCTTCATCAGCGACATGATCTGGCTGGCCTTCAGCCTCATCATGGCCTGGGAGGGCTGGCTCGCCGTCCTCGACCTGCGCGAATTTCCCTACGCCACCCCGGCGCTCGACTGGGACATGGGCTACATTTACCTGGTCTTTCCGCTGAGCTTCACGCTCATGGCTATCCGCATCCTTCAGGTGAATTACATCAAGTTCGTGCTCAAGCAGGAGATCGCCGACCCGGATCAGGAGGCCGTCAAGCAGAGCCAGAGCGCCCTGCTTGAGGAAGGCGGCAAGGAAGGAGGGGCTGCCTGATGGAAGCGCTTACCCCCATGGGCATCGGCGGCCTGCTCTTTGCGGTCTTCTTTGTCCTTTTGCTGATCGGCTGTCCCATCATGGTTGCCCTGGGCGTGGGCACCATGGTCTGTTTCCTCATTCTCGACATCGACCTTTCCATGATGATCGAGCGCGCCTTCGCCTCGCTCACGGCCTTTCCGCTCATGGCGCTCCCGGCATTCGTGCTGGCCGGGGCGCTCATGGAGGCGTCGGGCATATCGCGAAGGCTCGTGGCCGTGGCCGAGGCCTTCGTCGGGCCGATCCCCGGCGGCCTCGCCATCTCCACGGTGCTCTCCTGCGTCTTTTTCGGCGCCATTTCCGGCTCCGGCCCGGCCACCACGGCCGCCGTGGGCATGCTCATGATCCCGGCCATGACCAAGCGCGGCTACAACACGGCCTACGCGGCGGCCACCACGGCCACGGCGGGCGGCATCGGCATCATCATCCCGCCGAGCATCCCCATGGTCATCTACGGCGTCACCGGTCAGGTGAGCATCTCCAAGATGTTCATGGCCGGCTTCATCCCCGGCTTCCTCATCGCGCTTGCGCTCTGCATCCTGCACTTTCTCAAGTGCCGCAGACTCAATCTGGGCGGCGATTCCTGGTCGCTCAGGCATCTGCTCCATTCCCTCAGGGACGGCTTCTGGTCCATCCTCGCGCCGCTCATCATCCTCGGCGGCATCTACGCGGGCCTGTTCACCCCCACGGAAGCCGCCATCGTGGCTATTTTCTACACGCTCTTTGTGGGCATCTTCATCCATCGCGAACTCAAGTTCAGGGCCTTCATGGCCTCGCTGAACACCACCTCGTGGCTCACGGGCCGCGTGCTCGTCCTGGTGTTCACGGCAACGGCCTTCGGCTACCTGCTCACCTCGTACCGCATCCCGGTGGAACTCGCCAACTGGGTGCTCGGCTTCACCACCAACGTGTACATGGTCTGGCTCTTCGTGGTCGTCCTGCTCATCTTCCTGGGCATGTTCATGGAGACGCTCGCCATCATCATGCTGGTCACGCCGGTGCTTCTGCCCATCATGACGGCCTACGGGGTGGACCCCATCCACTTCGGACTCATCCTCATCTGCTGCTGCGGCATCGGCTTCTCCACGCCGCCGCTGGGCGAGAACATGTTCATCGCCTCGGGCATCTCCAACCAGTCGCTGGAGAGCATCTCCTTCATGGCGCTGCCCATGGTCTTCGCCAACCTGCTGGCTATCGTCGTTCTGGTGGCCTTCCCCGGGCTTGTCATGTTCCTGCCGAACATGATGAGCGTGGCCGCGCCCTAGCACGCTTTCCGCGGGCGGCGGGACCGTTCCCGCCGCCCGGGATCGCCTGAACTCACCCGCAAGAGGTCCCACGAGGTTTCCATGCGTACGAAAGTCCTTCTGCTGGCCCTGTTCCTCCTGGCCGCGCCCGCCCTCCTTCACGCAGCCGCTCCGGCGGGCAAGTCCGCCGGCGCCTCCACGCAGCCGGTGAAGCTCTCCTTCGCCATCGGCGACCCGGAAGATTCGGAAATGGGCATGCTGGCCCTTGCCTTCAAGAACTATGTGACCTCGGCCGCCAAGGGCAGGCTGGACATCACTCTGTCGTACAGCGGCGGCCTGGATGCGGACGAGACCTTCCAGTTCCATCGCGTCCAGACGGGCAAGCTGGGCATGATGCTGGGCGGCGTGGGCAATCTCGTGCCCATGGTGCGCGGCCTGGGCGTGGTGACGCTGCCCTATCTCTTCCCCGATGAAGCGGCCGTGGTTCGCGGCACCACGGGCAAGGCCGCGGAGCTGCTCGACAGCTACGCGGAAAAGGCGGGCCTGCGTATCCTTGCCTGGACGTACTACGGCTACCGCTTCCCGTCCAACAGCAGGCATCCCGTGGCGAACCTCGAGGACATCCAGGGCCTGCGCTTCCGCGTGCCGCAGAGCCTGGTCATGATCAAGACCTACCGCGCGTTCGGCGCCATCCCCATGCCGCTGGCCTGGCCCATGACGCGCAACGCGCTCAAGAACGGCCTGGTGGACGGCCAGTGCTACGACTACAGCGGCTTCCGGGCCATGAAATTTCCTGATGCCGGCCAGAAGTACATCACCGAACTCCACTATCTCTACAATCTCCAGCCGCTGGTCATCAGCACGCGCATCTTCAACGCGCTGAGCGAGGCGGACAGGAAGATCCTGGTGGAAGCCGGGCGGCATGTGCAGGAGCTTTCGCTCCAGTATCAGAAGGAAATGAACGCCATTGCCAGAAAGGCGCTCCTGGCCGAAGGCGTGAAGATCACCACGGTGGAGGACGAAAGCCCGTGGCGTGACGTGGCCCTGCGCGAAGTCTGGCCGGAAACGGCCGAGAGCGTGGGCGGCAGGGAGGCCATCAACGCCTATCTGCGGGCCTGCGGACTGCCGCTCTGGGAGCCGGAGGCCGAAACGGCGGCCAGGCCCGGCAAATAGAGCGGTTTTTGGTACGGGAAGTATCCAACCGGATCCGTTTCAGGGAGCTGCCGTGCGGGCGCGCTCATGGCTTGCAAAAGGCCGGGGCGCGCCCGCGGCATTGTTGCGCTTCAGGCGCGCTCCCGGGTGTCCGTTGCGGTCAGCGCGTCCGCAAGCAGTTCCGCAAGGGCGGCGTCGCCGCGCGTGGCGGCGGCCCGGCGCGCGGCCTCGAGCCGGGCACGGTTGGCCGCGTGTGTGGCCGCATCGGCGGGCGCCGTCACGTCGGCGGCTATGGCCGTTGCGGTGGGCGCAAGCTCCGCAAGGACGGCATGGCGGCTCACCAGCCGCTGCATGCGGGCCGCCAGTTCCGGCGCCGGGAAAAAGCGCAGGCCCCGCATGCCCGCCGCGAGCGCTTCGCGCGGGTGTCCCTCCGCCTCCCGCAGGGTCATGAGCCGCAGCCAGCCCGCGCGCCAGAGGGGTTCGCGCTCCAGGGCTTCCGCCACGCCGTCGGACCCGCTCCCCTCCGTTGCCGCCGCCAGGTTTCGGGCGGCTTCTTCCGGCAGCTCCAGCCAGCAGGAAAGATCGGCGCCCACGCGCATTCCATAGCCGTCAAGGCGCCCAAGCATGTGCAGGTCTGGCCGCAGGCGGCCGCCCTGCCGTCGCATGAGCAGCCGCCCGTTGGCGGTGTCGTGGACGAAGCGGCCCGGCGTGGCGCTGGTGTGGTGGATGATGCGGCTCGCGGGCGCCAGCGCGAGCCTGTGGCCGGCGGCGGTGAGGGCGAGGCAGAGGTCCATGTCCTCATAGCCGTTGAGGTAGCCCTCGTGGAAGCCGCCAGCCTCCTGAAACAGGCGGGCGGGCAGCATGAGGGCGGCGCCGGTGATGGCCTGGAGCGGCCGGTGGCGCGCGACTGCCGGATGGTCGCCGGGAAAGAACTCATAGAGATGCCCGACGTCGAAAAACGGAGAAAACGCAATGCCGCAATGCTGGAGCCTGCCGTCGGGATAGAGCAGGCGCGGCCCCGCGGCGCCCACGCGGCTGTCCGCGAAGGCCTCCAGCAGGGGTGGCAGCCAGCCGGGCGTGCACAGGGTATCGTTGTTGAGGAAAAAGAGCAGGTCGCCGCGGGCAGCGGCCGCCCCCGCATTGCAGGCGCGGGCGAAACCCAGGTTGTCCGGCAGGCGGAGCTGCTGAAAGCGCGGGCCGAACAGGCGGCGCCCCAGGGGGGGGAGGACTTCCGGCGTCGTGTCTGTGGAACCGTTGTCCACCACGAGGACGTCAAGGTCCGCGTCCGCGCTGTGCGCTGCCAGCGAGCGCAGGCAGGCGGCCGTGAGTTCCTGGAGGTTCCAGGCCGGGATGATGACGGACACGCGCATGGCGTCCTCCTGTCAGCGCAGGGCGCGGGCGGCGCGCCGGGCGCGCGCCGCGGCCACGAAATTGGGCGCCCAGCAGGGAACGGCCGGCGCGAAGATATGGCAGTAGGCGCCCCAGGTGCGTCCGCAGACGATGCCGTCTCCGGCGCGGGCGCGGCCGTCCCCTTCGGAAAACCGCCCCATGCCGGTGCCGCGCGTGAGCGCCAGTGCCGCCGGCGGGGCGCCCGCCTCCCGGATGCAGCGCGAATAGTGGAATTCATGGGCGCGCACGCGCAGCCCCACCGGCAGGAAGGGATTGGGGAGCATGACCTCCCCCTCCACATAGCCAAGGCCCTGGGGCCGCGCCGTCCAGACGGCGCGCAGCGGCAGGGCGCCGGCAAGCGGCCAGAAGACGCCGTCCCGTTCCATGCCGCGCGAAAGCGCGAGCAGGCCGCCGCACTCCGCATAGATGGGAAGCCCGGCGCGCGACAGGGCCGCCAGCCGCGCAAGCCCGGGCGAACCGGAGAGCCGGGGCAGAAAATCCTCGGGGAAGCCGCCGCCAAGGTAGAGTCCGTCCAGTGTCTCCCACACGTCATCCTCTGCCCCGGGCGCATCCACCAGCGCCAGCGGGACAGGCTCCGCGCCCGCGTCTTCCAGGGCGGCGAGATTTTCGGGATAATAGAACCAGAACGCGGCATCGCGGACATAGCCGATGCGCGGGCGGGGCGCGGCAGGGACGCCTCCCGCCGGGGCGCCGCCGGGCGCCGGGCAGACGCGTTGCTCCGGCCTGTCCGCAACAGACGGCGGGGCATGCGGTCCCGGGGCTGATGATGACGGCGGGGGGCGCAGTTCCTCCGCGAGAGTGCGGCGGGGTCCGTCGTCGCCAGAGCCGTCGCGCGGCGCTGTTTCCCCCCCCGGCAGGGGAGGGGCGTTTCCGGCCGCCTCCAGGACGCGCTCCACATCCACATGGTCACGCACGAGCTGCGCCAGCGCGTCCAGAAGTGCGTCGGCTTCCGCGCGAAGCCCGGCGCCGCTGCTGGCGATGCCCATGTGCCGTTCGGGGAGGGGATTGCGCGCCAGGCGCGGCAGGGCGCCGAGGACGGGCAGGGGCAGGCGCGCCTCCACGGCCCGCCGCAGGGCGGTCTCGTGCCGGGGCGAGCCGACGCGGTTGAAGACCACGCCGCATATGCGTACCCCCGGTTCAAAATCCATGAGTCCGGCCAGCAGGGCGGCCGCGGTGCGCGTCATCTTGGTGGCGTCGAGACTCAGCAGGACAGGGCAGGCCAGGGCGCGCGCCAGCCCGGCCGTGGAGCACGAGCCTTGGGCATCAAGCCCGTCATACAGCCCCCGGTTGCCCTCCACCAGGCCCAGGCGGCCCCTGCCCTGCGCTGCCCGGTCCGGGGCGGCCGCACCGGCCGCATCCCTCGTGACCGCCGCGTCCACTGCATCCACTGCGTTCAGGGCGCGGGCGAAGAGCGCGGCCAGGGCCGCCGGGGGAAGGAAGAACGGGTCGAGATTGGTGGCGGCCATGCCCGCCGCCCGCCCGAGCCACGCCGCGTCGATATAGTCCGGTCCCTTCTTGAAGGGCTTGACCGCAAGGCCCGCCTTCCGGGCGGCCCGCGCCAGCCCGAGGGCGAGCAGGGTCTTTCCGCCGCCGCCGGACGCGGCGCTCACGCACAGGCGCGGGTAGCGCGTGGGTCCGGGAGTCCTGTCCGGCGTGGTCCCCATGTGTGGCCGCCTAGTGCCGGAACGAGCGCTGGCCCGTGAAGACCATGGCTACCTGGGGCACGGCCTCGTTGCAGGCCATGATGACCTCGGCGTCGCGCAGGGAGCCGCCGGGCTGGGCGATGGCGGTCACCCCCTGGGCCACGGCCACGTCCACGCCGTCGCGGAAGGGGAAAAAGCCGTCCGACACCAGGCGCGACCCGGGCAGCCCCCCGCGCGCCTCGCGGGTGCGCGCGCGGATGTCCTCAAGCCTGGCGGCGAGGGCGGCGTCGCCTTCGGCCCGCTGCTCCAGTTCGTACAGCGAGAGACCGCATTCGCGGAAGGCCAGGCTGTCGGCATATTTGGTATAGGCCTTGTGGATGGTGAGTTCCGCGCAGCCCACGCGGTCCTGCTCGCCGGTGCCGATGGCAACCGTGGCGCCGTTGCGGACGAAAATGACCGAATTGGAGGTAACGCCCGCCTCCACGGCCCAGGCGAAGCGCAGGTCGGAAAGCTCGTCGCGGTCGGGAGCGCGGGCGACGACTTCCACGCCGTCCTTTGTCCTGGCCGTTGCCGGGAGAAAGTCCGCGTCCGCGAGGATGCGGTTCTGGAACGATTTCTGGACGATGATGCCGCCGTCCGCCAGGCTCTTGATGTCCAGCCAGGCCGAGCCGACCAGTTCCTCAAGCCGGCCGAGTCCGGGAAGCTCCATGATGCGGAGGTTCTTGCGGCCCTTGAGGATATCCACCACGCCCGGCTCAAAGGCGGGCGCGGCCACCACCTCGAAGTAGCTGGCGGCGATGGTCTCCGCCGCCGCGCGGCACAGGGTCCGGTTGACCACCACGGCGCCCCCGAAGGCCGCGATGCGGTCGCTCCAGAAGGCGCGGCTGAGCGCCTCGGCGATGCCGCCCTCCGCCTCGGGGACCCAGGCGGCGCCGCAGGGATTGTTGTGCTTGAGGATGACGGCGGCCGGCCGTTCGGTGAGGTACTGGAGGATATTGGCGCCGTTGTCCACATCCGTGAGGTTGGTCTTGCCGGGATGCTTGCCCGCCTGGATCATCTGCGCCTCGTCCAGGCGCGAGACGATGCCGTGCCCCGGTCCGCGCCAGGCCAGGCCGCCGAGGCTGAGCGAGCCTTCCTTCAGGGCATAGAGGGCGGCGGGCTGGTCGGGGTTTTCGCCGTAGCGCAGGCCCTTTTCCTCGCCGTCCAGCGTCCAGACGCGCTTTTCATAGACCAGCCGCTCGTCGCCGAGGAGGATGGTCATGGTCTCGGGGAAGGCATCCTTGCGAATGGTGGAATACATGGCTTTGAGATCCGGCATGATATGTCTCCGTGCGGTGGGGCGCGGCGCGGACAGGCGGCCGCGCCAGGAGGCGCCACCCTAGCATGAAAGTCCGGCCAACGCCAGCGCGGAACGGCACGCGTTGACGTGGCGGGCGCGAACCTCTACAAGAGGGCAACGCTACCCCGGAGGTTCCCCGGCGCATGGAAAAACTTCTGCTCAGGCTCGCGCGGCAGCTGGACGCCCTGGATGAGGCGTCGCTCATGGCGCTCTGGAGCAAGTACGCCACCCTGACGAGTCGCTTTGAGCCTACCCGCCGCTGGGAGGAGGGGGCGCTGGTCTTCTCCCTCATCCAGGCCAAGCACTGGAAAAACCAGCTTTTCAACTACTGCTGGCGCGAGCAGCGGCGGCCGCCCGACGCCCCCGCCGGGGCGCCCGTCGATGCTTCCCCCCGGGATGCCGCTCCCGCCCCGGATTTTGCCCTGGAGCGCGCGCCGGAACCCCCGGCGGTCCCCTGCCGGGTGCTGAGTTTCCGGCCTTCGCGGACGGATGCCGGGACCGGCCCGAAAGACGGGTAGCGCCGCCGGGCCGCATGCGGGTGTGGCCGGCCGGGGCGCGTGGTTGATGGCGGCGGGAAAATCCGGTAGTATCCTGCCCTGGTTCGCTGAAGGGGGTTCTCTCGCCGGAACCGACGGCGTCAGGCCGTCGCCAACCCCGCACGGGGCTGTCATGCAAACGTCCTTCAAGCGCCACAAAGGCGCTCCCAATACCATGCTCATCGTGGATGACGATGAGCTGAACCGCGATATTCTCGCCATGCTGTTCGAGGCGGATCACGCCATCCTCCAGGCGGCCAACGGCCTGGAGGGGCTGAAGGCCTTTTCCGAGCGAAGCGAGGATATCTGCGCCATCCTCCTGGATGTGATGATGCCGGTCATGGGCGGCATGGAAATGCTGGAGGCGCTCGCGCGCACGCATGTGCCCGAACGCGTGCCGGTGTTCCTCATCACGGGCGAGAGCGGCGGCGAGGTCATCAAGCAGGCGTACGACCTTGGCGTCATGGACGTCATTTCCAAGCCCATCACGCCGCATATCGTCCTGCGGCGGGTGAACTCGGTCATGGAACTCTTCGCGGCCCGCAACCACCTTGCGGACGTGGTGGCCGAGCAGACAGAGGAACTGCGCGAGCAGAACAAGCAGCTCCAGAGCTTCAACATGGGCATGATCGAGGCGCTCGCCACGGCCACGGAATTTCGCAGCGGCGAATCCGGCGAGCATGTGCGCCGCATCCATGACATCACGCGGCTGCTCCTGGTGAGTTCCCCGTTGCGCGAACAGTTTTCCGAGGAGGATATCCGCCAGATCTCGCTGGCGGCCATCCTGCATGACGTGGGCAAGATCTCCGTGCCGGACGCCATCCTCAACAAGCCGGGCAAGCTCACGCCCGAAGAGTTCGCCATCATGCAGCGGCACACCGTGAGCGGCGACGAGATGCTCACGAGGATCCCGCAGCTCAAGGGCCTGCCCTTTTACGACTATGCGCGGCTCATCGCCCGGCACCATCACGAGCGCTGGGACGGCAAGGGCTATCCCGACGGACTCGCCGGGGACGCCATCCCCCTCTGCGCCCAGATCGTGGGCGTGGCCGACGTGTACGACGCCCTGGTCAGCTTGCGCGTGTACAAGCCGCCGTTCGGCCACATGGACGCGGTGGACATGATCGTCAACGGCCGCTGCGGGGTGTTCAACCCCCTGCTCATGGAATATTTCCGCGATATTGCGCCGTCCATCCGCGAACTGTACGCGCGCAGCGCGCAGACGGAAATGCAGACGGAAACACAGACGGAAACAAGGTGAACTGTCATGGACGCGACACGCAAGGCGCGGCTGGAGGCCGCGGGCATCAATGTGGACGGCGCGCTGGAACGCTTCATGGGCAATGCGTCCATGCTGGAGCGCTACCTTGGCCGCTTTCTTGAAGAAAAAAGCTATGCGGCCCTGAGCGACGCCGTGGCGGCCGACGATGCCGCGGCCGCGGCGGCCGCCGTGCATACGCTCAAGAGCGTCTGCGGCACCATCGGCTGCGAACGCATGCGCGAGCTGGCCCTTGCCCAGGAGGCGAAAATGCGCGCCGGCGACTGGCCGGGCGCCAAGGCCATGATGCCCGAACTGGCGGCGGAGTACGCCGGCATCTGCGCGGCGCTGCGGGGTTGAGGACCCCGCGCGCAAACGATCCCAGAGGTTCGCATGGCCCTGAAAAAGTACCTCCTGTTCTTTCTGTACATCGTCACCGTGGCCTATGTGGCCTTTATCGCCTTTTCCCTGCACAGGCTGGGCGATACCACGGACCTGCTCTACCAGTATCCGTTCATCGTCTCGCGCGAGGCCACGGAGATGCGCACGCGCCTTGGCGAGATCAGCCGGACGCTGCCGCTTTATGTGGGCCGCCCCGGTGTCCGGCATGAGGAGGTCTATGCCTTTCTCCGCGAGCAGGAGCAGTACCAGGACGCCGCCCTTGCCCGCCTGCGCGGCAAGTTCCGCGGCCGCGAGAGCGAGATCAACGCCCTGACCGACAAGCTTGCGGAACTGCGCAAGATGCGCCGCGACTTCATTGCCGACAACGTCGCCAACGATGACCTCTCCGAGGTGGAAAAGAGCTACAGCAAACAGGTGCTGCCCGAGTTCCGCGATGTGGACGCCCTGCTCGAGGAGATCAGCGCGGGCGCGGACGCGCGCGCCCTCGATCTTGTGGAGGAGATGAACGGCATCCGCAGGACGTCTGTCGTGCTCACCCTTCTGGTGGGCGTCATCATCCTCCTGCTCATCATGTACACCCACAGGCTCGAACGCTCGCGCATCGCCGAGGTGGTCTACAGGGAGCGACTGTTCCGCCTGCTCGGCGAGAATATCGACGAGGTGTTCCTCATCGCCGGGGCGGACGGCTCCCTTGAGTATGTGAGCTTCAACAGCGGGCGCATCCTCGGGATCGATGCCGGGAAGCTGCACGAGGACCCCCGCCGCTTCACCGCCCTGTTCGACGCGCCCGTGGCCGAATGGCTCAGGGAGCTTGTGCTGCGCCAGCACGGGCGGCACCCCTCGGAACGTGATGTCACGCTCTATCCCGGCGACGGCAGCGCGCCGCCGGAAACGCGCCTGCCGTCGGGCGGCCGGTTTTTCAAGGTGCGCGTCTATCCCATCTGGGTGGGGGGCGTTTTCCAGCGGACCATCATGGTGCTCAACGACCAGACCGACGCCATCCGCAGCCAGCAGGCCCTCAACGACGCCCTGCAGAACGCGCGCACGGCCAATTCCGCCAAGAGCAACTTCCTCTCGCACATGAGCCACGAGATCCGCACGCCCATGAACGCCATCATCGGCATGACCACCATCGCGCTCAGCCATATGAGCAATCCCGGCCGCGTGGAGGACTGCCTGGGCAAGATCGCGCTCTCGTCACGCCACCTGCTCGGCCTGATCAACGACATCCTCGACATGGCAAAGATCGAGGAGGGCAAGCTGAACATCAACCGCGAGCCGTTCGACCTCAAGGATTCCCTCCAGTCGCTTGCCACGCTCGTCATGCCGCAGATCGAGGAGCGCGGCCTGAATTTCGATATCCTCGTGCACAGCGAGGGGATCGAGAACCTGGAGGGGGACGCGCTCAGGCTCAACCAGATTTTGCTCAACCTGCTCTCCAACTCCATCAAGTTCACGCCCCGGGGCGGCTCCGTGGTGCTCGAGGTGCGCCAGGTCATGGCGCGGCACAACAATGTGCGCCTGGAGTTCCGCATCCGCGACACGGGCATCGGCATGAGCCGCGAGGCGCTGGAGCGCCTCTACCGTCCCTTTGAACAGGCCTCGGCCAGCACCGCGGCCAAGTTCGGCGGCACGGGCCTGGGCATGGCTATCACCCAGAACCTCATCACCCTGCTTGGCGGCACCATCCAGGTGGAGAGCGAAGAGGGCAAGGGCACGACCTTTACCGTGGAACTGCCCTTCAAGCTGGAGGAAAACGGCGAACCGCTCGAGTGCGACGGAGAACTCGGCCCGCTCAGGATCCTGGTGGTCGATGACGATCAGGGCACCTGCGAGCATGCGGACCTGCTCCTGGACAAGATGGGCATGAGCGTGCGCTGGACCCTCAACGGCCGAGACGCCCTGCAGCTGCTCCATGAGGCCCATGACGGCGGTCAGGACTTCGATATCTGCGTCATTGACTGGAAAATGCCGGACATGGACGGCAAGGAGCTTGCCCGGCGCATCCGGCTGGAGATCGGCGCCTCGAACATCATCCTCATCCTTGCCAGCGCCTATGACTACAGCGTCATCGAGGAGGAGGCCCGCGCCGTGGGCGTGGACGCCTTCATCCCCAAGCCGTTCTTTGCATCCAGCCTCTACAACACGCTGTGCACGGTGACGCGCCGCGCGGCCAGGGCCAATCAGGCGCGCGCGGCGGCCGCCGTCGCGGCGGAAGTGGCCGGGAACACGGAGGAAACGGCGGCGCACGCCGGACCCGACGCCCTCGATGCGCCCGCCGCGCCTGTCGCGGACGCTCCCGCCGGAAAAACCAAAGGCGATCTGGGTCGCTTTGACTTCAGCGGCTGCCGGGTGCTTCTGGCCGAGGACAACGAGTTCAATCAGGAGATCGCCTGCGAGTTTCTGGACATGGTGGGCGCCACGGTGGATGTGGCGGCCAACGGCCGCGAGGCGCTGGAGAAATTCACCGCCTCGGCGCCGGGGACCTATGCCTGCGTCCTCATGGACGTGCAGATGCCGGAAATGGACGGCCACGCCGCCACCCGCGCCATCCGCGCCCTGGAACGGGAGGACGCGCGCGCCGTGCCCATCATCGCCATGACGGCCAATGCCTTTGACGAGGACGTCACCGCCGCCCTGGCCGCGGGCATGGACGGGCACCTCGCCAAGCCCCTGGATGTCCAGACCATGTACCGGCTCATGGACGAGAAGATCCATGGCGGCAGGGACGAACAGGCGCATGCGGCGGAGACCGGCGCGGGTCCGGAAGCGTGAAGGCCCCTGGCGCGGCGCCCCCCGGGGGGGACGAAGCCGGAAGCCCGGAAGTCCTGCTCGTCTATGTGACCATGCCGGATGAGGCGGGGGACGGCGTTGCGGCGCGCACGTTGGCGCGCGCTCTTGTGGAGCAGGGGCTGGCCGCGGGGGTCAATGTGCTTTGCGGCGCGCGCTCCGTGTACCGCTGGCGCGGCGAGATCCGCGAGGCGGGGGAGTGCCTGCTTCTGGCGCAGGTGGCCGCGCCCGCGTTCGCGGCGTTCCGCGCCGCCGTGGTGGCGCGGCATCCGCATGTGACGCCCTGCATCCTGGGGCTTGCCGTGGCGGCGGGCCATGCGCCCTTTGTGCGCTGGATCAGGGAAAACAGCGCGGCGGAAAACAGCGCGGAGAACTCCTGAGGCGTTCCGCGTCCGCGCCGGTGGATCACAACAGCAGCGAGGCGTCCATGTCCATCTATGTTTCCGGTTCCCTTGCCTTTGACCGCATCATGACCTTCCCCGGCAATTTTCAGGACCACATCCTCATGGACAAGCTCCACATGCTCAATGTGAGCTTCATGGTGGACCGCATGGAGGAACGCAACGGCGGCTGCGCCGGGAACATCGCCTATTCCCTGGCTCTGCTCGGGGAAAAGCCCGTCATCGTTTCCTCGGCCGGGCGCGACTTTGATGGCTACGCCGCCCGCCTGCAGGCCCTGGGCCTGCCCCTGGACGGCATCCGCCGCGACGCCTCGGTGTTCACGGCGCTCTGCTACATCACCACGGACATGAACAGCAACCAGATCACGGGCTTTTATCCCGGCGCCATGAACGTGCCGGCGGACTACGCGTTCCCCGCGCTGGACGCGGACACGGACCTCGCCATCGTCTCGCCGGGCAATGTGGAGGACATGCGCCGCCTGCCCGCGCTCTTCCGCAGCCAGGGCGTGCCGTATATCTTTGACCCCGGCCAGCAGCTCCCCGTGCTCTCCGGCGAGGACCTGCGCCGGGCCATTGAAGGCGCGTTCGCCTGCATCACCAACGATTATGAGCTGAATATGATCTGCAAGGCCACGGGCATGAGCGAGGACGAACTCTTGGGCCGCGCGCTCTGGCTCGTGACCACCCTCGGCGCCGAGGGTTGCCATGTGCGCGGCGCGGACGGCACGGACGTGCGCGTGCCCGCCGTTCCGGTGGAGCGCGTCGCCGATCCCACAGGCGCGGGCGACGCCCAGCGCGCGGGCCTTATCAAGGGGCTGGCGGCGGGGCTTTCCATGCCCGAGGCGGCCCGCCTCGGTTCGGTGAGCGCCAGCTTTGCCATCGAGCGCATGGGCACGCAGGAACACAGCTATACGCCCCGCCAGTTCCGCGCCCGGTATGAGGCGGCCTTCGGCCCCTGGCCGGCGGAACTCGTCGCCTGGAAATAGCGCGGTCCGGCCTTGAGGCGCGCGGCGGCGACCGCGCGGACGCGGAACAGTCGCGTTGCCGGTCAGGCCACGGGTCCGTTCAGGAGAGCGCCAGACGCGCCTCCAGCGCCGGGTCCACCGGAACCTCCCGCGTGGTCAGCACCCTGTCCACGCGCACCGTGCCCGTGGCGGCGCCGCGCAGGGGCCGCACATGCCGCGCCTCGGCATAGAGGATGCGCGCACTGGCGGCGTCACGCCGCCAGCTCTTGCAGGCCGCGAGGCATCCGGCCTGCTCCAGCGTGCGCTCAGGGACCTCCTGGCCGGCATGGGCGCGGCGGATGAGCACATGCGCGCCCGGGCCGCCCTCGGCATGCAGCCAGATGTCCCCGGGCGCGGCCTTGCGCAGCAGGGCCGCATTGCCTCTGGCGTCGCGGCCGCGCAGGAGCTGAAAACCGTCATCGCTGAGAAACGCCTGGACATGCGGCGGGATGTCGCGCGGCAGGGCGGCGCCTGAAGCGGGCCTGCGCGTCGGCCGCGCCCCGCCGGCAGGCGCGGCGGGCAGCGGCGCGTTCCCGGCAAGCGCCCGCCGCAGCAGCGCCGCCTCCTCCAGAAGCGCGGCGCGCCGCGGCTCCAGCAGCTCTAGCCCGCGTCTGCCCCGTTTGGCGGCATGGAACATGCGCTCCATATTGGTCCGCAGGCTGTGACGCGGGTCAAGGCGGACGCGGCGTCCGTCCCCCCCGTCGCCATGCGGCGGGGCATCGCCCTCTCCGTCCGGGGGGAGCGTCACGAAGGGCGCCCGGACATCCGCGTCCCAGCGCCAGAGATGGGCGCGCAGGGCCAGGGCGTCCGCCTGTCTGGCCGTCATGGCCCGGAGCCGGTCCTCTTCCTCGTCCAGCTTTTTCAGCAGGCGTTCCGTCTGGCGCAGGCGCCGCTGCGCGGGTCTCGCGCGTTGCGCCGTTTCCGCCTCGGCCTGCCGCGCGAGGACCAGGCTTCGGGCCGCCTGTTCCACAAGCGCCACCGCATCGCTGCCGGAGTGTTCGCAAAGGTCGCCCCGCAGGGCCGGGGGCAGGGGCCAGGCCGAAATGACGCGCACGGGCGGCGCCGCGCCGTCCTCCCGGGCCGCCTCCGCAGAATACAGGAAAAGATCACCGCCGCCCGCGCGCAGGTCCTCCAGCAATGCCCACTGTTCGGGCGCTTCCAGATGGGCCAGGCTGCGCCGCAGGGCCGGGGTGAGCACCGGCCAGTCGCGCCAGTGCGCCAGCGCGTCGGGCAGGGCCTCGGGCAGGGGCCAGTGCGGTATGTCCGGCTCGGGCGGCGGGCATGCCTGTTCCGTCCCCGGCGTCTGGAAATGCAGGCTCGCGCCCTCGCGCAGGTCCAGCAGGAGCCAGAGGGCGACGCCCGCGGGCAGGGCGCCCCCTTCCCGTTCCGCGTTCCCGCTCAGGAGGAGCCAGAGCCTGCGCTGCCAGAATTGCGGCACGCAGGCGGCGATGCGCCGCCCCACCGCGTATTTCCGCAGACGCATGACGGCGGCGTCGGGCGGCGCCGCAGCCGTGAGGCGCGTGCGGGAGAGAAAGCAGAAGGGCTCCTTGCGGTCGTGGCGCAGGCAGAACTGGCGCTTTTCGCCCTTGCCGTAGAGGGTGACGGCCAGCAGGGCCGGGCCTGCCTCCTGGAGTTTCTCGATGCGGCTGCCTTCGATCAGCGGGAGCGCAGCCTCGCAAAAGCGGCGGAAAAGATGGGCATCCATGCCGGGAGTTTAGCCTCCGGGGGCGCAGGGAACAAGTGCGCCCTCCCGGGCCTGCGTGATGCTGCTTTACAGCCTGCGGCGGCTCGGCATAGTCTGTGGTCATGGATGCCGCATCCGTCCCTTCCGGCGCCGTTGCCGCGCCTGTTCCGGTGGCCCTGCTCCGTTGCGGGTGCTATGAGGCGCCGCTGGTGCGCGAGGCCGTGGCGCGGGCGCTGGAGGCGTCGGGGCTTGCGGTGGGCCGCGGCCTGCGTGTGCTCGTCAAGCCCAATCTGCTCATGCCCAAACTTCTGGCCTGCACGCATCCGCAGGTGGTGGCCGCCGCCTGCGCCTGGCTGCTGGAGCGCGGGGCGCGGGTGGAAGTGGCGGATTCGCCGGGTTTTGGCCGCGCCGCCGCCGTGGCGCGGGCCATCGGACTCGAGGACGCCCTGCGCCCGCTGGGCCTGGCCGTGGCGTCTTCGGACAGGCCGGAGCGCGTGGAGCTTGCCCTGCCCGGCGGCGGCAGGCCGCGCCTTCTGGTCTCGCGCCGCGCCCTGGAGTGCGATCTTGTGCTTTCGGCGGCCAGGGTCAAGGCGCACAGCCAGATGGCGCTCACCCTGACGGTCAAGAACTGTTTCGGCTGTGTGCAGGGCCTGCGCAAGGCACTGGTGCATGCGCGGGAGGGACGGGAACCGGAGCTTTTTGCGGACTGCCTGGCCGCGCTCTGGGCCGTCCTGCCCCCTGTGGCTGCCCTGGCCGACGGCATCACGGCCATGCATGTCACCGGGCCGGGCCGGGGCGAACCCTTCGCCCTGGGCCTTGTGGGCGCGAGCTGTTCGGCCCCGGCGCTGGATACGGCCCTGCGCGAGCTTCTGGGCGCGCCGCCAACGCCGCTGGAAGCCGCCCTGGCCCGCAGGGCGGCCGCCGGCGACGCCCGGGCGCGGCCGGAAGCCGTCTATCCGCTGCTCAGGCTCGAACAATGCCGGGCGCAGGGCTTTGTGGTTCCGGCGGAACTCATGCACACCTCGTTCCGGCCCGGACGGCTCGTGCGGAGCCTGCTGCGGCGGGTATGGGCCGCCGTGCGAGGCTAGAGCGTTTTCGCAAGGAAATTGCGGAAACGCTCTGGTGGATGCGGGAGCAGACATCCGCGCCGTAATATGACGGAAAACCACGCTTTTCCGCCGCTTGTTCCGCGCTGCGGAGAAATGCAGGCAGCGAAACCCGAGGAAAATGCTCTCTGTTTTTTCATGTGCCGAAGGAAAAGAGACGTTTTCCGCTCGCCGCCCGGAGCGGAGCGAAGGGCGGGGGCTGTCGCCGCAAGAATCCTAAAAAATAAGAATTTTCCGGGCTGGCAAGGAAGAGAAAAATTTTCGCGGGGAGTGTACTTAAGTCCTCGACCAAGAAAATTTTTTTCTGACGCAGCCAGCCCGGAAAAAGCTGTTTTTGACGGATAATTGTGGCAGTATACATCCTGCCATCCCAAACCATCCTCGGAATCTGCCTGCCCGGAGCTTTTTCCCCCGCTATTCCTTGCGCGGCTCGGCGGTGAGGTCGTCCCGGCTCGCGCGGGCGTGCTCCACAAAGCGCGCGGCAATGCCCGGCACCTGCCCCAGGCCCGTGAGATTGGTCTCCACCGTAAAGCCGGCCGCCCGCAGCCGTGAGGCCCAGGAATCCTCCTCTTCGCCCGCGAGGTCGTTACGGGCGTGATCCCCGGCCACCAGCATGAGCGGCTGGAGCCACACGCGGCGCACCTTGCGCGCCCGCAGCTCGGCCAGAAGTTCCTCAAAACCGCGCGCGCCCTCAACGGTGGCGATGAAGGCAAGGGGATCGGCGCTCTGGAAGGCCGCGCGGGTGCCCTCCAGCACGAGGTCGGCGCGGCCGTGTTCCTGGCCGTGGCCCATGAGCACCAGCGCGTCGCCGGGGCTGCGGCGTCCGTCGAGCGCGCGGAGGACGGACCCGGCCACGGCCTGCGCGTCCGCGCGGGATTCAAGCAGCGGGCGCCCGAGATAGACGGCCCGGAACCTGCCCGGATGCTTCTGAATGTCGATGAGCACCGCGCGCGCCAGAGCCGCGAACTCTTCCCCGGCCATGATGTGCAGCGACTGGACGCGCACCACCTGGACGCCGTCCTTTGCCAGCCGGGCCAGACCGGCGGCGATGCCGCCCACGGGGCGGCCCTCTCTGGCGAGTTTTTTGCGGATGATCTGCGAGGTATAGGCCCAGACCACCGGGCTGTGCGGCCATGCGGCCCTGAAGGCCGCGTCCATGGCCGTGAAGGAGGCCTCGGCCTCGGGCACGCTGGTGCCGAAGGCCACGAGCAGGATGCCCTCGCGGGGCGGCGTTGGCGCGGCGTCGGCGGCCGGAGCGGCCGCGGCGCAGACAAGGAGCAGGACAAGGAACGTGAGCGCGGCCAGGGGCGCGGCCGGGAAACGGGGAACAGCGGGGGCGCGGAAAGCGCGGGCACGGGTCATGACGGCCTCCAATCGTGCGTTGCAAGGACGTGAAGGCGCGCCGGAAATCTCCGGCGGCCGGGGCGGGTTTCGGACTTGAGGGATGTGGGGCGTGGCCCCGCCATTGCTTCGCCTTCACCGGCATCCGGCGGGCGCGTGCCCGCATGTCCGCCGACTGGCTGTCGCGCCGTCCGGAACCTTCCGGACGGCGAAGAAGCGCCGTGCCCTCTTACCGCAGCGCGACTGTTTCCGAGTTTCACGGAATTCCCCGCAATCTGGCACGCTTATCGCTTCGGAGGGGAAAAGTCAATGGCTTTTGCCGATTTTCGCGGAATTTCCTTGCGCTTCCCGGCGCTTTCATCTATGCTCCCACTCCCTCGCATGCGAGGAAATACACTGGTCGTTTGGAGGCAAGGCAACTATGGCTGACAAGGAAACCGGGCACGACGAAATCGATTTCGGAAGCGCCCTTGAGGACTACCTCAACCCCGATTTTGGCGATCTTGAAGAAGGCTCCATCACCAAGGGCGAAATCGTCCGCGTCAATGACGACAATGTGCTCGTTGACGTGGGCTTCAAGTCCGAAGGCCAGATCCCCACGGCCGAATTCCGCGACGCGGCGGGCAATGTGGGCGTCAAGGTGGGCGACAGGGTGGATGTCTATGTGGTCCGCAAGAACGAGCAGGACGGTACCATCACGCTCTCCTTTGAAAAGGCCAAGCGCATGCAGGTCTTCGACCAGCTCGAGGACGTGCAGGAGAACAACAAGGTCATCAAGGGGCATATCGTGCGCCGCATCAAGGGCGGCTACACGGTGAACATCGGGGGTGTGGAGGCATTTCTGCCCGGTTCCCATGTGGACCTGCGCCCTGTGCCGGACATGGACGCCCTGGTCAATCAGGAGTTCGAGTTCCGTGTGCTCAAGATCAACCGCCGGCGCAGCAACGTCATCGTGTCGCGCCGCGTCCTGCTTGAGGAGGAGCGCGACGCCAAGCGCGCCGAGCTGCTCAAGACCCTTGAGGAGGGCCAGATCGTCCAGGGCAAGGCCAAGAACATCACCGAATACGGCGTCTTCGTCGACCTCGGCGGTCTGGACGGCCTGCTCCACATCACGGACATGAGCTGGAAGCGCATCCGCCATCCCAAGGAAATGATCACCATGGGCCAGGACCTCACGCTCAAGGTGCTCTCCTTTGACCGCGAGACCAACAAGGTCTCCCTCGGACTCAAGCAGCTTGTGCCCGACCCGTGGCAGGACATTTCCGCCCGCCTCCCGCAGGGCGCCCGCATCACCGGCAAGGTCACCAATCTGGTGGACTACGGCGCCTTTGTGGAGCTGGAGCCGGGCGTCGAGGGCCTGGTGCACATTTCGGAAATGTCCTGGACGCGCAAGCTCCGGCATCCTTCCCAGATGGTGCACACCGGCGACGAGGTGGAAGTGGTCATCCTCGGCGTGGACGGCGAGAAGAAGCGCATCAGCCTCGGCATGAAGCAGGTGCGGCCCAATCCCTGGGAACTGGTGGCCGAGCGCTACCCCGAAGGCACGGTGCTTGAGGGCGTCATCAAGAACATCACCGAATTCGGCATGTTCATCGGCATTGAGGACGGCATCGACGGACTCATCCATGTGTCGGACATCTCGTGGACCAAGAAGGTGCGCCACCCCAACGAGCTGTACAAGGTGGGCGACGTGGTCCAGGCCAAGGTGCTCGTGGTGGATCAGGCCAACGAGAAGTTCACCCTGGGCATCAAGCAGCTGGCCGACGACCCGTGGGCCCATGTGCCGGAAACCTATCCCGTGGGCTGCACCGTCAAGGGCACGGTGACCAATATCACGGACTTCGGCCTCTTTGTGGAGGTTGAGGAGGGCATCGAGGGCCTCGTGCATGTGTCCGAGCTTTCGGGCAAGAAGCTCAAGACCCCGGCAGAAGCCTTCCAGGAAGGCCAGGAGATCCAGGCCAAGGTCATCCATGTGAGCGCGGAGGAGCGGCGCCTTGGCCTCTCCATCAAGCAGATCAAGGATGACGAGGAGCGCCGCAAGCCCAAGGAATTCCACGCCGGCCCGCAGGAGAGCGGCCAGAGCCTGGGCGACCTGCTCAAGGCCGCCGCTGAAAACAGCGAGAACAGCGGCGAGGAATAGCCGCTGCCACGCCATCCGGTTTTCAAGGGAGAAACGGCCAACCCCGCGGGGCTGGCCGTTTCTCTGTTTCAGGGGTACGGAAACCGGCGCTTGAGGGAAAACCCCGGCCCGGGGCGGCCGTCACTTCCCCGGGTGCGCTATGGCGGCGGCGACTTGGGACCCAAGCTCCCGCGCATGGGCGCAGTCCTGGGGAAACTGGGTTTCGCGCCGGGCGGTTTTTTCCGCTCCCGAGAAGAGTTCCATTTTGTACTTGCTGTAGTCGCTGAACTGACAGGTGTCAGTGACATACTGCACCAGTGTCGTTGCGCCGAAAATGTGGCCCAGGAATGCCTCCATGGCATGCAGGCGTTCCGGGTACCGATTGGCAAGCATTTGTTCGTGGGAAACGTTCATGGTATAGAGAAATGCTGTCGGCAGTTTTTTGGGCGCCAGTGATGAATAGTCCTTGTCATAGACGAAACAGGGAAAGAGCAGCCGCTCCAGAAAGCATTTGAGCATGCCGGTAATGTCCGAGAAATAGATGGGGGAGCCGAAAATCAGGGCATCCGCGTGGAGCGCTTCTTCCAGAAGGGGTGTGATGCCGTCGTGGATGGCGCATGCGCCGTAGGAGGAACCGCCCAGTTTTTTGCACTGGAAGCAGCTTGTGCAGCCCTTATAGGTATGCTCATAGAGGTTGACAAGTTCCGTGGAAGCGTCGGGAAGGCAGCCTCTTACCCCTTCAAGGGCATGTTGCAGCAATGTTGCGGTATTCCAGTTTTTGCGCGGGCTGCCGTTGATGGCATAGATTTTCATGGTCATGGCCTCTTCGGTTTTCGGTCGGCATGTCGCCGGTTCGTGGGCGGTTTGCGGCAGAAAGACATAGATGCCGCGGCTTTTTCAGGCTTGGCGCACGGCGTTTCCCTCATGGACTTGAGGGGTTGGGCCGCGGATCGTTGAAGCCACGGACAGGGCGCCCTTTCGCTTTCGTGTCCTGCATGATGCTGTTCTCCTCTGTGAGATGCGTATATAACAACTATCTATGCAAAAAATTCTTTTTTGCAAGAACTGTAATTTTTTCTACATAGTTCTTTTTTTGCCACCTGGGCGGCGTTGAGCGCGGGACGGCGGGGAGGAGCAGAATGGCTGAAAACAAGTTCAGTTCTGAAGAGGCACTGGCAAGATGCTTGCCAATGAGCAGATTGCAATCTGTTTTGAGCGGAAAGTGGAAAATCCTTATCCTGTGGTATATTGCGTTTTATAAGGTACAGAGATTCAACGAGCTTCAGCGGCGTCTGGAAGGCATCACGCAATCAACGTTGGCAAAACAGTTGAAAGAACTTGAAAGTGATATGTTCATTCACAAGGAAATCTTCAAGGAAGTTCCCTTGCGTGTCGAATATACGCTGACAGAAGTCGGGATGAGCTTTGTGCCCGTAATGATGCATATGGTGCGCTGGAGCACGGAACATCTCTGCCCGAAAGGCTATGAGGTTCCGTTTCTGAAGGAACTGTCGGCAACTATCCCGGAGAGCGTTCAGGCGCCGAAATGCGCTAAAATCCCCGTTCCAGAGGCGGCCAGACGAACCAGTCGCCGTCGGGCCTGACGGTCTCGCAGGCGGCCGGGGCGAGGTGGACCTGGCGCCCTTCCACCCGGAGGCGTCCCTGGGCCAGCCATTGCAGGGCCTGCGGGTAGATGCGGTGCTCCATGGCGTGGATGCGCGGCATGAGCGCTTCCAGCGGTTCCCCGGCAGTGACCGGCACCGCGGCCTGGATGATGAGCGGGCCGCCGTCCATTTCTTCTTCCACAAAGTGGACGCTGCACCCCGAGAGTTTGACGCCGTAGGCCAGAGCGTCGGCGCCGCCGTGCGTTCCCGGAAAGCTCGGCAGGAGCGCGGGGTGGATATTGAGCACCCTGCCCGGAAACGCGCCCAGAAAGAGCGGCGTCAGAAGGCGCATATAGCCCGCCAGCACGATGAACTCGGCGTCGCTTTCGCGGATGCGCTCCACCATGGCCGCTTCATGGGCCGCGCGGTCGGCAAAGGCCGCGTGGTCCAGCACGGCGCGGGGCACGCCGGCCTTGCGGGCGCGTTCAAGGACGCCCGCGCCGGGACGGTTGCTGAGCACGAGCCGGATGTCCACGTCCAGGACCCCGGCGGCGGCCTTGTCCATCATGGCCTGGGCATTGGTGCCGCTGCCGGAGGCGAGGATGGCGATCTTCAGGGGCATGCGGACCTCACTGGTGAGAGGGCGAAAAGTGCGCGGCAATGGCGTCCGCCAGCGCGGGGATGGTATAGTCCCGCGGGGTGACGGCCGCTTCCAGCCCGTGCTCGCGCAGGGTGGCGGCGGTGACGGGTCCGATGGCCGCCAGCGCGGTTTCGGGGTGTCGCCGCAGCAGTTCCGCGGGGACGAGGGCCAGAAAGTTCTCCACCGTGGAGGAGGAACCGAAGCTGACGCAATCCAGCTCCCCGTTTTCCAGCAGGCGCAGGACTTCGTCCTTGCGGGCCGCCGCGGGCACGGTCACATAGGCGGGCACGACATCCACGCGGGCGCCCGCCGCGCGCAGCGTTTCCGGGAGCACGTCCCTGGCCTTGAGCGCGCGCGGCAGCAGAAAGCGCATGCCGGAAAGCGCCGCGCCCGTCAGGGCCTTGAGACCTTCGGCCACGTCCTCGGCCTGGTATCTGGGCGGCAGGAAGTCCGCCGTGATGCCGCGTTGCGCCAGCGCTTCCGCCGTGGCCGGGCCGATGGCAGCCACGCGCGCGCCGGCCAGCGCCCGGCTGTCCTTTCCGGCCACGGCCAGCCTGCGCCAGAAATGGCGCACGCCGTTGACCGAGGTGAAGATGAGCCAGTCATAGGCGTCCAGCCCGGCAATGGCCGCGTCCAGCGGCGCGTGGTCTTCCATTTCGCAGATCTCGATGGTCGGGAACTGGATGACCTCCGCGCCCAGCCGCGCGAGCCTGTCCGCCAGGCCGCTGGCCTGTTCCCGCGCACGCGTGACCACCACGCGTCGCCCGAGGAGCGGTTTTTTGCCGAACCAGTCCAGACTGGCATGCAGGCGCGTTACCTCGCCCACCACGATAATCGAGGGATTGCTGAACCCCTGGGCCACGGCCGCCGCGGGCAGTTCTTCCAGCGGGGCCACCAGGCAGCGCTGGCGCGGCGTGGTGCCGCGATAAACGAGCGCCGCCGGGGTGGCCGGGTCCATTCCCGCGCTGATGAGCCTGGACGCGATGTCGGGCAGGTTTTTCATGCCCATGACAAAGACCAGGGTGGAGGCGCTGGCCGCAAGCGCGGGCCAGTTGTGGACCGAGCCTGGCTTGTCCGGGCTTTCGTGGCCCGTGATGATGGTCACCGAGGAGGCGAAGTCGCGGTGCGTGAGCGGGATGCCCGCATAGGCCGGGGCCGCGATGGCGCTGCTCACGCCGGGCACTTCCTCAAAGGGCACGCCCGCCGCCACGAGGGCTTCGGCCTCTTCGCCGCCGCGTCCGAAAATATAGGGGTCGCCGCCCTTGAGGCGCGCCACCACCTTGCCCCCGTCCTCCCGCGCCTTGCGGACGAGGAGGGCATTGATCTCGTCCTGGGGCAGGGCGTGCCTGTCCGCGATCTTGCCCACATAGATGCGTTCGGCGTCCGGACGCGCATGGTCCAGCAGGGAGGGATTGGCGAGCGCGTCATAGACGACCGCGTCCGCGGCGGCCAGGACGTCGCGGGCCTTGAGCGTGAGAAGGCCGGGGTCGCCTGGCCCGGCGCCGAGCAGATAGACCTTCACTGGATGCCCCCCCGCGCCAGTTCAAGCAGGGTGCGCGCGCCGAAGCCCGAGGCCCCTTCAGGACAGAGGGGCGTCGCCTTGGCGTTCCAGTCCACGCCGGCGATGTCGAGATGCGCCCAAAGCTCGCCCTCGCGCACGAAATGGCGCAGGAAGAGCGCCGCCGTGATGGCGCCGCCCTCGCGGCCGGCCGTGTGCCTGATGTCCGCCACTTCGCTCTTGAGCTGGTCGGCATAGGGCCGCCAGAGCGGCAGGCGCCAGAAATGTTCCCCCCCGGTGGCGCCCGCGGCGGCGAGGCGCTCCGCAAGGCCGTCATCGTCGCAGAACAGGCCCGCAAGCCCGGTGCCCAGGGCCACGGCGCACGCGCCGGTGAGCGTGGCGATGTCCACGATGGCGGCGGGCGTCCAGCGTTTTTGCGCCCAGGCCAGGGCGTCGCACAGGGCGAGACGGCCCTCGGCGTCGGTATTGATGACTTCCACGCTGTCGCCGTTGGCGGCGGTCAGCACATCGCCGGGGCGGTACGCGCCGCCGTCGGGCATGTTTTCAGCGCAGGCGAGCAGGCCGACGACGCGGCGCGGCGCGCCTTCGCGGGCAAGCGCAGTCAGAGCCGCCAGCACCGCCGCCGCCCCGCTCATGTCGCATTTCATCTGGTGCATGTTGGCCGCGGGCTTGAGGCAGATGCCGCCGGAATCGAAGGTGATGCCCTTGCCCACGAGGATGAGCGGCTTTTCCTGTTCATGCCCTGTGGGCGCGTATTCGAGGACCACCAGGCGCGGCGGCCGGGCGGAACCCTGGCCCACGGCGCGCAGGCAGTCCAGGCCCTCGCGGGCCAGGGCGTCCTCGTCGAGGATCTCGCAGGCGAGTCCGGAGTCTTCCGCCAGCGCTGCGGCGCGTTCGGCCAGAAGCGCCGGGGAAAGGAGATTGCCCGGCATGTTGGCGAGGTCGCGCGCAAGGCTCACGGCCCAGGCCGCGCTTTCGCCCCGGCGGGCGGCGGCATGGCCGCCGTCGGGCACGCTTTCGCCGTCAAAGCCGAGGGCCAGCCATTCCGGGGCGGGAGGCTCCTCCGCTGAGGGTTTTTTCAGCGCGTCGAAGCGGTAGAGCGCCAGCTGGGCCGCGTACACGCATTCCTCCACCAGGCGCTCGCGGCCGCCCGGCAGGCGCGAGAGCTGCGGCTCGGGCAGGAGGAGGGAGCGCACGCCCAGGGCGCGGCAGCGCTGGACGCCGGCGGCCACGGCCGCGCGCACGCGGTCGGGCGTGACCTCGTCGCGCGCGCCTAGGCCGATGGCGAGCACGCGCGGGATGTCCAGCTCCGGGTGCCCGTGCAGCAGGGCGAGCGAACCCTCGCGGGGCCTGAAGTCCCGCAGGGCCGGCGCCACGGCGAGCCAGGGGGCGGCCTTGTCCAGCTCCGGATTCTGGAGCAGAAGGTCCTCGCCATCGCAGGCGAAGGCCAGCATGACGTCGCCCTTCCAGTGCTCGGGGCCGAGATTCTGAAAACGCACTTCCATGGCATGCTCTCCTTGGGCGCGGTTTGCCGCGCCGGCAGATGACTCTACACAAAACAGGGGGGGGTGCCAAGCAAGAGGCGCGGCGCCGCCTTGCGCTTTTTCCGGCCGCTGGCTAGGATTTTTCCGCCGGAACGGGACCGTCCGGCGCGGAACTTCGCCGGGAGTCCGGCGTGATGCTTCGGGAGGAACGCGCATGCGCTGGCAGGATCAGCAGCAAAGCTCACATGTGGAAGACCGGCGCGGAAGGTCGCCCATGGCCTTCCGGGGGCTGCCCATCGGCGGCAAGGCGGGGGCCATCCTTCTGCTCGTCGTTCTTGTGGCCGGATATTACGGCTATGACCTCACGCCGCTCCTGGGGGGCGGTTCGGCGCCCGTCACCTCGTCGCGTCCGGCCGGGGAGGACACGCTGGCCCGTTTCGCCTCCGTGGCGCTCAAGACCACGGAGGACACTTGGGACGAGATCTTCCGCGCTTCAGGCCGCGCCTATGCGCCCCCGACCCTGGTGCTCTTCAGCGGCAGCACGGACACGGCCTGCGGCTACGGCCAGAGCGCCATGGGACCGTTCTACTGCCCGGCGGACGGCAACGTCTATATCGACCTCGCCTTTTACGGCGACATGGAGCGCAAACTCGGCGGGGGCGGCGATTTCGCCCTGGGCTATGTGCTGGCGCATGAGGTGGGCCACCATGTCCAGAACCAGATGGGCATCGCCCAGGAAGTGCGGCGCCGCCAGTCCGCGGCCTCGCGGGCCGAGGCCAACCGCCTTTCCGTCATGCTGGAGCTTCAGGCGGACTGTTTCGCGGGCGTCTGGGGGCAGCGCATGGCCGCGCGGGGCATCCTGGAGGCCGGGGACCTTGAGGAGGCCCTGAACACGGCCAGCGCCATCGGCGATGACCGGCTCCAGCGCCGGAGCACGGGCCGCGTGGTGCCGGACAGCTTTACCCACGGCACCTCGGCGCAGCGCCTGCGCTGGTTCCGGCGCGGTTTTGACAGCGGCGACCCCGGCCAGTGCAACACCTTCAAGGGCGTTGACTGAGCGGGCGCCCGGCGGCGCGCCCGCGCGGGCGCGGCCCGGCACGAAAAGCCCCCGCAGCTCCGGAGAGCGGCGGGGGCTTTCGGTCAAAAAACGCTGACGATCAGAACTTGATGTCCAGACGCACGAAGTAGGCCTGGGGATGGAGGCAGGCCGGGCAGACGTCCGGCGCCTCGGGACCGTCCACCAGACAGCCGCAGTTGAGGCAGCGCCACACCGTGGGCTTGGGGTCCTTGAACATGGTGTTGTTCTTGATCTTCTCGGCAAGGTCGAGGAAGCGCCGTTCGTGATAGTTTTCCGCGATGAGGATATTGCGCATGGCCGTGGCGACCTCGTAGAAGCCCTCCTTCTCAGCGGTTTCCGCAAAGGCGGGATACATGTGCGTGTATTCCTCATGCTCGCCGGCGGCGGCTTCCAGCAGGTTGGAGCGCGTGTCGGCGATGACGCCGGCCGGGAAGGTGCCGCTGATTTCCAGCGGGCCGCCTTCAAGGAACTTGAAGAGGCGCTTGGCGTGCTCTTTTTCCTGGTCGGCCGTCTCCTCGAAGATCTTGCTCACAAAGACGAAGCCGTCCTTCTTGGCCTGGCCGGCGTAATAGGTGTAGCGGTTGCGGGCCTGGGACTCGCCGGAAAAGGCGATGAGAATATTTTTTTCGGTCTGGGAACCCTTGAGGGATTTCATGGCAGCAAACCTCCGGCCGGACGGGACCGGCCCTGTTGGGGGGGCTTTGAAGGCGGCGGAACGTTTCCGCGCCAGGAAAAATCTAGCCCAGCCCCAGCCCCCTGTCAAGCAGGTCCCATCCCCGACGGGCAGCCGCGTCCGGGGGCGCCCCTTGCAACGCCCTCTTGCGCGCCTGGCTATGCCTGCTCCATTTCGTTGAGCTGGGCCTCAAGGGCCGCGATCTGCGACTGGAGCGCGTCCATCTTGCCGGTCACGGCCGCGTCCGCCGCGCCGCCCGTAAGCTGGGAAGCCATGCTCATGAGCTGGCTTTTCAGGGACTGGATCTGCTTGCGGATGCTCTCGGCGTCATTGCCGGAAGAGGAAGAAGAGGAAGACGCGCCGCCCGCGCCGCCGCCCGAGGGCGCGCCTTGGCCGGACGCCCCGCCGTCGGACCCGGCGTCTTCATTGCCGCTGTCCCGCGTGGTGCCGCCGGAGGAGGGCCGGTCATATTTGTGGATCATTTCGGAGTAGAGGCGCCGCGCCTCGTCGGAGATCTCCGCCGTGTCGCCGGAGCCGGAGCCGGACTGCGCGCTGGTGGACGTTTTTTCCCCGTTGATGGCGCTTGCGGGATCGAGATCCCAGAGGCCGTTTGCGCTGTATGCTCCGCTGATTTCCATGTTTTCGCTCCCGCGTTGAAAGGACGGCAGAATTTTCCCGTCGTTCATGTGCGGAACGGAATGAAGCAGGATCCGTGCCGGACCGTATCCGGGAACTTTCTGCCGCTTTACCGGCGCCCCGGGCTGTGGCAGCATGCCGCCATGTCCTCTCCCGCTCCGACGCCGGAAGAAACCGTGCCCTTTCCGCTTTCCGGGGGCGAAACGCTTGTCGCCGCCGTCCGCCGGTCCGCCCGCTGCCGGCGCCCCCGGCTCCGCGTGTCGCCCAGGGGCGCCCTTGTCCTTGTCATTCCCCGGGACTGGCCGCCGGCCCGCGCGCGCCGGGCGGCGCCGTTCTTCCTCCCCTGGCTGGAGCGCATGTGGCCGCGCTTTGCGGCCGCCCGCCCGGCGCCGTCCCTGCCGGAACAGGTCGCGCTGCCGCTGGCCGGGCGTGTGCTGGCCGTGGAGACCGCCGGGGATCTCGCCGCCGGACGCCGGCAAAGCCGGGGGGCGGCCGCCGTTGTCCGTCTGGGCGCGGGCAGTCGCCGGCTCGTGCTTCTGGAGGGGCGGGAGACGTTGCGCCTGTTCGGCGCTGTCGGGGATCTCGCCCTCTGCGCCGGAGCGCTGGGGCGCTGGTGCCGGGGGGAAGCGGCGCGGCTTCTACCGCCGCATGTGCGGGAACTGGCGCTGGCGCATGGCTTTTTGCCGCCGCGCGTCAGCGTGCGCGACCAGCGCTCCCGCTGGGGCAGTTGTTCGCGGCCGTCGGCCGCCGTGACCGCCGCGCAGCCGGGGCATATCCACCTGAACTGGCGGGCGCTGCTCCTTGAACGTCCGCTTCTGGATCATCTGTGCCGGCACGAGCTGTGCCACCTGCGCCGGATGGACCATTCCGCCGCTTACCGCGCCGAGCTGGCGCGGCTCTCGCCGGACTGGGCCATGCTGGAGCGGGGCCTTTCCCGCGCGTGGCGGGAGCTTCCGTGGTGGGCCTTGCCGCCGGACAGCCCCGGCGCATGAGGCGGTGCCCGGGTCCGTCCCGCATCCGCGGCGGTATGCCTTTACAGCGCAGGGCGGAATCGCTATAACCACGACAGCTAGGGGAGCCGGACAGGCCCGGGCCAGAGGCGCGGGCAAGGCGGCTGAGAGTGGGGATGCGCCCCAGACCCTGTGAACCTGACGCAGTTCGCACTGCCGGAGGGAAGCGTTGACCGGATCCCCCCAGGTTCCGGTTTTTTTTGTGCCCTGCGTCGTACCTGCCGGAGGCATTCATGGCTCATTCGCTCTGTTCCAAAAACGCGGCGCTGACCGGGCTGTGCGAGCGGCATCTCGCGGAGCTTGCCCGCCAGGAGGCGCTGGACGAGGCTGTCATTCTGGAAGCGCTGGACGCGGGCACCATGGCGCTGTTGGGCAATCCCGCCCATCCGGGGCTGCGGCCGCTGCTGGTGGGGCAGCCCTCGCGCGTCAAGGTCAACGCCAACCTGGGCACGTCGCCCCTCAGCTCCTGCATGGAGACCGAGCGCCGCAAGATCGCGGCCGCCGCCAGGGCCGGGGCCGACACCATCATGGATCTTTCCATCGCGGGCGATCTGGACGCCATCCGCCGCGAAATGCTCGCCGCCTGGCAGCTCCCCCTGGGCACGGTGCCCATGTACGCCGTGGGCCAGCGCCTGCTGGACGCCGGGGAGGACATCGCCTCCATGCGGCCCGACGACCTTTTCGCGGAGATCGAGAAGCAGGCCCGGCAGGGCGTGGATTTCGTCACCGTGCATTGCGGTCTCTCACGGCGCGGGGCCGAGCTGGCCGTGAGCGGCGGCCGCCAGATGGGCATCGTCTCGCGCGGCGGCTCCATGCTTGCGCGCTGGATGCTGGAAAATGACCGTGAAAATCCGCTGCTTGAGGAATTTGACCGCCTGCTGGACATCAGCCTCGGGCACAATCTCGTTCTCTCCCTGGGCGACGGCCTGCGCCCCGGCGCGGGAGCGGACGCGGGCGACGCGGCCCAGTGGGAGGAGGTCATCAATCTTGGCGTGCTGGCGCGGCGCGCGCTGGAGCGCGGCGTGCAGTGCATGATCGAGGGTCCGGGCCATGTGCCGCTCAATGAGGTGCGCGCGCAGATCCAGGGCATCAAGCGCCTGACGCACGGGGCGCCGCTCTATGTGCTCGGCCCGCTCTGCTGCGACAGCGCGCCCGGCTATGACCACATTGCCGGGGCCATTGGCGGCGCGCTCGGCGTGGAGGCCGGGGTGGACTTTCTCTGCTATCTCACGCCGGCCGAGCACCTCACCCTGCCCGATGCCGAGGATGTGGCCGCCGGGGTCATGGCCTCGCGCGTGGCCGCCCAGGTGGGCGAGGTGGCGCTGGGGCGCCCCGGCGCCCTGGCGCGCGAGGCGGCCATGAACGCGGCGCGCAAGGCGCTGGACTGGGACGGCATGGAACGGGCGGCGCTTGACCCCGACCAGCTCGCCAAACGGCGCGAGCCGCACAAGGGCGAAGAGGTCTGCGCCATGTGCGGCAAGTTCTGCGCGGTCAAGATGCTGCGCGAGACCAGGGCCGCCGCGAAGTGAACCGCTGCCGACGCGGCGGCGGAAAGCCCGGGCACGAAACTCCCGGGAACCCGGATCTCAGCGGGCGTTTCGTCCTCCCCCCCGGGGAGCGGACGGAGCGCCCGCCGCGCTTTGTCTAGGGTCTGGACCTATTAATAATTGCTGGCTTGGGATGTAGCAGCTTGTGCAATGCCACAATCATCCGTCAAAAACAGCCTTTTTTGCGCTGACGGCGTCACTGGGCGATTTTTGTCGGTCATGTACTTGAGTACACTCCCTCCAAAAATCACCCACTTCCTTGCCAGCGCAAAAAAATCTTATTTTTTAGGATTCTTGCGGCGACAGCCCCCGCCCTTCGCTCCGCTTCGGGCGGCCAGCGGAAAAACCTTTTTCCCTCGCTGAAAAAATCATAACGGAGTTTAATGAGATCTGAGTCCAGAGCATTTTGCTGAGGAAAATATCTGTCCTACAGATATTTTCCTCAGGTTTCGCTGCCTTCATTTCCCCGCAGAGCGGGACAAGCGGCGAAAAAGCGTGGTTTTTCGCCTTATTACGGCGCGGGCGTCTGCTCTCGCAGCCGCCAGAGCGTTTCCGCAATTTCATTGCGAAAACGTTCAGCGGCCCAGAAGTTCGCGCGTTTCGGGCGTCAGCCCACGCAGGCCGGCCGCCACCTCCGCGCCCCCCAGCGCTTCCGGGTCCTGGACGATGATGATGAGCAGGCGTTCGGGCGTGGCGCTGACCATGGTGGTGGCCCGGCCGCGCAGGGCCTGGGTGCGCGGCTCGCCCGAAAAGACCTGGAAATTCCCCTCCCCGCGCGGCGCCGTGGCGTCCCCCTGAAGTTCGGCCATCTGCCGCGCGAAGTCCTCAGCCGTGCTTCCCTTGCTGTTGGGCAGCACGAAAACGCTCACCTGGGCGAGAAAACGTTCGCCCGCGGCGTCCTGGACGCCGAGGACGAGCATGTATTCCTCGTCGGCGCCGGTGCTGAAGCCGGTGCGTTCCTCGCCGTCCCAGCCGGGGGGCAGGGTGGCGGCAAAGCGGCTGAACTCCCGTTCGTGGGTCTGGGGCGTTTCAGGGGCGGCCGCGGCGAACGTGTCCGCGGACGTTGGGCCGGAGCAGAGCAGGGCGGCAAGCAGGACGATGACGCGGGAAATTCCGGGCATGACCTCTCCGTGGGTTGTCAGCGGAACACAAGGGCAAACGCCCAGGGGGCGCTTGCGGCAAGAAACAGGAGCGCGGCGCCCGCCCAGGCAAGCGGGAGGCGCCGCAACGGGTCGCGCGCAAAGAGCAGGAGCATCCACGCGGCCATAGCCAGGGTGAGCAGGGCAAGCGTCGTGAACTGGAGGAGGATGAGCGGCCAGTGACCGCCATGGAGCAGTGGCCCGGCGTCCCCGCGCAGGAGGAGGCCCAGGGCCAGGCCCCAGTGCTCCAGGCAGGAAGGCAGATAGCCCACGGCCGCCCAGAGCGCGCACCAGCGCACCGCGCCTGCGGACTCCGCAACGCTCGGGGGCGCGGGACGGCGCCGCGCGGCGCGGGCCGCCAGCAGAAGGCCGAGGGCGCCCCCCGAAGCGAAGGCCATGAAATAGCTGCGGCAGGCATGCTTGCCCACAGCCGCCGCCGCCCGCCAGAGGTCCATGCCGGGGGGCAGGCCCGCGAACGGCCAGTCGCGGAGGGCAAATGCCGCCAGCGCGCAAAAGGACCCCGCCAGCAGGGCGGCCAGAGGCATGCCGACGGCCGGAACGCGGTAGCTGTCCGCGCCGGGGGGGAGCGCCGCCCGCGCCGCGGCGCAGGCCCGGCGGCCGGACCAGACGAGGGCCGTACCGGCGAGCCACGCCGCCACGCTTGCGCTGATGCCAAGCCCCGCCGGCTCGAGAAGCGCCATGAGGCGCGTCATCAGCGGCGCATCACCCGTCAGGGAGAGCCGGACCAGGGCATCGCCGAGCACAAGGACCGGCCACGCGGCCGCAAGCCACAGGGCCAGCCCGGCCAGCGCCCCTGCGCCGCGCAGGCAGAAGGCCGCATGGCCGCGCCGCCCGAGAATGAGGGTCAGGGCCGCCATGAACGGCAGGGTGGCGGCCGCGTTGGCCGCAGTGCCGAGCAGGGCGGCGCACCAGTACCAGAGTGTCAGCTCGGGAGCCATGGCGTCTTGTAGCCTGCGTCACCGGCGCGCGCAAGGGGAAGCGCGCTTTCGGCGCGCGGACGGAAACGCCCGCCGCTCCCCCTGCGGCGCGCGGCATGCGGATCCGGCGTTGAAAGCGCAAGATTTTTTCCCTTTTGCGGCGTGGTTGCCGTTTGCGCGTTCTTATCAAGAAGCTATATCAATAACTTATTGAATTTCCTCTGCTTATAACCTGACTCTTTTCGTAGGGAAACAAAACTGAAAAGGCATAAAATATCAACTTGTTGGCGGCATAGCGTTGACAATCCCCGCAAAGCGTGGTCTTGTCGGGGCACGGGCCGCGTTCCGGTGAAATGTTTTGCCGGGGGGTAACGCGGGGAAATTTTGGTTTTTGAGAGGGTGTTTCATGTCCAAGTCTATTTATGTGGGGAATCTTCCCTGGTCGGCAACTGAGGAACAGGTTCAGGATCTTTTTGCCGAATACGGCAACGTCCTGAGCGTGAAGCTCGTCAGCGACAGGGAAACCGGTCGCGCCCGCGGCTTTGGTTTTGTGGAAATGGAAGACAGTGATGCCGATGCCGCCATCGAAGCGCTGGACAACGTCAGCTTCGGCGGGCGTACCCTGCGCGTCAACGAAGCGAAACCCCGGGCCCCCCGCCCGCCCCGCTACTAGAGCTGTCGGCGGCGCATGCGCCGCGCCTCTGGCGCTGCGGAGTCTCGCAGGAGTTTTTGCCCCGGATGCTGATGCGCCGGGGCTTTTTGCGCGCGCGGGCGGAAGAGGCTCCGCCAAAAAATGCTCTGCTGCCCCCTGACCCGGAAATGCGGGATGCTCTCCACACGCCCGCGCGGCGGAACGGCATGCGTCGTTCCGCCGCGCGGCGTTGTGTCAGGGTATGTGCGGCGTGCGGATCAGTTGTCGCCGTCGCCCAGGGCGTAGTATTCGGCGAGCATGGGTCCGAAGAACTCGGCATCGTCGCCCAGTTCCTCCTCGATACGCAGGAGCTGGTTGTACTTGCTCATGCGGTCGGAGCGGGAGAGCGAGCCTGTCTTGATCTGGCCGGCGTTGACGCCCACGGCGAGGTCCGCGATGAAGCTGTCCTCGGTTTCGCCGGACCGGTGGGAGACAACGGTGGTGTACGCCGCTTCCTTCGCCATCTCGATGGTGTCCAGGGTCTCGGTGACGGTGCCGATCTGGTTGAGCTTGATGAGGATGGAGTTCGCCACGCCCGCGGAGATGCCCTCGGCCAGGATGGAGGGATTGGTGACGAACAGGTCGTCGCCCACGAGCTGGACGTTCTCGCCCAGGCTGGCGGTGAGCATGCTCCAGCCGTCCCAGTCGTTTTCGGCCATGCCGTCCTCGATGGAAATGAGCGGATACTTGCGCGTGAATTCGGCGAGCCATTCGGTCATCTCGGCGCTGGTGAAGCTTTTGCCCTCGCTGGCGAGCACGTACTTGCCGTCCTTGTAGAATTCGGACGATGCCGCATCGATAGCCAGAGCCACCTCGCCGCCGGGATTGTAGCCCGCCTCCTCGATGGCGCGGATGATGTAGGCAAAGGCCTCGTCGTGGTTCTTGAGGTTGGGGGCGAAGCCGCCCTCGTCGCCCACGCTGGTCACATGGCCGTCGGCCTTGAGGATGGCCGCCAGGGTATGGAAGATCTCCGCGCCCATACGCAGCGAGTCGCGGAAGGTCATGGCGCCCAGCGGCATGATCATGAATTCCTGGATGTCCAGATTGTTGGGGGCGTGCGCGCCGCCGTTGATGATGTTCATCATGGGCGCGGGCAGCACCTTGGCGTTGATGCCGCCGATATACTTGTACAGCGGCAGCCCGAGGAAGGTGGCCGAGGCGCGCGCGCAGGCCATGGAGGCGCCCAGCATGGCGTTGGCGCCCAGGCGGGACTTGTTGTCCGTGCCGTCCAGGTCGATGAGCGTGTTGTCGATCTGCACCTGGCGCAGGGCGTCCATGCCCTTGAGGGCCTGGGCGATCTCGGTGTTCACATGCTCCACGGCGCGGGTGACGCCCTTGCCGCCGTAGCGTTTCTTGTCGCCGTCGCGCATTTCCAGGGCCTCGCGGCTGCCGGTGGACGCGCCCGAGGGCACGGCCGCGCGGGCGCTGATGCCCGATTCAAGGGTGACTTCCACCTCCACGGTGGGGTTGCCGCGCGAGTCCAGAATCTCGCGGCCGTAAACGGAGGCAATGCTGCTCATGTCCGCTCCTTTTTCCCGGTGGCGCCGGGTTTGCTGGCGTCAGTCGCCGGATCTTCAAAATAGAGCCGCCTCAGCCCCTCAAGGAGGAGCGCGGGCATAACCGCATCAAAAACCGCGCTCACGCGCGAGATGGACGCCGCGAAGCCGCCGGTGGCGAGCGTTTTGACCGGCCCGGCCAGCTGCCGGCGCAAACGCCCGCACAGGCCCTCGCTGAGGCTCACATAGCCGAAGAAAAGGCCATGCTGGATGCTCGTCACGGTGTCGCGTCCGGGCGTCGGCTCCTGGGCGCGGACTTCCATGTTCACATGCGGCAGCTTGGCGGCATGCGACGACAGGGCGGCCAGGGCCGTGCCCGGGCCGGGAAAGATGAGTCCGCCCAGATAGGCATCGCCGCTCACGCAGTCCAGGGTGAGGGCCGTGCCGAAATCCGCCACCACGAGCGAGGCCGCATCGGGAAACTGGCGCCTGGCCGCATAGGCGGCCACCAGCCGGTCGGCCCCCACTTCGGCGGGGCGCTCGTAGCGGTTCTCCAGCGGCACGGGCAGGTCATCCACGGCGCGCAGGAGCGGGCAGCCCACAAAACGGGCCACGGCCTCGCGCAGGAGCGGATCGATGCCCGGCACCACGGACGAGGCCACGCAGGCGGAAAGCGCCCCCGCCTCCACGCCCGCATGGCCGAGGATGGAGAGCAGGATAAGCCCGAGGCTGTCCGCGGTCTGGGCCACATTGGCGGGGAGGGTGTAGGAGGTGAGGACATGGTTTTTGTCGGCCATGCCCACCTTGATGGACGTATTGCCCACGTCGAAGAGGAGAAGTTCCGGCTGCATGGATGCCTCCGCCATTTGCCGCCCCGCCGTTCCAGTATGCCGGATTCTCCCGGCGCAGGCAAGCGGGGCGCGGCGCGGGCATCGGCCGCGCAACGCGCCAGGCCGGCGCTACCGGAAGGCGGCCAGCGCCCGCCCCCGCCGCAGGCCGAGACAGCCGAGCGGCAGGTCCCGCCACCAGAGCGCCGCCTCGCGTCCCGCAAGGCCGGTATCGCGCGAGCGGCCTTCCAGAAGGGCCGTCACGTCGGCCACGTCCTCCAGCACCAGGGCGGGAGCCTCCGGGCCGCCGTCCCTGTTCCGCGGCGCAAGGCAGCGCAGGCGCGGGGCCGGAACAAAGGCGCCCGCGCCGTCCGTGCGGCCCAGAAGGGCGGCCTGCCAGCCGAAGCCGGGGGGAAGACACGCCGACGCCGCTTCCGGCACAAAGCGCACCTTGTCGCCAAAGCGCAGGACCGTGCCCGGGGGCAGGCGCTCCGGGTCGCAGCAGGGTCCGGCAAGGGCATCGGGGGCAAGCGGCGAGCCTGGTGCCGCCCGGGCCGGCCGCCGGGTCCTGGCGGGGTGTTCGCCGGCGTCGGGGGGCGCACTGGCCGCGGGCGCGCGCAGGAGGGCCAGATAAAAGCCCTGGGCCTGGGAACGGGCGCCGTCCACCCGCAGGGTGCCCCGGCCGCCGGCGCGTTCCTCCCAGGCAAAACCGGGAAAGGGCGCGAGCGGCACGCGCGCGAGGCCCAGCTCCTCTTCGGCGAAGCGCACCTGGGCCTCGTTTTCCGCCTCGTTGGTGGTGCAGGTGGAATAGAGCAGGTGCCCGCCCGGCGCCAGCAGCAGGGCCGCATGGCGCAGCAGCCGCTGCTGGAGGCCGACCAGCGGCGCCACCTTGTCCTCGCGCCAGAGCGTGAGCGTGCGCGGGTGCTTGGCCGCCGTGCCCCAGCCCGAGCAGGGCGGATCGAGCAGGATGCGGCGCCACGAGGCGGGGCGCAAAGGCAGGCGTTCGCCCGGGCAGGCGCAGGTGGCGGCCTGAAGGAGATTGCAGGCATGCAGATTGGCGCGCAGGGTGGCGAGCCGCGCGGGATTTGGCTCATTGGCGAGAACGAAGCCCCCCGTTCCCACGAGCTGCGCGAGGAAGCCGCTCTTGCTGCCCGGACTCGCGCAGATGTCGAGCACCGCGCCGCCCGGTTCCGGGGCAAGGGCCAGGGGCGGCAGCATGGAGGAACGGTCCTGGATGTAGATATAGCCGAAGAACGCGGCCAGGGAACGGCCCAGCGGGACCGGCTCGGCCACGAGGCGACGGCAGAAAGGGGAAAACGGCTCAGGCTCGAATTCGTAGCCCTGGGCGCGCAGGAGCGCCTCCACCCGCGGGATGCTCCCCGGCTCGCAGACAAGGCGGAAGGAACGGAACGCGGCCTCTGGATGCGGAGCGGTCATGGCCGCAGCATAGCCCGGAAGCGGCGGAAAGTCAGCAGCGGCGCTCCGCGCGGGCGCGGCTGGGAAATGGCGGATTTCCCGACGCGGGGGGCCGCCCCGCGCCCCGTTGGGGGCCGATGGCCCCCAAACCCCCGTTCGCGTTGCTCTCAATGCAACGCATTGAGAGCAACGGATGGTGAGAAACGGGACAATTGTCTCTTCTTGAAAATTCCCGAAACCGCGAGAGACGACTCTTCCACTGTCCGCCCGGAGCGAAGCGCAGGGCGGGGCTGTCGTCGGAGGGATCCGAAAAAAGACTGTTTTTGACGGATGACTTCGACATGGCGGAAAGCTGTCATTCCTCACGCCGGAGATACCCGCCAACCGAAGGGCATGTGTTCGCGGCGTCCCGCATCCCGAAAGCGGCTCTTTCCAATGGCATCCCGCCGCGCGGGGTTCCGGCCTTGCCTTGGCGGCCGTCCTTGCGTACACCATCCGCCATGATGGCGACTCCTGATGTGGTTCTGCTTTTTTCCGGCGGTCTGGACAGCATCCTCGCGGCCAGGGTGCTGGCGGCCCAGGGGCTTACGGTGCGCTGCCTGCACTGCGCCTCGCCCTTTTTCGGCGAGCCTGGCGCCGTGCCGCGCTGGCGGCGGCTCCACGGGCTTGACATCGACGTGGCCGACGTGGGCGAGGCGTTCGCCGCCCTGCTCCGCGAGCGGCCGGAACACGGTTTCGGCAAGGCGCTCAACCCCTGCGTGGACTGCAAGATCCTGCTCCTGCGCGCGGCGCGCCGCCACATGGAATCCGTCGGCGCGAAATTTCTCGCCAGCGGCGAGGTGCTGGGGCAGCGGCCCATGTCGCAGCGGCTGGATACCCTCCATCTCATCCCGCGCGAGGCCGGGGTGCGCGGGCTGCTCCTGCGGCCGCTCTGCGCCAGGCATCTGCCGCCCACAGAGGCCGAGGAGTCCGGCCTGGTGGACCGGGAACGCCTGCTCGGCATCTCCGGGCGCGGCCGGGGCGACCAGCTGGCGCTTGCCCGGGAATTCGGCCTTGCGGAGATCCCCACCCCCGGTGGCGGCTGCCGCCTCACCGAGCGGGAGAATGCCCGCCGGTACTGGTGCGTGCTGACGCGGCCGCCGGCGGGAGCGCCCGCGGGCGGCCCCGCGGCCCGGGACTTCCGGCTGGCCGGGACCGGACGCCAGTACTGGCGCGAAGCCGGGGGACGCTGGCACTGGCTGTGCGTGGGGCGCAACAACCGGGACAACGAACGCCTTGCCCAAGCCGCCGGGCCGGAGGACGCGCTGCTGCGCCTGGTGGGACTGCCGGGACCGCTGGCCCTGGCGCGGGGGGGACTCGGCTGGGAGCGCCCGGTGCTCCGGGAGGCGGCGGCCCTCATGGCGGCCTGCGCGCCCAGGGCCAGAGACGCGGCGCGCCACGGCGCCCGCGTGAGCGTGGCCGTGGGGGCGCTGCGTCTGGACGTGACGCCCGGCGAAGCGCCGGGCTGGGGGCTTCCCGCCTGGGAAGACGCGCGCGGGGAGATCCGGGCGGAGATGCGGGACAGGGCGGCCACCCCCGCGCTCCCTTTACAAGCACAGAGGGAACAGCTATAGGCTTCTCTCCTGACCGGGCACGGACCGTGCCGCGGCGGGACATGGCCTTTCCGCCATCTTCACCAATCCCCCCCGCGCCATGTGACCGGAGGTTCGTATGGATCACAATGATATCGAATATTTCCGCAAGCTGCTTTCCGGGATGCTGGAAGAAGCCCAGCAGAACGGCGACAGCACCATCGAGGAACTGACGGACAGCAACGAGGTCTTCGCCGATCCGGCGGACAGGGCCACGGCCGAGTCCGACCGCGCGTTCACCCTGCGCCTCCGCGACAGGGAGCGGCGCCTCATCCGCAAGATCCAGGCGGCCCTCCAGCGTATCGAGGACGGCACCTACGGCATCTGCGAGGAATGCGGCGAGGAGATCAGCATCCCCCGCCTCAAGGCCCGGCCTGTCACGCGCCTGTGCATCAACTGCAAGGCCCGGCAGGAAGAAGACGAGCATCTGCGCGGAGACTAGCGGCGCCCATGTCCCGATCTTCCCTGTTCCACGTCCGGCGGCCGGGGCGCGCGTTGTCCTGCCTGTCCCCGTTGTTTCGCGCCCTGTTGTCGGCCGCCCTTGTCCTGGGCGGCCTTTTGCTGCCCTGCGCTCCGGCGTCCGTTCCGGCCGCCACCGGCGGGATGGCCGCTGCCGCTGCCCGGGAAACGCCGGGCGGCAAGACGGCGGCGGAAAGCGCGGCTGCCCCCGGCGCCGCGCATACTGCCGGAGAGGCAGGCGGCGCCGCGGAGGACACGGCGCCGTCCGGACCCGCCGAGCCAGCGGGAAACGCCGCCTGGGAGGCCGTGTGGACCGGACAGCGCGCCATGCTCGACGAGGTGCGCCAGACCGCGCTCAAGCTCAGCGACAGTTTCGGCGCCCAGACGGAGAATCTTTCGCGCCAGCTCCAGCCGTTTGAGGAAGAGGGGCGCCGCCTGCTCGTCTTTGCCAATACCTTCAAGGGCCACCCCAATGCCATGGAGGCCGTGAGCCGCCGCATCGCCGCCACCATCGGCGATCTCCACCTGGTGCTGGAACCCGTGACCGTGGCCCGCTCCGAAGCCGAGAGCCTGCTCGAGCGCGTCAACTACATGGCCGCGAGCCTGCCGGATGAAGTCCAGCAGGGGCATATCAGTCCCGAAATGCAGGCCTATGTGGAGGGAGTCACCCGCGCGCGTCTGCGGCTCACCGCGGTGCTCGCCCAGTATGGCTCCCTGGCGCCGTCCCTGCGGCTGCTCACGCGCCTGGAGGAGACGCGCGCCGCCATCACGGCGCAGCTGCCGGGCCTCTGGAAGGAGTATTATCTCCGGGGTCCGCTGCCCTGGCTCAGCCCCGACGCCTGGGCCGACTTTTCGCAGAAGATGTTCTATTCCTGGCAGGCCATGCTCCTGCGCCTGCCCGTGGAAATGCCCACCACGCCGCCGCAGTGGGGCATAGCGGCCCTGCGTTTTTTCATCTGCCTGCTCTTTACCGGCGCGCTCGCCGCTCTGCTCCAGCGGCGCTGGCTTTCGCCCGGCGCCCCGCCCGCGGCGCGGCATCTCTTCCGCCGGAGCCTGCCCTGGCTCTGTCTGGGCCTGGCCCTGCTGGGAAGCGCCCTTACCGCCTACGGCGACTTTTTCCGCCTCTTCCTTGCCGTGGGCAATCTCTGCCTCATCCTGGGGCAGGTCTTCCTCGCCTGGGATCTGCGCCGTCTCCAGTATCCCGATGCGCCGGCGGCCGCCTCGCCCCTGCTCCGGCTCCTGCCGCTCACGCTCGGCGCCTACGCCCTGCTCTACCTGCCGCTCATCCAGCCGCTGGTGCTTGTCATCTGGGCGGGCTTCGTCACCTTTTCGCTCTGGCGCCGCAGAAAGACGCCCCTGCCCGACCTGGGTCCGTTCAAGCTGGAGCGGGGCGTTCTGGAATCCGAGCCGGCCATCCTCTGGATCTGCCTCTTCCTTGCGCTCACCGGGCTGCATATCTACAGCATGGCCCTCTACCTGCTCTTTGTCTCCCTGTCGCTGGCGCTGGAACTGTGCCGGGGCGGCATGGCGCTGGTGAGCAGCTTCAACGAGCATCTCCCGCGCGAGGGCGCGGGCGCCGCCCTGGCCCGGCTGGCCGTGGCCCTGGCCGCGCCGGTGGTCCTTGTGGTGGCGGTGGTGGGCGTGCTCCTCTGGGTGGGGACCCTGCCGGGCGGCACCTATCTGCTGAGCGAGTACGCCCTCAAGGGCGTGAGCGTGGGCCAGACCCAGTTCAACATCATCCAGGCCCTGCTCATCATCAGCGTGTTCTTTCTCACGCGCACGGTGGTCTCCATGGGCACGCGCTTTCTCGCGCGTCTGCCCGCCAAGGGGCTGCGCTTCGACGCCACGCTCATCCCGCCGCTCCAGACCGCGCTGACCTATGCCGCATGGGCCGTTTTCGGCCTCTTCGTGCTGCGGGCGCTGGGCCTTGAACTGAGCAGCCTCGCCATGGTGGCCGGCGGCCTTTCGGTGGGCATCGGCTTTGGCATGCAGACCATCGTCAACAACTTCCTTTCCGGCCTGATCCTCATTTTCAGCCGCACCCTCCAGGCCGGGGACGTGGTGGAGGTGGGGGGCGTCACCGGCAAGGTCCGCAAGATCAGCGTGCGCGCCACCATGGTGGAGACCTATGACAACGCCCTCATCTATGTGCCCAACAGCGAGTTCATGTCCAACCGTCTGATCAACTGGACGCGCTTCAGCCGCAGCGCGCGCCGGGAAGTCCGGGTGGGGGTGGCCTACGGCTCGGATACCGCCGAAGTGGGCCGGTTGCTCATCTCCGTAGCCAAGGCGCATGAGAATGTGCTCAAATATCCCGTGCCCAGTGTCGTCTTCATGGATTTCGGGGCCAGTTCGCTGGATTTCGCGCTGCGCTTCTGGGTCAAGGATTTCGAGCTGGGCGCGGGCACGGCCTCGGACATCCGCCTGGGGATCGAAAAGCTCTTCCGCGAGGCGCATATCGAGATCGCCTTCCCGCAGCTCGATGTCCACGTCAAGGATCTGCCGCCCCGCGCCGGCGGCCGGGCACCGTCCGGCGCCGTCCCGCGGGCGCCGCGGGCGGGGATGGACCGGGAGAGCGCCGGAACGTCCGCGCGGCCTGGCGGACGCCGCGCCCGGCCGAGACCTGTGCGGCGCCGGACGCCCGAACCCGCGCCCGCGCGGGAGGGCCGGGATGCCGGTGGCACGGACACGCCGGCGCCGGACCACGCGGATGACAAGTCCCAGACAGCGTAGGGCATCAAAAAAGCGCTTTTCCACGATGCGGTTGCGGGAGAGCAGAGCGGCCCGGTGAGGAAATTCTCCAGCCCGCTCTGGCGGAGTCCGCGCCTCTCCGCGCCCGGGCGTTGCGCGTGGGCGGTCGAAGCGGGCAGCCCGCTTCGGCAGACTCAGCGGCGCTTGAAGAGCCGCTCCAGGTCCGCCGCGTCCCAGCGCAGGACGCAGGGGCGGCCGTGCGGGCAGGTGGGCGCGCCCGGCGTTGCCAGCCACTGGGCGAGCAGCCCGGCGGCCTCGTCGTCCGTGAGGCGCTGGCCCGCCTTGATGGCGGCCTTGCAGGCCATGGAAACGAAGATGTCGTCCAGGTCGTCGCGCATGCCCGCAAGGGCCTCGCGGAGAAACGCCCCGGCTTCGCGCCGGGAAAGTCCCGGCGGCATGGCCCGCGCCAGAAGCACATCGCCCGCGCATTCCAGCGCAAAGCCCAGTTGCTCCAGCGCCGGGCGCGCCTCCTGAAGGCGCTCGCGTTCGGCGGCATCCAGGCGCAGTTCCAGCGGCAGGGCCAGCAACTGGCCGGTGCCGGAAAAGCCGCCCGCCGCGATGCGGGCGTGGAGGACGCGCTCATGGGCCGCGTGCTGGTCCACCAGGACGAGCGCGCCCTGCGCGTCACGAAGCACCAGATAGGTATCGGCCACCTGGCCCAGGTAGCTGAAACCGCCGACGGCCAGCGGCTCGCGGGGCGCGGCGGAAGGGACGGCCTGACCGGAAGCCGCCGGTGCGGGGCGCCGGGCGGCCATGGCGGCGGGCGCCGGGTCGGCAGGCATTGGGTCGGCGCCCCCGAAGGGCGCCGCGACCTCGCGCAGGGGGGCCGCCGCGCGCGGCAGCGACGCCCGCGATGTGACGGGCCGGGGCGTGTCCCCCGGGTTTTCGGGGGCTTCCGTCCGGCGGACTTCCCAGCTTCCCGGGGTTTCGCTTTCGTCGGGGCGCAGAAGACGGGGCGCGTCCAGACTGCCCCAGAAGCCCGGACGGCGCGGCTCCCTGTCCGGGAGACCGGCGGCGGGGCCGTCCTGTTCCGCCGCTGCCGGCGCCTCCGGCGCCTCCGGGAACGCCCCGGCGAAAACGGCGTTGTCCAGCGCGCCGCGCAGGGCGTGGAGCACCGCCGAGAACACCGCGGATTCGTCCCGGAAGCGCACCTCCGACTTGGCCGGATGGACGTTGACATCCACCTCTTCCGGCGGAATTTCCAGAAAGAGCGCGGCCAGCGGGTATTCGCGGCTGATGAGCCGCCCCTTGTAGGCTTCGCGCACGGCCGCGAAAAGGCGCTTGTCGGTTACGGCGCGCCCGTTGACGTAGAGCAGGACGCGGTCCGCCCGCTGCTGGCGCATGCCTGCGGGCGCGGCAAGGCCGTGGCAGCGGATGCCGTGGCGTTCCGCATCAAAGGGCAGGAGTTCCCGCACGATGCTGCCGGGCCAGATGACGCCGAGGCGCCCGCGCAGGTCCTGGCCGGGGAGAAAGCGGAGCACCTCCCGCTCGCCCGCGCTCAGGGTAAAGGCGGACTTTGTCCGGGCCAGGGCCAGACGCGAGAGCCAGTCCTGGGCGCGGCGGAACTCGGTGGCGGGACTTTTGAGAAATTTGAGCCGCGCCGGGACGTTGGCGAAGAGGTCCCGCACCTCCACCAGGGTGCCCCGGGGGAGCGCGGCCGGGCTTGACGCCGTAACGCGGCCATGTTCCACTTCCAGCGCGTGCGCCACCTCCGCCCCGGCGGCCGCCGACACCAGGCGCAGCCGCGAGACGGAGGCAATGCTCGGCAGCGCCTCGCCCCGGAAGCCGTAGGAGCGGACATGCTCCAGGTCTTCCAGCGCCGTGATCTTGCTGGTGGCGTGGCGCGTGATGGCAAGCTCCAGCTCCGCCGCGGGGATGCCGCAGCCGTCATCCCGGACGCGGATGAGGCTTTGCCCGCCATTGTCCAGGCGCACATCCACGGCGCTGGACCCGGCGTCAAGGCTGTTCTCCACCAGCTCCTTGAGCACGCTGGCCGGGCGCTCCACGACTTCTCCGGCGGCGATCTGATTCCGCAATGCGGAGGGCAAGAGACGAATATGACGCGATATTTCCGGCATGGAAGGAACATAGCGGTCTGGACGGCCCAAGGCAAGGCGGCGCTCCTCGGGCGTCGCGCCCGGCGCGCCGCGCTGGCGCGCGGGCGTCTGCTGCGCCTGGAGGTCAGGGCCGGGGGCCGCTTCCGGCGCGCGGCCCCTCCGCTTGCCGTTGCCCTGGCCGGAGCCGGGCGGGGCTACGACCCGGAACTGCTCTATGTGGAATGCGGCCGCTGCGGCGCGCCGGTCCTCTGGGAGCCGGGCCGCGCCACGCGGCTGCTGGACGAGGCCGGCATTGATCCGCTGGAGCTGGACGCCTCGTGCCTGCTCGTCACCAATGCCTGCCCCATGTGCGGCGGCACCACCGCCCCCGGCGGCCCTGAAGGCACAGGGGAGCCGGACGCGGTGGCCGCGGACGCCGACGGGGAAGCGGGCTATGTGGTGCGCGTCTTCCGCATGAGCGCCGAGGGCGGGAGCTTTGGCGCGCCGCGCCAGGGGCACGCCTGAGGCATGCCGCGTCCGGGCGCCCGGGCGCGCGTTTTTGCGGGCCAGCCGGCCGGCGGCGGCCTTTACAGCGGGAAGTTAAGCGGCTAAGAGAGAGCGGGATCAGGATATGTCCGGGGCGGCCCGCGCCGCGCCGGCGCCTTGCAGACGACAGGACGCACCATGAACGCATACGCACAACTGCGCGACCGCCTTTCCGCCGCTCCGTCGCGCTGGCTTGTCACCGGCGTTGCCGGCTTTATCGGTTCCAACCTGCTGGAGCATCTGCTCGGCCTTGGGCAGACCGTGGTGGGGCTGGACAACTTTCTCACCGGCTACCGGAAAAATCTCGACATGGTGCGCGCGGCCGTGGGCGACGAGTCCTGGTCCCGCTTCACCTTCATCGAGGGGGATATCCGCGATCTCGATACCTGCCGCCGCGCCTGCGCGGGCGTGGAGCATGTGCTCCATGAGGCCGCGCTTGGCTCGGTGCCCCGCTCCATCGACGATCCGCTTCTTTCCAACGGCTGCAATATCGACGGCTTCCTGAACATGCTCGTGGCCGCCCGCGATGCCGGGACCAGAAGCTTCGTCTATGCCGCCTCGTCCTCGACCTATGGCGATTCGCCGGAACTGCCCAAGGTGGAGGACAAGATCGGGCGGCCGCTCTCGCCCTATGCCGTCACCAAGTATGTGGACGAGCTGTATGCCGATGTGTTCGCGCGCTGCTACGGGTTCGTGAGCATCGGGCTGCGCTATTTCAACGTCTTCGGGCAGCGGCAGGACCCCTACGGCGCCTATGCCGCCGTCATCCCGCAGTGGTTCGCGAGCCTGCTCAAGGGCGAGACCGTCTATATCAACGGCGATGGCGAGACCAGCCGCGATTTCTGCTATATCGACAACGTGGTGCAGGCCAACCTGCTCGCCAGCCTGGCGGAAGGCGACGCGCAGAACCGCATCTATAACGTGGCCTTCGGCCAGCGGACCACGCTCAACGAACTCTTTGTCCTCATCCGCGACGAGGTGAGCCGCCACAGGGCCGCCGCGGCCACGGCCGAACCCGTGCACCGCGACTTCCGCGCCGGGGACGTGCGTCATTCCCTGGCGGACATCAGCCGCGCCCGCGACCTGCTCGGCTACGCGCCGCGCTATGACGTGCGCGAGGGCCTGCGCCTGGCCGGGGACTGGTACGCCGCCAACCTGTAGGAAATCAGGGCTTTCACCGCGCCGCTGCATGGGGATGCCGGCGCGGTATTTTTTGTTGCCGTATTCATTGACATACCATATGTTGATGAAATAAAGACCCATCCATATCGGACAGGTCTGCTTCGAGGATGTGACCGGAGTTTGCACAGGTATGGACCGCTTGCCGGAAAATCCCGCATTGCGGCGTGTGGTAGCCAGACTCTACCAGACGCATCTGGACGCGCGGGATCAGTGCCTGCTGGACTTCCGCTTTGCCGCGGCGCCCACCCAGGCCATGCTCGACGCCTGCCTTGAGCACTGCGACATCGAGGTCATGGGCGCGCACAAGAGCCTGCTCCTGGCCTATGTCCGGCGCGAACATCCCGAACTTGTCTTTTCCGAGTACGCGGGGCCGCGCATCGACGGACTCATCCGCTTTTTCCATTTTGCCAATACGAAAACGCTGGCCCATTTCTCCAGGATCGGCAAGGCGCTCGTCGCGGCGGGCATCCCCATCCTGCTCTTCAAGGGCGCGGCCATGCGCGTGCTGCGCCCGGAGCTGCCCAGACCCATGGGCGACGCGGACATCCTCATCCCGGCGGAACGCATCGGCGAAGCCACGCGCATCGGCGAGGAACTCGGCTACCTGCATTGCCGCGAGGAATCGAAGCATGCGGTGGACTTCCACACCGAGAAGGAAAGCGCCGTGGATGTCCACCACTCCATTTTTGACCCGGACAGGGACTATGCGGCCTTTCATGAGGGCCTGTTCGCCCGCGCCACGCCCGTCAGGGCGTTCGGCGTGGATGTGTTGCTGCCCTGCCGCGAGGATCTCTGCTTTCTGGTCATGGCAAACCTGACCAAGAACCTGCGCGAGCATACCTCGCTGCACAGCGTCTTTTTCTCTCTTGAAGACTGCGCCTGGCTCCAGCGCGGCGCGCCGCTGGACTGGGACATCGTGCGTGCGGACGCGGACGCCAGCGGCCATGAGGTGGAGACATGCCTGGCGGCCGCCTTCATGAACGCGGTGGTGCCGGGCCTTTTCCCCCGGCCGGAGGTTCTGTTCCCGGAGCCTGGCGGCATCGAGGATTTCTGCAACCAGGTCATTTTTGACGAGGACTATTTTTTGCCGCGCCAACGCCACTGCCAGGCCATCCGCGTGGTGGAGCTGAAGAATCGCCCCTGGCACCACGGCAGCCGCATCCTGAAATTTCTGCTGTTGAAACGCTTGCGCGGGATTCCGGCCTTCGTGCGCTGGTATCTCGCGCACAAGAGGGGGATCGTCACCCATGCGTTTTGACGGGATTTCTCCCGCCGCGCGGGAGCAGGCCTGCGCGGCGCTGGCACGGCGCGCGCAGATGGCCGGCCCTGCGCCGGTGGTCCGCTTTCTTGACTGCGGCACGCGCATGGTGCGGCTCATCTGTCATTCGGCGGCCTTCCTGCGCCATGTGGAACGGCAGATGACCTGTGCCCTGCGTGAAGATGCGCCCGGGTTTGATGCCACGCTCGTCATCTGGCAGGAGCGCAGCGTGGCCGAGGCCGCGCTGGCCGTGGTCCGCGTGCTCGATGGCACGTCGTACCGCAGGCTGCGCGTTGGCCGCCTGACGGGAATGGCCGGCGCCGAAGCCGTCCAGGTTTTCGACGAGGAGCTGCTGCGCCATTGGCCGCTGCTGGACATCCAGCCCGGCGACGGCAGTCTTTCGGCCTTCGCTCCGGAGCGCGATACCTATTATTATGCCGTTGAGGACCTCGACCCCGAGGAGTTCATCAAGCGCGGACATATTTTCGTGCAGTTGCTGTTCCGCATCTGCAACGTGCCGGGCAGCAGCCTGGCCCATGGCGCGGTGGTGGGGCTGAACGGCGCGGGCGTGCTCCTCTGCGCCTTTGGCTACCGGGGCAAGTCCACTCTGTCGGTGCATGCGCTGCTGGACGGGTTTGAATATGTCTCGGACGACTACCTCATCCTCGGCAGGAAAGAGGACGGAACGGAACGGGACATCCTGCGCGCGTGGCCCGTCTATTCCGTCATCGCCCTGTCGCCGCACGCCTACCAGGCCATGTATGACGGCTTCAGGGGAAAATTTCTTTCGAACAACGCCCGCAAGGACAAATATATGTTCAATATCGCGTGCTATCATGAGCAGTTCCGGCGCGGGTATCCCGTGCGCCTGTGCATGTTCCCGAATATCTGCGACTGCGTGGAACCCTCCATCGAGCCTGGCAGCAGGGAACGTGCGCTGGAAGAGCTGGCCTTTTCCACGCTCAACAATACGGGAAACCCGAGGGACGCCGTGACTATCGGCAAGCTGTACGAGTTCGTGCGCGACCTGCCGTTCTACCGCTTCGACCTTTCGCGCAATATCGCGCGCAACACGCGCTGCCTGCGGGAATTCATGGAACAGCTTTCAGCTATTTGAGTGTGACTCTCGAGGAGAATATGTTTTTATACGTCAAGGATAGAATATTTACGTTTAAATTCAGAGATTTCAGCATGGATAGTGTCATGAGATTTTGTGTGTTGTAGAAATAGTATAAAAATGAACAAGAAAATAAATATTATGCATAAGAATTATAATAGAATAAGGGGGTGGAAATGTACGACTATAAAAATAGGGTAGTTGAAATTATAAAGAAATCAATCCCTAATAGAGGAGTTCATACGTCAGAGGAAGTTGTGCTATCTAAGGAATTCCCAACAGATATAAACTCTTTTACAATTTTTCATAACTCATGGATCACTTCTGTCCCGGGTGCAGCAAGCATCACAGGGGACATTCCTCTTTGTCAAGATCCAAGAGTCCAATGGCTCATAGACAACAAGGCACTTCAGGGGATGAACGTATTGGAATTGGGTCCTCTCGAAGGTGGGCATACGTATATGCTTGAAAAGATAGGGGGTGCGATTGTTACTGCGATTGAGGCAAATCCGCAGAGTTTTTTAAAGTCTCTGATTCTCAAAAACTACTTTGGATTAAAAGCAAAAATTTTGTATGGGGATTTTACGAAATATTTATCTGAATCTATATATGGGAACTTTGATTTATGTGTTGCCATAGGAGTTCTATATCATATGGCGGATCCCCTGAATTTTTTAACAAATGTCAGCAAAAATTTTAACCGTGTATTTTTATGGACACATTATTTTGATGCGAAAAAAATAAAATCTTTAGGGTCATTTGATAGAGATAATTATATAGTAATTGATTCTGGAAAGAAGATTTTTATGCATAAAAATAATTATTATATCAAGAATAGTAGATTTTTAGGTGGAGTGGATACATACTCATTCTGGCTAGAACGCGAATCATTGATTTCATATTTAAATAATCTTGGGTTCACGAATATGACAATTATATCGGAAAATACCCATCCAAACTATCCTGATATCTGTATTTATGCTGAAAAAGATTTGCAGGAAAACAAATAGGATGCAGATGCAATTATTATATTACAAATTGTATTGCGTATCCATGTAGATATTTAGTGCTATTCGTCATCAGACGCAGCATGAATTATGGAAAAAATGTTTAAGTTTTTCTAATGCAATAGGTGTTATTCTTAGCAGTTGATTATGTATATTTTGTTTATGAGGCTTGACGTTAAGCGGCGTAGTCCGCACTCCACCTGATAACCATTTTGCGAAGGGAGAGAGCAAATGCCAACCTATGTCTTGAACGAAGCCAAGATGTTCAGCGATATCGCCGACGGCATCGCCATCGTCATCAACTCCGAGACCGGCATCTATTACGGCATGAACGGCATCGGTACGGTGGTTTTTGAAAATCTCATGTCAGGCGCCTCCACGGAAGCTGTGCTGGCAGCGCTCAGGGCACTCCCCGGCGCTCCCGAAGACATGGAAACGCGTTTCAACGCCTTTATTGATGCTCTCAAGCATTTTGAGATTGTCCTTGAAGGTGGTGATGGTACTGCGGAGATCAGTATCGATGCCGCCGTCGCCCAGGAAGATGGGTTCGTGCTTATGGTGGAGGAGTTCAATGATGCCCAGGAACTCCTGCTGGCCGACCCTATCCACGAAGTAAAGAACGACAGTGGCTGGCAGCCGGATAAGCATGCCCTTGAGACAGATGTAGAAATGGTGAAGGGCAAGGAAGCCAAAATACAGAAGTAGGATCCTGTCGGATAGCCTCTATGCCTTGCGTTTCCATCATCATTCCGGTCTATAATTCCAGTCGTTACCTGCAGCAGTGTCTGGACTCCATATGCAGACAGACGCTGCGGGATCTGGAAATCATTTGTGTTGATGACGGCAGTACAGATGAGTGTCCTGCCATTCTTCACGCTTGCGCGGCAAAAGATTCCCGCATAACTGTCCTTTCTCATCAACGCAATAGGGGGTGCGCCGCCGCACGCAATACAGGCATGGATGTGGCGCGAGGCGTCTATATTCACTTCATGGACAGCGATGACTGGATAGACGAGGGATATCTGGAGGAACTTGTTCAGATTGCCGAGAGAGATAAGCTCTCTCTGGTCATGAACAGCAATATCATTTTGGAAAATGAGGATGGCTCAAGTGTTCAATTTGAACCAGGGTGCTATGGCGAAACAATAGGCTTTTCAACGACTGGATATGTCGATTGCCATGTAAATATCGGAAATTTTACCTATTCCAATTGCTGTTGCCTTTATCGTCGTGACTACATCGAAAGACTTGCGGTACGCTTCCCAGAAGGCTTGGATTATACCGACAACTTTTTTCATATCGCCACATTTTTACCTCAGGAAAAAATCTATATAACGAATACAAATGCTTATCATTATGTGCAACATGCGAATTCGATATGCGGCAAGGATTCTCAAATAACAGATAAATATGATATAATTGATGTCTATAAACTCATATATGAATACTACAAAAAAAATAGCTTTATTGACATCTGCAAGCTCAATTTTTTTGAACTTAGCAAACATTTCCATCGATTTGCTGATAAAGAAGTCGCTTTTAAAAAGCTATTGAATATTGTTGGGATGGCAAAAGATGATATAAAGAATCACTATTATTTATACTCAGAGACAGAGATTCATTTCTTCAATGATGTGATTCGCGCACCAAACTATTTGTTTTATGAATATATAGTATATGGAAATTTCTCGCGACTGCACACATATCTTATTGAATTCAGAAAAAGAATAAAAAAATTCTGCATGTTGGCAGCGCTCAGACGGAATGCGACAACCAGAATGCTGCGCGGGAAATAGCATGGACAAAACAGCCGGGATTTCACCTCCTCCACATCCGCGGGTTCGCCGCCCGCGTCGCCTGCTGCTCTTTGTTCACTATAACAAGTGGGGAGAGCTTGCGGAGTATGTGGTCTATCTTCTCAAGCATGTGCGTAACGTTTTTTCCAGAGTGGTTCTTATCTCCAACAGTCCCCTTTCCGAAACGACGCGCATGCCTCTCGAAGGTCTGTACGACGACTTTTTTCAGCGGGAAAATACAGGTTTTGACTTTCTTGCCTGGAAGGAGGCACTGGCACGCGAAGGACGTGAGCGCCTGGCGGCATATGACAGCGTCACCCTGATGAACGACACCTGTTTTGGCCCCTTGTTCGATCTGGAAGGTGTCTATCGCCGCATGGAGGCGCAAGGGGCAGATTTTTGGGGATTGAGCAATCATAGAGGAACCCGCTGCGATGATTTTAATCTGCTGGCAAAAGATAATTATATAGCAGAGCATATTCAATCATATTTTTTATGTTTTAGTAGGAAGGCCTTTTTATCCAGTGCGTTTCATTCTTTTTGGAAAAGTGTCGAAAATGAAAAAAGCGTTACTAAAGTTATAAGAAACTATGAGATTCCTTTAACAAAATTGTTGAATGAAGAGGGGTTATCGTCTTCTGTTGTATGCGATACAACGAATATGCGATCTGTTCCCAATATTGCTTTATATGAACCTCTTTTATTGTTGGAGCATATCCCTTTCATTAAAATCAAGGCTTTTTTTGCACACTGCGCTACTGAAAACGCGTACTTGTTTTCTGTGATCCAACAAAAATATCATCGACCTGTTGGAGCCATCCGTAAACATTTAGAACGCCATTTTTCTCCTGAAATATCTCTCAAGGTTATGGATCACTCTCTTGAAAATATGGGATCAAAAAAAGGTTATGCCGCCACACAGAGAATCGGATTACATATACATGCTTTTTATACGGATATTTTGCATAAGATTTTAATCCGGCTTATACGTTATGTCAAAGAGCCTATTGATATTTTTTTCACAACTGATTGTGAAAAAAAAGCGACCGAGATTCAGTGCATGCTTGATAAGGATTTCCGCAATCTTACTGTAAAAGGACTTCAAATTATCGAGAACCGCGGAAGAGATATATGGCCGTGGCTAAAAATATCTACATTGTTAAGAGACTATGATTTTGCAGGACATTTGCATACAAAAAAGTCTCCTTTATGCACTTTATTGTTTAGTAATCTATGGTTTGAAGAATTGCTTGACTGTCTTCTTGGGCGTTTTTCGCAGGTAAAACGAGCATTTTCCTGTGACTCGCGCTTGGGAATAGTCATCCCCGATATTCCTTCCGCATTTAGGTTTCCTCCTTTTCCCTATGATTATGATTCCGACATCGAAATGAAAAAATTGTTGCCACAAGTGTGGAAACGTCTCGGTTGCCGCAGGGAGATAGATTTCTCACACATGCGGGCACTGGTTTTTCCGTACGGCAACATGTTCTGGTATCGGCCTGCGGCATTGGAACCCATGTGGCGTGTAAACTGGAATAGTGACGACATGCCAGACGAGCCACTCCCCAGGCACGGGACAATCTGTCATGCATTGGAAAGGCTTCCTGTTTATGTTTCCTGGGACCAAGGATATGATTTTCGCATTGCACGGCAGAAACACATAACTCATCTTGGATTTCAGGAAATTCTTTCTTTTAGTTCACTTTCTGGGTTTATATATAGTAATAGAGTTAATAGTAGCTCAAAAACAGGTATTTTGCATGCGATACGAGCAAAGTTACGCCATCGCTTTGATGCGTCGTCATGAGGAACTTTTATCTTTGTTTGTTGCTGGTTTAAATATTGTGTAGATATATTTATAATATTATATCGTATTATATTTTTTATTGATGTGCAAATAATTAAGTATATATGTTGAGATCGCTGATATGGTTGGAGGACTACAAATATATATGAATTAAAAAATGATTTAAGAGAATATGTTAAATCGCTGATTCAGCCGTATGATTTTGGTATTGAAATTGGAGGAGGATATAATCCTTTAATTTTAAAAAATGAATATTCTGTTTATACTATTGACCATCTTACAAAAGAAGATTTAATAGAAAAATATAAATATGATAAGAATGTAAACCATCTAATATGCAGAATTCAACATGTTGATGCTGTTGACGATGGAAGAGAATTTAAAGATTTACTTGGTAAAGATTTGAATTTTAACTACATTGTGAGTATTCATAATTTTGAGCATATTCCAAATCCTATACGCTTTTTACAACGTTGTGAAAATGCCATAAGTGAAAATGGAAAAGTATATCTAATTATTCCTGACCGTAGGGGAACATTTGACTACTTCAGGCCGTATACTTCAATAGGACAGTGGATGGATGCGTATAGAGAAAATAGGACAGTACACTCGTACTCTTCTTTTTATGATCAATTTGCATATTGTGTTGATGGTAATTATGACTATGGTGCTGTTAATTTTCAATATTCCCCACAATTGGCACAAATGCATATATCCAAAAGTTATAGAAGTAGCTGCTATGTTGATGTGCATGGATTTGTATATACCCCTGCAACATTTTTATTTCTAATTACGTATATTCAGAAACTAGGTCTAACATCCTTGGGCGTTTATAAAATTGTGACTTGCCCCAACAGTAATTTTGAATTTTTGGCGATTTTGGGCAAAGGGGAGGGGCCAGAGGTGTCTCTCAAAGAGGCTGCAATCTCCATGGTAGGTGAAAATATCAACCATCGACGCTCTTTTCACGAGCCGCCTGCATCTCCTCAAATCCCTCTTCGCCATCAGATTTATGCTCGCATCAAGAAACAGCATCCGTTCTTTACAAAACTTATATATCCATTTGCTTTAGCGATTTGGCGTATCTATAAGTTTTTTACATCCAAATGACCGCATTTTTTGATTATGTTTCATGGGTGATGAAAACTTGTTATGTAGTATGTTTTTTGAACTTTTCTGACCTGGTAATGGGCTTGCGAATTATGATATGAATCCTTCGCGACTTGTTCAGAAAGCAAGAGATACTGTTAATGCAAAAAATTTTTTGAATCTTTGTGATGTATCACATGATGCGTTGGACGGTATTGCCTCTCTTTTTTTAATTTTGGGGGGAAGAGATTTAATTTGGATACTGTACGCAAGATATTAGCCAGGTTTGGAATAGCCCAGCTTCATTTCCGGAGGAATTGTATGGAAGAAAATAGTATATTACATCTATCCATATCTCAGGAATTTATGCGCCGTTTTTTCTATGAAAATGCAGAGCGGCGCATGGCTGTTGAATTGTATGAATTTCTTTTTTGGCGAAGGGGAAAATTTTTACGCCCCACAGAAAAAACAAAAATTATAAACAGATATGTAGAAGAGGAAATAGATAATTTTTCAATTCAAAAATTGCTTAATATTCCGCGATTGCAGTTTTTTCTAACAAACGCGTGTACGCTTCGGTGCCGGGAATGCAATGCGCTTATCCCGGATATGTTGTCTGGATCTTCCTCCGTGAAACAGTATTTTCTTTCAGAAGATGATTTTCGCCGTGACTTGGATTTCCTGAAAACTGCTGTGTCCTCAATCCGTCACTTTATTTTTTTAGGAGGCGAGCCATTATTACACAGGAATATTCATAATTTGATTTCAATAGCATTGCAGAGTGGAATCATTTCAACCATTGAAATCGTAACGAATGGCACTGTTGTTCCCCAAAAGGATACCATTGAAGGAATCAGGAAGTATAAGGAACATGTGTTTTTTAGGATCAGCGATTACTCCGCAAATCCGGAGCTTGCCGCTATCTTGCGTCATGCAGAGTTGGAGTTTCTTTTAAAAAAGTACGGAATCAGATACCAAAAAACTTTTATGCCCTGGTTCAGGATGCACCCCGCGCAAGTCCCTCAAAATGACAATGTGGTCCGCAGCGTGTTCAGGGATTGCTATATGGCAAGATGTGTGCAGGTTTTTGACGGGAAGCTCGCCATTTGTCCAAAAGCCTCTGCAATGGCTGCCATGGGGCATTGTTCCCCAGAGAAGTGTGGAATCATCGACCTGCGACATGAGCAGAGCTTGCGAGATGCGCTCATACATTTTTATGAACAGGATTTCTTTGAGGTGTGCAGGATGTGTAAGGGATATGGTGAGGAAGTTCTTCCCGGAGAACAGGTATAGCCCTGATGGAAAAATTTTTCATCGTTGACAAGAAAGATGCATCTTGATTTTGGGCAATGAAGATGAAGAGACCTGTATCCGTCATTATCCCCTGTCGCAACGGAACGAACTATCTGTCCGAGGCCGTCGCCAGCGTTCGTGGGCAGGGTATCGAGACTGAGATCATCGTGGTGGATGACGGCTCCACCGACGCAACAGCGGAACTTGCGCGCTCACTGGGTTGCAGGGTTTTTGTGCAGCCGGCCTCCGGGCCGTCGCGGGCGCGCAATCTGGGGCTGCAGATGTCCCGGGGGGACTTCGTCATGTTTCTGGACCATGATGATGTCCTCGCAGATGGTGCGCTTGCAACGATGCTGGCGGCGGCGGAGAGTCAAATAGATATAGTCGCCTCACGTCTGCGTGATTTTGTTTCACCAGAACTGTCGGAAGCGCAGGCAGCCATGCTCCAGCCGCGTGAAGCTGCGTATGGAGGCCTGCTTACGGGAGCGTATCTTTTCCGACGTGGTGCGTTTGAAGAGTTGGGAAGCTTCAATGAGGAGCTGCCCAGCGGAGAATGCGTTGATTTTTTGCTGCGATGCCGCGCAGTCGGCACACGGCTCAGGCAGATCGAAGCGATCACCTGTCACCGGCGACTTCATCTTGACAACACAGGGAGGCATAGACGTGAAGCAGAACACAAGGGCTATGCCGCGAGTCTTCGGGCACGGTTACTGAGCCGTGGGCACAAACGCTAGACGAAGCATTCCCGCGAGGAGGGTCCACGGCACCGACATGGCACTTTCCGACGGATGAAACGTATGCCAGGCCAGCTCCTGCACACCTGCTTCGCCGACTTCCGCCGCATCTGCCGCATCCTGCCCGTGGCGTTGAAGCGGAAGACGGCGCTGGTCTTTCTTGGCGTCGTCATCCAGGCGCTGCTGGAGGTCGGCGCCATCCTCGCCATTTCGCTGGTGGCGGTGAGCGTGGCCTCGCCGGAGCGCATCCTCGGCCATCCGGTCACGCAGGCCATTCTCACCCATATCCCGGCCCTGCAGGGGCTGGGCGAGGACCTGCGTCGCCTGGCCCTGACCTGCGCCCTGCTCTCCGCCGCGCTCATCGTCGGGAAGAACGCCGTTTCGGCGCTGGTGGCCCACCAGACCAACGCGCTCGGCGAGCGCATCGCGCTTTTCGCCGGGGACACCATCTTTCGCGCCTTCTTGTACAGTCCCTATATCTGTCATCTTTCCGGCGACAGCAACGCCATGTTCCAGGCGCTTTCCCGCCGGGGAGAGCTTGGGCGCATGGTCATCCACCTGATGGCCGTTTACAGCTACGCCGTGGTCGCCTTTTTCATGACAACGGCCCTGCTGCTGCTGACGCCCGGGCCGGTGCTGCTCGTCATGGGCGGCATCATGACCATTGCCGTGGCGCTGTATCGGCGCCTGCGCGTGCTCATGGACATTGCGGGGCGCGAGGTCAACGAGCGCAGCCGTGATGAAAGCAAGGCCACGCTGGACGCCATGCGCGGCATCCGCGAGCTGCTCATTTACCGGCAGCAGGATGTCTTTTTCGAGAAGTTCGAGACAGCCTGCATCAAGGGCGCGCCGCCACGGGCCTTTCTCAGCATCGGGCCGACCATGCCCACCTGGATCCTGGAATCGGCGGGCTTTTTCGCCATCGTGGGGTCCATGGCCGTCATGTGGGGCCTGCTGGACGCGCCGTTGCCGCAGATCGCGGGCGTCATGACCATCATCATCCTCATCGCCTGGCGCGTCCTGCCGCTGCTGAACCGTTCGCTGGGCGCGCTGGTCACGGTGCGCGGCTCGCGCGCGGGCGCGCTGGAATGCCTCGACAAGGTCGAGGAGGCCCTCGACGCGCCCCCCCCGGCGCAGCCGGAGCCTGACCCGGACTTTGCCCTGCGCGGGAGCATCGCCCTCACGGCGGCGGGGTTCCGTTATCCCGGCGCGGAGCGTGATTCCCTGAGCGAGATTTCCTGCGTCATTCCCAAGGGTGCCCGTGTGGGCATCATCGGGCAGTCCGGCGCGGGCAAGAGCACCCTGGCGGCCATCCTCAGCGGCCTGGCGGAGCCGTGTTCCGGCGCCCTGCTCGTGGACGGCCGCGAACTCGAGCCGGCCGAACGCGCCGCCTATTGCGCGCGTATCGGCTATGTGCCGCAGAATCCGTACATCCTCGCGGGCAGCATCGCGGAAAATGTGGCCTTCAGCCAGTGGGGCAAGCCCTGGGACGAGGCGCGCGTGCTCCGCGCCTGCCGCATGGCCTCTCTGGATGTGGCGCTGGAGCGGGGCATTGAAAGCGGCCTTGGCGAAGGTGGCGCGGGCCTCTCCGGCGGCCAGATGCAGCGCGTCGCCATTGCGCGCGCCCTGTACGCGGAACCGGCGGTCCTCATCCTCGATGAAGCCACGAGCGCTCTGGACAGCGGCGTGGAAGCCGGGATCATGAATACCATCTTCGCCCTGCCGGAAGAGATCACCACCATCATCATCGCGCACCGCCTGAGCACCGTGGAGCGGTGCGACATGCTGTTCTGGATAGAGGGCGGCCGCCTGCGCGCCTCCGGCCCTCCTGCCGGGATCCTGCCTGCCTACAGGCGCAGCCTTGCGGAAATGGCGGCCCGGAAGCGCCCCGGGATGACGGAGGCGGGCGCGCCCCCCGGGCCGGCGCCGACGGAGCGGGAGGACACATGCTCTCCATCATCGTAGTTACGGTGGATCGGACCCGACAGACGGAGCATTTCCTGCTCAGCCTCACGCACCAGACCTGCGCGGATCTCGAGGTCGTCCTCATGCACGCGCCGCAGATGCCCGAAACCACTGTGGCCGCCATGTGCGCCAGGTTCCCCTCGCTCCGCATCCGCGCCTTTCCCTCGCCGGACACCTGTCTTTCGCGTTCGCGCAATGCCGCCCTCGCGCATGTGGCCGGTGACTGCTTCGCCATTGCGGACGACGATTGCCTGTACCCGCCGGAGGTGGTGGCGCGCGTGCTGGAGACGTTCCGGCGCCACGCGGAGCTTGCGGTGCTCATGGGCAGCCCGGTCTCTCTCGATCCCGGCGACATACCCACGGGCGATGCTCCGGTGCCGCTGCCGGCCTGGCGCCTGTTCACCGGCTGCCCCAGTTTCGTCCACTTCTACCGCACGGCGGTCTGTGACGCGGTGGGCGGCTTTGACGAGTGCCTGGGCGTGGGCTGCGGCACGCCGTACCAGTCCGGCGAAGAAACGGATTTCGCCCTGCGCGCGGTGCGGGCCGGCTTTGCGGCGGCGCGGGTGCCCTCCCTGGTCATCCTCCATCCCAGCACCACGCCCGGCGGTGCGGCCATGCGCCGCAAAATCCGCACCTATGCGCGGGGCCGCATGCAACTGTTGCGGAAACACGGCTGCCCGGCCGGGTTCATCGCGCTCAATGTGCTCTATCCGCTGCTGGCCCTGCCGGTGGAGTGGCTTGCCGCCGCGCGGCGCCTTGCGCGCTACCGGCTGTGCATGTTCATCGAACGCTTCCTGAGCCTGTGGCGTGATTGATGGACATTGCCGTCATTACCCGCGAATTTTCGCCGCTGACCCGAAATGGCGGCATCGGCACGGCGATGCGCCATCTGTGCGACACACTTGCCCGGGCCGCGGGCCATCGGCTGACCGTGTACTATACCGGGCGGCCACATGCGCGTCTGTGGCGGTTTTCCCGCGCCCTGCGCCGGTGCGGCATGGAGTTCCGTCCGGTCATCGCGCCACTGGGGCTGCTCCTGCGCGATCCCGTGCGCCGCAGCCGCGCCGCCTGTGCCGCCCTGCGCGGGACCCGGCACGATTGCTACCTCTTCCATGAATTCATGGCCGACGGCTGGTTTTTCCTCCGCGAGCGGCGGCGCGGGCATCCCCCCTGCGGCATCGTGACTCACGGGAGCGCCCTGTGGGTGGACGAGGGCAATGGCCGGGTGGCCGGCAGGGGCGCCCGGGCGGCGCTGTACGCCATGGAACGGGAGTGCTGCGAGCGGGCGGACTTTCTCGTCAGCCCGAGCCGGTACCTGCTGGGCTGGATGCGCGATCGCGGCTGGCACCTGCCGGAGCGCACCGCTGTCATCCCCAATTTCGCCTCCGGCTGGGGATGCCCGCCGCCCCGTTGCAGGGGAGGGCGCGGCGCCCCCGGGGAACTCGTCTTTTTCGGGCGCCTGGAAGAGCGCAAGGGGCTGCGTGTCTTCTGCGAAGCGCTCCATGCGGTGCCGGTCTCCCTCCTGGCGGGGCGGCAGGTGACCTTTCTCGGCAGGGAAGGCGGCTATGCCCCGGCGCAGGTGGCCGCGTGGCTCGCGCCCCTGGCGCGGAAGGGCCTGCGGCTCATGTTCCGCACGGCCATGGACGCCGACGAGGCGCGCGCTTATCTGTGCGGCGGCGACCGTCTTGCCGTCATGCCCTCCCTGCGGGAAAATTCGCCGTGCGTGGTCCATGAGTGTCTGGAAAGCGGCATCCCGTTTCTCGCTTCATCGAGCGGCGGCGGCCCGGAACTGGCGCGGCCCGAAGATCGCGATGCGTTTGTGGCTCCGCAGGCGGCGGCCCTGGCGGCACGCCTGGGCAGCATCCTTGCGGACGGCCTGCCGGCGCCCGCCCGTCCCCGGCATTCCCCGGCGGAGCTTCTCCATCTCTGGCAGACGTTGCTGGAGGAGTGGCGCCCCCGGACCGGGCTTTGAAAAAAGCGGTCTTCGGGAAGCGCCGGCGCTTTTTCTCTCGACCTTTTGGCGCCGCTTTGGCATCCTGAAGCCGTCCGGCAAGCGACCACCGAGTGGTCGGGCCGGGCGTCCGGTCAGAAAGGGATGGTGCAGCCATGACGAAAGCCACAACGCCCCTGGGCGCGTTTCTCGATTTCATGAGCAGCCGGGGGCTGAACACCACATCACAGCGCCGTGTCATCGCCCAGGCGTTTTTCGAGTTTCCGGGCCATCATTCCCTGGAAGAGTTCTATCAGTATGTCCTGAAGCTGGACGCGGGCATCGGGCAGACCACGGTGTACCGGACGCTCAAGCTCCTGTGCGACGCGGGCCTGGCAACGGAGATCCAGTTCAGCGACAATATCACCCGCTATGAGGTGGCCCGGCCGGACAGCCACCATGACCATCTCGTGTGCCTGGGCTGCGGGACCATTGTGGAGATCTGCGACCCGCGCATCGAAAAGCTCCAGCGGGAGCTGGCCGAGGCCAACGGTTTCAGCCTGACCGGCCATCTGCACAATCTGTACGGGTACTGCCGCGCCTGTCGTGACCGGCAGGCGGCGAAAAGCACGGACTGAAGCTCCGCCGCGCGTTCTTCCGGGGGAGGTTCCGGAGGGGAGTGATATGCGGCGGCGGAAATAAATTGACATTCATTTTCATTTAAGCGAGGGTCGCACCACCACGCCCGGATTGCGGGCATGCTCCGCCGCGCGGGCCGTGCCACCTGCGCGGCGACGAAACTTCAGGAAACCGCATCTTCGGATGCCAAGGAAAGGCTATGAACGTCCAACTGCTGCTGGTCATTCTTTGCGTGGCGGTGGCCGCGTTTTTCATCGGGCGTCGCTTTGTGCGCGCCCTGCGAAGCCGCGGCTGCGTGGGCTGCGGCAAGACCAACTGCTGCGACCCGGCCGCGTGCCCGGAACAGAAAACGCCGGAGGAGCCGCGCCCCCGGCGGTAGCGCCGCAGACGACGGACCAGGGGCGGACCGTCGAGAAAACGTGTCCTGCTCTAGTCCACCGCGTAGTCCAGCGCCTGACGCGAGGCGCAGACGGCCTTGACCCTGGCGGCAAATTCCAGATGCGTCGGATGCTCGGCATAGGCCCTGAGTCCGGCCATGTCGTCATGCGAGGACTGGAGCACCACCTGGGCCGCCACCGTGCTGGTGGGTTGGATGCGGCACGAGACCTCCACCGAGCGCACCGTGGGCAGCCCGTGGAGCATGGCCGAGGCATCGACCAGGCGTTGCGCGTTTTCCGCGGCGCTGCGGCCTTCGGCTTCTTCCTTGAGCGTCCACCAGACAATGTGCCGGATCATGGCATTCTCCTTGTGGGTGCCGCCGTGGCGGCGGTGCGGGGGTTCAGGCTTTGCCCTTGGCGGCGCGGCCCGCGGCCTGATAGCGCTTGAGCGCGGAAAGCTCGTTTTTGCGGAGGCGGATGGACTGGGGCGTCACTTCCACCTGTTCGTCCTCGCGCACGAAGTGGAGCGCGCGTTCCAGGGTCATGCGCCGCACCGGGGTGAGGATGACGTTCTCGTCCTTGCCGGCGGCGCGCAGGTTGGTGAGCTTCTTTTCCTTGGTGGCGTTGACGTCGATGTCATTGTCGCGGTTGTGCTCGCCCACGATCATGCCTTCATAGACCGGGTCGCCCGGTTCCACGAAGAGGCTGCCGCGCGGCTCCAGGTTGAAGAGGGCATAGGCCACGGCGGAGCCTGGCCTGTCGGCCACGATGGACCCGGTGAAGCGCGTGGGGAAGTCGCCGCGCCATTCCTCGTAGCCCTCGAGGTACGAGTTCATGATGCCCGTGCCCTTGGTGTCGGTGAGGAACTCGTCGCGGTAGCCGATAAGCCCGCGCGACGGCACGGAAAATTCCAGACGCACGCGGCCGGTGCCGCCGTTGGCGCAGTTGAGCAGCCGCCCCTTGCGCTGGGCCAGCTTGTCCGTGACCACGCCCATGAAAATCTCGTCGCAGTCCACATAGAGATGCTCCATGGGTTCCAGGGTCTTGCCCGCGGCGTCTTTCTTGAGGATGACTTCGGGGCGGCCCACGGAAAGCTCGAAGCCCTCGCGGCGCATGGTCTCGATGAGGATAGCCATCTGGAATTCGCCGCGGCCCTTGACGAGAAAGGCGTCCTTGTCCGGCGTGTCTTCCACGCGGATGGCGACGTTGCGCAGGCTCTCGCGCACCAGGCGCTCCTGGATGGCGCGGCTCTGGACGATCTTGCCCTCGCGGCCGGCCAGCGGCGAGGTGTTGATGCCGAAGCGCATGGCAACGGTAGGCTCGTCCACGCGGATGCGCGGCAGCGCCGCCGGGGCCTCGCGGGTGCAGATGGTGTCGCCGATGGTCACGTCCTCAATGCCCGCCAGGACCACGATGTCGCCCGGCTCGGCGCGCTCCACGTCGGCGAGGGCCAGGCCGTCATAGACCTGGAGACGGCTCACGCGCAGGGGGCGCGGCGTGCCGTCCTCGCCGATGCAGGCAAGCGCCTCTCGTGCGCGGACGGCGCCGTGCATGATCCTGCCCACGGCGAGGCGCCCGAGATAGTCGGAATAGTCCAGATCCGCCACCAGCATCTGGAAGGGTTCGTCCACATCGTGGGCCGGGCCGGGGATGGAGCCGAGGATGGTCTCGAAGAGCGGCGTGAGGTCCCGGCGCTCGTCCTCGAGGCCGCGCATGGCAACGCCCTCGCGGCCGATGGCGTAGAGCACGGGAAACTCCAGCTGTTCCTCGGTGGCGCCGAGGTCGATGAAGAGGTCGTAGACCTCGTTGAGCACCTCCTGGGGCCGCGCGTCCTTGCGGTCGATCTTGTTGATGACCACGATGACCGGCAGCCCCGCTTCCAGGGTCTTGCGCAGGACAAAGCGCGTCTGCGGCAGCGGACCCTCGGAGGCGTCCACGAGAAGGATGGCGCCGGTAGCCATGGAAAGCGAACGCTCCACCTCGCCGCCGAAGTCGGCGTGGCCGGGCGTGTCGATGATGTTGATCTTGACGCCGTTCCAGTGCACGGCGCAGTTCTTGGCGGCAATGGTGATGCCGCGTTCGCGCTCCAGGTCCATGTTGTCCATGACGCGGTCGTCCACGCGCTGGTCCTCGCGGAAAACGCCGCTCTGGCGAAAGAGCGCGTCCACCAGGGTGGTCTTGCCGTGGTCAACATGGGCGATGATGGCGACATTGCGGAGGGATGCGTTGCGTTCCATGGGAAGTCCCGGAAAGAGGAAAAGGGAAGGCCCGCGCGCAGTGCCCGGCGCGGACAGTGTCGGGCCGCGTTTTTTCTAGCCGCGCCCTTGCCCGAAGTCAACAGCGGACGCCCCCGGCGTTGCGCCGGACGCGGCGGCCCGTCCCGCCCCCGGGGGTCCGCTTGCCTGTGGCTCCGCCATGCCGTATGGTCGGTCAACAACCACGGGCGCCCCGCGTCCGGAACAGTGAGGTCTGCCATGTACCGCAATGCCAAGAATGTGGGCTACTATATGATCGGCGACGGCGCCCTGGCCCAGCTTCAGGACATTCTCGCCCCGCGCCGCGAGGCCATGCCGGACTCCCCGGCGGTCTTCTTCCTCGACCATTGCTTTGAGAACAGCAGCCTGCGCGAGCAGCTGCCCATCCAGGAATGGGACATGGTGGTCTTTGTGGACACCACCGAGGAACCCACCACCGACAGCGTGGACGGCTATACGGCCGACGTGAAGGCCTTCCTCCGCGGCCGCACGCCCTGCGCCCTGCTGGCCTTCGGCGGCGGTTCCACGCTGGACACCTGCAAATGCGTGGGCAACCTGCTCACCAACCCGGGCGTGGCGGCGGACTACCAGGGCTGGGAACTGGTGAAGCATCCCGCCCCGTACAAGGTGGCCGTGCCCACGCTTTCAGGGACAGGCTCCGAGACCTCGCGCACGGGCATCATCTGCAACGAGGCGAAGAATCTCAAGCTGGGCATGAACAGCGACTACACCATGTTCGATCAGGTGCTGCTCGACCCGCGCCTCACGGCCACCGTGCCGCGCAACCAGTATTTCTACACCGGCATCGACACCTTCATGCACTGCTTCGAGAGCCTGGACGGCGCCTACCGCAACACCGTCGTGGACGCGCTCTCGGAAAAGGCCATCGACCTCTGCAAGCGCGTGTTCCTCGACGATGACATGATGAGCGACCACAACCGCGAGCTGCTCATGATCGCCTCCTTCATGGGCGGCATGGCCGCGGGTTTCGTGGGCGTGGTGCATCCGCTCTCGGCCGGCCTGAGCATGGTCCTGCACATGCACCACGGCATCGCCAACTGCTATGCGCTCTCGGTGCTGGAAGACATCTATCCCGGGCCGTACAAGATTTTCCGGGAGATGATGGAGAGGCAGAAGATCGACCTGCCCGCCGGCATCTGCAAAAACCTCACGGACGCCCAGTACGATGCGCTCTATGAGGCGAGCATCGTCCATGAAAAGCCGCTCATCAACAAGCTTGGGCCAAAGTACCGCGAGATCCTGACCAGGGAAAACGTCATCGACCGTTTCAAGCGCATGTAGGGGTTCTCCCGGGGACGTTCCGCGGTCGGCATCCTTTGGCCGCCGGAACGCGCGACAGGGACGGAAGAACCATGCCCACCCTCATGCTTCTCGGCAACTGCGTGGCCCAGCGGCTGGAACGGCTCGTGGAGGCGTGCGCCACGGGGGAGGGGAGCGCCGGGCACGGATGGCGCGTGCTCCGGGCCACGCCGGTATATCAGCTGAGCACGGGACCGTCCCCGGACGAAGCCCTGGCCGCTCTGGCGGCGCAGGCCCGGGGCTGCGACCTTGTCTTCAGCCAGCCGCTCTTCCATTACGGCCCGTGCAATACGGAAGAACTGCGCGCGCGGCTGGGGGACAGGCTGCGGCTCTTTGCCGCGCCCAATTTCGAGGCCTATTTTCCCGACGTGCTGGAGGTCGCGCCGCGCGAACCGGCGCGCTTTGCGCCGCCCCTTGACTGGCACAGCCGCATCTTCGTCCAGTGCCGGGCGGCCGGCCTCCCCCCCGAAGAGTCCGGCGCCATCTACCTGACGCATCCGTGCTTCCGGGAAAAGGCCGTGGCCGCCGCTCTGGAACGGACATGGCGCACCTATGAGCGCCGCGAGCAGGGGCTGGATATAGGCACCCTGGCCGTGGCGCGGCGCTGGTACCGGCGCGAGCCTCTCTTCCACACCTGGAACCACCCCGCGGAGCGGCTCCTGGCCGTTCTTCTTGACGGCATCCTGGCGGAACTCGGCATGGCCGCGGATGCCCGCGGGGCATGTTTGCGCCGCGTGGGCTGGAACGGCGGCCCCCTTGACGCCGGGGACGAAGCGGGCGAGAGGAAGGAAGGCGGCGCGCCCTGCTCCGCCGTCCCCGCCACGGCCGGGAACGGAACGGACGATGACGGCGCCGTGCCGCCGTGGAGCTTCGGCTTCAACAGCTGGCCCATCATCACGCGGCACCACCGCCTGTTCGGCTTTCCGGGGCGGGAGTGGTTCCGCGTGGCCGGGACGCGGGTGGACCTCTCCACCATGGCCCTGGCCTGGTACACCTGGTATGACCTGCATCCGCGCACCTTTGCGGCGGCGGTGGACGCCGTGCGCGCCCGGCCGGAACCGGGACGGTGAGCGCCCCGGCCGCACGCGCGCCGAAAACGGAGAATTTTTCATGGAGATGAAAATCAATTTCAGCGGCCGCGCCATCCGCTACACGGAAGACGAGATCGCGGCCGTGGTCGAGGCCATGCGCACCGCCGACCCGCTCACGCAGGGGCGCTACATGCGCGAGTTTGAAAGCGCCTTTGCCCGCTACCAGGGGGTCGCCCCGGGTTCCTGCTTCACCACCATGAACGGCTGCGCGGCCCTGGAAATGTCCGCCCAGCTCTGCCGTTTCAAGCCGGGCGACGAGCTGGTCATCCCCTCGCACACCTTCACGGCCTCGGCCTATCCCTATCTCAAGAAGGGCGCCGTCCCTGTCTGGGCGGATATCGATCCGCTCACCCGGGTGGTCACGGCCGAAAGCATCGAAAAGGCGCTCACCCCGCGCACCCGGGCCGTGGTGGTGGTGCACCTCTACGGCTATGTGGCGGACATGCCGGAGATCGCGGCCCTCTGCCGGGAACGCGGCATCCTCTGCATCGAGGACGCGGCCCAGGCCATCGGCGCGGAAGTGGCGGGGCGCAAGGCCGGGAGTTTTGGCGACATGGCTGTTTTCTCCTTCCATTCGCACAAGAACCTCACCACCCTGGGCGAGGGCGGCATGCTCTATGTGGCGGACCCGCAAGCGGCGGCGATCATCCCGGCCCTGCGCCACAACGGGCACTGCGCCTACCCCTTTGAGCGGCCCGACTACTGGAAACCGGCCATGGGCAATGTGGACATCCCCCGGCTGGGCGATGACCTGCTCATGCCCTCCAACTATTGCCTGGGCGAGGTGGAATGCGCCCTAGGGCTCAAGCTGCTGGAACGCATCGACACCATCAACGACGAAAAACGCGCCCGCGCCCTGCGCTTCATCGACGGCCTGGCCGATTTCCCGCAGCTCCAGTTCCACCGCGTGGAAAGCAGGCGTCACAACTATCACCTGCTCGTCGCGCGCATGACCACGGGCACCGGGGCGCGCGACCGCTTCATCCGCGCCATGCACGACGAGAAGGGCATCAAGTGCGTGGTCCAGTATATCCCGCTGGACCGCTACGACTTCTACCGCCGCCTGGGCTTCGGCACGGCCCGCTGCCCCGAGGCGGACGCCTTTTTCGACACCATGGTCTCCTTCCCGTTCCAGCACTGGATGAGCGACGCGGAGCTTGACTACATGCTCGCCTCGGCCCGGGACGTGCTCGCGGGCATGGACTGAACCGGCCGCGTCCGGCGTGAACGGCATGAAAGAACGCTGCATCGTCATCCCGGCCATCAAGAAGAACGCGGTCATCCCCGACCAGCTCGTCAAGCGGCTGGCGGGCGTCACGCTCATGGAACGCGCCCTGAACACGGCCCGGGCCTGCGCGCCCGGCGAGGACATCGTGGTCCTCACCGACAGCCAGGAGATCTCGCTCATCTGCGAACGCGCGGGCGTGCGCCACTCCTGGAATCGGGACCTGCGCTTCACCAGCCTTGACATCGTGGGCGAAATGCGCGGGCTGCTGGAAAACCTCAGCCGGGACTACGAGCATTGCCTCATCCTGCGCGCCTCCTGCCCGCTCCTCACCTGGGTGGACATGGAGGACGCCTGGCGGCGCTACCGCGAGAGCGGGGCGGACAGCCTGGTGACGGTCCGCAGCGTGCGCCAGCGCATCTGGCGCGCGCAGGGCGACAGCATGGAGAGCCTGCTGGAGGGCGCGGGCGGCGATGACGGCGAACGCAGCTACCTGGTGGAGAGCCGCGCGCTCATCATCCTGCGCCTTGCGCTCCTGCGCGGGGACGCGACGGCCGCGGGCGGCCGCGGGCCGTGGCGCGTCATCCCCTACTTTCTCGACGAGCGGGCCATCGAGATCCAGAACTATCAGGACTGGTGGATCTGCGAGCGCCTGCTGGAGCGGCGGCATGTGGTCTTTGTGGTGGCGGGCTATCCGGCCATCGGCATGGGCCATATCTTCCGCGCCCTCATGCTGGCCCACGAGATCACGAGCCACAAGATCACCTTCGTCTGCACGCGCGAGAGCGAGCTGGCCGTGGAAAGCGTGGCCCGCAAGGACTACCGGGTGGTGCGCCAGGGCGACGGGGAACTGGCCGACACGGTGCTGGCCCTGCGCCCGGATCTGGTGGTCAACGACATTCTGGATACCGGCGCGGCCTACATGGAGCGCCTGCGCGCGGGCGGCGTCCGCTGCGTGAACTTTGAGGACGAGGGACCCGGCGCGCCCCTGGCCGATCTGGTCATCAACGCCCTCTACGAGCGCGGCGCCTCCACGGAACGCCTGCGCTGCGGGCCGGACTATTTCTGCCTGCGCGACGAATTCCTCAACGCGCGGCGCAACCCGCTCCGCCCCCAGACGCGCACCGTGCTCGTCACCTTCGGCGGCACGGACCACAGCGACGCCACGCGCCGCGTCCTGGACATCATCGAACCCATCTGCCGCGCCTTCGGCATTGCCATCCGCGTGGTGGCCGGGCCAGGCTACGCGCACAAGGAGAGCACCGAGGCCCGCGTGCGCGAGCTGGGCAATCCGCTGCTGGAATTCACCTGGGCCACCAATGTCATGAGCCGGATGATGGAGGGCGCGGACCTCGCCATCTGCTCCGCCGGGCGCACGGTCTACGAGCTGGCCCACATGCGCGTTCCGGGCATGGTGCTTGCCCACCACGAGCGCGAGGCCCGGCATGCCTTTGCCCGGCCGCGCAACGGCTTTGCCTTTGTGGGCATTCTGGACCGGGTGGACGACACGCGCATCCGCAATGTGTTTCTGGCCCTGCTCAAGCAGGAGCGGCGCGCCCGCTACTGGGAGCGGCAGGACCGCCTGGACTTCACGGCCAACAAGGCCCGCGTGGTGGGGCTGATGCAGGACCTGCTGGAAAAGGAGGACGCATGAGCGCTTCGGCAACCGGAACGGGCCGCGCCGGCGGCAAGGTGGTGGCTATCGTCCAGGCCCGGCTCGGCTCCAGTCGTCTGCCTCTCAAGTCGTTGCTTTCGCTGCGCGGCATGCCCATCATCGACTGGGTGACCCGGCGCCTTTCCCGGGCGCGGCGCCTGGACGGCATCCTTGTGGCTGTGCCTGATACGGAACTGGACAGGGTCCTGCTCGAGCATCTGGAGCGCCGGGGCGTGCCGGCCATGGCCGGTCCCGAGCAGGACGTGCTGCGCCGTTTCAGCCTGGCCGCCAGGGCTGCGGACGCGGGGCTTGTGGTGCGCGTCTGCGCCGACAATCCGTGCATCTGGGGCGAGGCCGTGGACCGGCTGGTGGACTTCTACCGCAACGGCGCCTGCGATTACGCCTACAACCATGTGCCGCGCAACAACCTCTGGCCCGACGGACTCGGCGCCGAGATCCTCTCGCGCGAGCTGCTCGAGGAGCTGGACGACCGGGCGCGGCTGCCCGCCCAGCGCGAGCACTGCCTCAACCATATCTGGGACAATGCCGCCCGCTACCGCATCGCCACCTTCGACCCCGAGGAGCCATGGCTGCGCCGCCCGGAACTCAGGCTGGACGTGGACAGCCCCGATGACTTCCGGCGCCTGGCCCTGCTGCCCCTTGCGCCGGACATGGACGCCCGCGCCCTGGTGGATGCCTGCGACGGCGCGGCGCGCCGCGACGCCTGAGTCCGTTTTTCCGCAATTCCGCAGCGCAACGCGGCAACACGCCCGCAAGCGAACGCCCCGTCCCCGGAACAGCGGGGACGGGGCGCAGCCATGTCTGGAAGCGGAAAAAACAGCCTCAGCGCAGGCCCTCGGCCTTGAGATATTCCACCACATCACCGGGGAAGTCCGAGAACAGGCCGTCCAGCCGGATCTCCTTGAAGGCCGCGTCCAGGGCCTGGCGCGAATCCTTGAATCCCTTGAAGGGCGCGTCGCGCCGGTGCGTCCAGGAATGCACCTTCATGCCGTTTTTGCGCGCAAGATCGGCCAGCCCGCTGACGGTGTAGCCCTTGCCGTCGGCCGAGGGCACCGCCAGGTGCGAGAACCAGGGCGCGTAGATGGTGGCATATTTGGAAACTTCGGCGACGCCCGAGGGCGTGAGCAGCCATTCGTGCACGGCCTTGTCGTCCGTGAGGTGCTGGCCGCCCCGGAGCACGAGCATGGCGAGTTCGCCCTTCCAGCCCTTTTCACGCGCGGCCTTGACCGCGTCATAATCGAAGATCTGGAGGATGGATTTGGCCTCCGGGCTGTTGTAGCCGTAGCGGTCCAGCATTGCGATGACCGCGCCCGTGATGTCCTTGCCCTCGCGGGCGTAGAACGCGGGTTCCTTCACTTCCACATAGACGCCCACATTGCCGCCCGTGGACTTGTTCAGGCCCTGGATGAGCCGAAGCTCCTCCTCAAGCGTGGGGATCTGGAAGCCGATGCCGGAATCGCCGGGGAAGCGGCCCGCAAAGACCGGCGTGCCCGTTTTGGGGTTGAAGCGTTCCGTGACCGTGAGGCTGCGCAATTCCGGGAAGGTGAAGTCCACCGCGTAGAAGCTGCCGTCCTCGCGGGCGCGTTCCGGAAATTTTTTCGCCACATCCGTGGTGGTGTCGAGCACCGGATCGTGCATGATCATGAGCACGTCGTCCTTGCTCATGATGACGTCCTGCTCGATATAGTCCGGGCCAAGGGCATAGGCCATGGCCTTGGCCGGCAGGGTGTGCTCCGGCAGGAAGCCGCTGGCGCCCCGGTGCGCGGCCACAGCCGGGCGCCAGGCGGGTTTTTTCGCGTTCTGGTCCGCCGCCCCGATGGCGGCCTGGATCTTGACGAGGTCGGGCGCGGCCCTGTCGCCCGCATCCGCCGGGGCGTTCCCGCCGTCCGCCGCAAGGGCGGGGCAGCAGAAAAGGCCAAGGCAAAGCAGCGACTGGAAGCAGATCCGCCGCGCCAGCGGCAACACTCGTGGCATGGGCATGGAACACCTCCCGCAGGGGTTGAAGGAAAGGGACGTGACGCGCGGCGTCCGTCATGCTGACTCGCGCTTTCAGCATAGGCGAAAGACAGGGAGCGGGGCAATGCTTTTCTGGCACGGCCGCGGTGCGTCGGGGGCGTTGCGCCCGGAACGGCGCCCCCCGCGGGCTGCCTCAGGCCGTTGCGTCCGCGCCGGCGGAGGCGCCCCGGTCGCGCCTGCGCGAACCGAGCATGACCAGCAGGACGGCGCCCGCAATGAGCGCCACGCCACCGGCCAGCGGCGCGGTGAACGGCTCGCCGAAAACGAGGACGCCCACACTTACGGCCGTGAGCGGCTCCATGACGCCCAGCACCGACGTCAGGGTGGAGCCGATGCGCTTGATGGCGAGAATGAGCGTGAGATTGGAAAATACCGCCGTCACCAGCGCGAGCAGGACGGCCGAGGCCGCCTCCGGCACGGTGCCGATCCACTGGAGCGAGCCTCGCGCGAGGCCGTCGCCCACGGAAATGGCGGCGCCGAAGGCCATGACGTAGAACGTCATGACCAGGCCGCTGATATTGGGGATGCGCGCGATCTGGATGCCGATCATGTAGCATCCGTTGGTAAGGCCCGCCAGCAGGGCAAGACAGACGCCCGTGACGCTCACGGCGGCGGCGCCTGTCTGCGGACCCCCGGCGCTGAGCAGCCCCACCCCCGCGGCGGCGAGGACCACGGCCACCCCGATGCGCCAGTAAAAGCGCTCGTGGAACACCACGATCATGATCAGCATGACCATGACGGGATAGAGGAACTGGATGGTGGCCGCGATGCCGCTGGGCAGGTGGCCGAAGGATTCGAAGAAAAAGAGCACGGCCAGCATGTAGCAGACGCTCAGGCCGGCGAGCTTGCACACGTCGATGCCGCGCAGGGCGAAGCGTTCGCCCCTGAGGCGCAGCAGGCACCAGAGCGCGAGCGCCGCGATGGTGAAACGGTAGGCCAGCGCTGTCTGCACGGAAATGCCGGCGCGCAGCAGCGGCAGGGAAAACAGCGGGATAAGCCCGAAAGCGGCCGAAGAGAGCAGCCCGTAGATAATGCCCATCTGACCTCCGTGCCGCCGGCGGCCGGGCGGCCCCCCAGTGTCCGGGGCGGCGCGCGGACACGCCGAAAAAAGGCCACCGTTCCGGCGCACACCGGAACAGTGGCCTTTGGCTCCCTGCTGCCGGACCGGGCGCGTCAGCGCGCGCTGTCCAGAACCACCTCGGCTTCGGGATGCGCCTGACGCAGGGCCTCATGCATGGCGGCCGCGTCCGCGAAGGCGCGGAACGGTCCCACCCTGCTGGCACCCCCGTGGGCACCGTAGCGGATGAAATAGGCCTGATCCGCCTTGAGCGGCGTTCCTGTCTCGTCGCTCACCACTTCAAGGTCCACCCGGCCCACGCCGCGCTTGCCCAGGTTGATCTGTTGGGCAGCGGCATAGGAGAGGTCGATGATCCTGCCGCGCACGAAGGGTCCGCGGTCCGTCACGCAGACCATGACGCTCTTGCCGTTGTCCTGATCCGTGACCTTGACGACCGTGCCCATGGGCAGGGTGCGGTGAGCGGCCGTGAACGTGTACATATCATAGGAAAGGCCGCTTGCCGTGGCCTTGTTGTGGAAATCGGGACCGTACCAGGATGCCTTGCCGGAGAGCAGTTCGCCCTGCTGGGCGCGTTTGAGCCAGAGGTCGCGGTCGGCGGCGTTGTTCTTTGCCGTCGTCAGGCGCGCCTTGCCGCTTTTCACGCCTTTTTTGGCGTGCCGCTTGTCTTTTGCGCGGGAGGCCGTTTTTTTGGCGGTCTTGCCCTGCTTTTTGACGGATGCCTTCCGGCTCTTGGTCTGGACGGAGGTTGAAGCCGCATGCGCGGTGAGGGGGGCGGCGATGCACAGGCAGAGCGCGAGCGCCGTCCCGAGGGAAAGCCAGCGCAGATACTTCATGATGCTTCCTTGGTTGGCGTTGTGAGGCTGCGCGGCCGTGCCGCGCGGGCCGCGCCCGCGGCCCTGACCCCCCTGAAGTTCCGCTGGCGGGCCGACGCCTCTGCGCGCCGGCAGCGCCCTCCGGGAGGGATGCCTTTTCCTCAGTTGAGGCAACTATAGCCCCGGAAAAGAAGGGCTGTCAAACCCGGACCCGGCGACCGCAGGGACCGGTCTTTTTCACCCCGCATGCCCTTGTCACCCGGGGGATTATTGCATATAACCGCCGCAGACGCGCCGGGGGGCGCGCTTTGTTCTTTTTCCGGCCGCGTTGTGGGCGCGGCCGTACCGTCAACGCGCGGCGCGGGCGCCTGCCTTCGCGCCGCTGCATGCCTTCAGGCGCATAAGGGAGCGTACGCGATGAACAACGGCAAACACGGTGAACGCGGCACCATCCGCCTCAAGACAGGCCTGGCCGAAATGCTCAAGGGCGGCGTCATCATGGACGTCACCACTCCGGAGCAGGCGAAGATCGCCGAGGACGCGGGCGCCTGCGCCGTCATGGCGCTGGAGCGCGTTCCCGCCGACATCCGCGCGGCCGGCGGCGTGGCCCGCATGGCCGACCCGACCATCGTCAAGCGGATCATGGAAGTGGTGAGCATCCCGGTCATGGCGAAGGCGCGCATCGGCCATTTTGTGGAGGCGCGCATCCTCGAGGCCCTGGGCGTGGACTATATCGACGAGAGCGAGGTCCTCACCCCGGCCGACGACCGTTACCATATCGACAAGCAGAAGTTCACGGTGCCCTTTGTCTGTGGCTGCCGCAATCTGGGCGAGGCCCTGCGCCGCATCGCCGAGGGCGCGGCCATGATCCGCACCAAGGGCGAGCCGGGCACCGGCAACGTGGTGGAGGCCGTGCGCCACTGCCGCATGGTCATGGACGAGATCCGCATGCTCTGCGCCCTGCCCGAGGCCGAAGTGCCCAACTTCGCCAAGGAATGCGGCGCCCCGCTGGAGCTTTGCTATATCGTGCGCGAGCAGGGGCGCCTGCCGGTGGTGAATTTCGCGGCCGGCGGCATCGCCACCCCGGCGGACGCGGCCCTGATGATGCAGCTCGGCTGCGACGGCGTCTTTGTGGGTTCGGGCATCTTCAAGTCCGGCGATCCGGCCAAGCGCGCCAAGGCCATTGTCCAGGCCGTGACCAACTACAAGGATTACGCGCTGCTGGCCGAGATCTCCCGGGACCTCGGCGAACCCATGGTGGGCATCGAGATCTCCCAGATCCCGGAAGAACAGCGCATGCAGGAACGGGGCTGGTAGGCCATGACGGCGGCGAAGAACCCCCTGGTGGGCGTCCTCGCCCTTCAGGGGGCCTTCCGTGAGCATGTGGCCGCCCTGGCCCGGCTGGGCGCGGCCACGCGCGAAGTGCGCCAGCTCAGGGACATGGCCGGCATCGACACCATGGTCATCCCCGGCGGCGAAAGCACCACCATGGGCAAGCTCCTGACGGACCTGGAAATGCTGGAGCCGCTGCGGGCGCGCATCAGCGGGGGCATGCCGGTCTATGGCAGTTGCGCGGGGCTGATCCTGCTCTGCCGGAGCATCGAAGGCTCGGAACAGCCGCGGCTGGGCGTTCTGGATGCCGTGGTGCGGCGCAACGCCTTCGGCCGTCAGGTGGACAGCTTCGAGGCGGATCTGACCATCCCCGAACTGGGCGCGGAACCGTTGCCCGCGGTCTTCATCCGCGCGCCGGTGATCCTCTCCACGGGACCGGAGGTGCGCGTCCTCGCCCGGGTGGAGATGGACGGCGCGGAGCGCGCCGTGGCCGTGCGCCAGGGCCGCATCCTCGCCACGTCCTTCCATCCCGAACTGACGCCGGACACGCGCTTTCACCGCTATTTTCTGGATATCTGCCGGGGCGCGGCGTAAGGCGCGATTTTTGGAGAAGTCATGGAACGCCCCGCCGGTATCCGGTGGGGCGTTTTTGCGGACGTTTTCCGGCAGGGGAGGGTTCAGCTCTCCATTTGGCGCCCGCGCTCCCGCGCGGCCAGCACCGCATCCACCAGAAGGCCCGAAAGGCCCGCGCGGTCCAGCACGTTGACGCCGGCGATGGTCAGGCCGCCGGGCGAGCACACGTCGTCGCGCAGCTGCATGAGCGGCGTGGCTCCAGCATCGGCAAGGGCCGCGCAACCGGCAAAAAGCTCCCCGACCATGCGCCGCGACTCGGCGTGCGGAAAGCCCAGGGTCACGCCCGCCTGGACCAGCCCCTGCATCATGGCGAACACATAGGCGGGTCCGGCGCCGATGAGGGCGGAGAAGTCCGTGAATTTTTCCTCGGGCAGTTCCAGGCAGAAGCCGAGCTGTCCGAAGAGTTCAAGCAGCGGCGTGCGCCATTCGTCCACATGAGGACCAGGGGCGAAGCAGAAGGCGAAGATGCCCTTGCCCACCAGCGCCGTGGTGGTGGGCATGCAGCGGGCCACGGCCACGGCGCCGTCCACGGCGTCCGCGATCCGGGCGAGGCTCACGCCCGCGGCCACGGAAAGCACGAGCGTTCCCGGCCGCAGGTGCCCGCGCGCGGCCGCCAGCGCCTCGGCCACCTGATACGGCTTGACCGCGAGGATGAGGATGTCGGCTTTGGCGGCAAGCTCCGGGATGCCGGGAATGACTTCCACGCCCAGCGGCGCCAGGGGTTCCATCTTTTCGGGGCTGCGGTTGTAGCCGCACAGCGTAAGGCCGGGGAGCTTGCGCGCGGCCAGCCCGAAGAGGATGGCGCCGCCCATGCGGCCGCAGCCGATGCAGCCGACGCGGAGTTTTCCCGCAAGCCGTTTGGGAAGCGGACTTGTCAGCGGTGCTGTCATGGCGTTTTCCCCGGTGATGCTAGCGGGCCTGTGGCGCGGGCGCGGCCTGCGGCGTCCTGATTTCCTGGAGCCGGGGCAGGCTCTTGACCATTTGCAGGCCCATACGCAACTGGTTGTCGCGGGCGAGCTGCTCCCTGCCCTCGTCCTTGCCGCCCTTGCCCCTGGCGGCCTTGCCCTTGCCGTTTTCCAGATGCCGGTTGAGGTCCTGCTCGCGGAGGAGCAGGCGGGGATTGTCCTTGTCTTCCGCGCGCGGCGGCTCAAAGACGACCTCGAAGTCCGGCACGATGCCCTCGGCCTGGATGGAACTGCCATTGGGCGTGTAGTAGAGGGCCACGGTGAGCTTGAGGCCCGAACCGTCGGACAGGGGGATGATGTTCTGCACCGAACCCTTGCCGAAGGAGCGTTCGCCGAGGATGGGCGCGCGCTTCTGGTCGCGCAGGGCGCCGGCCACGATTTCCGAGGCCGAGGCCGAACCGGCGTTGACCAGCACCACCATGGGCACGTCGATGTCATCGGCCTGCCTGCGCGCGGCATAGGTGCGCCGGGCGCCGTCGTCGCGTCCCTTGATGGAAACGATGGTGCCCTTGTCGAGGAAGGTGTCGGACACGCTCACCGCCTGGTCGAGCAGGCCGCCGGGGTTGTTGCGCAGGTCAAGGACGATGCCCTTGAGTCCGCCGGTGGCCGCGCTCTCCTTCTGGGCCTGTTTGAGCGCTTCCTTGAGTTCCTCGGTGGTGCGCTCGGAAAAGCGCGTGAGGCGCACCCAGTAGTAGCCGTCCTCCAGCTGTTTGGCCTTGACGCTGATGAGCGGGATGGCGTCGCGGGTGATGCGCACGGTCTGGGGAGTCTTGGCATTGCTGTGGAGGATGGTCAGCTCCACCTCGCTGCCCTTGGCCCCGCGGATGCGGGAGACCACTTCCTGAAGCGAAAGCTCCTGCGCGGGCTGGCCGTCGATGGAGAGGATGACGTCGCCCGGCTGGAGTCCGGCGCGAAAGGCGGGGGTGTCCTCAATGGGCGTCACTACGATCACCTGGCCGTTCTCCAGAGAGATCTCGATGCCCACGCCAAAGAATTCGCCGGAGGTGGTCTCCTGCATCTCCTTGTATTCGTCGGACGTCATGAAGGTGGAGTGCGGATCAAGCCCCTGGAGCATGCCCTTGAGGGCGCCGTTGATCAGCTCCGCCTGGGTGACGTCCTTGACGTAGTTGCGCTCCACCAGATCGAGCACCTGGCTGAAACGGCGGGCGGCATCATACTTGTTGAGTTTTTCCCTGGTCTGATCCCGGGCCTGTTCTTTCTGTGCCTTGGCGGCGTCCCTGCTCTGGTTGCGCGCGGGGGCGGCGCCTTCGGGACCGGGAGCCGCCTGCGCGCCGCAGCCGCACAGGAGGAGCAGGAAGGCGAGAAGGCAGGAGGGGGCGAAAACGCGCATGATTGCCTCGAAGGTTGGTCAGGGGTCGGGCAGGCCGCCGGCACTGCGGCGGCCTGAAAAGCAAAAGCGGCCCGCGGCGTTGCCGCCGCAAATGCCGCCAAACGGGTTTGCGTTCACTGGTACGCCGGAATGCGGCGCTGATAGTGCCGTTTTTCAGGTGAAAAGGCAATGCCGCGGCACGGGGAATGTCGCGAAACGCGGCGGCGCGAACAAGCTAAGGCGTTTCCCCCGGACGTCAAGGGGCGCGTTTCCGGCATCCGGCCGGCGAGGGAACCGCCGTTTCCCACCTTTTTTCTTGCAAGCGGCGGCCGGAAGGCTTATTGGGAACCAAAACCCTGCGTATCCCGCCCACTTCCTTCAGCCCAGGATCCCCATGCCGTTTTTTCGTCGCGCCCGTTTTTGCCGTCCGTTGTGCCCGGCCGTCCTGTTCCTTCTGCTCCTGTCCGCGGCGCCGGCCGTCGCGGCGGCTCCCGAAGTGCTTCCGGCCAGCGCCGTGGGCGTTTCCTCGGCCATTGTCTATGATCTGGACAACGACGCCATCCTCTTCGAGCAGAACGCGGATGAGCCTATCCCCCCGGCCTCGCTGACCAAGATCCTTTCCATGTTCCTGGCCCTGGATTTCATCCGCGAGGGGCACGCCAGGCCCGAAACGACTGTGACCATAAGCCCGGAGGCGGCCGCCACGGGCGGCTCGCGCATGGGGCTGCGGCGGCATGAGACGGTGCGCCTTGACACGCTCCTGCTCGGCATGGCGGTCTCTTCGGGCAATGACGCGAGCCATGCGGTGGCGGAATTGGTGGGCGGCTCCGTGCCCGCGTTTGTCGCCATGATGAATGTCAGGGCCAGGGAACTGGGCATGCGCGACAGCCTCTTCCTCAATCCACACGGACTCCCGGCGGCGGGGCAGCGGACCACGGCGCGCGACATGCTCACCCTTGCCCGGGCGTATCTGCGCTGCCATCCCGATGCCTTGCGGATGCACACCACGCGCCTGCTCACCCACGGCGGCCTGACCACCTGGAACAAGAATCCGCTGCTCGGGCAGTATCCGGGCGCCGACGGACTCAAGACCGGCTGGATCCGCGCGTCGGGCTACAATCTCATTTTCACGGCCAGCAAGGGCGGCCGGCGCCTGCTCGCGGTCATCATGGGCGCGCCCGACGTGACCGCGCGTGGCGTGGAGGCCTGCCGCCTGCTCGATGCGGGCTTTCTTGTCTGCGAAAACCGCGCCGTGTCCGTGGCGGCCGCGCTGGACACATTGCCTGTGGACGCGCGGCGCATCGATGCGCGCAAGACCGCGCGTGAGGCCGGCCTGCTCAAGGCGGCCCGGGCCTGGGCCGGAAAGGGCAAGGCCGCGGGCGGCGTCCGGGCCGGCAAGTACGGGCGCGCCCGCTACACCAGGCATGCCGCCACCGCCTACGGCAAACGGACCCAGGGCCGCATCGCCCCGGCCAAGGCCGCGTCGGCCAAGAGCGGGCGCGGCGACATGCGAAAGGCAAAACGCAAGGCCGAACTCCGCAAGGGCGGCCACGCGGCGCGCGGCAACCGCGCCCGCGCCGGTTCTGGCTAGGCGGACACTTGGCTGCGGATTGCCATTTGCCTGAAGATGGGCTAAAAAATCTCCCGTTCACGGCATTGCCGGAAACGGACCCCGGAGGGGTAGCGAAGCGGCCGTAACGCGCTCGACTCGAAATCGAGTTATCGGTGAGTAACCGGTACGTGGGTTCGAATCCCACCCCCTCCGCCAAATGAGTATCCGTTTATGTTCAGGAAAGTCCGCAAGGCATTGAGCCAAGCGGATTTTCTTCGTTGTATGTGTTCTCTGCAATCCGCTGAGGTTCATTGGCAGCCGCGCAATTGGGGGGCAACGATGGGGCAAGTCGTGACTGTACACGTTGCCCCCTGCCGGAGTTGCCCCCATGCCCTTCAAATTGACGGATACCGCCATCCGCGCGGCCAAGCCCAGGGAAAAACGCTACAAGCTGGCGGATGGCGAAGGTCTGTACGTTGAAGTTGCCCCCGCCGGGGGCAAGTGGTGGCGCATCAAGTTCCGCTTCCGCTTCGGCGGCAGGGAGAAACGGCTTGGGGAGCAGCAGTGGTTGGGGAGCAGCAAAGGAGTTTGCCGAGGAGGAAACGGGGTGGCGAAAAAAGGATAACGGCTTTTGGATTTACGGCTATTAGCGTAATAGTCTGCATAAAATTGATATGTTGATTCAGATGTGTGATTCATAGGCGTCGTTTCTATTTTCTGAGTTGAAAATCTAGGATATGGAAATGGTGAGGGGAATATGCAATGTGGCTGAACCTGATGATATTAAAAGTATCTCAACGCCAAATTTTGTATTTTTTACATTAATATGGCATTTAATAACAAGATCATTATTAAAATTAGAGGTAAAAAATGATTTGTAATATAAAATTTCTCCTGAATTATCGATAATCTTACAATCGACGATCCTGACATTTTCTTTTGGAAGATCTTCTGCAAAAATGCGTACTTCTACTTCCCTCTGCCCCTTGAATAGAGGGATATACGGTCCCTGCCAGACAGGACCACTTTTCCCCTTATCCATGGTCACCATGTCTCTGTCAGTGTCGTATCTCCCTCCGAGAAGAGTCACCCTATTGCATCGTTCACTGGACGCCCGTACAAAAATCTCGCGTGCCAGAGTGCTGAGCGTTTGTGCATCGGGACGACTTTGCGCTTTCTGCGCTTCAACCCACCAGACAAAGGAATCGTCTGGTGCGGCAAGCCCCCCAAGAGCGCGCCTTAACGAATTATTCTGTCCGCCTGTCCAATTCATGTCAGGCAGGTTCGACGCGATTGTGCCATCCTTGTCACGCAATCGGATAGCCCCTTTTGCCGAAATCAGGTGAAATCCTGCTGCAGGTAGCAACAGGCGCATATCGTCCAACGTATATTCAGCAATATGCTCCGGCTGCTGATACCCAATCAGCGATGTTATGCTTCCGTTTGGGCTGTCTATAACCAGCCATCCTCCAGGTCTGAGAACTCGCCATGCATGCTGGAAAAAGCCAATCAAGTCACAAAGAGGGAGATGTTCCAAATTCTGTCCACTGAGGAGCAGATCCACACTCGCATCCGGAATGGCGCTCAGGTCACCGGCAGTTGCTTCTAGCCATTCTACATTACTTGGCAAATCCACAGGCTTGGACATAAAGTATTCAACTCCGATGTGCTTTGCGATTGAACCGTATTCTCGCGCAAACCAGTCGAAGTACCAAGTGCCGGAACAGCCAACACTGCAAACAGTTTGAGCTCCCGCGGGTATAGAGGCCAAGAGGAAGGAACGTAATTCATGCAGATAGTGATTAAAATCCGTCAGCAACAAAGGTGTTGATTTCTGGTCCCCCTCTACATTTGTTTTGGATAGTTTATTTATAATATATTTAGATAGAAAATTCAATGCGTTGCTTGCTGATTTTTTTATTATGCTTTTCATAAAACAAAATTCCTTTTATTAGACAATTTCAATTTCCGGAAATGGGAAAATCATCTTGCCACCAGCGGCGAGATATTCCTTTTCCCTGCGTAAAATGCTTTCCTTAAAATGCCAAGGGAGGACCAAAAAATAATCTGGTTTCATGGCTCTTGCCTCAGCTTCTGATATTATGGGTATCCCAGTCCCTGGAGTATAACTTCCAAACTTGTCTGGATTGACTTCTGCAATGGCGGTAATATCATTCTCTGTGAATCCACAGAACTGCAATACAACATTTCCCTTTGTGGAAGCGCCATAGCCAAATACTGTTTTGCCATCGTCCCGCAGATTGCCAATGAGCCGCCGCAAATCTTCACGGTGCCGAAATACCCTCTCTTCAAAATCCCGATAGGGACGTGGCGTTGCCAGGCCCATGCGTTCTTCCTGTTCCAGCAGCCAATCAATGACCGGTGCATTTGCGCGCAGGCTCTTGTTCGATCTTTTCGCAGCAGTGACGGCGAATGATCCCCCGTTGACGGAATTCATCATTACGTCAATAAGCCTAAATCCGGCGGTATCCAAAATACTTTTGATAACGGTGAGCGAATAATATTCCAGATGCTCATGACAAACTGTATCATAGGAATTCAAACGTAACATTGAAGGGAGATAGCTCTGCTCGAAATGCCATATACCATCGTCTGCCAATATGGTTTCTACTTGACGGGCAAAATCGACGGGAGAATCCAAATCATAAAACATGGCGATTGAAGTCACAATTTTTGCTTTTTCGCAACGTGCTTCCTTGAAAGAGTCAGAAGAAAAGAACTCGGGAACAAGGAGAATATCATCTGTATAAAAATCGCGGAATTTTTGTCCTGTCGGGTCAATTCCAATACGTTGAATTCCTTTTGTAGTATAGGATTTGAGAGTCGTGGCATCATTGGATCCGATATCCAATACGACATCACCTTGATGTAGTTGAAAAGTACGTTCAAGTAATGAAACCTTATTGGAAAGATGAGCAACCATGGATTGGTTGAGTCCAGACCTATAGCCGTAATTCTCGCCATACATCTCTGATGATTCGTAACTATGGGCAAGCTGAAGGAGGCATGTATCCGGGCACCAGACGAGTTCAAGAGGTCCAACAGTTATTTTCGCATCTCTCTGTTTTGGGAACACGCCTGTCAGAGCCTGCCTGCCGAGATTGAGAACCGGTATCAGATGGTTGCTTGCGCTGAGACGGCAATGCTCTATTGCTGCATACGAAGCCATGACACTGCTCCTAGTTTGTCTTTTCAATGAGTCCGATCGCGGACAGCAGCTGCCGCGTGCTTTCTTCCCACGTCATCACAGGAATGCCAGCTGACGATGGCGCCCGGCCATCCTGTGCGAGTTTCCACCACGTTGCGATGCCTGCGGCCAATGCATCCGAGGAGGAGATATCCAGATAAAACGCATGGTCGCCGGCAATTTCATGAAAGACAGGAATATCTGAACAAAGGACAGGCGTCCCATAGTGGGCAGCTTCAATGATTGGCAGGCCAAAGCCTTCTCCCTTGGAGGGGAAAAGCAGTCCTGCGGCATTGCCATACAGTTGCTCGAGATCCGTATCAGTGGGATTTTCTATAAAAATAAAGCGGGATTCATTGGTGTTCAAATCTCTGATGCGTGACATCAGGGATTCTACCATCCAGCCTTCATTTCCCGCAATGCAAAGGGATAATTCACAACCTTGCTCCCAAAGCGTAGCAAAGGCATCCAATGCCAATGCCTGATTTTTATGTGGAGCGATCGTACCGATGATCAGCAGAAAAGGCTTTTGTGGGGACGTGGTTTCCTGGATGAGGCATGGTGATTTTGTACTTGCGGGAAGATCCGCCCCCAGATGCCACCACGACAGCGTCGGGGGAAGGAGACCGCGTTTTTCTATCCACGCGCGCAGTTCCTCAATAGCAACTGAGGAAATACCTACGATGCGATCACTTTGTTTAATTGCAGTATCCAGCCAATTGGTAAACCACTCTCGAGAGCCTTGTACCATATCATTTTCCGGAAATACAACAGGCAAAATGTCATATATCGTTGTAATTACCTCACCTCCAACTTTTTTTAGCCTTTCAAATAATGGCAAATATTCATTATACCTTGACCACGAAGAGTCAAGCATCAATAAAATATCTCCACAAGAAAAATCTACAGAATCAACGGGAATGTTTTCCTCAGGAAAAATTGCCCCAAGGCTATTTAGCCAGGATATTGCAGGTACAAGATGTCCATCTTTTAATTCTACTGCAATATAGTCAAATTCACTCATATCCAGACGGTATAAATTTTTTACAATTTCTCGAACAACGCGAGAAATACCAGTATGTGGATTATTTTCTGCTGTATATCCGACATCTATAAACAACTTTCTACGTTTTGCGGGGACAAAACTCCTTGAGGAAATCCATCCAGCAAACTTTAATGTATCCTCTCTGCATACAGCTGGAGAAATCGATTTTGTGTAAACATCAATCTCACGTTTTTTTGTAGTATTACTACATATGTCATAAAATTCTTTTATTGCATCAGCGTAGAGAGATGCACATATTTGTGGATTATTGTTCATGTGTATGTAGTCTCGTGATTTATTCGCAAGTTTCGTCCTTAATTCTGGCGAGTAGACCAGCGTTTCAATGGCGCTTCTGACTTCCGTTTCGTCAGGAACTTCACTCAACATATATACGACATCATCTGGGTAGTCCGCATAGTCTCCTGAATATCTATTTGTGATCACGGAAATTCCGTGTGCCATGGCGTCAACTGCACCTTTTGGAGTTCCTCCACGAAAGTCTTTACGTAATTGTATAGCAACATCTGTAACAGAAAGATATAATTCATAGTCTTTATCATTAATATATCCTGTAATTTTTATCCTAGAAGACGTTCCCTCTGTGATTCTATTTTCGATATCAATACTATAGTTATCTGTTCCAGCCTGCCCTACAAAAATGAAGTAAACATCCTGATTTTCCATAAGACGTTTGCTGTTTAAAAAAGCGTCCAACGCAATATCATTCATCTTTGTAAAAGAGATATGCCCATATGAGGCAATGATAATGGAGTTCTCCGGAAGCCCGAGACGTTTCTTGATGGATGCCCTTTCGTCTGCTGATTTGGGTTTAGCAATTTTGGCAGCCTGAGGTATGATACGATATGGGGAGGGCAATCCTTCAGGATAGCAGCTATTTGCCAGTTCAAGATTCCATCGGGAATGTGAAATGACACCAACCGCCTGTTCAAGAACACGGCGGGTACAGGGAAGTTTTGTAATAGCTTCGAAATCTGCGTTATCCACCTGGCGCGATGGCAAAAGAATCCGCCTGGCAAGAGAGCCGTGCGAATACAACGCTTCCCGCACAAAGCCCTCCCTTCCCATCCAGTACAAAACGCCACTCAGATAGGCATCATGCAGGGTCACCACTCCGGGAAAGCGTTCCAGAAGTTCGAACATATGCGCGTGGAAGGCTGAATTGCCGAATTCGTAGAGGATATGATCATAAGCAGCTGCAGCATCGGGAAAATCCTTGGCGGCATAGACACGAAAGGCTGAAGTTATCTGAGGACAGCGCAATTGCTTGCACGTTGTGTATATATCGATGTCAAAAAATTCCGCGAGGTATGGCAGAAAGAACGCCGCATAATCGGCTATACCACTTCTGTCAGATGGCAGGGGGGTGAATACGGCCAGACGCTTACGGGGCAGACCACCTGACTGTATATATTGAAAAGTAGTTTTTCTTTTGCGAGCGAGAGCTTCATCAAACGCTTCAAGGATGATTTTTCCGGGATCATTCCTACAAAAATCGTGTATCCTTTCGATACTGTATTGGCTCAGCGCCACCCTGAAGCCATCATCGGTCAGGGCATTGTGCATGGCAGCGGCGATGGATGCATCCTTTTGCGCATCAAAAAGCGCGTCCGAACGCCCGATGATCTCGCGCTGACTTGAATTGTCGCCGGCCAGAACCGGCGCGCCACAGGCCATGGCCTCCAGCAGAGGCAAGCCCAAGCCCTCATAATAGGAGGGGAAAATGAAGAGTTTGCACAATGCGTAGAGTGGGGGCAGATCTTCATCGGGGACAAAGCCGGTAATGACCACCTCATCAGGGCGGACACCCAACCCTGAGGCCATACGCAGCAAGGATTTTCGCCGTTCGTCTTCAACTTTGCAGGCAATGACCAACTGATGCCGCATCCTCAGCCCGGAAGGCAATAAGGCAAAAGCGCGTACCGCGCCGTCGATATTCTTGCGGTATTCGTCACCACCAACATACAGGATGAAAGGTCGATGAATGCCATACCTGCCGAGAAATCCCCTCTTTTCTTCGTCAGCGAATGTCCATGGCCTGTACCGCCCGAAGTCCACACGGGGAGGAACCACAACAACTTTATGTGGCGCGATTCCCGCGATATCAATAGCGTCATTGCGAGTGGCGTTCGAGATGGACAGTAACAGATCAGCCTGGCGCAGCCATTGCACTCGTGAAAGATAAAAATGCTTGAAGTCGGTGTTTCGAAAATAGTATTCGGGAAATACCATGGGAATAAAGTCATAGACAGTGGCGGCTATGACTTGATGAGGCGAGTGCATGGCGCGATACGGCAGCCCGCCAGGTTCCGCCGCATAATCTTCAAAGGCGTGCGCCACATGGATGACATCAGCGCGGTAAGGGGCGACAAATGAAGAATAGGCGGCATTGCTCAGGCTATCCGCTTCGCCGCCGCGCCAGTCTCTGTCCGACGACCAGACGGGAGGGGGTGGGAAGGGGATGCGGCGGTTACCTTGAAGACCGGGCAGAGGGATACGCTCTTTTCCATTGACATCCACCAGGGCGTAAAGTTCCCGGTTTTCACGGTGTCGCAGCATCTCCGTGAACCAGAACAGCGACAGATTGCCTATTCCGCGCCCACTGGAGCACGGGCTTGTGCATGCGCGCAGATCCGCCAGGATCCGGCTGGGGATGTCAGTCCTCATCCTTGCCTCCTGACAGACGTTTGCCGAAAGAGATGCCGCTGGCCCTGTTCTTCAGTATGGCGGCGATCTCCCGTCCTTCCCTTTTTTTCGTCGCGGGTAAAATATCAGGCCGGCGTATGGCGAAACGCCAGGCGAGCTTTCTTTTTACCCGGGAGCAGAAGTCATGGGGGTCCTTCCGCAACAACTGCAAATAGCGATAAGGTTTTCTGAGGCGGTGCGCTCCGGGAATGGTTTTGATCTTTTCCTTGAGCTTCCTGGCAGCATCGTGCGGGTTCTGCAGGCAAAGGATCATGAATCGTATGGGTTTTGTCACGCGCCAGGATAGTGAGTTGACGATGCGCGCATTTTCCCTGTGCAGCATATCCAATTCCTGATGGAGCAGGACCAACTTCGCAGTCGTTTGCGAATATTCATAATCAAGTTTCTTCAATCGCCACTTGTCAGTTTTTGACATCAGGCACATTTGGTATTCATATTTCTCCGCCGCATTGTCATACACTTCTGCATTCTTTCGAAATACAAGGGTCGCAAAATGATAGCGGCAACCATCATGATCAAAATCTGGTTCATATTCATTCCAGTCCGGAACATCCAAAAGTCTGCATCCATGCAACTCAGGAACAAACTTTCCGAGAATCCTGGCTGTGCTGTAAAGGCGTTTGTCCGCAGCTGGGATAGCGGCGCCATCCTGATATTTTTCTTGAAAATCCATGGTCAGAATGGCAATGCCCCCCGGAGCCAGCAACTGTGCGATCTGGGAAATGAATGTTTCATCATCGGCAACATGCTCAATGGCAGAAGTGGAAAAAATACAATCATAATAACGTTTGCCATGGTACTGCTTAAAAAATCCATCAAGATCAGTATTGAATTCCGGATCGATTGCATCAATTGTGTAGCCCTTTTCCTGCAGTGTGTAGTAGGCGGTGTCGTCATTATAGCCAACGCAAAGCACGGCATCCCCAGGCTGTGCATGCCGCTCCACCTGCTCGAGAACAAATGCCTGCTGCACATTTGCGCGGGGTATTTTGCGAATGAATATAGTGGGGCACAGTTGCTTCATTTCCTCTTCGCGAGGCTGCAATGCCACCCTGAGGTCATCTGTCAGGACAGTGTTCACTCGATGCGTCCGGGGCCGTGCGAAATCAGCCAGAACAGCCTCAAAAATCCCATCCAGGGCGTTGGCTGCGTTTTTGGGTGTCCAGAGCGCTTTGAGCCGTTGGCAACTCGCTGTTCCTTCCGCAAGAATGCGCTCAAGAGGCGAAATATCCAGAAACAGCTCAGGCGCAACGGCACGCACGTGGCGGAACATGGTACTCTGGGAGAGAGCCAGTGGACGCTCGGCGGCCACGGCAAAATCAAGGACGCTGGAAATTCCGCGCCCCGGCTGATCATCATACAGGAACATATTAAGATCATTGGCTGCCAGAAACCTGACCAGTGCTTCTTCAGAAAGATATTCCCCGGAAAATTCAATCTCTATTCGGTCATCCGCAAGTTTTCGGCAATCATCCACCATCTGTCTGGCATATTTTCCATCCTTGTCACAATAAAAGGAGTTGGGGATGTGCAGGCGAATGCGGGCCTTCTGAAAATGCCGGGCAGCAAAGCGGATGATTTCATCATAGTTCTTGCCTTGCGTGGCAAAGCCGAACGTGCCGATGGTAAAAATGTCATTGGCAGGCGCGGCAACGGGTATTTGGGGCACAATGCGCGGCACACTCCAGAGGCCGGGGAGGCGGCTTGCCAGGGAAGGGTCGGACACTATGCGGTAACGAAACAGATCGGCCAGTTCCGTATAGGCGGTAACATAGTCAAACTCGTGCAAAAGGCCGACTGCGGGTTTTCCCGTGCTGCGAATATCGGCTTTGCTGAGAAAGCCGAGTGTATTCGGGTGATAATTATACACTGCCAGATCGGCAGCGGCGATGTCCTCCCGGGCCGCTTCAAAGTCCTGCTTGCCGGCCAGGGGATAGGATATCACCGTATTTCGGGAAAAGTCTTGCAGGGCGGCAATAATGCTCAGGCCATATTGGGAAACGCCACACTGCACAGAAGGATTTGTGATGAAGGCTATTTTCATTTATAGTATCCTTCAAAAGCGTATATTAAATTCATATTATAAATAATAATGTGTAATTATTATGCTTGTTCTATCAATCTGTAATGAGGTGCAATATCAATATCCTCTGGACAATTTGAGCAACAGGCCGGCGGATCAAGCCTAAGCATGTCTTCCCGAAATTTTTTATAAACAGGCCCTGCAAAGATATCGAATATGCTGCTCGTTCCAACTGAACCACCAATGAAATCTTTATGTCCCGGATAATCAGGCCGTAAATTATGGCAAGCGCATGCCTCCCCTCCATGATAAATGACAAACTGCGTAAATGGGGCAACGCAAATTTTTCGACGCTCATTACCACGTCTATTTACAGGGGTATAGTCAGGAATCATTCCACCACGATCGTTTGTTGTTGCTGTATGGTTATCTGAGTGCATAACTATATAGAGAGAATGTGAATTTTTCATGTATCTACCAATGCTTTGACAAATTGTTTGGTTTTCTTCACTCAATATTTCCATATTCAACGATAATTTATTTGCCATAGCAATCACTGCCAATTTTGCTTTTTCATATGACCAATATGGCTTTTTTTCATCAATATAAACCGAAATCAACATCCTATCCAATCCAGAAGCCAAGAGATCATCCAAAAGATTTTTATTAAGATAATCTCCATTTGTATTGAGGTGTATTTTAACATTTGGCAAATATATTTTGGCAGTTTCAATCAATTTTGGAAGGCGTCTGTCAGAGAGAGGCTCATTGCAAAGAGCAAAAGCTAAATCTTCACTATAATTTATAGTTTTTAACTCAGAAAGTATTTTTAAAAATAATTCCTCAGATAAATATTGAGTCTCTTCTTTAATATCTACAGACCTATTCGAACAAAACCAGCATTTTCTGTTACAAAATGACGAATTTTCGATGAGGAGATAGTGCACATTATTCTTAAAGAGCATTTTCTTTTCATTTTCAGACATATTGCTGGTAAAAAAATTCGGATCAATCCTGAAGGGGCTATCAGAGCATTTTTGGGTTCTCCCGGACCCCTCTGCCAGGTGCGGGCTTTCTTGCAGTTCTTTCTGCAGGATCGAACACATCCGCGACATGGACCTGACCAAAGGGCGGAGGGCGCATTTCAGGGTCTTTTTCACGAGGCTGTTCATTTATTTGCCCTCTTCTCTTCCGATCCGTTCCACATCAGCCTCCACCATCATCCGGCAAAGTTCCTCCAGGCCGACATGCGCCTGCCAGCCGAGCGTTTCCTTCGCCTTGGTCGGGTCGCCGATGAGCAGGTCCACCTCCGCCGGGCGGTAAAACCGGGGATTGACCTTCACCAATGTTTTGCCGCTTGCAGGCGCATACCCTTCTTCATGCAGGCCTTCGCCGCGCCAGGCGATGTCCATGCCCACAGCCTTGAAAGCCATGGTCACGAAATTCCGCACCGTCTCGGTGCGCCCGGTGGCGAGCACATAGCTGTCCGGTTCCGGGGCCTGGAGCATGCGCCACATGCCCTCCACATATTCGGGCGCAAAGCCCCAGTCCCGCTGCGAGGAAAGATTCCCCAGTTCCAGGCGGTCCTGCGTTCCCCGGCTGATGCGGGCCACGGCATCGGTAATCTTGCGGGTGACGAATTCAATGCCACGGAGCGGGGATTCGTGGTTGAACAAGATGCCGCTGCATCCGTAGATGCCGTAGCTTTCCCGGTAATTGATGGTCATCCAGTGGGCATAGAGTTTCGCCGCGGCATAGGGACTGCGCGGATACAGGGGCGTGGTTTCGGTCTGGGGCACTTCCTGCACCTTGCCGAACATTTCTGAAGTGGAGGCCTGATAAAAGCGGGTATCGGGCTTGGCCTGGCGAATGGCCTCCAGCAAATGGACGGGACCAAGGCCCGTGATCTCCCCGGTAGTCAGAGGCTGGTCAAAGGAGACCCCCACAAAACTCTGCGCGGCCAGGTTGTAGATCTCGTCCGGTTCGGTCTTGTCTACCAGGCGCAGCGCCGAAGACAGGTCGGTGAGGTCGAATTCCACCAGTTCCAGATGTGGATGGCGACGCAGACCGAGGTGCTCCAGGCGCCAGAAATTGGGAGAAGAACTGCGCCGATATGTGCCAAAGACCTGATACCCCTTTTCCAGAAGCAATTGGGAAAGGTATGCGCCGTCCTGTCCTGTGATGCCGGTAATGATCGCTTTTTTCACCATACCATCCTTCCGCTGTTCGTCATGATATTTTTTCTTGTAGAGTAATTTCATTTAGTTGAAATGAGTATATTCCATTTGAACTCCACGATACTTCTTTATATCTATTCTTTCAGGATATCTCCATCATTACCGTTCTCACTTGCATTCTTGTGGAGTTTCCCCACGTCCGTAGGCATCGGCGAACCGCACGATATCGTCTTCGCCAAGATAGGTCCCGGACTGGATTTCGATGAGCACAAGAGGAATGAGACCGGGGTTTCGCAGCCTGTGGACTGTGCCAATGGGGATGTATGTCGACTGATCTTCGGTGTACAGGCGTGTTTCCGTGCCATTGACCACTTCGGCAGTCCCTTTGACAACGACCCAGTGTTCGGCGCGGTGATGATGCATCTGGAGGGAGAGTTCCGCGCCGGGATCGACGATGATGCGCTTCACCTGAAAGCGGTCGCCCAAAACAAGCGTCTCGTAGCTGCCCCAGGGGCGATAGACCAGCGGATGCACCTTGCATTCCTGCCGTCCGGCGGCAGCCAGTTTGGCAACGATGGCCTTGACCTCCTGCACCCGACTGCGCGGGGCCACCAGGAGGGCGTCGCGCGTTTCCACGATGGCGAGGTCGCGCACGCCTATGGCCGCCACCAGGCGATTCCGGGCGTTGAAATAGCAGTTTTGCGTGTCATGGATGATGACGTCCCCGTGACGGACGTTGCCGTCAGGATCCGCCTGTCCGGCCTGATAGAAGGATTCCCAGGAGCCAAGGTCGCTCCAGCGGGTCGCCAGCGGCACCACGGCCGCGCGGTCTGTGTGCTCCATGACCGCGTAATCGATGGAATCGGCCGGGGAGGCCAAAAATGCGTTGCCGTCCGGCCGGATGAAGGCGCCATCCAGCGAATGGGCTTCCCAGGCGGCGCGGCAGGACGCGGCGATGGCCGGCGCGAAGCGTTCCAGCTCTTTCAGATACACGGAAGCGCGCATGAGGAACATGCCGCTGTTCCACAAATAGCCCCCGTGTTCCAGCATTGTCTGCGCCGTCGCGGCATCGGGCTTTTCCACGAAGCGCGCGACGCGAAAGCCTCCATACCCTGTTGGCGCGCCCGTTTCGATGTAGCCGAAACCCGTTTCCGCACCCGCGGGCGTGATGCCGAAGGTAATGACAAGCCCCTGTTCCGCCAGGGGCGCCGCGGCTTCCACCCCGCGCAACAGGGCATCCTCGTCCTCGATGACATGGTCGGCAGGAAGCACGAGCAGCAGCGGGTCTTCGCCCCCGGCCGCCAGGGCCAGGGCCGCGAGCGCGATCGCCGGCGCCGTGTTGCGCGGGGCAGGCTCAAGCAGGATGACTGCCTGTGCGCCGGTTTCCCGCTGGCTTGCGGACACATAGAAGCGGTGCGCCTCGTTGCAGACGATGACCGGCTCCTGACTGCCCGGGATGCGCGTGGCGCGGGCCAGGGTATCCTTGAACAGGGTGCGCCCGTCGCCCAGATCCACAAACTGCTTGGGATAGGCTTCGCGGGAAAGCGGCCACAGGCGCGTGCCGCTGCCGCCGCAGAGAATGACCGGTGCAATGGGTGCCATTGATGCAATCCCTTCGTTCTCAGCTGACCAGGCCCCGAGGCCGTGGCCGGAACACTCCAGCCGGCCGCCCTCAGGCCGGGATGGCGCCGCCTTCCCGCTCCAGCAGGGAGAGGAGTTCGGCGGTCTTGTCCTCCAGCAGGGCGGCATCGCCCCGCGTCTCCACATTAAGGCGCAGGAGCGGTTCCGTATTGGACATGCGGAGGTTGAAGCGCCAGTTGGAAAATTCCAGGTTGATCCCGTCCATCTCATCCGCATGCAAGGCCCGGGGCGTGTAGCGCTCCGCGACAACGCGCAGGAGGCCGGCCGCATCCGGGACCCGGCGGTTGATCTCGCCACTGCAGGGAAACGCGGCCATACGTTCGGCAACCAGTGCCCCGAGCGACCGCCCCGTGCGCTGCACCAGGGCTGCCATGAGGAGCCAGGGAAGCATGCCGGAATCGCAATAGGCGAAATCGCGGAAGTAGTGATGCGCGCTCATTTCGCCGCCATAGAGGGCGTCCTCGGCGCGCATGCGCTCCTTCATGAACGCATGGCCTGTCTTGCCCATGACAGGCTCGCCGCCCGCCGCGCGCACCACATCCTGCGTGTTCCAGTACACGCGGGCGTCGTGCACGATCCTGCCACCTGGCGCGCTGCGCAGCAGCTCCTCCGCCAGGAGGCCGATGCAGTAATAGCCTTCGATGAACTTGCCATCGGCGTCATAAAAGAAACAGCGGTCGAAATCCCCGTCCCAGGCAATGCCCATGTCAGCCCCGGCAGCGCGCACGGCTGCGGCCGTGGCCGCCCGCCGTTCCGGCAAGAGCGGGTTCGGCACGCCGTTGGGGAAGGAACCGTCCGGTTCCATGTGCAGGAAGGTGAAGTCAAAGGGGAGCGTCCGCGCCAGATCGTGCAGCACAAGACCGGCGCAGCCATTGCCCGCATCGGCGACGATCTTGAGGGGGGGGCGCCCGCGGCGCGGAACGAGCCTGTCCGCGCCGCTGCAGGCAAGCAGCCGGCGTACATAGTCATCCCGGAAGGAACCCTCGCGAAGCGGGGCCAGCGCGGCGTCGGGAGCAGCGGGCGCCGTCCCCAGCAGTTCCTCCACCCGGTCGCGGATGGTGAAAAGCCCGGAATCGCCGCTCACGGGAATGGCCCCGGCGCGCACCAGCTTGAAGCCGTTTTCATCCCCGGGGTTATGGCTGCCGGTGATCATGACGCCCACGTCAAAAGGGCGATCGGCTGTGGCATGATAGATCTCTTCCGTGCCGCACATGCCAATGTCCGTGACGGCTGCCCCCCTGCGGCGCAGGCCGTCCACCAGGGCGTCGCGCAGGAGCGGGCCGGAAAGGCGCGCATCTCGCCCGATCACCACCTCCCGCGCCCCCAGCACGTCCACCAGGGCGCTCCCAAGGGCAAATGCCAGAGGGGCGTCCAGCGCCTCAGGCACGCGCCCGCGAATGTCGTAGGCCTTGAAGGGCGAGCCGTGTGACGTGCGCCTGATGAGGTTCAGCATGCGCGTTCCCCATTATGCCTCTGTTCCTTCAGATACGCGTCAAGCAGGGTGGCGGGCGCGCCAAGGGCGCGTATCCTTCCCTTTTCCAGCCAGATCACCATGTCGCACACTTCCAGGGTGCTCAGCCGGTGCGCGGCGATGACGCAGATCCTCTTGCCCCTGTTCGCCAGCACGGTCTCCTGCACGGCGGCCTCGCTCGCCTGGTCCAGGGCGCTCGTGGCCTCGTCGAAGATGAGGATCTCCGGCTCGGTATAGAGCGCGCGGGCGATGGAGACGCGCTGCAACTGGCCGCCGGAGAGACCGTTGCCGCCCTTGCTCACCACCCGGTCCGTCTGGCAGCACGCCGGTCCCAGAAAGTCGATGGCCGCCTCGCGGCAGGCCCTGCGCACCTTTGCCTCATCCAGCTCCTTGCCCCAGTCGCTGAAGGCCACATTCTGGGCCACCGTTCCGGCGAGCAGATAGGGGTTTTGCGGGACATACCCGACATGCCGCCGGTATGCGGCCAGTTCCGCGGCGCTCATGGGCCTGCCATCGACCAGGAGCCGGCCGGTGTCAGGCTCCAGCAGGCCGCTCAGGATGTTGATGAAGGTGCTCTTGCCCGCGCCGGAACGTCCCACCAGGCCCACCGTGCTGCCAAGGGGAATGGTGCAGCAGATGTCCGTGAGCGCGTCCCTGTCCGCGCCGGGATAGCGGTAGCTGACATGGTCAAGGACGATGTCGCCGCTGATGCGGAACCCCGGTGCGGGCGTCACGGCCAGCGCGGCATCGGCGGCGTTCAGTTCCTCAAAATAGTCCAGGCACGGCAGGGCCGTGGCCTGCAAGCCGCGTAACGCCACGGTGGCGCCGACCACGCGGTTCAGGGACGGCAACACACGCCACGCCGTGAGCGTGAGCAGAGCCACTGTGGTGGTGATGGCGGGCAGCCCGGCATCCTGAACAAAAATGAGCAGGAACATGGCTAGCCAGATGAGGAAAAAGCCGCAGCTTTCCAGCGTCCACGTGGGGACGGTGGCGCTGAGGCCAAGGAACGTCCTGGGCCTCATGCCGGCGTTCACCTGGTCGCCGATGGCCTTGAGGAATATCGGCTGCTGCTGGTAGATGATGAGTTCGCGCACGCCGCCGAGGGCGGTCATGCTGGCCGCTGTTTCTTCCTGCTGCGCCTTGGCCGCCCGGGCCGAGGCCCGGTCGATGCGCCGGCGCAAAAGCTGGTAGGTCAGCAGCGACACGGCCAGCATGAAGGCCACCGTGCTCAGCGTGACGCCGGGCGCGTAAAGGGTGAGTCCCAGAAAGAGCAGGCAGACCGTGATGAGATTGCTGAAAGCCGTCAGGATCTGCAGCAGCATCTGGCCGAGGTTGAAACGCCACTGCATGGCCGTCATGGCGCGGCTGCTCTGGGAGGAAAGGTGCCAGTCATACGGCATGTTCAGGAAGCGCTCCATGATGTTCATGCCCACATGGCCGGCCACCCGTTCGGCCAGCATGGAGGACCGCCAGGCCACCAGAGCGGAGAGCAGATTTTTGAGCAGGATCAGGACGATGGGCACCATGCAGGCGCAGAGCACGAACAGGCGCCGGTCCGCGAATGCGGGACCCAGCGCCGGGAACAGCTCCAGCAGCGTGCGCGCGGGGCCGGAACCGATGAAGCGCTCCGGCATGTTCAGCACCGCGAAGAATCCCGTCAGGGCCATGATGCTCGTCAATTCGATGATCCCCAAAATCGTCATGCCGCAGAAGAGGCCGATGATGCGCCGTTGCAACATCGGCGGCAGCACGGCGTAAATGCGTTTCAGGTTGCCGAAAAGCAGCTCCAGTCTAGGCATTGGTTTCAGCCAGCTCCTGATGCAGCTTCCGCAAAATTGCCGCCGCAGCCTCCACATCAGGCTCCGCCCACCTGGCTCTGAGTCCTTTGCAGGGACCGCTGCCGATGTCCATGGGCACCAGCGTGTACGGGACCGGATGCGCCAGACCCCCGGTCATAAAGTCCATATTGCCCGACCAGCCCGTGGCCACGGCGTGCAGGCCATGGCGCATGGCCTCCAGAATGGTCAGGCCGAAGCCTTCCGAACGGTGCAGCGAAAGATAGACATCGTGGCGGAGATAGAGGTCTTCCATGGCCTCCGGCTCAAGAACTCCGGTGATGATGCTGACGCCGGGACTTGCGGCGCACATGGTCCGAAACTGCGCGAAGCGTTCCGGGTCCGTATCCTCGTTGCCCACCTTGAAGGTCAGTTCCGCCTCGCCCGGTCTGAACGCCCTGGCAAAAGCCTCCAGCACGGCCCGGGGATTCTTGCGTTCCCAGGAAGACCCGGCATCAAAAACATACAGACAGCGGAGAACGCCCTCTCGGGCATACTCCGTCTTGCGCCGCTGGGGCACGGGCACGGCATGCGGCGCCACCGTGACCGGCTTGCGCGTGCAGCGTCGCACGGCATCGGCCACAAAGGCGCTGGGGACCTCCACGGCATCCACATAGTCCAGCGCATGTTTCCAGACCGGGGGCAATGTCTCCAGCTCCCAGGCCCAGTAGCCCACCACGCGCTTGCCCCGCAGAAATCCCTTGCCCAGGGCGCAGAGCGCCAGCTGGAACTGCGGGGGATTGGCGTGGATGACCACTGTGCCCGGGCCGCGCATGGCGGCGGCATCCACTTCGGAAAGCAGCCCTTCCGCAGGTTGCCGGTCGCGGGGCATGCGCATGGAGTTCGTTATATCCACCATATGAAGATGGCCGCCCATTTCACGGCGGTGTTCAACGTAAAGCCGTGCGCCCTGCGCCAGACCGCTGGTATTGCCGAAGGCCCCGCACACGAAGAGCGGCTGCGCTGCCGCCACTTCCCGCCGCCGCTTTTGCGCCCTCAACAGGCACAGGCCCGCACAAAACAACAGGCGCAGGGATTGCGGCGATGCCCGCCAGCAGCGCTTAAGCAGGGAGCGGCCCATGCCCCGTTCCCGAACACAGCAACCGCGCATGCAGTTCCCGCATATCCGTGATGCCCATGCAGCGCTGGAGCGTGGGCATGCTCATGCCGGACCGCAGCTGCCAGTCCGCGAACACATAGCGCAGGTCGCGGATTGTCAGGTCTTCAAGGCCCAGTTCCGCACGCACCTCTTTCCAGAACAGGAAAATATCCGAGATGGGTTTCGCCTTGTCCCTGCCCGGGAATATCCACGGGGAGTCTACCTGGCGGGGGATACTCCGAAAGATCTCCCGAGCCTCGGGTGACAGCCATATCTTGCGCCAGGATGCTGTCCCCGGCCGGGAGGCGAGCAGCAGGTTTTCTTCCAGAAAAAGGTTTTCCCACCGGGCGGTGAGGATCTCGTTCTTGCGCGCGCCCGTGAGCAACAGCAGGGCAAGTGCCCGGGCTTCCCGCCTTTCGCTCCTGTTCAGAACCTCCAGCAGGAAGGAGAGATGCTCCCTGTCCAGCGAGGGCCAGCGCGTCTTCGCCACTCGCGCACAGCGTATCTGCCGGGTGGGCGCCGCCGCCAGGACACCCCTTTCCACGGCCAGGTCAAAAATGCCCTTGAGCACATGGAAACGCCGATTACGGGTGGCCGGAGCGCTATTCTGCCGTTCAAAGCCCGCGAGCCAACGCCGCACGTCCGCCTCGGTGATGGCGTCGAGGCGTTTTTGCCCGAACATCGGCAGGATGTGGTTTTTGGCGGTGTTCTCCTCCAGCTTCCAGCTTGCCTTGCTCGCCCTGATGTGCGGCAACCATGTGCCACTGACGAAGTCCGCCAGCGAGGGCGCCCCTTGCGTCCCCCGGCGTGCGGCTGTGGGGAGACTGTCGTTGTTTTGCGAAAGCGTCATGAGCGTCCCCGAAGATTCTCGTGCACGCAGCTCCGCTGCCTTCTGGCGCCCCGGTCTGCCGGGGCGGCCAATCGGAGGACAGCAGTTCCTCGCGGAAGCTGAACTGTCAGATACACTGATAATGAAGTCGTGGATTTCTTATCCTATCGCCATTCTTCTGACAAGTTTTTTCCTCATTCATTTGCCAAGGCTGAAACCCATACGTGGAATATTCTATAACATACTAAATTAATTTACTCTTTTATCTAAAGTCCCCGCATAAATCGTCAGTGTATCTGATGATAAAGCACGCCAATAAGATAGAATTTCTCACGAAATTTTTTTGCCAAAGTCTCCCCTTCGTCCTTCCTGTGCGCCGTGTGTCTGTGCGAAATGCCGTTTTCGCGCATGACTTCTGGACGTATTCTCCTCATCTCGCGCACCTGTTCACAGCCCCTCCCAGTGCCTGATTGCAAAAATTCCGCAGAATATTTCTTGGAAATGACTGAATCATGGAAAAGCGTATCCTGAAAAACTGTTCCCGGCATATCATTCGGAGATGCACAGCACATGGTCAGGTGCATTCTTTGCACAGGATTCTTGACCGTGTAGCCATGTTTTACGAAGCGCAGGGAGAGGAGGTGCGTATTCTGGTCCTCAAGCACCAGCGCGAGGCAGGGTATGGCGAATGACCATGTCCTGCCGAGAGCGTGGGGTGATGGGCGGGAGGGAGGCCTCGCACGCAGTGTGCGGTGCCATCTCAGGATTTCAAGGGGCGGTGGAGAAACGAGGGGAGAAACTTTGAGTTGTGACGAAGTGTGGAAGAGGAGAAGTGAACACTCCACCGACTTTAATCGATGGAGTGTTCATTTCCAGAACGTGTCTAGAACGTGTAGCGGATGCCGAGGCTGAACTCGTTGGCATAGGGCGACGTGCCGAACTTGCACTTTTCGCCGTCAATGGTTTTTTCCGTCTCGTTGTAGCCCAGGCCCACAAAGCGGTAGGCCAGGTCGGCCGAGAGGTTGTCGGTGATGGCATAGGCCACGCCCGCGCCGGCGTTCCAGGCGAATACGGTGTTCAGCTCATTGACGCTTTCGCTTTCATTGCCGAACTCCACTTCATACCTGTTGCTGATGAAGCCCATGCCGAGACCGGCGCCGATGTAGGGCGTGAAGGCGCTGTCATTGTGGAAATCCCAGTAGGCGTTGAGGAACAGGGTCTGAAGTCCCCACTGGCCCTTGAGGTCGACGCCGGCGGAATACTTGTCGTTCCAGCTCGTGGTGGAGTTGGTGCGGATGGCGTATTCGATCTCAGCGCGCACGGGCACCTGATACAGGGGATAGAAGTCGAAACCGAGGAAGGCGCCGCCGCCGATGGTGTTCTGGGAATACTCGCCGGCGTCAAAGAAGTTCGCGCCGCCGCCCTTGGACACCGGCCCTGTGCTCTGGATGGAGTCGATGAATTTCAGGCCCATGTAGAAGCCGTTGTCGGCGGCCGCCGCGGGCACGGCCAGGGCCAGGGCGAGCGCCAGGGCGAGAAGCGTTTTTCGGAACATGGGAGCCTCCTTGTGATGGTGGGTGCATATGGACGGAAATCATTTATCCGATAAGTGATAGAGTGTCAACTTTTCGGGCGGGTCCGGGCTTTTGAAAAACGGCGGACTCTGATGTACCCTGTGCCACCGGCGCGCCAGGCAGCGGATCTTTGGCTATCGCAAGCCCCGCCATCCGGGGGGCGTGCAGGACGCGGCGCAGCGCCGACGACGGAGGACGCATGGAAGTCTGCATTGGTGAGGTTCACGGCAAGCCCGTCATGCTGGAGGTGCGCGACGGCATCGTCTTCATCGACGGGGTGCCCGAACCTATCAAGGATCTTGGCGAAGAGGAACTCAGGGACTTTCAGGCCACGCTGGACGCCCTGCCCCGGAATGACGAAGAGGGCCATGCGGCGCTGGTCAACGCGCGCAGGGCGGCCTTCATCGCCGCCCTGCTGGGCAAGGCCGTGGGCGACGACTGCGTGGCGCGCCTGACCGACATTCTGGACCATGTCCACTACGAGGTGCTGAAATACCTGGGCGAGACCGGCGAGGAGGACGGCTTCTGAGCCGTTTCCCGGGCGGCGTGCGCCGCGTGCCCGGCTTGACAGCGGGCAAACCGCGCCGTAAGGAACTGCGGGGCCTATAGCTCAGTTGGTAGAGCCTCCGGCTCATAACCGGCAAGTCCCAGGTTCGAGTCCTGGTGGGCCCACCATGACCGACACGCCGAAGTTCGCGGGCGATCCCGCGGGCTTCGGCGTTTTTTTGCCAGTGGCCGGACCGCGCGTTCAGCCGGCGGGTCCGTCGCCGTGGGCGGCGCGCAGCTGGCCGCAGGCCGCCGCGATGTCCTGCCCCTTGCTCTTGCGGACAATGGCCGTGATGTTGCGCTCCCAGAGCGCGCGCTCGAAGGTGAGGACGCGCTCTTCCGAGGGCGCCTTCCAGGGCGAGCCTTCCCAGGGATTGAAGACGATGAGGTTGAGCTTGCCGCGCACGCGGGCCACCAGACGCGCCAGCTCGGCCGCGTGTTCCGGGCTGTCGTTGACGCCGCCGAGCAGGAGATATTCGAAGGTGATGCGCTCGCGCGCCTTGAGGGGATACGCCGCCAGCGCGGCCAGAAGCTCGTTCAGCGGCCAGCGCGCGGCTCTGGGCATGATACGTTCGCGCAGGGCCTGGTTGGGCGCGTGCAGCGAGACAGCCAGATAGGCAAGCCCGCTTTCGCCCAGTTCGCGCAGACCCTCGCGGATGCCGCAGGTGGAGACGGTGATGCGCCGCGGGGAAAAGTTCAGGCCCCGGTCGTCATTGAGGCTTTCCAGGGCGTCCCTGACCGCGCGCCAGTTGAGCAGAGGCTCGCCCATGCCCATGAAGACGAGGTTGCGCAGCACGGGCCAGTCCGGGCGCGTGTCGCCCAGGTGTTCGCGCGCCACCAGGATCTGCCCGAGGATCTCGCCCATGCTGAGGTTGCGCGCAAAGCCCATTTTGCCCGTGGCGCAAAACGTGCACGCCATGGCGCAGCCCACCTGCGACGAAAGGCACTGGCTCCAGCGGCGGCTGCCGTCACGCGCTTCCGAGGGGATGAGGACGCTCTCCACCAGCGCGCCGTCCTCCATCCGCAGGAGGAATTTGACCGTGCCGTCGCGGCTTTCCTGCGTCCGCGCCACCTCGGGCCAATGGATGCGCGCGCGTTGCGCGAGGCGCTCGCGGCAGGCGCGCGAGATGTCGCTCATGCCTTCGAAGTCGCGGGCCATCTTGCGCCACAGCCATTGCCAGAGCTGGACAGCCCGGAATCTCGGCTCGCCGAGTTCGTCGCGCATCCAGTCGATGAGCGCGGGCAGCGTGAAGTCCAGAAGGTTGACGCGTTCGTCGGGAGAAGGGCACATGGCCCGGTTTAAGCATCCGGCGCCCGGCTTGTCAAATGCCGGCGGACGAGGGCGGGACAGGGCCGCGGAACGCGGGGCCTTCCGCCGCGTCCTCCCCCTTCTGCCCGATGGCGGCCACTGACTTTACAGGGCGGGAGTTTTCCGGTATGAAAAGGCTCCCGCAACCTATATCACCATAGCTTGATATGCAGATATTCACTGATCCCCAAGCATTGGCGGCCCAGTGCCGGGCCTGGCACGCCGCCGGCGAGGACATCGCCCTGGTGCCGACCATGGGCTATTACCATGCCGGCCATGAAGACCTCATGGCCCATGCGCGTGGCCTTGCCAGGCGTCTGGTGGTGAGCCTTTTCGTCAACCCCGCGCAGTTCGGGCCAAACGAGGATCTGGAGTCCTATCCCCGCGATGCCGCGCGGGATAGCGCCATCGCGGAATCCCGCGGCGCGGACGCGCTCTTCATGCCCGAGCCTGGCGCCATGTACGCGCCGGATCACGCCACCTGGGTCGAAGTGCCGCAACTGGCGAAGGGCCTGTGCGGCGCGAGCCGTCCCATCCACTTCCGGGGCGTGTGCACGGTGGTGCTCAAGCTCTTCCTGCTCACCGGCGCGGATGTGGCCGTGTTCGGCCAGAAGGACTGGCAGCAGCAGGCCATCATCCGGCGCATGGCGCGCGACCTCAACGTGCCCACGCGCATCGTGGCCCGGCCCACCACGCGCGAGGCGGATGGACTCGCCATGTCCTCGCGCAATGTCTATCTCACGCCGGACGAGCGCGCCGTGGCCCCGCAGATCCGCGCGGCCCTGCTGGCGGCCCGCGACGCCGCGGTCGCGGGCGAGACGGACGCCGGCCGCCTCAAGGCGCTGGTGCTGGCCCATTGGGCCGAACGGTTGCCCGGCGGCCAGCCCGACTATCTGGAGATCGTCCACCCTGAATCGCTGGAGCCGCTCGCCGTGGTGGACGGTCCGGCGCTCATGGCCTGCGCCGTTCGCCTCGGCAAGGCGCGGCTCATCGACAACATCCTGCTCCGCTCCTGAACACGCGGCGGCAACGCAAGGGAGAATGCCATGCACAACAAGGGCACCTACTACTTCACTTCCGAATCCGTCACCGAGGGCCATCCCGACAAGGTGGCCGACCAGATCTCCGATGCGGTGCTGGATACCCTGCTCGCGCAGGACCCGGACGCGCATGTGGCCTGCGAGACGCTCGTGACCACGGGCATGGCGGTCATCGCGGGCGAAATCAGCACGCGCGGCTATGCGGACCTGCCCAAGGTGGTGCGCGAGACCATCAAAAACATCGGCTACAACAGCTCGGACATGGGCTTTGACTGGCAGACCTGCGCGGTCATCTCCTCCATCGACCACCAGTCGCCGGATATCGCCCAGGGCGTGCTGCGCGCCAGCCCGGAGGAGCAGGGCGCGGGCGACCAGGGCATGATGTTCGGCTATGCCTGCAACGAGACCGCCACGCTCATGCCCGCCCCCATCTACTGGGCGCACCAGCTTTCGCAGCAGCTGGCCCGCGTGCGCAAGGACGGCATCGTGGACTTCTTCCGCCCGGACGGCAAGACGCAGGTCTCCTTTGAGTACCATGACGGCAGGCCCGTGCGAATCAACAATGTGGTGGTCTCCACGCAGCATTCGGCCGATGTGGGCCAGGCGGAAGTGGCCGAGGCCGTGAAGCGGCACGTCATCCGCCCCATTCTGGAAGATTCCGGCTATTTTGACGAAAAGGCGTGCGAGATCTTCATCAATACCACCGGCCGCTTCGTGGTCGGCGGTCCCATGGGCGACTGCGGCCTCACCGGACGCAAGATCATCCAGGATACCTACGGCGGCAGCGGCCATCACGGCGGCGGCGCCTTTTCCGGCAAGGACCCCTCCAAGGTGGACCGCTCCGGCGCCTACATGGGCCGCTATATCGCCAAGAACGTGGTGGCCGCGGGCCTGGCCCCGGAATGCGAGGTCCAGATCGCCTATTGCATCGGCGTGGCCGAGCCGGTGAGCGTGCTCGTCTCCTCGCGGGGCAGCAGCGACATCCCCGATGAGGTGCTGACCCGCGCCGTGCGTGAGGTCTTTGACCTGCGGCCCTATTTCATCAGCAAGCGCCTGGACCTCAAGCGGCCCATCTACGGCAAGAGCGCCTGCTACGGACACTTTGGCCGCGAACTTCCGGAATTCACCTGGGAAAAGACGGACGCGGTGGCGGACCTGCGCACCGCGGCAAAAGTCTAGGCTCAGAATTAAAAAACAAAGTACGCTATGATGTTTTGCTTGCCGGTGAAAAAGGCTGTTTTTGACGGATAATTGCGGCAGTACATAACACGCCCATCCCAAACTGGCAGCGCATTATAGGGTCTGACCCTAGTCTCGGCCCCCGCGGGTTCTGTCCCGACGGCAACGGCGGCGCATCCCTTTCCGGGATGCGCCGCCGTTGCGCGTTGCCGCCGTCAGGGCGCCCGGTGGCGTTCGTCCGCGTCGTCCCGCTCCCCGGCGGGGCCGGGCCGCGCGTCCACATCCACCACGCCGGGCAGGGCGCGGGCGGCGTTCGGGGGGAGCGCCCGCGCCGGGGCGCCGTCCGTGCCGGGGGGCGGCAGGGCCACGCAGGACTTGTCCACCAGCACCATGCCCGTGCGTTCCAGCACCTCGCGGCGGTAGGCGTATTCCTGCTCCATGCGCCGCTGCCGGTAGACGAACCACGCATGGCCCAGAAAGCACACGGCCAGCAGCGCGGCGATGCTGCCCGCGATCCAGGGGATATAGGGGATGAGCGCGGCGCCCGCGCGTCCCAGGGCCGAGAGCGCGCCCTCCACAAAAAAAAGCCCGGCCCCCAGGAGCAGGATGCCCAGCAGGACGACAAGGGTGGGCGCGTTGCGCACCATGGCGTAAAAACGGCGCAGGCCCTCGGGCAGGGCTTCGCCCGTCCGCGCGTCGGCGTTTCCGTCCGGCGCGGGCGCCGCGTCGCGCTCCAGCGTCCGCGAAAGCCAGGTCCCGGCCAGGTGGACGATGAGGAGCAGGCCCACCGGGGAGAGGACGGCCGCAAGGCACCAGGCCAGCCAGGGAAAGCGCGCCACGGGCGGCCCCCCGGGGCTTTCCGGCGCGGCATGCATGATGCCGTGAAAAAAGGCCACCCCGCCCACGATCATTTCAAGGAAAAAGATCGCAATAAGCAGATAGACCAGGGCATCCCGGTGTTCACCCGCATACCAGGGGAGGCGCCCGGCGGCCGGGCGGGATGTGTCGGATTCAGGCACGGCCGGCCGCCCCGCTGCCGGCGCCATCCGCGCTGTCCGCCCTGGGTCTCGCGCTGCCGGGCCGCGCGCCCGCAGGGGCGGCAAGGCCCTGATCCGGCTTGATGATCCTCGTCACCGCGGCCACCATGCCCGCGGCGTCCGCCAGATTGGCGGGGATGATGAGGCTGTTGCCCTTTTGCGCCAGCCTGCCGAATTCGGTGATCCATGACTCGGCCACGCGGAGCTGGGCCGCCGCCACGGCATCGCCGTTCAGCTGGCGGCCCACGATGTCCAGCGCTTCGGCCGTCGCCTCGGCCACCTTGCGGATCTGCGCGGCCTCGCCATCGGCCTGGTTGATGAGCGCCTGCTTTTCGCCCTCGGACTGGGCGATGGCCGCCTGCTTCTGCCCTTCGGCAAGGTTGATGCGCGATTGCATGTCGCCCTCGGAAAGGGCGATGGCCGCCCGCTTTTCGCGTTCGGCGCGCATCTGTTTCTCCATGGCTTCCATGACGTTGCGCGGCGGCGTGATGTCGCGGATCTCGTAGCGCAGCACCTTGACGCCCCAGGGGGCCGTGGCGGAATCCAGAGCTTCCACCACCTCCTGATTGATGCGCGTGCGTTCCTCAAAGGTCTTGTCCAGCACCAGGGTGCCGATGACCGAACGCAGGGAGGTCTGGGCCAGCTGGATGGCGCCCCATTCATAGTCGGAAATGCCGTAGGCCGACTTTTCGGGCGTGATGACCTGAAGGTAGAGCACGCCGTCGATATCCACGGTCACATTGTCGCGCGTGATGCAGGTCTGCTTGGGCACGTCCAGCACCTGCTCCTTGAGGCTGCGGCGGTAGGCCACCACATCCACGAAGGGCACGAGCAGATGAAAGCCCGCATAGAGCACCTTGTGGAACTTGCCCAGCCGTTCCACCACATAGGCCGACTGGTTGGGCACCACCACCGCGCTCTTGAGCAGGACGACGATGACCAGGGCCGCGAGAAGAAAGAGCCAGCCGTAGCCGAGGAGGCTTTCCATGGTCGCTCCTTTGCAACAGGAAAATCGCGCGCCCAGTCCGGCGCGCCGTTTCGTTTCGGGACATCAGCGGGAGGCCGTTGCGCGGGCGCGCATGCGCGTCACCTCTAGAGTGTAGACCTAATTAATGTGACCGCTGGCTTGGGATGTGGCAGCTTGTGCAATGCCACAATCATCCGTCAAAAACAGCCTTTTTTGCGCTGGTGGCGTCACTGGGCGATTTTTGTCGGTCATGTACCTGAGTACACTCCCTCCAAAAATCGTCCACTTCCTTGCCAGCGCAAAAAAATCTTATTTTTTCGGATCCTTGCGGCGACAGCCCCCGCCCTTCGCTCCGCTTCGGGCGGCCAGCGGAAAAACCTCTTTCCCTCGCTGAAAAAACCATAACGTAGTTTAATGAGGCCTGCGCCTAGGAGGCGCCGCCGGACTCTTCCCGCAGGGGCGTCACCCGCAACAGGAGCGAATCCTCCGGCGAGCCGCCCAGCACGCGCACGCCGCGTCCCTCGGGGAGGGGTTCCGGGGCCGTGGCGCGCCAGAAGCTGCCGTCAACGCGCACTTCGCCGCGTTCGCCGGGGCGGATGGCCTTGCTCACCACCCCCGTGTGTCCGGCCAGGGGATGGGGCGGCGGCGTTTCGCCGCGGCCGCCGTAATCGCGCGCATCGCGCGCGGCTTCGGCCCGGCCGCCGAAGACATGGCGAAAGCGTCGCCTGAGCAGGCACAGGGCCAGCAGCGACGCCGCAATGAAGAACGCCACCTGCCAGCCCGCGGGCAGGCCCGTCAGGGCGGCGCCGGCCGTGAGCCACGCCCCGATGCCGAAAAAGACCAGAACCATGGCCGGATTGGCGAGTTCCACCGCCAGAAAGGCGAGGCCCAGCAAAAACCAGAGCAGGGGCAGGCTCATGGCGTGCCTCCGGGAAGCTACTGGTGGGGGACCGTTCCCGGCGCCATGCCGCCGGGCGCGGCGTCCGCGTCCCCGGCGTCCGCCGCCGGGGCGCCGTCCAGGTCGATGATCCGGCCTTCCAGCCAGACATAGGCCTCCACCTCGTCGCCTTCCTCCGGCACGAAGTCGCCCAGGACGAACCTGGACGCATAGAGGGCGAGGCGCAGGGGTTCGCGCTCCTCAAAGGGAAAACTCAGGTAGAGCGCCCTGACGTCCATGTTCTCCAGTTTGCAGTCTTCCACGCGCTCCACGACGGTGCGTATCTGGTATTCGCCGAAACGGCGTCCGGGCATGATGCAGCGCTTGCCCGTCATGGGGATTTTGAGCGGCGGCACGTCGAGCCGCGAGGCGCCGGGGTTCTGTTCCAGCCATGCGGCCGCATGGGCCTCGAATTGCGGACCCTGCGTGATGGCAAGCTCGTCCAGCAGCGCCTTGCGGATGCCGAGCGCCAGCCCCGCCAGCCAGAAGGTATGCGTGATGCCCGGCGTGAGGTCGTCCTGGTCGCGGCCATAGAGCGGATCGAAGAACCACAGGGGGTTCTCGCCCTCGAGCATGGTCACGGCAACATCCGCGCCCAGTCCCTCGGCGCGGGGGTGGACGCTCTCCACCAGCAGGTCGTTGGGCAGGCCTTCCAGAAGGGGCACGGCCGTGACCGGGGCGAGCTTGCCGCCCTCCTCCCCGGCCATGAGCACGGCGGCGCGCACGGGCTGGTCCTTGGGCCAGGCCATGAGCACATGCTCGCGGCCGCCGCGTTTCCACTGCCATGCGGGCCGCGTGCCGCCGTCATGGAGCACCGTGCCCACCACCTGGGGCATGATGGCCGCGGGGTCGCGCCCGGTGATGGCTACCCAGGCATCGCCGAGTCCCTCGGCGTGGACGCGGTCCGCGCCCGGGCGCCGGGCGGCCTGCCGTTCCTTCTGGTCCGGCGTGTCTGACTGGTTCGGGGCGGCGGATTTCGGCTGTTTCTTTTTTCCGAACATGGCGTGTCCTCTGGCCGGTCCCGCGCGGCCCGGGCAGAAACGCCGGACCGCGCGGGCAGCGGTAGTTGCGCGAAGCGTCCGTCCGGGGGCGGCATGACCGCCCCCGGCTTTCCTGCAGGCGGGTGCTAGCGGCGCGGCCCGCGGTCCCCGCTGCGGTCGCCGTGGCGCGGTCCCCGGCGGTCGCCGTGTCGGTCGCCGCCTTCGCGGCGCGGGGGCCGGGCCGTTTCCTCAGGATTCCAGGGATGCCCCTGTTCCTCCAGCAGGACGGCCTTGCGGCTGGCGCGGATGCGGTCGCCGTTGATCTCAATGACCTTGACGAGCATGTCCTCGCCAAGGCGCGCCACATCGCCGGGCTGTTCCACGCGGTTGATGTCCAGCTGCGAAACATGGACCAGGGCTTCCACATTGGGCAGCACTTCCACGATGGCGCCGATATCCATGACCTTGCGGACCTTGGCGAGGTAGTTCTTGCCCAGGTCCGGGCGCTGGTCGTAGTAGGAGACCATCTCTCGCGCCTTTTCCAGGGCCTCCGCCGTGGGCGCGAAGATGGAGACGCGGCCCGAATCCTCGATGTCCACCGAGGCGCCGGTGGCCGTGGTGATGGCCTTGATGTTCTTGCCGCCGGGTCCGATGATGAGCCGGATGATGTCGGGATTGACGAAGATCTCGGCGTGCTGGGGCGCGTAGCGCGAAAGCTCCTTGCGCGGCTCGGCGATGGCCTTCGCCATTTCGCCGAGGATGTGGAGCCTGCCCTCGCGCGCCTGGCGCATGGCCGCGCGCATGATGTCCGTGGTAAGCCCGGTGATCTTGATGTCCATCTGGACGCCGGTGACGCCTTCGGCCGTGCCCGCGATCTTGAAGTCCATGTCGCCCAGGGCGTCTTCATCCCCCAGGATGTCGGTGAGCACGATGAAGCGGTCGCCTTCCTTGATAAGCCCCATGGCTACGCCGGCCACCGGCGCGGAAACGGGCACGCCCGCGTCCATGAGGGCCAGGGAGCCGCCGCAGACCGCGGCCATGGACGAGGAGCCGTTGGATTCCATGGTCTCGGCCACCACGCGCAGGGTGAAGGGGAAGTCCGCATCGGCGGGAAGGATGGGCCGCAGGGACTTTTCCGCCAGGGCGCCGTGCCCGATCTCGCGGCGCGAGAGGCGCACGGGCTTGACCTCGCCCACGCAGTAGGGCGGGAAATTGTAATGGAGCATGAAGCGCTTGGTCACGTCGCCGGTGAGGGAATCCATGCGCTGCTCGTCCGTGGAGGAACCGAGCGTGGTCACCACCAGAGACTTGGTCTCGCCGCGCCGGAACAGCGCCGAGCCGTGGGCGCGCGGCAGGACGCCGGTCTGGATCTGGATGGGCCGCACGCTCTTGACGTCGCGGCCGTCGATGCGCGTGCCTTCATTGACGATGCGCCCGCGCACCAGGCGTTTTTCCAGGTCGCCGAGCATGTCGGGCACGGCCTTGAGCGCGGTCTCGTTCTCCGCCCAGGCCGGATCGGCGGCAAGGGCCTCGAGCACGGCCGTTTTCACGGCCTTGCGCGCGTCCTTGCGGGCGAGCTTTTCCGGCACGCGCATGGCGGCGTCCAGCCCGGCGCTCATGGCAAGCGCTTCCACGCGGGCGGCCAGCGCCGGATCGTCCTCATGCGGGGTGAACTCCATCTTGGGCTTGCCGCAGAGTTCCGTCAGTCTGAACTGGGCGTCGATGAGCGGCTGGATCTCCTTGCGGCCCCACTCCAGGGCCTCGATGATGTCATCCTCGGGCACGAAGTGCGCCTCGCCCTCGACCATGGTCAGCGCGTCGCGCGAGGCGGCAAAGACGAGGTTGATGTCGCTCTGCGCCTGTTCGGCAAAGGTGGGGTTGAGCACGAACCGCCCGTTGACGCGGCAGATGCGGCCGCCGGCCACGGGACCGGCGAAGGGCAGGCGCGAGACCATGAGCGCCGCCGAGGCCCCGGTGATGGAGAGCACGTCGGAATCGTTCTCCTGATCCGCCGAAATGACGCTGGCGAGCACCTGGACGTCTTCGTTGAGTCCCTTGGGGAAGAGCGGGCGGATGGGCCGGTCGATGAGCCGGGAGACCAGGGTCTCGCGCTCGGAGGGGCGGCCGATCTCGCGCCGGAAGAAGCTGCCGGGGATGCGCCCGGCGGCGTACATTTTTTCGGAATATTCAACGGTGAGGGGGAAGAAGCCCTTGTCGAACTCCAGCGGCTGCGAGCACACGGTGACGAGCACCACCGTGCCGCCGCACTGCACCCAGACCGCGCCGTCCGCCTGATTGGCGAGGCGGCCGCATTCAAGGATGACGTCCTTGCCGCCCACCTGGGCCGTGACCCGCGTGGGCTGGAAAATGTCCTGATCCATACGTTCCTCATGGGAAGGGGATTCCGGGAAAAGCGGGCAGCGCGTCAGCCGCGGAACCGGGGACGGAACGCCGGCGAACCGCGCGCCCCTTGGCGACCAAAGCGGCCCCCTGCCCGATTTTCCCGGACCCCCCTTCTGCGTTTGCGCCCGTTGCGGGCATGGAGCCTGCCATGCGCCGCCGCCCCCTGCGGGCGGCCGGCTTCCGGGCAGGAAGCGGTCGCGCGGCCGGTGCCGGGCATGCGCCCGCATGGCCGTCCATATGCCAAGGGGGAGCCTTGCGCCCCCCCTGGCAGTTTTGTCCCAGAGCTTTTTCTGAGGAAAATATCTGCAAGACAGATATTTTCCTCAGGCTTCGCTGCCTTCATTTCGGCGGAAAAACGTGGTTTTCCGCCTCATTACGGCGCGGGCGTCTGCTCCCGCATCCGCCAGGGCGTTTCCGCAATTTCATTGCGAAAACGCTTCAATGATAAAAACGAATGCCTACTTGCGCAAGCCCAGTTTTTCGATCAGGGCGCGGTAGCGCTGAATATCCTTCTTTTTCAGATAGTTGAGGATCTTCCTGCGGTGGCCGACCAGCTTGAGCAGGCCGGTGCGCGAGTGGAAGTCCTTCTTGTGGACCTTGAAATGGCCGGTGAGGCCCTCGATGCGCGCGGTGAGCAGGGCCACCTGCACCTCGGGGGAGCCGGTGTCGCCCTCGTGTTTGGCGTGGGCGTCAATGACAGCCTTTTTCTGATCGGCATCCATGACCACAGCGATTCTCCTTTCAGGAAGGGTTGATGAAGCGCCTACCCCCACAGGCCCCGTTCCACGGCCCAGGCGTCGCCCAGGGGCGTGGCGTCGCGCCGCGCCAGCGCCAGGGCCGCGCCGTCCGGCGCGCAGAGCAGCGCATGCGCCGCGGCCTGCGCGTCGGCACGCGCGGGCACGGGCATGCCGTTGCGTACGCGCCGTTCCTGCTCCGGCGTGAGCAGGATCCTGGGCCAGGCGGGCAGGGCGTCGGCCAGGGGCCGCACCCGCGCCGCCAGCAGGGCCGGGTCGGCCAGCAGGGCGTCAAGCCCGCTGGCTTCGTCCAGGCCGAAGGGGTGGCTGTACTCCCGGACCAGTTCCGTCAGCACGGCGCCGCAACCCAAGCGCATCCCCAAGCTGTGGGCCAGGGAGCGAACATAGGTGCCGGAGCCGCACGCGACCCGGAAGCGCACAAACGGCAGGCTCACCTCAAGCGTTGCCGCCTGTGAAATCTGCACGGCCTTGACTCTGGCCGGGGGCGTCTTTCCCCGGCGCGCCAGCCGGTACAGGGGCTGGCCCTCGTGCTTGGCCGCGGAATAGGGCGGCACGGGCTGTTCGCGCAGCGCCGTCCAGGATTCGACCTCGCGTGTCACCGCCTCGGGCCGCACCGTCTGCCACGGGGCTTCGGCAAGCACTTCGCCCTGACAGTCCCAGGTGTCGGTGGTCCTGCCAAGGCGCAGGGTGCCGCGATACACCTTGCCGCCACCTTCCATCAGGAAGGACGAGAGCTTGGTGGCCTGCCCCAGCAGGATGAGCAGGACGCCCGAGGCCAGGGGGTCCAGCGTGCCCGCGTGGCCGATTTTTTTCTGCCCCAGGCGCTTGAGCACGGCCACGCACCGGGCCGAGGTCGGTCCCGAGGGCTTGTTCAGCACCACCACGCCGTCCAGTTGCGGCAGGGGCGGCGCGGGGCGTGCGGCGCGCTGTTCCGTCATACGAAGTTTGCCCTGTGGCGGAGGCTCCACATTCGGGAGCAACTGGCTCTCATAAACCTGTCGGGCGGGAAAGTCAAAGCTTTCCGCCAGAGTTCCCCGCCAGAGTTCCCCGCAGTTCCGCGCCGGGCGCGCGGGCCGCCCCGGCATCCGTTTCAGGGGCGCAGGGCCAGTTCGGCCAGCGCATTGACGCAGGCCGCGGCGGCCGCCGAGCCGCCCTTGCGGCCCAGCAGGGTGAAGTGCGGCCACGCGCTTTGCGCCAGCAGTTCCTTGGACTGGGCCGCGTTCACAAAACCCACGGGCATGCCCACGATGAGCGCCGGTCCCGTTTCGGGCGGGCGGCCCTGCAGCGCTTCCAGCAGGGCCAGAAGCGCGGTGGGCGCGTTGCCGATGACCACGATGGCTCCGGCAAGGCGGTCCGCGATCATGCGGATGCCCGCGGCCGCCCGCGTCACGCCCCAGGCCCTTGCCTGCGCGGCCACGCCGGAAAGCTCCATGAGCGGCGTCACCGCCACGCCCAGGCGGTCCATGCGCCTCGCGGGCAGGCCGGCGGCGGCCATGCGCGTGTCCGTGAACAGGGCGCGCCCCGCGTGCAGGGCGGCCACGCCGCGTTCGAGCGCCGCCCCGTCAAGGCGCAGATCCCGGAGGATGTCCGTATCTCCCAGGGCGTGGATGCAGCGGCGCGCCACTTCCCAGAGCGGCCCGGCAAAGGGGCGCGGCTCGGGGAGTTCCGCGTCGATGATGGCGAAGGAGCGGGCTTCGATGGCTTCGGGCGTGGCGGCGGGGTCAAGGACGACAGGCATGGGAACTCCGGGCGCGTCAGGCGGTCACGGGTGGCACGGCCGGGCTTTCGTCGCCGCCATCCGGGCAAGCGCGAGCCAGGCTTTCCAGAAGGCGCGGCTGCCCTCGGGATAGAGATGGAGCCAGGAACCGGCGGTCAGGCCACGGCGGCAGCCTTCGGGACCGCGCGCCTGTCCCGCGCCGTCGCGCACGCGCCAGAGCGGCGCGCACCCCTCCGGCAGGGCGGCGGATGTGCGGCGCGCATAGTGGAATTCATGGCCGCGCACCCGCAGGGCCGCAGGCGCCGGGACCGCGCCGTCCGGCAGCCATCCGGGTTCGGGCGTGGCCTCGCGGTAGCCGAGCGCGGCGGCCCGGTCGCCCAGGCGGCAGGCAAGGGGCAGAAGCCCGGCGAGGGCGTGGCGGCGTCCGTCCGCTTCCAGTTCGCGCATGAGGTAGATATAGCCGCCGCATTCTCCATAGATGGGCACGCCGCGCGCGGCAAGGGCGCGCAGGGCGGCGAGCATGGAGGCGTTGGCGGCCAGGGCCTCGGCGTGCAGCTCGGGATAGCCGCCGGGAAAATACAGCCCCGCGCAGTCCCGGGGGGGCGCGGCGTCGGCCAGCGGCGAAAAGAAGACAGGCTCCGCGCCCAGGTCCGCCAGCAGGGCCGGAAGATCCGCATAGCAGAAGCTGAAGGCCGCGTCGCGGGCGATGCCGATGCGCGGGCCGCGTCGTCTGCGGAACGGAAGGATCCCGGACGCGGCGCCGGCGGCTTCCCCGCCCGTGTCCGGCGCGGCGCCCGGCCGCGCTGCGGGCGGGGAGACGCCGAGATCGCGGAGCAGGCCCGCAAGGTCGCAGTGCGCGGCAAACCAGCGGCCGAGCGCGTCCAGATCCAGTCCGGCGAGGGTCTCCCGGGCTTCCACGAGGCCCAGATGGCGGGAGGCCAGGCGCGGCGCCTCCGCTCTGGGGAGAAAGCCCGCCAGGCGGCAGCCGGCTTCCCTGAGCGCCGGGGCGAGCGCCCGGCGCAGGAGGGTCTCATGCGTGTCGCCGCCGCTGCGGGCGCAGAGGACGCCGAGAAAGCGCGGCCCGCCCCCGCGCGGCGCATGGCGGAGAAAGCCCTCGGCCAGGGCCGCCGCGGACTGGCCCATGCCGCGCACATCCAGCACCAGCAGAACGGGCAGGTTCAGCAGGGCCGCCAGTTGCGCCGCGCTGCCCCCGCCGCCGGGGGCGCCGTCATACAGTCCCATGGACCCTTCGACCACCCAGAGGTCGGGCGCCCTTCCGGCCTGCGGGGCCAGGAGCCTGCGCGCCACGCGCCCGAGGCCGCGCGGCAGGGAGCGGGGATGCCGCGTCCTGCCGGGCGAACACATCCAGCCGTCGAGATTGGCCGCCGGCGCGCCGCTGGCCGCGGCGAGAAAGGCCGTGTCGATGAAGTCCGGCCCGCTCTTGGCGGCGCGCACCTCAAGGCCGAGGCCGCGCAGGGCGCGGATGAGGCCGAGCGCGGCCACGGTCTTGCCCGCGCCGCTGGCATTGCCCGCCACAAGGAGGCCGGGCGGGAACGCGACGCTCATCGGGTCCTGAGCGCCTCGGCGATAATGGCCGCGTCTTCCTCGGGCCGCGCCTTCAGGCCAAGCTCGGCGCTGCCGCCGGAACAGGCGAAGCCCGCTGGACCCAGTTCCAGGGCGCCGCAGGAGAGCGCCTGCCCGTAGGGGAGCTGGTCGCGCATGTCCGCGTGGTCCACGCGGCGCGGGAAGATGAAGGGCACGGGCTGGCCGGAGAAATCCTCCATGATGAGATAGTTCATGGCGTGCCTCGCTTGCTGCCGGCGCGCCGCTGGCGCAGATAGTCGCGCACGGCGCGGTTGTGCTCCTGAAGGGTGGCGGAGAACTGGTGTTCGCCGCCGTCGGTCCTGGCAACGAAATAGAGAAAGCCGTGCTGTTCCGGACGGATGGCCGCGGCCAGCGCCGCCGCGCCGAAGGAGCAGATGGGTCCGGGCGGCAGTCCGGGGCGCTGGTAGGTGTTGTACGGGTTGGCCGCATCGTCCAGATGGACGCGGCGCAGATTGCCGTCAAACCCCGGGCCAAGCCCGTAGATGACCGTGGGGTCGGCCTGGAGGAGCATGCCCCGGCCAAGGCGGTTGGCATAGACGCCCGCCACGCGCGCCCGCTCCGCCGGGATGCCGGTCTCCTTTTCCACAATGGACGCCAGCGTGACCCAGTTTTTCAGTTTCGCGGCCGGGGGACGCGCCGCCACGCCCTGGCGGTCGCCCGCGTCGGGCCAGAGCGCCGCCGTCTTGCGCCAGAAATTGTCGATCATCCTGCCAGCCACGGCGCGCGCCCGGACCTTCCGGGCGGCGACCGCCTCCGCCGTTTCCGCCGCGTCGGGCGCCGCGGGCGCGTCCGGCGGTTTCAGCAGATAGGTATCCGGCATGAGGAAGCCTTCGGCCGTGGCGAAGGGGATGCCGTAATGGCGGAGGAACGCGGGATCGGTCACGGCCGCGCGGAAGTCCTCGAAGCGGAGCAGGCCCTCGGCTTCGAGCAGGCGCCCGGTCTGCCACCAGGTAAGGCCCTCGGGCACGGTGACGCGCTGGAGCACGGGTTTGCCGTTGACCAGCGCCTCCAGCACCTGCTCGGGGCGCCAGCCGCCCTCCAGGGCGAAACGTCCGGCCTGGAGGCGGTTCTCCTGCTTTTTCCAGCGGGCGAGCAGGACGAAGTTGCGCGCGCTGGTGACAAGGCCCCGGGCCTCCAGCTCTTCGGCGATTTTTCCCAGGCGCGCGCCCTGCGGCACGTCGAAAAGTTCCTGTTTCCCGGCCTGCCCGGCGGGCGTGTCGAGGAAGAGCCGCGCCTCGCGCCAGAGCCACGCGCCGCCCGCGAGGGCGACGAGCAGGAGGAAGATGGCGAGCCGCAGGAAGAGCTTCATGCGGGCCTCCGCCGTTCCCCTGGTTCGGCCAGAAAGGAGGCGAGGATGCGCGCCGCGGCCTGGCGGTCGAGCACGGCCCGGGCCTTGTGCCGCGAAAGGCCGGCCTCGCGCAGGTCCTGCGCGGCTTCCACCGAGGACAGCAGTTCCGGCATGTAGTAGACGGGCAGGTCGAGGCGGCGTTTGAGGCGCTGCGTCACGTTACGCACCTGGCGGGTGGTCAGGCTCTCGCTGCCGTCCTCGCGCAGGGGCAGGCCCATGACCACGGCCTGCGCCCCTTCCGCGAGGATGCGGGCGGCCAGGGCGTCCAGCAGGGCCGAGCGGCCGCCAAAGTCCTCCAGGCGGAAGGTGGCGAGGGGAAAGGCGAGCCGTCCCTCCGGGTCGGAAACGGCCAGCCCCGTGCGGGCGAGGCCGTAGTCGATGCCCGCGTAGCGCACCCTCTACAGCCCCATCTTTTCCCGCGCGGCGGCCATGGTCGTGCGGGCGAAGTCCCGCGCCTTCCGCCCGCCGGCGGCAAGGATGTCCGCCACGGCCGCGTCATCGAGCCGGCCGCGCCGTTCCTGGAGCGGCTCCAGGAACGTGGTGAGGTTTTTGAGGAAGAGCTTTTTGCAGTCCACGCAGCCCAGTCCGGCCGAGGTGCAGCCGCGCCGGATCTCGTCCTGTTCCTCCCGGCTCGACAGCAGCACATGGTAGGGGAAGAGATTGCAGACCTCGGGATCGCCGGGGTCGGACTTGCGAAGGCGCGCCTTGTCCGTGAACATGCCGCGCACCTTGTCGCGGATGCTGTCCACGGATTCGGAGAGAAAGATCCCGTTGCCGTAGCTCTTGGACATCTTGCGTCCGTCCAGCCCGGGGCACTTGGCGGCGGGCGTGAGCATGGCCTGGGGTTCGGGGAAGAGGTCGCCGTAGAGATAGTTGAAACGGCGCGCGATCTCGCGGGTCAGTTCCATGTGCGGCAGCTGGTCCTCGCCCACGGGCACGCCATGGGGACGGTACATCAGGATGTCCGCGGCCATGAGCACGGGATAGCAGAGGAATCCCGCGTTGCCGAGGTCCTTGTTGCTGATCTGCTGCTGCTGTTCCTTGTAGGTGGGGTTGCGCTCCAGCCAGGAAACGGGCGTGATCATGGAGAGCAGGAGCGAAAGCTCGGCGTGCTCCTTCACGTCCGACTGGCGGAAAATGACGCATTTTTGCGGGTCAAGCCCCGCGCCCACCCAGTCCCTGACCATCTCGCCGATATTGTGGCGGATGCCCGAGGGATCGGCATAGTCGCTGGTGAGGGCGTGCCAGTCGGCCACGAAAAAGAAGGCCTGTTCGCGCTCCTGCAATTCGACCCAGTTCCTGAGCACGCCGAAATAATGGCCCAGATGGAGGGGACCGGTGGGCCGCATGCCCGAGACGGTGCGCGGTTTTTCGCTCATGGTGCGTCCTTTCTGCGTTGTGCGTTGTGTGCGGGATCTCGGCGTCAGAAGCCGAGCAGCCCGAGAAGGCCGAGGCTGCTCCCGCTCACCAGCGGCCCGAGCAGCTTGCCGAGCAGGCCCGTCGCCAGGAGGACGAGCAGGATGACGAAGCCGTATCTGCCCAGGCTCATGTAGCGCCACGCCCACTGGCCGGGGAGAAAATAGGCCAGGATCTTGCTGCCGTCCAGCGGGGGGATGGGCAGGAGATTGAGCCAGCCCAGGCCGAAATTGATGACCACCCCGGCCTGGAGCGAGGAAAGGGCGAAAATGTAGGCCGTGTTGCCCCGCCACTGGGCAAAGGGCAGGAACGAGACCGCCGCCAGAAGGCCCAGCCCGAAGAGGACGGCGAGGAGAAAATTCGTCAGCGGTCCCGCCAGGGCCACCAGCATCATGTCCCTGGCCGGCTTGCGGAACTGGCGCGGGTCCACGGGCACGGGCTTCGCCCAGCCGAAGACAAAGGCGCCGCTCAGGCTGGTGAGTCCGAAGACCGCCAGGCCCATGGGGTCGATGTGCGGAAGGGGGTTGAGCGTCAGGCGCCCCATGAGCCGGGCCGTGGGGTCGCCGCAGCGTTCGGCCACCCAGCCGTGGGCCACTTCATGGAGGATGATGCCGAGCAGCGCCGGCACAAAGGCGATGGCGAGCAGGCGCAGGGCCTGGGAAATGTCGAAATCGAACATGGGTGCTTCTGTCCTGTGGCCTACGCGGGACGTCCGCGCCTGGCGGCGCGCGGTTAGCGGGTGGAAGGGCTGTCGTCGCCTTCAGGCTCCAGCGCCGACCAGGCGGCGTGTCCGTCGGGACGCACGAAGAGCGGCAGAGGCCACGACCTGTCCCGCGAGCCTAGGGGAAAGGCGTAAAAAAATCCAGTTTCCGCTGCCGTGGCCCAGGCATCGGTGGAGAACCGGAGCAGGGTGCCCGCGCAGCGGTCCGCAAAATCGGGGAAGGCGGCATCCGGCGGCGTCTGCCGTTCCAGCCGCCGCAGCAGCCACGCCTGCGCGGGCAGCGGCGCCAGCCTGCGCCAGTCGGGAGGGTTGGGCCTGAACAGGGCCATCCGGGCGGGAAGGGCCTGACGGCAGGCCAGCACCAGCCATGTGTCGGCAAAGGTCGGATCGGGTCCGCCCGGGGCCGTGACGCGCCAGGCGCCCTCCACCCCGTGGCGGCGCAGGGCCTCGGGCAGGGCGAGGGGGGTGGGTCCGCCGGCCCGGCGGGCATCCGGGGCGCGAAGTCCCGCGACGGCGGCCACGGCCCGGGCCGGGTCGGGCCTGGCGCCGGACACGCCGCCCACGCCGTACATCCAGGCGGCCCAGAGATTGGGCCAGTGTTCCGGATTTTCGGGAAGCGCCTCGCTGGTATAGACGGGAAAAACGGCCGCCTCCCGCTGCACCACGACCAGCGGCAGGGTCGGGTCCAGACGGCGGGAGCGCGCGCCGGGATGCAGGATCTCGCCGATGAGTCCGAAACGCGGCCCGGAACCGGCGCGCGCCGCCTCGCCCGCGTGCCGCAGCCATGCGTCCCGCGTCTCCTGGGCGTCGGCCAGGAGCACCATGCTGCCATTGGCGGCATTGGCCGCCGTACGCAGGAAATTGTCGCTCCGGCAGAACAGGGCCGCAAGGCCGAGGGCCAGGAGCAGGAACGCCGCGCGGGCGGCAGCGCGTGGGCGCGCGGGCGGCGGAGCGGCGCGGCAGGCGCCGGCAAGGGCGTAGAGCGCGAAACCCAGCGCATAGCCCGCGTACTGCCCCAGACCGGCGGACAGCTTGGGCGCGGCGCTCAGGGGCACGTCGCTGAGCGCGTGGAGAACGGTCAGGCCGAGGGACCAGACGAGAAAGCCGACTGGCGCCATGACCGCCAGAAGGAGATATTCACCCCGGGAAAGTCCGCTGCTCCCGGCGGTTGGCGTGGGACGCCGCGCCAGCAGCAGGAGCGCCACCAGTCCGGCCACGGCCACGGGCCAGAGGCTGTGGCCGAACGCGGCCACGGCGTCCGTCCAGTCGCTCCAGACGGCATCCAGCTGCCGCCCCTGCACCGCCGCATCAATGCCGCGCACGGAGCGCCGGTGCTGGTTGCCGGGCGCCAGAAAGGAGAACAGCGCGGCGCCCAGGCACCAGAGCGCTACCGGCAGCGCCGCGCGCAGGCGCCCCGGCCCGCGGAGCGCCCCTTTGAGGGAGAGTCCGTGGCGCGCGTCGCGCGCCAGGGCCAGGATGCAGCACATGCCCGCCCCCAGGAGGACGGCCAGGGCCGCATGCTCGAAGACCCCCACGGCAAGCACGCCGAGGAGGATGGCCGCGCGCCGCGCCCGGCGCGCGCCGGGGGACAACGGCGCGGCGGAACGGGGGCTGCCCGCGCCCGGCGTTCCATCCCGGTCAAGGGCGGTCCAGAAGCGGCAGAGGCTCCAGAAAAAGAGCAGCGCGGCCGCGGGCTGAAGGCCCATGGTCAGCGCGTCGGTGAGCAGGTAGAAGGCCGGGAGGTTCTGGTGGCAGGCGCAGAGGGCGAGAATGGCGAACCCGCCGAGGAGCGCGGCGTCCCCGGCGCGGGCGCCCGCCTGCCGCGCCAGGCCGGAGAACGCCACGCCGTAGAGGGCCATGACGCCGCCGCAGACCAGGCCGTACACCCAGCGCAGCTCGCCCGCCTTGCCGAGGAAAACCGCGAGGAAGTGGTAGGTGTAGCGGCCGCTCCAGGTGATCCACTCGCGGCCGACCTCATACAGGCCGCCGGGCAGGTCGAAGAGGAACATGGCCCGCGTCACTTCGTCGAAGTCATCGCCGCGCGGAAACAGGAAACCCAGGGCATAGACGAAGGGGAGCAGGGCGCAGCACAGGACCAGCCACAGGAGCGCGCGCCGGAAAAGGGCGGCGCTCGCGGCGGGCTTTTTCGCGGCCTGTGCGGCCACGGCGGGGGGGGCGCTCGCGGGGTTCGGCATCACAGGCGCACGGCGCGGATCTCGCCCTTGCTCTCGTTGGCCCGCTTGCGGAAGGTCTGGCGCCGGTCCTCGCCGTCGAGCAGCCCGGCGACCCATTCCACCACATGGAGCACGGGCCGCTTGTCGCGCATGGCGAGCAGCGTGCGGCCGATGCCGATCTTGCAGGAGGGGCAGCCCACGATGACCGGGCCGTCCCGTCCGTCCGCAAAGGCCCGGGCCAGGCGCGCGCGCTTGCGCTCCCGCAGGAGGTTGTAGATCTCCGGCGAGGTCATGGCGCCCATGCCCGACTCGCCGCAGCAGCCGGGACTCATGCCCAGTTGTCGGCCGGAAAAGCCCTCCAGCGCGGCCACGAGCTGGCGCTGGCCCTTGATTTTGTGCACATCGGCCCATTCGCAGTGGCAGGAGGCGTGATAGAGCGCGCCTTCGGCGGTCCCCCCCGCATGCTCCGCCGGGACCTGCCCGGGGGCCGCGTCCGGCCCGGGAGCGGGCGTCATGTCCCGGAGCCGCGGCAGGCGCGGCAGGACGAGCTGGGTCACGTCTCGGCGTTCGAGCGTGGGGAAGCTCTCCTCAAGGTGGAGGCGCTCCAGGCCGTCGCGGCACGAGCCGCAGGCCGTGACCAGCCAGCGGCAGTTGAAGCCCTGACGGCCGAGCGCGCGGAGCATGGCCGCGAGATACTGGCGGTTCTGGGCGAGATTGTCCTCAAAGGCCGTATCCATGCCGGCGGCCAGCAGCGGAAAGCCGCAGCAGAGGTGCCGGGGGGGCACGGCCACCGAAATGCCCGCCCTGAGCAGGAGCATGAGGGAGGAAAGCCCGATGCGGTCATAGAAGAGCGCGCCGCCGCAGCCGGGAAAGTAGAGCGCCAGTTCGCGGCCGCGCCCGGGGGCCGCGTCCGGCGCCGCTGTTTCCGCCGTCGCCGTTTCCGCCGTGTCTGCGGGGACGAAGATGGAACCGCGATGGAGCTTGAGCGCTTCGTAGAGGTTGGTGTAGCCCGTCTTGGGACCGCGCCCGGAGAAGAGCGGGCTTTGCATGCGCCGCTGCCAGACCTGGGGCACGAAGTCCAGGACGCGGTTCTGCATTTTCTGGCCCACGGAGGCGAGCTTGGCGGCCTTGGGCACGCGCGCCGGAATGTCGCGCACGAGCCAGGCCAGCGCGCGCTCCTTGATGGGGTGCCCGCTCGCGCCCTCGTGGTCGAGCAGGCCGCGCAGGGAGAGCGCCACCTCCCCGGAGGGGATCTTCATGGGGCAGTTGGCCGTGCAGCGGCCGCAGGCGGTGCAGTGTTCCACCAGATCGCGCAGCTCGCGCAGCAGGCGTTCGTCGATGCGGCCGGTATTGATCTGCGAGTAGTAGACGGCCTCCAGCAGCATGCCGAGCACCATGTTCTTGTTGCGCGGGTGGTACTGCATGGAGCGCTCGGGATAGGTCATGGCGCAGACGAGCTTGCACTTGCCGCAGCGCGTGCAGACCTGGATGGCCGAGAGCAGGCTGATGAGCGTCTCCTTGTCCGGGAGGCCGCTCTCGCGGATATCGCGGATGAGGCGGTTGAAGGAGAAGGTGAAGGGCCGCACGGGCAGCTCGCGGTGGACGAGCTTTGCCGGGTTCATGACGTCGCGCGGGTCCACGCGCTCCTTGAAGCGGCGCAGGGCCTCCATCTTGTCCGGCCCGAAAAAGGAGATCTTGGTGATGCCGATGCCGTGCTCGCCCGAGACCTCGCCGCCCATCTCCTGGCATTCGGCCATGACGCGGGCCGCGGCCTCCTCCGCTTCTTCCAGCATGCGGGCATCGTTGGAGTTCACCGGGATGTTCACATGGCAGTTGCCGTCGCCCGCATGCATGTGGCTTGCAACGATGATGCGGCTTGCCTCCATCTGGGCGCGGATGGCTTCGGTCTTTCTGGCAAGGTGCGGATAGGTCCCGGCAAAGGCCTTGAGATAGTCCTCTGCGCGGGCATACAGCTCGTTGTCCGACATCTCCGTGGCCGGAATGTCCCCGGAGGCGGCGCTGGTGGCCTGGGAGAACTCGCGGTTGAACTCCTTGTCCTCCATGGGAAAGCCGGGCAGCCGCGCCACTTCATGCAGGGCGTGGCGGTAGGCGCGGCCCGCGCATTCCAGATTGAGCTGCTCGAGGAAGAGCGCGAAATCCGGGATGCGCTCCATGGGGATGACCACATCCTCGTTGAGCTTGAAGCCCGAGGTGCGCCGCGCGATGACCGAGAGCCGGTGGCGGTCTTCCCAGAACAGGTCGGCCTCCCTGGCGTCGCGCGCCACGATGATGTCCACGTTTTCCTGAGCCTCGGCCACGCTGACGATGTCGTTCACGCACTTGTCGAGCAGGTAGGGGTCGTCGCCGTCGGCCTGGAGGATGATGACGGAAATGGGCAGACCCTCGAATTTCTGCGACTTGCGCTTGTATTCGATGGCCTGGACGTACTTGGCGTTGAACTCTTCCAGCGCCGACAGGTGGGCGTAGTCGCCCTCGGCGCGGATGCGGTTGCGCAGGGCCACGAGGTCGCGCACCACCAGGGCCGCCGGGTGCATGGAGCGGCCGAAGAATTCCAGCACCATGACGCGGGAGTGGAGCGGCCGCTTGTGGATGATGAAGCAGGCCTCGGTGATGATGCCGTCCACCCCTTCCTTCTGCATGCCGGGCAGGCCGCCGAGGGCCTTGTTGGTCACGTCCTTGCCCAGGCCCGGCAGGCGGATCTCGTCGCCGCGCAGGTGGACCACGTTGCGCACGCCGCCGCTGACGTCCTTGACCGCGAAAACCGCCGTCTCGTCGGGCAGGATCTTGTGCCGGGGATGGTCCTCGCGCTCCACGGTGATGATCTCACCGGTGGGCGTGACCATTTTCCACCAGAGCAGGTTGTCGAGGGTGGTGCCGTATTCAAAGGCGCTTGGGCCGCCCGCGTTTTCCGACACGTTGCCGCCGATGGACGACGCCTGCTTGGAGGCCGGGTCAACGCTGAAGAGCGCGCCCGCCGCCGCCACGGTGTCGATGACCTGCTGGGTGATGGCGCCCGCCTCGCAGGTGACGGTCATGGCGTCAAGGTCCACGGGACCAATGCGGGTGAGGCGCGTCATGCTCACCACCACGGCGCGCTTGCGCGCGGGCACCGCCCCGCCGGTCATGCCCGAACCGCCGCCGCGCGGGATGAGCGCGAACTTCATGTCATTGGCGAGCCGCACCAGGGCGGCCACCTGCTCGGCATTGTCCGGCTCCACCACGAGCAGGGGCAGTTCCATCCGCAGGTCCGTGGCGTCGGTGGCGTTTTCCACCAGGGCCGCCGGCTCGCGGCGGATGCATTCCTCGGGGAGGATGTCGGCCACGGCGTCGATCAGCCCCTCGCGGAAGGCGGCCTCCGCCTCGTAGGCGGACCAGAACATGGTGATGCCTTCGGCAATGGCCGTGGCGTAATAATGGGCCAGCGCCACGGACTCGCGCTCAAAACTGCCGCGCACGCTCTCGCGCACGAGTTCGGCGTCGATGAACGGATTATAGGCGACGAGGAAAAGCTCCTCGGCAATGCTGATGGCGAGGGTGCGGACGGATTCCGGCCATTCGGCGAAATCGTCGGCGTTGATCTTCAGGATGCGGTTGACCACATGGTCAGGCGCGATGGAAATGTGCGGGCCTTTGTGACGCATGGCCGTTCCACCCCTTGGCTGCGGACGCGCCCGTCCGGAAACGACTGCGGATATGGCGGGCGCAAACGGACAGTTTACGGGTTCGCCGCGCGGATGGCAAGTGATGGGTCTTGGCGGCCCATGCGTGTCACCTGACGGATTTTGCAGGGAGAACGATGTCGTTCTCTGGAGCGTTCGTGCCCGTCAGCGTCTTTTGATGAAACCGCCGGAGCGTTTCCGCGACTTCCTTGCGAAAAAGCTCTGCTTTTCAGCATGAGGCTGAAAGGGATGTGGCGAATTCGGGGCGCAGCCTCAAGGCTGCCACATCATTTCCAAAACTGCCCGTGCCGGTGATCCTTACAAGCAGTCTGGCCGCCCGTGCGGCAGCCCCTTCTATCTCGTACTCGCCAAAAATGGCTTTTTGGGCGGCCGGCAACGCTTGTTGGTACGCTCTCCACCAATCCGGGGAATTCATTCGTTCAAGAAGTTTGTCCGTTTCAAGCAGGTCTATAGGCGGGTTGATTGTTGTAAGGATATCAACGCACATATCTTTCCCTTCATACTTCTCAGGCATCAACAGCTTGTATGAGGTCCATTTGCTGCGGACGAACCAGTCCTGGCTGACCAATGAGGTATAGTAGGGAATAACAGGCAAACCCAACATTGTGGAAGAGGTCAATGTTCCCGATCTGTAGGAGGCCAGGATGAAATCAGAGGCAAAGCGCAGAAGGTTGGGAGCGAAACTGTCATCAGGCCACAAATACGCTCCCGGAATGTCCATGGGCGTAAGCTTCTTGATGATCAGATTGACATGCGGGGCGAGTTTTTCCAGTGCCGCCTTCATTTGCCCCGGATGATTGTACCAGCTTTCGAGAAAGGCCACCACCGGCTTTGAGGGATCGAGTTCCCTTTTCAGTTTTTCTTCCAGCTCGGCATACAAAACGCTTTTCTCCAGAAAACGTTTCTCCAGCCAATCGCCAAAATGATAGGGACCGGCCCATGCGTATTCATTCAGGACATGCCGGGGGAGTGAGGAAAATTTTTTGAAAAGGAGAGGGTTTTCTGACGACGAAACCTTCAGCAATTCCGGGTATTCGGCTTCGCGCCTGCTCGCGAGAAGATAAGAGTTTGCCGCGAGACCTGTGGTTTCCAGAGGCAAATATGTGCTGTGCACAAGGGCGACAAGTCTGGTGTGGCGCTTTTTTTGCCAATCGAACAAATTTGAGGCGGGACCATAGAATTCCGTGCTCATCGCAGCCGCCCGATACTCATCCAGAGCATTCGGGGAAAGCGGCAGGACCGTATATCCATCATCGGCAAGCTTGTCTATCTGCTCCCTGTATTCGGGCTTCAGAGTGGAAAAATCGGTAATTTCCCGATTGAGGTGTCCAATATGGATATCAATGAATTCTTTCGGCAGATTTCGGAAGATAGCGCCAAAATACGCCATTTCATAGGGCGACAAATAAAAGGCGAATTCTTTCATGGGCAGAAAGTACCCCGTATTTGACCGCATGACCAGTAGCAAAATTGGGCATCCCGGCACTATTCCGCAACCCCGGGCATATGCAATCGGCAGTGCTCACACGACACAGGCGCGTCATTGACCCAAAAGCGCAACACGACCAGGGAGAACAGTACAAAAAAGGCCGGCCGCCAGTGCATGGCGGCCGGCCCGGAAAGGGCGGTTGCCCGGGCCGTTACTGGCAGCACTCCCCGACCTTGAAGAAGGCCGCGGCGCCCGCGCCACAGACAGGGCAGGACTCCACCGGACCCTGATGGGTGTAGCCGCAGATCTTGCAGACGTAATAGTCCTCGTTGGAGATCTTGGAGGGATTCTCCATGGCCTTCTTGTACAGGCTGGCGTGGATCTCCTCCACCTTGTTGACGTAGCCGAAGTATTTTGCCACGGCGGTCTTGCCTTCGGCTTCGGCGTCCCTGATCATCTCGGGGTACATCTTGGTGTATTCGTGCGTCTCGCCGGCGAGGGCGTCCTTGAGGTTCTCGGCGGTGGTGCCGATCTTGCCCGCGTTCTTGAGGTGGTTCAGGGCGTGAACGGTCTCGGAGGCGGCGGCGGCGCGGAAGAGCTTGGCGATCTGGGGCATGCCCTCCTGATCGGCGGCCTTGGCGAAGGCGAGGTATTTGCGGTTGGCCTGGGATTCGCCGGCAAAGGCGTCCATCAGGTTCTGGTCGGTTTTGCTCATGGATTTCCTCCTCATGTTTCGATGGTGTCCTATAAACAGGAGCAATTCCTATTTAAGGCAGATTCTCACCTTTGTAAAGGGGTTTCTGGAGAAATATCTCGCCTGGCCGGCAGACGTGCGCCGGGGATGAGGGCGCCGGGGCAGAAACGCAGGATGCAGGCCGTCAGCCCCAGAAAGGTGAGCGCCTCCACGGCCACGGGCAGCAGCGCGCCCCCCGCGAGGCCGAAGCGGGCGCCCAGCAGGGCGGCCAGAGGCAGGCCGAGGAGCGCCGCGCCCCACTGCACCAGGGTCTGCGCGCGCTCCAGGCCCAGCGGCACCAGCACCTGCGCGCCCAGGACCATGTCGCAGCCGAGCAGGGGCGCGAGCAGGAGCATCAGCCGGAGCACGGGGACGGCTTCGTCATAGCCCGCCCCGAGGGCCAGACGGATGAGCCAGGGCGCGGTGAGCCACGCCAGGGCCGCCGCGAGCAGCATGCAGCCGGTGGATGCGCCCGTGAAAAGCAGGAGGAGGCGCGCCGTGCGGGGCGAGCGCCGCCCGCGCAGGGCGCAGAGTTCCGGGAAGAGCGTCTGGACCGCCGGCTTGAGCAGGCTGACCAGCGCGCGGACGATCTTGTTCACGGCCACGAGCAGGCCCATGTCGGCGGCAGTGAGAAAGTAGCCGAGCACGAGCTGGCCGCCGCTGGTGGAAAGGACCGGCGCCACGGACCCGGCAAAGAGCGTGCGCGTGCGGCCGAGGGCGCGCCAGCCGGCCGCAAGGCTCAGGCGCGCCCCCCAGGCGCGCATGAGTCCGAGGGAAAGGCCGGCATAGACAAGCCCCTTGCAGAGCGCGGCAAAGAGCAGGTAGAGCGGCCAGGCTTCCGGCCTGCGGATGCAGAGGAAGGTGAGCGCCAGGGCGCCGAGCGAGGAACCCACGTCCCAGGCGGCCATGCGGCGCATGCCCTGGCCCACGCCCTGGAAAAACCAGACCGGGCTGATGCCCCGGCCAATGCCCATGAGGACGGCGAGTCCGTAGGCCGCGGGATGCTCCCGCGCATGGGGCACCAGCGGCAGCAGGGCGAGGCTGGCCGCCACGCAGGCCAGCGCCAGGAACAGCCTGCCGGAAAAGACCGCGCCCATGAGCCGGGCCAGGCCCTCCCGATCCCCCCGCAGGCGCGCGGCCTCGCGGGCCGCGCCGAAGGGAAAGCCCCAGTCCATGACCAGAGCGACCAGCGGCGGGATGAGGCTCATGTACATGAGCAGGCCGAAGGCATGGGGTCCGAGCACGCGCGCGAGCCAGGGCAGCGCCAGGAGCGGCAGGAGGAGCTGGGCGGCCTGGATGGCGCTGAAGGAGAAGAACGTGGAAAGATGGGGCAGCGCCAGGCGGACGAGACGCGCCACGGGGCGGGGGGCTTTCATGCCAGCGCTCCGCAGGGGGGGCGGCCGCCATCCGCGCGGGGCCGGGGCGCGGAAACGGCGCGCGGTCGCGGCGGCCATGCCGCCGGGGTGGGGGACGTCGGGCGTTCCATGGGTCGCATATAGAGGCTTGTTCCGCCGCTGGCAAGTCCCCCGTTTCGCGCAAGGCGGCAAATGCCTTTACAGCAAGGCGACCCGTGGGCTATGTTGACCAACCGGTCTTTTCGACCGTGCCGCGCCGGCGCCCCGGCGCGCGCACCCCTCTCCCGCCTTTCCGGGCGGCGAACGGAGACATGCCATGGAAGAGTTTTCCCGCATCCAGCGCCTGCCACCCTATGTCTTTGCCGTCGTCGGCGAGCTGAAGATGAAGCTCCGGCGGCAGAATATCGACATTGTGGACTTCAGCATGGGCAATCCCGACATCCCCACGCCGGCCCATGTGGTGGACAAGCTCACGGAGGCGGCGCAAAAGCCGGTCAATCACCGCTATTCGCTCTCCCGCGGCATTCCCAATCTCCGCAAGGCCATCTGCGACCGCTACCGCCGCCTGTATGACGTGGAGCTGGACCCGGACTCGGAAGCCATCGTCACCATGGGTTCCAAGGAGGGGCTGGCCCATCTCTGCCTTGCCATGCTCCAGCCGGGGGATGTGGTGCTGGCGCCCGACCCCACCTATCCCATCCACAAATATGCGCCCATCATTGCCGGGGCGGATGTGCGCAGCGTGCCCATCGGCCACGGGCGCGACTTTTTCGAGGACCTCACCGCCGCCACGCGGCAGGCGTGGCCCAAGCCCAAGCTGCTCTTTCTCTGCTACCCGCACAATCCCACCACCGAGGTGACGGATCTCGAATTTTTCCGCAAGGTGGTGGATTTCGCCAGGGAGAACCAGCTGTGGGTCATCCATGACCTGGCCTATGCCGACCTGACCTTTGACGGCTACGAGGCCCCGAGCTTTCTCCAGGTGCCGGGCGCCAAGGACGTGGGCGTGGAATTTTCCACCCTTTCCAAGAGTTATTCCATGCCCGGCTGGCGCGTGGGCTTCTGCCTGGGCAATCCCCGGCTCATCCATGCGCTGGCGCGCATCAAGAGTTATCTCGATTACGGCATCTTCCAGCCCATCCAGATCGCCGCCACGGTGGCGCTCAACGGGCCGGAGGACTGCGTCGCCCAGGTGCGCGAGACCTACCGCGAGCGGCGCGACAAGCTGGTGGAGGGACTCAACCGCATCGGCTGGGAAACGACGCCGCCCAAGGCCACCATGTTCGTCTGGGCGCGCATCCCCGAACCGTTCCGCAAGATGGGTTCCGTGGAGTTTTCCAAGCTCCTGCTCACCGAGGCCCATGTGGCGGTCTCGCCGGGGCTGGGCTTCGGCTCCTACGGCGACGAATATGTGCGCTTCGCGCTCATCGAAAACGAACACCGCACCCGGCAGGCCATCAGCAATATCCGGCGTCTGCTGTCGGGCGCGGGAGAGTGAGCTTCGCAGACGGATCGTTTGCGGCGACGGGAAGACCAATGAGCAAGAGCAGCGAGACCCGCCCTCTGGGCGTGGCACTGGCCGGTTTCGGCACTGTGGGCAGCGGCCTTGGGCGCCTGCTGGTGGAAAACGCGGACATCATCCGCCGGCGCACGGGCAGGGATGTGGCGGTCAGGGCCGTCCTCGTGCGCGACGCGCACAAGGCGCGCGAGGTGCCGCTGCCGCCCGGGGCGGTGCTCACCACCGACCCGGCCCGGCTGGTCAATGATCCCGGGATCGATGTCCTCGTGGAGCTTATGGGCGGCATCGACGCGGCGCGCGGCATCATCAGCGCGGCGCTGGAGCACGGCAAGCATGTGGTCACGGCCAACAAGGCCCTGCTGGCCGAGGACGGACTCGCCCTGTTCCGTCTGGCGCGGCGCAAACGGCGCATCCTGCGCTACGAGGCGAGCGTGGCCGGCGCCATCCCGGTGGTCCAGGCGCTCAAGGAAAGCCTGGTGGGCAACCGCATCGAGTCGCTCATGGGCATCCTCAACGGCACGAGCAACTATATCCTTTCGGAAATGACCTCCAGCGGCGTGGAGTTCGGCGAAGCGCTGCGCCAGGCGCAGGAACTCGGCTTCGCCGAGGCCGACCCCACGCTCGACATCGACGGCCACGACGCGGCGCACAAGCTCGTCCTGCTCATCCGCCTGGCCTGGGGGGTGGATTATCCCTATGCCGCGCTCGCCGTGCGCGGCATCCGGGGCATGGCCGCGCTGGACATCCGCTTTGCGCGGGAGTTCGGCTACAGGATCAAGCTCATCGGGCAGGCGCGCCTTGCCGCCGGCGGAACGGGCGCCGCCGGCGACGCGCCCCTGCGGCTGGAGGCGGGGGTCTTTCCCGCTCTGGTGCACCATACCTTCCTTCTGGCGCGCGTGGGCGGGGCCTACAACGCCCTGCGCGTGGACGCCAATGCCGCCGGGCCGCTCTTTTTCCACGGGCGCGGCGCCGGCAGCCTGCCCACGGCCGGGGCCGTGCTGGCCGACCTCATGGCCGTGGCCCGCGAGGAACGGCCCAACAATACCGGCTTTGCGGAAAGCGAACTGGAGCGCGCGGCCATCGTGCCGCCCGAGGACTGGCGCTCGCCCTACTATGTGCGCGTCATGGTGGAGGACACGCCGGGCGTGCTCCGGGACATTTCCGGCTGCATGGCCGCCGAGGGCATCAGCGTGGCCCAGATGATCCAGAAGGCCGGCGACGGCACCAGCGGCGTGCCGCTCGTCTTCATGACCCACGAGACCACGGCCCGCGCCATGAGCGGCGCCCTGGGCCGCGCCGCCGACGCGGGCCTGCTGCGCGAACCCGCGGTCTATTACCGGGTCCTGTAGGGGCAGGTCCTCCCAGGCCGCGGAGGCCCGCAGCAAAACGTTCTATCTGAAAGATCCACACTTCAGAGGAACGCTTGCCCGACGCGCGTTGCGTCGTCAGCCCGCGTATTCCGGCGGCAGGGCGCAACGCGGCGGAAACTCGCCGGGCAGGTCCAGCGGTTTTATGCTGTGCGCGAGGTTGTCATGCGGACCGGGCAGCGGCAGCTCGCGCAATCCCGCCGCATCCAGGCGCTGCACGGCATTGTCCGAGGCCGTCCACAATGCGCCCTGATGCACGCAGATGCCGCAGACCCGCAGCACATTGCCCGGGCAGTACCAGAACGGCGCGCGGGCCTCCAGGTCATAGCCCACGAGGGAAACGCTGCTGTTGACGCAGCCAAGGAGGACGCGCATCTCAGCCTTCGATGCGTTCCGCCACCTTGCGCCCCATTTCCGCGCAGCCCACCAGCGTCTTGCCCGGCTCCATGATGTCGGCGGTGCGGAAGCCGTCGGCCAGCGTGCGGCGCACGGCGGCCTCCACGCAGTCGGCTTCGGCGGGGAGGCGCAGGCCCAGGCGCAGGAGCATGGCGCCCGAAAGGATGGTGGCGAGCGGGTTGGCCTTGTCCTGTCCGGCGATGTCCGGCGCGGAGCCGTGGATAGGCTCGAACAGGCCGGGACCGCCCGCGCCGAGCGAGGCCGAGGGCAGCATGCCCAGCGAACCGGTGATGACCGAGGCCTCGTCCGAAAGGATGTCGCCGAAGATATTGCCGGTGAGGATGACGTCGAATTGCGAGGGATCGCGCACGAGCTGCATGGCCGCGTTGTCCACATAGAGGTGGGAGAGTTCCACGTCCCGATAGTCCGCGTGCGTCTCCAGCACCACTTCCCGCCACAGGCGGGAGGTCTCCAGCACGTTGCTCTTCTCCACGGAGCAGACCTTCCCGCGGCGTCCGCGGGCCGTCTCAAAGGCGACCCTGGCGATGCGGCGGATCTCCTCCTCGTTGTAGAGCATGGTATTGAAGCCCGTCCGCAGGCCGTTGCGGACCTCCTGCCCGCGCGGTTCGCCGAAATAGATGTCGCCCGTAAGCTCGCGCACCACGATGAGGTCCAGGCCGCGCGCCGCGATATCCTCGCGGAGCAGGCAGGCCCCGGCCAGTTCGGGGAAGAGCAGGGCCGGGCGCAGGTTGGCGAAAAGGCCCAGCGCCTTGCGGATGCCGAGCAGGCCGCGCTCCGGCCGTTGCTGCGGCGCAAGCCCGTCCCACTTCGGCCCGCCCACCGAGGCGAGATAAACGGCGTCGGACTCCAGGCAGCGCGTCACGGTCTCTCGCGGCAGCGGTTCGCCGCAGGCATCCACGGCGGCGCCGCCGATGAGCGCGTCCGCAAAGGTGAACCCATGGCCGAACTTCCGGGCCACGGCTTTGAGCGCGGCCACGCCCTGGGCCAGGATCTCCGGGCCGATGCCGTCGCCCGGCAAAAGACAGATGCTTGCGTTCATGGCGTTCACTCCCCGTGCTGGAGCCGTTCTTTCACATAGCCCACCAGGCCGCCGCTGGCGAGGATCCTGCTCATGGATTCCGGCAGGGGCGGACAGACGATCTCCGCGCCGTTGGTCAGGTCGCGGATGCGGCCCGAAGCGGTGTCGATTTCCAGCTCGTCGCCATCGTTGATGGCGTCCATGGCGTCGCCCACTTCCAGCAGGGGCAGGCCCATGTTGAAGGCATTGCGGTAGAAGATGCGCGCGAAGCTGTGCCCCACCACCACGGGCATGCCCGCGCCCAGAATGGCGAGCGGGGCGTGCTCGCGCGAGGAGCCGCAGCCGAAGTTGCGCCCGGCCACGAGGATGTCGCCCTTGCGGACGCGGCGCACCCAGTCAGGCTCGATGCCGGCCATGCAGTTTTCGCCGAGTTTCTGCGGATCGGCGGTGACAAGAAAGCGCGCCGGGATGATGGCGTCCGTATCCACATGTTCGCCCACCTTGTGGGCCTTGCCCTTGTACAGCATGTGTGGCTCTCTCCTGTGCCCGTTTACAGGCCAAGCTGCGCGGGTCCGGCGACCTTGCCCGCGATGGCGCTGGCCGCGGCCACCACCGGGCTTGCCAGATAGACGCGGGAGTCCAGGCTGCCCATGCGGCCCTTGAAATTGCGGTTGGTGGTGCTCACGGCGGTCTCGCCATCGCCGAGGATGCCCGTGTGGCCGCCCAGGCAGGGACCGCAGGTGCAGGGTCCGACGATGCAGCCCGCATCCATGAAGACCTCCATGAGTCCTTCCTTCAGGCAGGCTTTCCACACTTCCGGCGTGGAGGGGAGGACGATGCAGCGGACCTTTTTGTCCACCTTGCGCCCGCGCAGGACCTCGGCGGCGTCGCGCATGTCGCTCAGGCGGCCGTTGGTGCAGGAGCCGATGACCACCTGCTGGACGGCCACATCCTTCACTTCCGAAACAGGCACCACATTGGAGGGCAGGTGCGGGCGGGCCACCACAGGCTCAAGGCCCGTCACGTCCAGACGCACGACGGACTCATAGGCCGCGCCCGCGTCGGCGGCGAACCCGGCGGCAAGGTCCGGCGCGACGGCATGGCCGCGCTCCGCGCACCAGGCCAGGGTGATGGCATCCACCGGGAAGAGTCCCACCTTGGCCCCCGCCTCAATAGCCATGTTCGCCATGGTCAGGCGCCCTTCCACGCCCAGGCCGTCGATGACCGGGCCGCCGAATTCCAGCGCCTTGTACAGCGCGCCGTCAACGCCGATGCGGCCGATGAGCAGGAGCATGAGGTCCTTGGCGCGCAGCCAGCGGGGCAGGGTGCCGCTGTATTCCACGCGGATGGTGGGGGGCACCTTGAGCCAGGTCTCGCCCAGGGCCATGCCCGCGGCGATGTCGGTGGAACCCATGCCCGTGGCGAAGGCGCCCAGGCCGCCGTAGGTGCAGGTGTGGCTGTCGGCGCCGATGACAAGATCGCCGGGGCCCACCAGGCCCAGCTCCGGCAGCAGGGTGTGCTCCACGCCGCAAGTGCCGCCCTCGTAGTAGTGGGTGATGCCCTGCTCTTCGGCAAAGCGGCGGCTCACCATGACCTGATTGGCGGAGTCGATGTCCTTCTGCGGCGTGAAATGGTCCATGACCAGGGCGATCCTGTCCCGGTCAAAGACGCGCGCGGCGCCCATGCCCCGGAAGGACTTGATGGCGAGCGGGCCGGTGATGTCATTGGCAAGCACCAGCGAGACACGGCAGCGGACGATGGCGCCGTCCTCCACCGGCTCGTCCGTGTGGCGCTGGAGGATCTTCTGGGCAAGGGTTCCGGGCATGGTCTGTTCCTTTTGCTGCAGGGTCATGACAACGGCCGCTCAGGAATGCTGCGAATGGAGGCGTTCGCCCTCCGCTTCGCGCTTGGCGAGATTGTTGAGCGCATCCACGAAGGCCCTGGCGCTGGCAACGAGGATGTCGGGGTGATTGCCCCGGCCCACCACGGAAAGGCCGTTCTCGCGCAGGCGCACCGTGACTTCGCCGAGCGCGTCCGTGCCGCCGGTGATGGCGTTGATGGAATACTGTTCCAGCTCCGGCTGGCGGCCCGCCAGGTCGGCGATGACGTTGTAGAGCGCGTCGATGGGTCCGGCGCCGAAGCCCGCGCCGCTCTTCTCCTCGCCGGCCACGTCCATGAGCACGGCGGCCGTGGGCGGCACGCCGCCGGAATCGGAGCTTTGCACGCTGACATGCCTGAGCCGCAGGCGGTCGGGGATGCGGTAGACCTCCTGCTGCACCAGGGCCATGAGGTCTTCGTCGTGAAGCTGCTTCTTGCGGTCCGCAAGCTGCTTGACGGCTTCAAAGACATGGTTGAGCTGGTCGTCGTCCAGCGCGTAGCCCAGGCTCTCGAATTTGCTGCGGACCGCGTTGCGGCCGGAATGCTTGCCGATGACGAGATGGGTGGCGCTGCGGCCCACCGCCTGGGGCGTCATGATCTCGTAGGTCTCGCGGTGCTTGAGCATGCCGTCCTGATGGATGCCGGACTCGTGGGCGAAGGCGTTGGCCCCGGTGATGGCCTTGTTGTTGGGGATGGGCTGGCCGATGATGATGGAGAGCAGCCGGCAGGTGGGATAGATCTGCTCGGTCCTGATGCCGTCCCTGAGTCCGTAGTAGTCATGGCGCACATGCAGGGCCATGGCTACTTCCTCCAGGGCGGCGTTGCCCGCGCGTTCGCCGATGCCGTTGAGCGCCACCTCCGCCTGGCGCGCGCCCGCGCGCAGGGCGGCCAGGGTATTGGCAACGCCCAGGCCCAGGTCATCATGACAGTGGACGCTGAAAACGGCCTTGCCGCTGTTGGGCGTATGCTCCATCACATGGCGCACCATGGCGGCAAATTCGTCGGGCTGGGCATAGCCCACGGTGTCCGGCAGGTTGATGGTGGTGGCCCCGGCGTTGATGGCCGCTTCCACCACGCGGCAGACGAAGTCCGGGTCGGAGCGGGAAAAGTCCTCGCAGGAAAATTCCACATTGGGCGTGTAGGAGGCGCAGCGCGCCACGGATTCCTTCGCCAGGGCCAGCACTTCCTCCGGGGTCTTGCGAAGCTTGTATTCCATATGCAGCGCGGAAGTGGCGATGAAGGTATGGATGCGGGGCTGCTTCGCCACCCTGACGGCCTCCCAGCAGCGGTCGATATCCTTTTGCGCGCACCGGGCAAGCCCGGCGATCTGGACGTTTTCCCCCGCCTGGGCGGCGATGGCGCGCACCGCCTCGAAGTCTCCGGGGCTGGACGCGGGAAAGCCCGCCTCGATGATGTCCACGCCCAGCACCTCGAGCTGATGGGCGAGGCGCAGTTTTTCCTGAAAGTTCATGGTCGCGCCCGGCGACTGTTCGCCGTCGCGCAGGGTGGTGTCGAAAAAGAAGACGCGATCAGCCATGGGATGCCTCCGAAACGATAGGGATGGAAGCGCGGCTCCACGTCTGGCGCCGGCGCGCCCCTCGCGCGGCGTCTTCGGGCCGGCGGGCGTGGCGGCGGGTCCTGGTGGGCCGCGGAATGGTTCCGTCCGCCCCCGTCAGTGGTCCTGCGGTGACAGGGAGCGCAGGAGCTTGCGGTCGCGGCGCGGCAGGATGACGAAGGTGTAGGCCAGGCCCCCGGCGATGTAGAGGGCGCAGTAGGCGAAGCCGAAGACGCGCGGCACGGAGACCACAAGCGCCAGGAGAAAGAGGAAGGCCAGCATGCTCCGCACCGGGTGCGCGGTGAGGATGTCGTATTCCTTGAAGGAAAAATAGCGCACGCGGCTGATCATGAGCACGCCCACCGCCACCGCCAGCAGCAGGGCCGCGCAGGGGGTGAAGGTGTTCAGCCATTCGGGGAAGAGCGCGGCGAAGAAGATGAACGTCACCACCGTGCAGCCGCCCGCGGGGATGGGCAGCCCCACGAAGAAGCGCTTGCCGGTCACGGCCGTGCTCACGTTGAAGCGCGCCAGCCGGAGCGCGCCGCAGGCCGCATAGATGAAGGCCGCGGCCACGCCCACGCGCCCGAAATTGCAGAGCTGCCAGTGCCAGAGAAGGATGGCCGGGGCCAGCCCGAAGGCCACGAGATCGGCCAGGGAATCGTACTGGACGCCGAATTCGCTCGCCGTATTGGTGAGCCGCGCCACCTTGCCGTCAAGGCCGTCCATGAGGGCCGAGACCAGGATCGCCATGCCCGCCTGCTCGAACCTGCCCTGCCCCGCCCAGACCATGGCGAGAAAACCCAGGAACATGCTCAGGGTGGTGAGCATGTTGGGCAGCAGGTAGGCGCCTTTGGCGGGTTTTTTTCGTTCAGTGTCGTCCATGGGGATAACCACTGCTGGAAAGGGACGCAACGCCGGAAAGACTCAGGACCCGTCCCCGCTGCGGCGGGCGACGGGGCTTTCTCCGGCAAAGATCTTGTCGCCAAGCTGTACCGCCGGAACATAGCCTTCGGGCAGGTAAAGGTCAACTCTGGAGCCGAAGCGGATCATGCCCACGCGCTGGCCGCGGGCAAGGGCGTCGCCCGCTTCGGCGCGGCAGACGATGCGCCGGGCCACAAGGCCCGCGATCTGCACCATGGTCCACATGCGGCCGTCCTCATCGGCAAGGCTCCAGCCGCAGCGCTCGTTGTCGGTGGAGGCCTTGTCCAGCGAGGCGTTGAAGAACTTGCCCGGCCAGTAGCGCACCTCGCTGACGCGCGCGGCAACGGGCGCGCGGTTCACATGGACGCTGAAAAGGTTCATGAAGATGCTGATGCAGACCCGCTCCTTGCCGCTGAAGGGGTCGGGGCGCGGCTCGATGCGGATGACGCGGCCGTCGGCGGGGCTGACGGCCAGGCCCGGCGCCTGCGGGATCACGCGTTCGGGATCGCGGAAAAAGTGCAGGCAGAACAGGGTGATGACCCATCCGAGAGCGGCGGCGAGCCAGCACCCCAGCAGGGACAGGACAAGGGTCGTGAACACGGCGAGGCCGATGCAGGGCCAGCCTTCCGGCGCAATGCCGCAGGATGCGGGACGCATGGCGACTCCTTCGCGGCCGCGGGACGCGGCGTAAAATAGGGCTTTACCATTTTTGCGTTTGGTGGTGCGCCTCTGCTGTGTGGGGACTGCCGAAATTCTCCGTCAAAAACAGCTGCGCGTTGCGGTCCATTTGCGTAAGCCGCGCGTTGCGCGGCAACGCAAACGCGCCTGCGGCGCGCCCTTCGGATGGCTCCGGCGCTGGCTGCGTCAGAGAAAAATTTTCCTGGTCGAGTACGTGAGTACACTCCCCGCGAAAAGTTTTCTCTTCCTTGCCAGCCCCGAAATATCGTATTTTTTCGGATCCTTCCGGCACCAGCATCCGTCTGTCGCTCCGCTCCAGACGGACTTGAGGAATACCCATTAACCGCAGTGTATACTGGAATCTGAAAAATGGAAAATACTTCTATGCCGGAGCGGCGCGAAAGGCAAGCCCGGGTCGCCGCCGTGCGGCGCCGTCACTGGAGGGGAAAGGGGACCTGGCCGGGCGGCGGGCCGGCATCTTCCGCGCCGGCATCGTCCGGCGCCGGGGCATCCGGCCGCCACGGGCCGCGCGCCGCCACGGGAAGCGCCCTTCTGAGCGCCAGCTCCCGTTCCAGCCAGTGCAGGAGCGCCTCCAGCCCCTGACCTGTGCGCGCGGAAAGGGGAATGGCCCGGGGAAAGGCCGCGGCCAGCTCCGCGCGCGCCGGGTCCGGCAGTCGGTCCCACTTGTTGAGCACAAGCACGCGCGGCACCGCGGGCAGCTCCAGATCTTCCAGGATGCGTTCCACGGAGGCGATCTGCTGGAGCAGGTCGGGATGCGAGGCATCGGCCACATGGATGAGAAAGTCGGCCGCGGCCAGCTCTTCCAGCGTGGCGCGGAAGGCGTCCACAAGTTCGCGCGGCAGGTTGCGGATAAAGCCCACGGTGTCGGAGATCACCACTTCCCGCTCGCCGGGGACGCGCAAGCGCCGCGTGGCCGGGTCAAGGGTGGCGAACAGCCGGTTTTCCGCCAGGACGCTGGAGCGCGTGAGGGTATTGAGCAGCGTGGACTTGCCCGCATTGGTATAGCCCACCAGCGCCGCCAGGGGGATGTCGCGCCGCGCGCGCCGGGCCAGGCCGCGCTGGCGGCGGAGCTTTTCCAGCTCGTGGTTCAGGCGCGTCATGCGCTCGCGCACCTTGCGCCGGTCCGTCTCCAGGCGGCTTTCGCCGGGGCCGCGTCCGCCCACGCCGCCCATGAGCCTGTCCAGCGCGCGGTTGCGGCCCGCCAGGCGCGGCAGCACATAGCGCAACTGGGCCAGCTCCACCTGAAGGCGTCCGGCGCGCGAGGCCGCGTGCTGGGCGAAGATATCGAGGATGAGTTGGGTGCGGTCGATGACCTTGCGCTCGGTGATGTCCGCGAGATTGTGGATCTGGGCGGGCGAAAGCTCGCCGTCGAAGACGAGGATGTCCGCATTCTCGCGCAGGGCCGTCACCTCCAGTTCGGCGAGCTTGCCCTTGCCGAGAATGGAGCGCGGGTCCGGGCGCGTCACGCGCTGGATGATGCGTCCGCACACGGCCAGCCCGGCCGTGCGCGCCAGCTCCGCCAGCTCGGTGAGGTGCTGCTCCTGCACGGGCCGTGGCTCCGCGGCCACGGAGACGAGCAGGGCGCGCCCCGCGCGGGGGGCGGCATCCCCGTGCGCGGCAGCCGGAGCGGCGGGCAGGGCGGTGAGCGCGGACTCGATCTCTGCGGCGCGGGCCGCGAAATCCGCCGTTGTCCTGTCCCAGGGGCGCGGCTCCTCCAGGCGGCAGGGGGGCGCGCCCGCCTCGGCGGCGCCGCCCGGCGCCAGCGTGGCGGCCTGCCAGCGGACGGGTCCGCCTTCCGGGTCGACGCAGAGAGCGATGATGGCATCCAGCCGCAGGAAGAGGAGATCCATGAGGTCCTCTTCCGTCAGCCCTTCGGGCGAAAGATGGGTGTGGAGCAGGCGCAGGCCGCGCAGGCGCGAGGCCGGCGCCGTGCGGACCGCCGCCCGGGCCGCCGCCGTGTTCCCGGCGCGGTGCGGACGCGTGCCGGAGGCGGGCGCCGCAGGCTCCGCCGGCGAGGCTCCGGGGGCGCCACGCCCGCGCGGCAGCTCGGGGATGAGGATACCGCCCGGGCCGCCCACGATGACCATCCGCACGCGGCCCTTGCGGTCGATGAGCAGGCCGATCTGGCGCCCCAGGGAGCGCGAGAGCAGAGCCAGCTCCCGCGCCTGGTCAACGGTATAGACGTCCCCGGCGGGAAAGCGGCGGTTGAAGAGCCGGTTCAGGGCCGCAAGCTGGCTTGGCTTGAGCCCCTGGAGATTACCTTCCGGTCTGGGAATGACGGACCCCCGGCGCCGGTCTCACGGCCTGAGATAGGAGGCGATGAGCGCGTCGTAGCGCGACGTGGCCTCAAACGCCCGGGAGGCCATGACCTGCCGGAACTCCAGACCCACGGCCATGTCGTGGGCGGTCAGTTCCTCCATGGCCGGGCCGTACCACAGGGGCGACGGCAGCACGAGCACGCTGTGGAAGTTCTTGGCCGCCGCGCGCAGCATGCAAGGCCCGCCGATGTCGATCTCCTCCACGGCCTGCTCGAGCGAGAGGCGGCGTTCCACCGCGCCCGCGAAGTCATACAGGTTGACGCAGACGAGATCGAAGGGCCGGATGCCCTTTTCCGCCAGGGTCTCCATGTGGGACGGTTCATCCTTGTTGGCGAGGATGCCCGCGTGGATCTTGGGATGGAGCGTCTTGACGCGTCCGCCGAGGATTTCCGGAAAGCCCGTCACCGTGCTCACCGCCGTGACCGGAAGCCCTTCGGCCTCCAGCATGCGTTGCGTGCCGCCGGTGGAGACAAGCTCCACGCCGCGCGCGGCGAGAAAGGCGGCGAACCCGGCGAGGCCGCTCTTGTCCGTGACGCTGAGAATGGCGCGCCGAACAGGCAGAAGATCCATAGGTGCTCCCTCCATGCGTGGTGGCCGCCCGGGCGGCCCTCGTTTTGCTTAACGCAAAAGCGCGGGCGCCGCAATGCCCGCGCGGCCGGGCGCCGGGGCTTGCCCTTGTCCGGCGCCTGCGGCTATGCTGGCGCGGGAGGCGTCATGCTCGTCAAGCTTGTTTCCTGGAATGTCAATGGCGTGCGCGCGGTGTCGGCCAAGCCGGACTGGCGCTGGTTCCGCGAGACGGAGGCGCAGGTGGTGGGCCTGCAGGAGACCAAGGCCGCTCCCGAGCAGCTCCCCGATGCCGTGCGCGAGCCGGAGGGCTGGCAGGCATGGTGGGATGCCTCCACCGTCCGCAAGGGCTATTCCGGCGTGGCGGTCTTCAGCCGCATCCCGCCGCTGGCCGTCGCGGCGGAGCTGCCCGATCCCCGCTGGCGGGGCGAGGGGCGGCTGCTCCATCTCGAATTTCCGTGGTTCCACTATTTCAACGGCTATTTCCCCAACGGCGGCGCGGAGGAAGTGGACGCGGACGGACGCCCCACCGGGGGCTTCAAGCGGCTGGACTACAAGATGGGCTTTTTCGAGGCCTTTGCGGCCTATGCCCAGAAATGCCGTGAAACCAAGCCCGTCGTGGTCTGCGGGGATTTCAACATCGCCTGCGAACCCATCGACCTCGCCCGTCCGAAGGACAACGAGAAAAACACGGGCTTTCTGCCCGTGGAGCGCGACTTCATGCGGCGTTTCAAGGCGCTGGGCTATGTGGACAGCTTCCGCCATGTCCACGGCGATGCGCCGGGGCAGTATACCTGGTGGTCGTACAAGACGCGGGCGCGGGCGCGCAACGTGGGCTGGCGGCTCGACTATTTCTTTGTTTCCGAAGAGCTGGCCCCGGCCATTGCCGACGCCTGGATCGAAAGCGGGGTCCACGGCTCGGACCACTGCCCGGTGGGCGTGGCCCTGCGCGTTCCCGACGCGGGATGCTGAGCGCGGCGCCGGACCCCCTGGTGCCGCGTCCGGCCCGTCAGGCCCCTCCGGCCCGTCAGGCATAGTTGCGGCGCATCTCTTCCCCGGCGCTGATGACGGCCTCGCGCATCTTCCGGCGGGCCGCCGCCAGCCTGTCCGCAAGGGCGGCGTCCTCCAGGGCGAGGATCTGCGCCGCGAGCCAGGCCGCATTGCGCGCCCCGGCCTTGTCCAGGGCCATCGTTGCCACGGGGAAGCCCGGAGGCATCTGCACGGTGGAGAGCAGGGCGTCCATGCCGCCCAGGGCCGAGCCGGTCACGGGGATGCCGATGACCGGCCGCAAGGTGCGCGCGGCAACGGACCCTGCCAGATGGGCGGCCATGCCCGCCGCGCAGATGAAGACCCGCGCGCCGGCGGCCTCTTCCTGCGCCACAAGGGCCTCGGTGCGTTCCGGCGTGCGGTGCGCCGAACTCACGGTCATGACAAAGGGCACGCCGAGTTCGCGCAGGATTTCCGCGCAGGGCGCGATGGTGGGTTCATCCGACTGCGAACCCATGATGATGACCACATGCGCCATGGGCGCCTCCTTTGAGTCTCAGGCCTTGCGGGCCAGGTGCCGCAGCCCCTTGGCGCCGATGTCCCGCCGGTAGAAGGCGTCGGGCATGCGGAGTTTTTCCAGTGCGGCATAGGCCCGGGCCTGCGCGTCGGCAAGGCCGTCGCCCAGGGCCGTGACGCAGAGCACGCGGCCCCCGGCGGACACGATGGACCCGCCCTCCGCGCGCGTGCCGCTGTGGAAGACCTTGACCCCCGGGAGCGCGTCCGCCGCGGCGAGGCCTTCGATGGGCATGCCCTTGGGGTAGCTGCCGGGGTAGCCCTTGGCCGCCAGCACCACGCCCAGAGCGGTCCTGTCGCTCCAGGAAAGGCGCGCCGGGTCGAGGCGGCCGTGGACGCAGTCCAGCATGAGGGCCGCCAGATCGCCGTCAAGGCGCATGAGCAGGGGCTGGCATTCCGGGTCGCCGAAGCGGACATTGTACTCCAGCACCCTGGGACCGTCCGGCGTCATCATGAGTCCGGCATAGAGCACGCCCCTGAAGGGATGGCCCCGCCGCGCCAGTTCGCGCAGCACCGGGCGCACCGCCACATCGGCCAGGGCGTCCAGGCCGGCGTCCGGCAGGACGGGGGCCGGGCTGTAGGCGCCCATGCCGCCGGTGTTGGGTCCTTCGTCGTTGTCCCAGGCGGCCTTGTGGTCCTGCGCCGAGGGCAGGGGCGCCGCGCGTTCGCCGTCGCAGAGGCAGAGGAGGGAGACTTCCTCCCCGGTGAGGCGTTCCTCCAGCAGGATGCGCTCCCCCGCCGCGCCGAAGGCCCGGCTTTCCAGCATGGCGTCCACGGCGTCCAGCGCTTCCCGGGTGGTGCGCGCCACCACCACGCCCTTGCCGGCGGCAAGGCCATCGGCCTTGATGACCGGCGGCACGGCGCAGTTGCGGATATGTTCCCGCGCGGCGTCGGCGTCCGTGAAGACCGCGCTCACGGCCGTGGGCACGCCGGCCGCGGCCATGACCTCCTTGGCGAAGCTCTTGCTGCCTTCAAGCTGCGCGCAGTACGCGTCCGGCCCGAAGCAGGGGATGCCCGCGGCCATGAGCCGGTCGGTGATGCCGAGGGTCAGGGGCAGCTCCGGGCCGGGCACGGCGAGGTCGATATGCTCGCGCCGGCAGAAGTCCGCAAGGCCGTCGAGGTCGTCCACGGCCAGGGGCACGTTACGCACGCCGTCGGACTCCGTGCCGCCGTTGCCGGGCGCCACGAAGAGCGCTTCGGCGTTTTGCCCGAGTTTCCAGGCGAGCGCGTGCTCGCGACCTCCGGAACCGATGACGAGAATACGCACGCTGCCTCCTTGCGCGTGGCGCGGGGCCAGGCCCGCGCGGTCTCCGGCGCGTCCGCCGGGAGCATTGCTGATTGAAACTGTCTCTGTTCGATCAGTTCGCTGCCATCATGAGCGCCCTAGCGGTTGGGATTGACCTCGAAATCGCTCATGTCCGCCGGGACATTGGGGTCCATCTGGGAAACGTCGAGCGGATACGCGAGGATCATGGACTGCCTGCTGCCGACGCCCAGCTCCGGCGAGGTGTTGACGCCCACGACCAGGTCGAGGATGCCGTCGTTGGTCACGTCGGCGAGGTCGATCTCGGCCACGGAACCGCGGATGCGCCGCGTCTTCCATTTGAGTCCCAGGCCCACGCCGTCCCAGTAGAGGGCATGGATCTCGCCCTGCGGGAAGAAGCGGTAGCGGTCAAAGAACTGCGAGGCCGTGGAGATGGGCTTGTTGAGGATGAGCACCTGCTCGCCGGTGCGGCCGAGGTCCGCGGCGATCATACGCATGGGCGCGTAAATCTTGCCGGGGAGCTGGCCGTTGCGGTCGATGCCGAGTCCGGGCATGGTCTTGTAAAAGTCCATGCCCGTGGCCGAGCCGGAGAAGCGTTCCATGGTGGTGTGGATGGGGCTTGTGCCGTTGCCCTGGAAGAGCTTGACGCGCTCGTCGTCGGTGAGCATGGCGATGAGGTCGGAGCCTTCCTTGCCCGCGGGGATCCAGGCCACATTGAAGACCGTGGCTCCGGCGGGCAGGCTGAAGCGCGCGCCGAGGGTGTATTTGTTGCCCGACCTGACGAGCTGGTGGACGCCGGGGGCGAAGAGCTTGATGCTGTCATAGCCCTGGCCCACCAGGACCGGCGAGAAGTTGGGCGGCACGCGCATGACGCTGGCGAAATAGGGGATGCGCTCGGCGCACTGGGCCAGCTTGTTGCCCTTGAAGGAATAGAAATAGGAATAGGGGCGGTTGCCGTCTTCCTCAAACGTGGCGACCACAAGGTCCGCCGCGCCGTCGCGGTTGATGTCCATGGCGCGCATGGAGAAGTTGAGGTTGGAGGCGGAAACGACGGTGCGGCCCAGCTGCTTGAGCCGGCCCCCCGTCTCCCAGAGGTAGATGGTGAGGTCGTGGTCGCCCAGGACCGCGATCTCGTTCTTGCCGTCGCCGTTGAAGTCGGCCACGGCCATATCCACCATGTTCTCCTTGATGCGCTGGCTGCGCAGGCGCGAGCCGTCGCTGGCGCCCGCGCCCTGATACCGGAACTGCGGGTTGAGATAGGTCTGCTGCTGGCCCGTCTCGTTGACGATGATTTCGCCGCCGCCCGCGCGCGCCCCGGCGGGGGCGGTCTGGCCGGGCTGGCGCATCATGAAGGCGGGCTTGGCGGCCACGGTCACGCCCATGACCTCGGAACCCAGGGCGGAACTCAGGTTCTGCACCGCGCCGGTAAGTCCGCTCACCGGGGCTTCGGCGGTGCGGTTCCAGGTCTTGCCGGCCTTGTCCACGCAGTTGACTTCAATGGAGCAGTCATTGCCCATGACGTTGACCGTTCCCCAGACGGCATAGTCCGCGCCGGCGGCGGTCATGGCCTTGCGCGCCTCGGCGGCGGAAGCGGCCTTGCCCTGAAGGGTGCGGCCCTCCAGAACGCCGGGCCTGTTGAGCTTGCCCTGAATGGTGCCGGGCACGGCCTTGGAAAGATAGGTGTAGCTTTGCGGCGCATGCACCGCAAACGGCGCGATGACAAAGGTCTTTTGCGCCGGCTGGGCGGCGTCGGCGCCGGCGCACCAGACAAGGGCCGCCAGGGCGAGGCAGAGCGCGAGCGGAAAACGCATGGCAGGTTTCATCCTGAAAACTCCTTGGGTTTTGGCGCGGCGGGCGCCGGGGCGCACTATACCCGCTCTCGCCTCGTGGCGCAACAGGGGGCGCGCGTGACGCGCGGGGCGGCGGCGAGCAGCGCCGGGCGCGCCTGTCGCCGGTCCGGCCGGCGGGATGCACGGATTTTTCCGGAGCCTGTTGACGCGGTCCCCTGTTCGTGCTAGGGTCACCGCGAAAGAAGAGACAAGACGGATGCGCGGTGCCGGGCACCGCCCGGGAGGCGCATCCGGCATGCCGGGAGCGCGGGTGTCCCTCAAGGATTTTTTCGGCCAGCAGCGGGACGGCATGCGGGCCATGGCTACCACGGGCGTCATCGGCCTGCATCTGGTGAGCGGGCCGCTTGTGGGCTTTGCCATCGGATACGGGCTGGACGTGTGGCTCGGCACCAGCCCGTGGTGCAAGATCGGGTTTTTGCTGGTGGGCATTGGCGCGGGCTTTCTCAATGTCTATCGGGATACGCAGGCGCTCCTGCGAAAGCTGGAGCGCGGGCGGCCGGGGGGCGGGCATGCGCCCGGCGGCGCCGGGGCGGAAGCCTCCCCGAAGCCCCCATCCGCGGGGGCGCCGCCCGGAGACGGGAACGGAGGGAAATGACGCGCGGATTTTCTTCGCCCCTTGCGCCGCTGGATGCGTGGCTCTGGCGCCGGGGCGTCCGTCCTCCCGCCATCCGCGCCCTGCTGTGCCACGAGGCCGCCGCCGCCGTCCTGGCGCTTCTGGCCGGGGGCGCGCTCGTGGCGGTCACGCCGTGGTTCCTGTGGTTCGGGGCGGGCGTGGCCTGCATGGCCTGGATCTTCTGGAGCTGGGCGCGGTTTTTTCTGCGGGGTCCGGGCGCGGCCTTCCCGCCGGGGGCGCTTGCTGGCGCGCTCCTGCGCTGGGCGTTGCGGATGCTGGTATTCGCGCTGGCGCTCTACGGGTCCATGCGCGTGGGCGCGTCCGCAACGGCGCTGGCGGCGGGGCTTGCCGCGGGGCTTGTCGTGGGGCTTGTCAGCTATGCCGCAAGCTCGCGCGCCGCGGAGAGGTGACGCCCTTTCCGGGCGGGATTTCGGGGATGGATCACGGGCGCGGAGGACCCGCGCCGTTTCAGGAACGGTCGTGACGGCGCAGGCCGACGAGGAGGCTCATCATGGCAGGCAGTTTGCCGGAACCGGTATTGCTCTCCACCTTTCTCGGGATGGATGAAATCACCATCGGCGGCCAGCTCGTGCCCTTCAAGCACGTGTTCTATTCCTGGCTGTGCATGGCCGTGCTCTTCGGCGTGGCCCTCATCCTGCGCCGCCGCCTGACCCTTGTGCCCGGCGGGCTGCAAAATTTCTTCGAGTCCGTCATCGACACCGTGGAGCGCTTCATCTGCGCCTCCATGGGCGAGGTGGGGCACAAGTATGTGCCCCTGCTCGCGGGCATGCTTATCTATATTTTCGGCATGAACATCCTTGGACTCATTCCCGGGTGCGACGCGCCCACGGCCAACCTGAACACCACGGTGTGCATGGCGCTCTTCGTTTTCCTCTACTACAACTGGGTGGGGCTTGCGCGCTGGAAGGCGCACTATATCAACCAGTTCCTCGGGCCTTCCAAGTTCCTCATCCCGCTCATGTTCCCGCTGGAGATCGTTTCGCACCTGTCGCGGCCGGTCTCGCTTTCCCTGCGACTTTTCGGCAATATCCGGGGCGAGGAGATCGTCATCATCCTCTTCTTCGTCATGGCGCCCCTGCTCGGGACGCTGCCCATCTACGGACTCTTCCTGCTCGGCAAGAGCATGCAGGCCTTCGTGTTCTTCATGCTGACCATGTTCTACATCTCCGGCGCCCTGGAAGGGCCGGAGCATTAGGTCGGCCAATGACGGGGGAATGGTCGCACGCGACCCAACAATACAACGTGGAAGGAGTGTTCCATGCGTAAATTTCTGATGGTTGCCCTCAACACCGTCGCCCTGGTCGGCATGGCCGGGCTGGCCTTCGCCGGCGAACCGCTCAATTCCGAATCCCTCGGCTTCACCTGCCTTGCGGCGGCCCTGGGCATCAGCATCGCGGCCTTCGGCTGCGGCATCGGCATGGGCCTGGGCCTCAAGGGCGCCACCGAGGGCGTGGCCCGCAACCCCGAAGTGAGCGGCAAGATCACGGGTACCATGATCCTCGGCTTCGCCTTCATCGAATCCCTGGCTATCTACGCTCTGGTCATCAGCTTCATCCTGCTGTACGCCAACCCCTACGCGTAGCCGTTCGGGCCATTTGCGGGGCCGGGAGAGACCCGGCCCCGCGCGGCCCTGCACCGGCGGCCGGGCGCTGCCCGCAGCATCCGTCGTTCCTTTCCCGCTCTCCGCGTGCCGGTTCCGGCGCCGGTGACCCTCGCCCCCGCTTCGGAGGCTCCATGCCGGAATTTCCCCTGCTCATCGCCCTGTGCGCGCTCTGGCTGGCCGCTGCCTGCGCGGCGGCGGGAGCCATCAATTTCTTCTGGGAAACGGGCTTTCGCCGCGCGTTCGGCTACGGCGCCTTTCTTGCGGGCGTCTTTTTGCTCTTCTGGGCCAGCGGCCTCTGGGTCGGCGCCTCGCGCCATTCCTGGGGCGTGCTCGGGCCGGCCTTTCTGCTCATGCTCGCGGCGGCCTGGCTGGTCGTGCGGCTGACCCTGCGGTTCTGGCGCCGGCGCGAGCGGCGCGGCCCGCGTCCGTGACGTTCCTTTTCCCTTCCCCGAAGTTTTTTTTGAGACAAACAGGCAAGTTTTCGCCGCTCGCCGTCCTTGTCCGCCGGACGCGGGGCTGCTACCGTCCTGCACGGGAAATGCCGGGACTCCCTGGAGTCCCGCAGTGCCGGAGGTTGTCATGAAAAGGTTGTCCGCCTGTGGCGTGGCCGTTCTGGTTTTTCTTGCCGCGTCCGTCGCAGGGGCGGCGGCGCGGGACGCAGCCCGGGAGACCGCCGTGGAAAGGATCTCGCTCGGACGGACGCTTGCCCTGTACCCCAGTCTGGTCACAGTGGTGGGCGCGGAAGTGGACGGGAGGGTCAACTGGCTGCTGGTGGCCCATGTGGGCGTGCTCGGCCACGACCGCATCGTGGTGAGCATGAACGACCAGCACTATACCAACCGGGGGATCATTGCCGGCAGGAAACTGTCGGTCAATCTTGTGGACCGCCCCCTGCTGCCCGGGGCCGACTATGTGGGCAGCGTGAGCGGCGCCGAGGTGGACAAGTCGGGGGCCTTCGCCTTTCACCGGGGAAAGAACGGCACGCCGGTCATCGATGCCGCGCCCGTGTCCATGGAACTGGATGTGGTCGATATCTACAAGACGCCGGGGTTCGACAATTTCGTCTGCACGGTGGCGGAGACCACCGCGCGGCCGGATGTGCTGGACAGCCGCGGCAGGCTGGACTACACGCGCCTCAAGCCGGTCCTGTTCGAATTTCCCACCTACGCCTATCTGGCAACCGGCGAGATCATCGGCAAGTGCCGCCGCCTGGACAGGGCGCCCGGCATGTGCGCCAAGCTGCCCATGCGGCCGGACGGCATCACGCGTTTGTCCAGCATCGAGGTCTATCCCGAATATCTTGAGGAATACCGGAAGTATGCCAGTGAGGTGGGGGAGACCTCATTGCGCGAGGAGCCTGGCGTGCTCGCCATGTATGCCGTGGCGGAAAAGGACGATCCGTGCAGGATGACCATTCTGGAGATCTACGCCAGCCAGGATGCCTACAAGGCCCATATCGCGTCCCCGCATTTCCGGAAGTACAAGCAGGGAACGCTGAAGATGGTCAAGTCCCTGCGCCTTTCGGACCAGGAGCCGCTGAATCCGGCAAACCGGCTGAACAATTTCATGGTGGACTGACGGCAGCGAAGCGATTGGAAATGGCGCGGTTCAATCATGCCGCTGCCGCCAGAGCGGTTTGGATATCTTCACTATCAACTCGCTCTCAGGGAAGCTAGTGTCTACTTGCAAAAGTAGACACTACAAAACCCGTAAGGGTTTTGCGGCGGCATAGCCGCCGTGAGTGAGCGAAAAACCACGTTTTTTCGCGAACGATCCTGCAAAAATTCTGCACAGAATTCTGTGCAGAATTTTTGCAATTAGACACTAGAGCTGGTAGAGGAAGGCGGGCGCCAGCCCCAGTCCGCCGCCGGGGGCGGGGGGCGCGCCCGGCGGCGCGGAAGGAAGCGTTCCGCCGAGGCTTCCCGCTCCGGAACGTTCCAGAGCGTCCGCAAGGCCCAGGAGCGTGGTCAGCCTGTCGAGCAGGCGCTCCAGCAGGGCGGCGCGCGTGGCGTCCCTTTTTTGCAGCAGCGGGCGCGCGGCCGGCACGCCCGTCGTTTCCGCCAGCCAGTCCAGGGCGGCATCCTCCCCGCCCAGAACGTCCACAAGGCCAAGGCGCTGCGCCTCCTGCCCGGTGAAGATCTTGCCGTCGGCCAGGCCGGCGGCCCTCTGGCGTTCCATCTTGCGGCCGCTTGCCACGATGCTCACGAACTGCTCGTGCATGTCCATGAGCACATGCTCGAAATAGGCGCGATCCCGGGGGGTGAGGGGGCGCAGGTAGGAACCCGCGTCCTTGAAGGGCGCGGTGACGAGCGTTTCCTGCCCTATGCCCACCTTGTCCATGAGTCCCTGGAGCTGCGGGATGTCCATGCGGACACCGATGGAGCCGGTGACAGTGGAAGGGTTGGCGAAAATGCGCGTTCCGGCCATGCTGACCATAAGCCCGCCCGAAGCCGCCGTGGCGCCCATGCTCACGGCAATGGGCATCTTGCGGGCCAGGCGTTCCAGGGCGCTGTAAAGCTCCTGCGAGGCGGCGGCGCCTCCGCCGGGGGAATCCACGCGCAGCAGGACGCCCCTGACCCGGGCGTCGTTCTCCAGCCGGCGGATCCAGGCGAGCGTGGGCGCGGGGTCGAGGATGGGACCGCGCACCGTCACCAGGGCCAGGCGTTGGCCGTGGCCGTCGGGCAGCGCGGCCATGCGCCCGAGCGCGGCGGCAAGGCCGAGCGCCAGCAGGCAAAGCCCCCAGAAAAGGACGGGATGGCGCTTGCGGAACGGCGGCCGGAGCAGCCCGCGCCAGACATGCGCGGGGATGCGCGACAGCGGGCAGGCGGCGGCGCAGGCGGCGTCCGCCGTCGCGTCACGGTCTGCCGGCGGAATGTCCGGGGCGGGGGTGTCCGGCATGGTGTTCATGGGCGGCTCCGGCGCTTGTTGCGGGTCCATGGGCGGGGTCCTGGGCGGCCTCCGGCCAGAGGCGGGCCGCCTCCGCGCGCAGGAGGTATTTCTGGATCTTGCCGCTGGCCGTGAGCGGGAACTGCTCCACCACGGCCACATAGCGCGGGATCTTGTGCCAGGCGATCTTTCCCCGGCACCATTCGCGCACGGTCCGCGCGTCCGGCCGGGCGCCGGGCCGGGGGATGATGAAGGCGCCCACCTCCTCGCCGTATTTGCGGCTGGGGACGCCGACGACCTGCACATCCAGGACGCCCGGCATGCCGAGGAGAAATTCCTCGATCTCGCGCGGATAGACATTTTCGCCGCCGCGGATGATCATGTCCTTGATGCGGCCGGTGATACGCAGGTAGCCGTGTTCATCCATGACGCCGAGGTCGCCGGAGCGCAGCCAGCCCTCGGGACTCACGGCGCGCGCCGTGTCCTCGGGCATCTTGTAGTAGCCCTTCATGACATTGTAGCCCCGGCAGAGGATCTCTCCGGCCTGGCCGCGCGGCAGCTCGTCGATGCCTTCCGGGTCGGCCACGCGCACCTCGATGCCGGGCAGGGCGCAGCCCACGGTCTCGCAGCGCAGGGGGAGCGGGTCGTGGATGTCGGACTGGGTCATGACCGGCGAGGCTTCGGTGAGTCCGTAGCAGATGGTGATCTCGCGCATGTTCATGTCCTCCACCACGCGGCGCATGAGCGGTTCGGGACAGACCGAACCGGCCATGATGCCCGTGCGGAGCGAGGAAAGGTCGAACCGGGAGAAGTGCTTGTGCTCCAGTTCGGCGATGAACATGGTGGGCACGCCGTAGAGGGCGGTGCAGCGTTCGCGCTCCACTGCCTGGAGCACATGCAGGGGATTGAAGCTTTCCAGCACGACCATGGCCGCGCCGTGATTGACGCAGGCAAGCACGCCGAGCACGCAGCCGAAGCAGTGGAAGAGCGGCACGGGCAGGCAGAGCCGGTCCCGCTCCGTGAAGCGCTGGCGGCGCCCGATCCAGTAGCCGTTAAGCCCCACGCCCACATGGGTGAGCATGACCCCGCGCGGAAAGCCCGTGGTGCCGGAGGTATATTGCATGTTGATGGGATCATGCGGGTCCAGCGAATCCTGGCGCGCCCGGTAGTCGGCTTCGTCGGTCATGACGGAGAGCGCCAGGATCTCGGGCATGGAGAACATGCCCCGGTGTTTTTCCGCGCCGAGAAAGCAGACGCGGCGCAGATGCGGAAGGCTGCGGCTGCGAAGCCCCCCGGCGCGCGGCTGGACGCGCAGCTCCGGCGCGATGGCGTAGAGCGTCCCGATGAAGTCGTGGTCGCGCAGGCTGCCGATGAGGAAAAGGTTCTCGCACTCCGACTGGCCGAGCACATAGCGCAGTTCGTGCTCGCGGTAATTGGTGTTCACCGTGAGCAGGATGGCGCCGATGCGGGCCGTGGCGAACTGGAGCGCTATCCACCAGGGCACGTTGGTGGCCCAGACGGCCACTTTTTCGCCCTTCTGGATGCCCAGGGCCATGAGTCCCCTGGCAAGGCGATCCACCAGGTCGCCGAACTGGCGCCAGGTCAGGCGGTAGCCGCGATCCGCATACACCAGGGCGTCCCTGTCGGGAAAGCGGGCCACCGTATGGTCAAGGACCCTGCCGAGCGTCCATTCCCGCAGGACAAAGTCCCCGTCGTCATCCGGAGGAGGGAGCAGCGGCGCGCTCATGGATTGTAGGCCACCCCGAGGATACGCACAGGCTCCCCGTCCAGCGCCGTCAGCGCGTGCGGCACGATGGAATTGTAATAGATGCTCTCGCCGGGCGAGAGGTCATAGGCCTTGCGGCCGTAGCGCACGCGCAGCCTGCCCGCCAGGACGAGGATGAATTCCTCCCCCTGGTGCGAGGTGAGCCTCGGCTCTTCCGCGCCCGGCGCCGGCGGAAAAAATTCCACGCAAAACGGCTCCATGTTGCGGTCGCTCTTGCCCATGCCGAGCACCTGATAGATATAGCCGGGCCGCTGGATGTCGGCGGCAGGTTCCGCCCCGCCCGCGCGGGGGAGGTCGGCGTCTTCCGCCATGGGGGGCGCCGCGTGGCGGCCGTCGGGAAAGCCCTCGATGCGCGCGATGACCGGGTCCGTGCATTCCTGGTCGTCAAGAAAGGTGCCGAGGCGCACGTCAAGGGCGCGCGCCACCTTTTGCAGCGTCCCGATGGGCGGATAGATATCCCCATTTTCCAGGCGTTCCAGAAAGGCCGGGGAAAGATTGGTCGTCTCGGCGAGCGCCGCGAGATCCATCCCCCGCTCTTCCCGAAAGGCGCGGACCCGCGCGCCCACGGCGTTGCCCTGCGATGGCGGGGTGGCTGTGCCGGGCATGGTTGCTCCTTGGAAAGACCTGAGAGAGGCGGCTTCGCGCCGAAACCGCAGCATGCCGCACTATAGCGGCATCGGCCGTTGCAGGCAAGCGCGGCGCATGCGGCCGGGACTGGGGGAATCTCCTTGAAAATTTGCGAAAAAAGGTCTAGAGTCACCTTCACTTTCTTTAAGAGGAGTCGTACCATCATGCGTATTTCCCGAATCATTCTGCCGGTCCTCGCGGGCATGCTCGCGCTCACGGGCTGCCAGCAGCAGGAAAGCCAGGTCGCGCAGCCCAAGATCGCCATTGTGGACATGGGCCGCGTCATGCGCGACAGCGAACCCGGCAAGGAAGGCGTGAAATTCCTGGAAAGCCGTCAGGCCGTCATGCAGGAACAGCTCGATGCCATCCAGGACCGCCTGGAAAAGAATCCCAAGGACGAAGCGGCCATGCAGGAGCTGCAGCGCGTCTATGCCGCCTCGCAGCAGCGCATGCAGGCCGAGCAGCAGAATGTGGTCAACCTGCTTTTTGACAGCGTGCAGCGCGTGGTCAACAGCTACCGCGAGGCCCAGGGCTACGACATCATCCTCGGCGCCGAGGCCGCCGCGTCCTATACGCAGTCGGCGGATGTCACCGCGGCCATCATCGCGGAAGTGAACAAGCAGAAGATCGAGTTCAAGCCCGTGCCCGAACCCGCGCTGCCCGGCGGCGCCGCACCCGAAGCCGCCGCTCCGGAAAAGGCTCCCACGGCCCGGGACGCCGCGCCCGCAAAGTAACTGGGCCATGGCCGCGCCTCGCGCGGCAAACGGCAACTGTCAGGCGCCTGCCCGCAAGGGCGGGCGCTTTTTCGTGGGGGCGCCGCTGCGGCTGGAGCGTTTCCGCGATTTCAGTGCGAAAACGCCCTACTCCGGCCGCCGGAAGAGGGCCATGTATTCCTGATTGCCCTTGGGACCCTTGATGGCCGCTGGCAGGACGCCGTGCGCCTCCAGGCCCAGCGTTTCGGTGCAGAAGCGCACGATCTTGTCCACCGCGCGCTGCCGCGCCGCTTCGTCGCGCACCACGCCGCGCACGGTTTCGCCGGGTCCCAGTTCGAACTGCGGCTTGATGAGCAGGGCGGCACGGCCTCCGGGGCGCAGCCACGCCATGCACGGCGGCAGGATCAGCGTCAGCGAGATGAACGAGACATCGCCCGTGAGCAGGTCTACCGGCTCGGGGATGAGGTCCGGCCGGGCGTGGCGCAGATTGACGCCTTCCAGGTTGATGACGCGCGGATCGGCGCGCAGGCGTTCGTGGAGCTGGGCGCGGCCCACGTCCACGGCATAGACGCGCGCGGCCCCGCGCTGGAGCAGGCAGTCGGTGAAGCCGCCCGTGGAGGCCCCGGCGTCCACGCAGACAAGCCCGTTCACCTCCAGATGGAAATTGTCGAGCAGGGTGAGCAGTTTCCAGGCGCCCCGGCTGACAAAGCGCTCGCCGGGCAGGAGGGCGAGGCGCGTGCCTTCGGGATAGCCGTGCCCCGGCTTGGGCACCCGCACGGGCGGCGCGCCGGGGGGGGCCGCGTCCGGCGGCGCAAGCACGATGCGCCCGGCCATGATGAGGCTGCGCGCCTGCTCCCGGCTTTCGGCCAGGCCCTGCTCAAAGGCGAGCTGGTCGGCGCGCGCGCGGGGGGGCCTGCCCATGCGGCTCAGTAGACCACGCTGTAGGACATGACCTCCGGGCGGTGGAAGAAAAATTCCACACGCCGGTTCACGGCCCTGCTTTCTTCGGAAATGCCCGGCTTGAGCGGCCGCGTCTCGCCGTAGGCGACGCCGCGCAGCCGCGTGGGCTTGACCCCGTGCTCGGCCAGATAGCGGAGCACGGCGGCAGCGCGCGCGCCCGAAAGCTCCCAGGGCGAATCAAAGGGCGGCCGCGCCTCGGTGCCGTCGGCATGCCCGCGCACCACCAGGTAGAGATTGTATTCTTTCATGATGTCGAGCACATCGCCGAGCACCTTGATGCCTTCGGGCTGGAGCGCCACTTCGCCGGGCTTGAACATGATATCGGAATTGACGCGCAACTGGACGCCCACATCATCGGCGCTGATGCCCGAGGCGCTCTGCGGCACCGCGTCGGCCATGAGCATCTGCTTGATTTTCTGGGCGATGGCGTAGTGGGATTTTTCCACTTCGCTGATCTTGAGATCGCGGGTGTCGATCTTGTCCGTATTCTGGATGAACGGATTGTTGGAGACGGGCGAGGTGGCGCTGGAGTCGAAATTGCGTTCGCCGCTGAAATAGGCGGCAAGACCGGCCTTGGTCTCCGGCGGCACCATGTTCAGGATCCAGAGCAGAAGAAAGAAGGCCATCATGGCCGTGACAAAGTCGGCATATGCGACTTTCCATGCGCCGCCCATAGGTCCTCCTTGTCAGGATGCGGCCGTCGCCGCCAGGCGGAAAAACCGCATCCCCGCGCCGACGCGCGGGAATGCGGAGATCGGGAAACGTTGCGGAGCTTCCGCGGCCCGGAAGCGCCTGCGGCCTAGCCGCTCTTGAGCCGGTCTTCCATCTCCGGGAAGGACGGCCGGAACGGATACGGAATGGCGCGCCTGCCGTACTCCACGGCGATGAGCGGCGTGGAACCGCGAATGGCCGCGGCCACGGCCTCCTTCACCGCGTTGTAGTAGAAATGCTCTTCGGAAACATAGTTCTCCAGCTTGGAACCCATGGGACCGAACAGACCGTAGCAGCAGAGGATGCCGAAGAACGTGCCCACCAGGGCCGCGCCGATGTGGTGGCCGAGCACGTCCGGCGGCTCGTTGATTTTGCCCATGGTCAGCACCACGCCGAGCACGCAGGCCACGATGCCCATGCCCGGCAGCGATTCGGCCATGTGCGACACCGAATGCGCGGGGAGCATGCCCTCCTCGCGCATGGTCTCCATGTCCATGTCCATGAGGCTGTCGATGTCCGCGGGGTCGCCGGTGGTCAGATAGACGCGCAGGGTGTCGCCGATGAAGCTGACCAGCGTGGTATCCTTGGAGATATTCGGGTATTTGCTGAAGATGGGGCTGGACTCCGGCTTTTCGACGTCACCTTCGATGCTGATGACGCCCTCGCGGTGCATTTTGGAAAACAGGGCGTAGAGCAGGGCCAGGGTCTCGAGGTAGCGGGCCTTGCTGGAGCCGGGATCGGCGAAAAGGTGCTTGAGGCTCTTGACGATGAGGCTGAACGTGTACTTGGTCTGGCCGCCGAAGAACGCGCCCAGGCCGCAGCCGAGGATGATGATGAATTCCGCGGGCTGGAAGAGCACGGCCCAGTCGCCGTGCGACATGGTGTAGCCGATGCCCACAGAGGCTGCGACAACGATGAGGCCAATGAGCAGATACATGCCGTACCGCCTGTGCGGCCGCGCCGTGGCGTCCGCGAGGTTCCGTGTCCGGGCGGGAATGTCCGCGCCATGTGGCCGGAGTATATACTACTCCGCTGCCCATCTCAACGGCGTAACGCGCTGAATCTTTAGAGCGCCGCGCGGCCTCAGCGGCCGAAGAGGCCGCGGACCAGGCCGCCCGCGTTGCCGAGGCCCTCCCGCACGGCCCCGCCGGCCTTGCCCGCCCCGGCGGCGCCCGCCGTGCCGAGATCGCGCGCGCCCCTGCCGAGCGCGCCGGGCGCGGTGCCCAGCCTGCGGCCCAGCTCCAGGGCGAATTTCGGATCGACGCCGACGCTCACATCGCTGAACGGTCCCTTGAACGTCAGGGGAATGTTGAGCCCCATGGTCGTCACCGTGGCCGTCCCTTCCAGGAACTCGCGCGGCAGGTTCGCGCGCAGGTCGCCCCGCGCGGAAAGGCCGTCGGCCGTGACGGTGACGGGCCGCGCGGCGATCTCGCCCTTGCGGGCCGTGAAGGGCGCGCGCGCCGTGGCGATGCGCTCGGGCACGGCGAGGTTGCCGACGGGGAGTTTTCGCAGCGTCTGCGCCGCCTCGCGCAACGCCGGGGTGGTCAGGTCGCGCGCCTCGAGCACGCCTTCGCCCTCCAGCGCGGCGAGCATGGCCCGGCTGTCCGCCCCGGCGGTCCTGAGCCGGACAGTGAAGGCGGCGCTGCCCCCGGCGACGCCGGCCTTGCCGGCAGCCGCGCAGAGCGCCCCGATGTCCACACCGGCGCCATCGGCGGCGAGGGTATAGGCGCGGGCGGCCATGTCGGCGGTGAAGGTGCCCCTGAGCTGGCCGCCGCCGGCAAGCCGGGCGGAGAAATCCTTGAGGGCGTAACGTCCGGCCTTGCCCGTGACGAGCGTTGCGATGTCCTTCAGGCCGAACGCCCCGTGACGCAGCCCGGCGATGGCGAGGCGCAGGTCAACGGCGGGCAGCCCCGCGGCGTTTTGCGCGGGCGCGGCTGCCGGCGCGCCGCCCCGTGGCGCCTGCCGTTGCGCGGCGGGCGCGCTGGCGCTTTGTCGCGCGGAGGGCGCCGTCCCCTTCCCCGGGAGCAGCGCGTCCAGCGCGATCGTGCCCAGGTTCAGGGCGCCGCGCACCGACGGGACCGCGTTTTCCCCATCAGGCAGGCCCAGGGCCAGATCGCCGCCAAGGCGCACGCCGGCCGCCTGGCCGGAAAGGTCCGCGAGGCGCAGGGTGGTGCCGGAATACTCCGCGCGGCAGCGGATATCGAGGGTGTCCGCGTCGCCTTCGGGCAGGGCGGCGCCCGCCAGGGCCGCCAGCCTGCGCGGCGAGCCGCCCAGTTGCGCCTCGCCCGCAAAGGCCACGGGCGCGAGCGTGCCCTGTCCGTTGAGCGTCAGCCTGGCCTGCGGCGTGGAGAGCCGCGCCTGGGCCAGGCGCAGGGTCAGGCTCCCGAGGTCGAGCGCGCCCTCGCAGGCAAGCTGGAGCGGCGCCAGTTCGCGCGGGAGCGCGCCCTTGAGCGGGGTAAAGGCCAGGGAGGTCTGGCGGAAGGTCAGGTTCGGCGCGTAGTAGCGCAGCGCGGCCTTGAAGGCGAGGTTGCCCGCCAGCAGCGGCGTGGCGTCCGCGGACTCCCGGCCGCCCGCCGTGGCCGGGGCGGCCTTCCCGGCCGGGGGCGTGCCGCGAAGTTTGAGGATCTCCAGCACAAGATCCCCCTGGATCTCCACCTCCTCACGGCGGCGCAGATTGCCCAGGGAAAGATTGAAGCCGGAAACGCGGGTCTCCTGCCGGCCGTCATTCAGGCGCAGGGCGCCCTGCGTGACGGTCAGGCGCCGGAGTTCCAGCGGCAGGGCGTCATCGGGGGCCTTGCGGGTCTCGGCGCGTTGTTCCGCCTGCGGCTCCCGGCGCTTTCCGGCGGTGTCGGTCCCGGCGGCGGGCGAGGGCGCATGCAGGCGGATCACCGCCTCGGGGCGGTCGAGCTGGAGTTCGCTGAGCACGAGGTTGCCGGAAAACAGGGGGGCCAGCTCCAGCTGGGCCATGCCGCCCTGAAGCGAGACGGAGACATCCGTGCCGTCGAGGCTGCCGCTCCAGCGGGCGCCGCCAAAGCGGATGCCGGGCGGCAGGAGGGAGATGCGCGGCGGCGCGTCCAGCTGGAGCGGCGCGCCCGTGGCGCCCTGCGTGGCGTCGGCGATGCGCCTGACGATAAAGTCCGCGTCAATGCGCGTGACAAGGAACGCCGCCCCCGCGCCCGCAAGGACGACAAGGGCCAGTATCCAGAGCAGAACTCGTTTCATGCGGCCTCCGCGCTCCGGTGCGGCAGTTTTTTTGTTCTATACGGGAACTCGCGCCGCCCCGCAAGCCGGCGCCCCGGCCGGAGCGCGGCGAAAACAGACCACGCGGACGCGCACGCCCGTTCCGCGCCCCTCCCCGCCCGGAAGCGCGTGTTTACCGGCGGCGCAAAAGCCGGTACAAGAAGGGATGGTCTTGCTGCAGGCGTTCGGAGGGGTCTTCAGCCTCCTGCTCGTTGTGGGCGTGGGCTATGTCCTCGCGGCTCTCGGCTGGTTCTCGCCGGAGAGTCGCAGGCTCCTTCCCCGGCTCGTGACCAACGTGGCCCTGCCGCCGTTTCTCCTGTGCACCATCCTGCGCTCCTTCGGGCGCGAGGACCTGGCGCACATGCTCCAGGGCGCGCTCCTGCCGCTGGTCGCCATGGTGCTCATGTATGCGCTGGCCTGGGTGACGGGCCGCGCGGCCCGGGTGGACCGCCGGCATTTCGGCCTGTTCTGCGCCTGCGTCTCCAACCCGAACACCATCTTCATCGGCATCCCGGTCAATATGGCGCTCTTCGGGGAAGCGGCGGTGCCCTATGTGCTCCTCTACTATTTCGCGAGCGCCGCGTTTTTCTGGACCGTGGGCAACTATGCCATCAGCAGGGACGAGCGCGCCGGCGGGTCCGCCGCGCGGCGGGAGGAAGCGGGAGCGGTCCCTGCGGAGAGCCGCCTGGCGGGACGGCTGAAAAACATCGTGTCCGCGCCCATGCTCGGTTTTCTGGCAGGCTTCCTCCTGGCGCTCCTGGAGGTGGAGCCGCCCCGCGTCATCCTGGACGCGGCGCGCCTGGTGGGCGGACTCACCACGCCGCTGGCCCTGATCTTCATCGGCGTGACCCTGCAGGGCATGGAGCTGCGCCGGCTCCACCTCACGCGGGACATGCTCCTGGCGCTGGCGGGCCGCATGGTGGCAAGCCCGCTCCTCATGTGGGCGCTCCTGCCGTTTTTCGGGCTGCCGGAACTTGCGGGCAGGGTCTTCGTCATGCAGGCGTCCCTGCCGGTGCTCATGCAGGTGGCTATCCTGAGCGGCTATTATGGGACGGACCCGGAGTTCGGCTCGCTCATGGTCTCGCTTTCCACGCTCGCCTGCGCAGTGACCATTCCCGTCTGGATGGTCCTGCTCTCGCTGTAGCTCCGCCGCTATCCCACGATCTTCCTTCCCCGGGGGGAGGCGCCCTTTCGCCGGATGGCCGGGGGCGTCCGGCGGCCTACTCGCCGCGGGATTCCGGGCCGCGCGAAAGCAGATACGAGAAGAGCGCCCCCAGCGCGGCCACGCCCGCCAGCACCTGGATGGCCGCGGGCAGGCCCGCCATGTCGGCCACGCGCCCCAGAAACGGCTGCGCCACCCCGCCGAGGCTGGTGGACAGCCCCAGCGTCACGCCGGAGGCAAAGCCGATGTTCCGGGCAAGGAGCCGCTGGCCCAGGACCACCTGGGAACTGAAGGGCGCGTAGAGCACAAAGCCGAGCAGGGGCAGGACGGCATAGCCCCAGCCGGCATCGGGCGCGAGGCTGAAGGCGAGCACGGCCACGGGCATGAGGCTGAAGGCCAGGCGGATGACCGGCACGCAGCCGATGCGGTCCGAGAGCAGGCCGCCCATGATGTTGCAGGCCACGCCGCTGGCGCAGAAGATGATCAGCGCCAGGGCGCCGGCGGCTTTGGACTGCCCGAAGACGTTGACCCAATAGAGCGGGATGAAGGCGTTGAAGCCCACAAAGACCGTGGAACGGGCCACGATGACCACGATGAGCCGGGAAAATTCATGCCAGTTGTTGGCCGGCGGATGCGCCGCGTTCGCTGCTCCGGCGGCGGAGCGTTGCGAAGCGCGTTGCGGAGAGGGCGGCGTTGTCCTGCCCAGGCGCGTGATGCCCCAGAGCAGGACGAGCGCCATGGCGATGCCGAGCGCGGCAAAGACGGCCATGCCGCGAATGCCGAAGCCGCCCACAAAGACGGTCACGAGGAGCGGCCCGAGGATGAAGCCGCTGTTGCCGCCGATGGAGAAGATGCTCAGGCCGATGCCCTTGCTCTTGCCGGAGACCTTGTTGGCGTGGCGCGCGCCTTCGGGATGGAAGAGCGCCGAACCGACGCCGCTCACGGCAATGGCGGTGAACATGGCCCAGTAGCCGCCGAGAAAGCCCATGCAGGCGATGCCGCAGCCCGCCAGCGCCACGCCCAGGGGCAGGAACCACGGCTTGGAGAGCCTGTCGGCCAGCAGGCCGAAAATGGGCTGGATGATGGAGGACAGGCAGGAATAGGCGAGCATGAGTCCGCCCGTGGCCTGATAGTCCAGCCCGTAGGCCGAACGCAGGTACGGCAGCGAGGCGGGCAGGGCGCCCGCGTTGACATCGCAGGAGAGATGCCCCAAAGCGAGCAGCAGGATCTTTTTCTTTTCCATGGCCCCATGAGGCTACGCTTCGGGGCGGAAAAATCCAAGGCTGTTTTTCAGGCACGATCCAGGCTGTAGCCGCGCGGGGTGAGCATGTAGCCGCCGGCCCTGCGGCTCTCGCTGTTGCCGATGATGACGAGGGAGAGCATGTCCGCGCGCGAGGGGTCGGCATCCGCCAGCGTGGTGAGGATGACCTCCTGCCCGGGGCGGAAGGCCTTGCGGACCATGCCCACCGGGCAGTCGGGCGCGCGCAGGCGGCGCGCGGTCTCCAGCGCCATGGCGAGGTGGTCCGGGCGCCCGTGCGAGCGCGGATTGTAGAGCACGCAGACGAAATCCGCCTCCAGTGCGGCTTCGAGCCTGTGCCGGATGCGCGCAAGCGGGGTGAGCAGGTCGCTCAGGCTCACGCAGGCGAAGTCATGGGTCAGGGGCGCGCCCAGCAGGGCCGCGGCGGCGCAGAGCGCGGGCACCCCGGGCACCACGGTGAAGGGCACGGTTTCCAGCAGGTCCCGCTGCTCAAGCATCTCCAGCGCAAGCCCCGCCATGGCATAGATGCCCGCGTCACCGGAGCTGACCAGGGCCGTGGGCGTGCCGCCAAGGGCGGACTCCACGGCGGCGGCGCAGCGTTCGTGTTCCCGGCGCATGCCCGAGCCGATGCGGCGCTTGCCCGCGAGCAGCTCCGGGGGCACCAGGTCGAGATACAGGTCATAGCCCGCAATGCAGCGCGCCGTCTCCAGCGCGGCGCGGGCCTGCGGCGTGAGCAGGGCGGCATCGCCGGGGCCGAGTCCCACGACGAGGAGCGGCGCGGCGCCGGGGGGAGTGTGCGTCATGATCCTTCTCCTTCGCCGGGGGCGACGCTCAGGGCAACGGCCACGGTGACGCGGCCCGCGAAAACGGTCTTGGGCGCCAGCAGGACGGCTCCGGCGGCGAGGTCTGCCTGTCGCGCCGCGAGCAGGGCGGCGGCTTCGCACACGCTGAACGGGGGCAGGCCGAAGCGTTGCCCCGCGGCCGGGGAGGGGTGCGGCGCGGGCACGGCCGCCAGTTGCGGGGCCGCGAACGCCAGAAGCGGCACGCCGAGCGCGCGCGCCGCCTTTTCCAGGCCAGGCTCGTCCGTTTTTTCCGTCACGGTGGCGAGATCCGCAAGGGCCGCCGGTTCCAGACCGTGTTCTTCCAGTGTGCGGGCAAGAGCCGCGAGAATGGCCGGGGCGTCCGTTCCCCCGCGACAGCCGATGCCCGCATGGAGGCGGCGCGCGGCCAGACGCAGCAGCCCCGACGCCGGGGCGCGGCGCTCCCAGTGGACGGCCACGAGCGGGACGTCCCCTCCGGCGGGAAGGTCCGCCGCCTCCAGCCGCAGGAACTGCGGGGCGCGCGCCTGAGGCAGGCAGGCGCGGGGATCAAGCAGAGGAACAGGCTCGCCCTCGAGCAACGCCGCGGCCACGCGGGGCAGGCGTTCCCAGTCGAGGATCCGCAGGCCCGCGTCACGGGCGAGGATGTCCAGAGCGGGGGGCGCCCCCGGCGCCGTGTCCGAGGCGGTGGTGATGACGGGGAGCGCCCGGAGCAGGCGGCCCACATGCCGGGCGAGGTCGTTGCCGCCGCCCCAGTGCCCGGAAAGGAGGCTCACCGCGAAGCGTCCCGCCGGATCAAGCACCACCACGGGGGGGTCCACGCTCTTGTGGCGCAGCAGCGGCGCCAGCGCCCGCACGGCGATGCCCGCCGCGCCAATGACGATGTGCCCCTGGTGGCGGCGATAGTTGCGCGCCAGGGCGGCGGAAAAGCGGGCAAAGGGGTGGAATCCCGCGCCGGGGGGCGCGGCGTCTTCGGCGACGGTCCCGGGCGCGCAGATCCGGGCGGGCGCGAACAGGCGGCAGGCGCGCACGTCCGCATCGCCTCCGGGCGATGACCAGGGCGCTTCCGCCAGGCGGGCGGCAAGGGCGCGGGCGGTGGCAAGCCCCTGACGGCTGAGCGTCCAGCAGGCAAGGGCGGGAAAGGCCGCGCCGGTTTCGCGGGGCGCCGTTTCCGGCCGCTTTCGGGAATGCCGGCGCAGGGGGCGCCGGGCCGGGGAACGCCGCACCGGGATCACGCCCGGAAGTCCACCGCCTCCGCCGCCTCCAGGGCGCGGGCGAAGTCTTCGTCCGTATGCGCGAACGAGACCATGCCCGTCTCGAAGCCCGAGGGCGCGAGATAGATGCCGTGCGCCCGCATCTGCTTGTAGAAGGCGGTGAAGAGCTTCTGGTCGCAGGCTTTGGACTGCGCGAAGTTCGTCACTGGCGTGGCGCTGAAGAAGGGGCAGAACATGGAGGCGATGGCCGGCACCTGAACGGGAACGCCCTTGGCCCGCAGGATGTCGCCCAGCGTGCGGGCAAAGGCGGCGGTGCGGGCCTCCAGGGCGGCATAGTCCATGGTCCTGAGAAGGCGCAGGGTGGCGAGGCCCGCCGCCATAGCCAGCGGATTGCCCGAAAGCGTGCCCGCCTGATAGACGTCTCCCGCCGGGGCCACGCGTTCCATATAGCGGCGCTTGCCGCCGAATGCGCCCACCGGCAGGCCCCCGCCGATGATCTTGCCGAAGCAGGTGAGGTCAGGGTCGATGCCGAAGCGCGCCTGCGCGCCGCCGTAGGCCAGGCGGAAGCCCGTGATGACCTCGTCGAAGATGAGCAGGCTCCGGGCGTCTTCCGTCAGGCGGCGCAGGCCCTCCAGAAAGCCCGGCAGCGGCGGCACGAGTCCCATATTGGCGGCCACCGGCTCCACAATGACCGCCGCGATGCGCTCCCCGTGCTGCCGGAAGCACGCCTCGGCCGCGGCAAGGTCGTTGTAGGGCACGAGCAGGGTCTCTTCCACCACGGCCCGGGGCACGCCGGGCGTGCCGGGAATGGAAAGCGTGGCTACCCCGGAACCGGCGGCGGCGAGGAAGGGGTCCGCATGGCCGTGGTAGCAGCCGATGAACTTGACCACCTTGTCCCGCCCGGTGACGGCGCGGGCCAGGCGCAGGGCGCTCATGGTGGCCTCGGTGCCGGAATTGACCATGCGTACCATTTCCAGGCCGGGCATGGCCGCCACCACTTCCTCGGCCAGGGCCACCTCGTCCGGGCAGGGGGCGCCGAAGCTGGTGCCCCGGCCCACGGCCGCGCGCAGGGCCGCGCTCACGGAAGGCTCGTCATGGCCGAGGATCATGGGACCCCAGGACAGGACGAAATCCACATAGTCCCTGCCGTCCACATCCCTGAGATGGGCGCCGTGGGCCTCGGCGATGAAGAGGGGCAGGCTCTCCACATTGCGGCAGGCCCGCACCGGGCTGTTGACGCCGCCGGGGATGAGGGCGCAGGCCGCTTCGTAGAGCTGGCGCGAACGTTCGTCCATGGCAGAGGCTCCTTGTCTCGTTCTCGTGCCGCCGGGCGTTTCCCGGGGAACGCGGTCAGGCGAAATAGATCATGGAAGTTTTTTTCAGTTCCCTGAGGCTGCGGAGGACGGCATAGTCGCGCAGGGGCCAGGCGGCCAGCAGGTCCTCCACCACGCCCAGGCATTCGGCCTCGCTGCGGCCGTGCACCATGGTGTAGAGGGTATAGGGCCAGTCGGGCGCGGCGCTGGGCCGGTAATAGGCGTGGGAGACACGCGCGTGCGCGGCGGCGATGGGACCGCAGACGTTCGCCGTTTCTTCGTCGGCGATCCAGGCCACCATGGCGTTGTGCGTCCAGCCGGTGCGCTGGTGGCGGATGCTGGCGCCGAAACGGCGGATGGACCCGCTCGCCCTGAGACGGGAAAGCAGGCCGAGCACCTCGGCTTCCGTCAGGCCCGTCTGCGCGGCGATGTCCGCATAGGGCGTGAGCGAATCGGGAAGATCCCCCTGCACGATGGCAAGCGCCGCGCGTTCGGCGGCGCTGAACTGCGGCGGCATGCCTGCTCCTGGTGTCTCAGCGCGAAAATTCCGCGCGGGTCCGCGGTGTCCGCCTTTGCAGGCAGACACCGGTTTCCGGGCATCGGGGGCGCTGGCGCGGCGGTCGCCCTCGTCGGATGACCGTTTGCTAGCGCTTGAACGAGCGCGCGAAAAGGTCCTGGATGGCGATGCGGCCGTTGTCTTCCAGGAAACGGGTGCCCGTGGCCGCAAAGTGGGCGTGCGCGATGACCGGCGCCTCCACTTCCGTCCAGACGTCCTTGTCCCAGACGAACCAGGCGCCGCGCGGCTGGTCGAAAACATGGAGGGGCTTGTTGCAGATCTTGGCGAATTCCGCGCCCCAGCCCGTGCCGCCCTTGACGGTATTGTCCGGCTGGATGGCGCCCACCACAAAGACCTCGTCGCCGCTGCTCACCTGCCAGCAGATGGACTGGAGCACCTTGCGGAAGAGCGGGGCGCGCGTGTACTCCCGGTTCATGAGGCGGGAAACGTAGGTCAGGCTCACGTCCTTGAGGGCAAGCTCCTCGGAGGTGAGGACGCGCACGCCGCGGCTGCGGTCGATCTGGTGGCCTTCAAAGCTGTAGTTCACTTCCTCGATGCCCCAGCTTTCCGCGAGCGCGCCGAAAAACTGTTCCGTTCCGGCGGCGCCGCCGCTGTAGAGCACGCATTGCGCGGGATTGAGCATGGTCGACTCCTGAAAGAGGGTGATGGCCCGGCGGCCGGGCCGACATCATGGCAGAATTCCGCCTCCGGGGCAAGGCGCGGGCGTCCGCTCCAGACGGGACTTGGAATATCATATACTCCAGCCTTGCGAAAGCGCTCTAGTGTCGTGCGCCCGTGTCCTCTTCCTCGAACGCGGGGCTGAAGCTGTTGATGCCCCAGGTGAGCGCCAGCACATAGAGCGCGGCAAAGACCGCCAGGGCCGAGCAGAGAAACGGCGGCGCGGACAGCGCCAGGCGCATGAGCAGGGTGCCGATGACAAAGCCGGAATTGCGGAACACGGCGAAATAGCAGGGCATGTAGCGCTGGGCGATGAGCACCATGCCGATATCCGCAAAGATGAGCACCGTGTAGATGGTTTCAAAAAATCCCGAGCCTCCGGGAACCGGATGCCCGTGCAGGGCCGCCCAGATGTGCTCCGCGCCGATGCCCACGAAAATGCCGAAGAGGATGAGGGCCAGGAGCTTTTTGCTGAGGATGTACCGCTGCCGCTGCGCGTCGCTGCGGATGAAATGCTGGTGACGCTGGATATGCCGGTAAACGCCGAGGCAGAGGAAGACGCAGAGCGCGGCCGTGGCCGAGGCCGCGATCTCCCCGATCTGGAGGAGATTGCCCAGGCCGATCTCCACGGGTTCGCCGAATTTGGGAAGCTCCTTGAAGGCGTTGCGCAGCAGGATGAGCGTCAGGATCTCCAGCTGCTTGCCCATGGAGCGCGAAAGCGAGGCCGGCAGCACAAAGATGAGGCTCAGCACCTCCATGCCCAGGATGAGGGTGAAGGCAAGCTCGATGGCCCAGAAATGGCTGTGCGGCGGTCGCGGCAGCCACGCCGGGAAGACCCCCTGACGCTGGAGTTCCACGGCCGCCAGGATGAACAGATAGATCCAGAGCAGATACAGGGCCAGGCGGCGCTGGGTGAGCGCGCCCTCCCAGAACTGGTGCAGCCGGTCATAGAGGCGGCAAAGCGCGGGGGCAAGGGTGCCGGGCATGGAGTCTCCCTGAAACGTGGCCGGCGGCGGCCTGCGCGCCGGTCGCATGCGTGCCGCAAGGATAGCGTCACGGGCGCAAAAGTCAAAGCGGAACGCCGGGGGGAGAGAAAAGGCCGCCGGAGCCTCCCGTGCGGGAAACTCCGGCGGCCGGAACTGTCCGTGGAATCGTTCTAGAAGCCGAAGCCGTCCGAATCGGCGCCGGAGGCACCGAAGCCGAAGTCATCCGGCACGCTGCTTTCGGCGGCGGGCTGGGCCTCTTCGGCCGCAACGGCGCCGGCGGCGCCGGCAGCGGCGCCACCCACGACCATGCCCTTGAGTCCGTCCTTGATGGCGTCCTTGATGGTCTGCATGAGTTCGTCGTGGCTCACGGCGACCTTGCCCTGGAATTCGGCGATCTGGCGGTTGAGACCGCCCATGTCGGTCTTCATGGCCTTGATCTTGCCTTCCAGCTCGTCGCATTTTTTCTGCGCGGCCTCGGCGCGGGACTCAAAGGGTTCCAGTTCGCGCACGCGGGCTTCAAGCTTGACCACGGCCTCGCTCTGGCGGGTGGCGGCGGCATTGGCCTCGGCCAGGGCGTCCAGCGCCTGGGCGGCCAGGGCCTTGGTGCGGCCGTCCATGGGCGTGAGAGAGACATTGTCGCCCAGGGCCTTGCGCGATTTGGCAACAAAGGCCGCCCAGTCCTGGCCTTCGGCCCATTCAAAGTCCATGAATTTCGGGTACCAGCGCGCGAGCCACGCGGCCGCGAACGGCGCCACGGCGGCGGCGCAGGCGGCGCAGGTCACGGAACGGCCCGCGATGAAGCCGGCCAGTTCCTTCACGTCCGCGTCCTTTTTGCCCGTGACGAGGGCGAGAACGGATTCCAGGGGAAAGACTTTACGATCGTCAGCCATGGCGGCTTCCTCCTCAAAAAACGATACGACGTTCGTGCGTTGCCCGTGCCGTGGCTGCGGGTCAGCTTCTTCCATACATCCGCACATAGACCATGGCCGCCACCCGGTACACGAAGTGCCCGAGCTTGGACCACGGCGCATAGGCGAAGAGCATCCAGACAAAGACCAGATGCAGGTAGTAGACGATGAAGGCCGCGTGGACGGAGTCCATGAGCCGGAAGATCTGGGAGAGCATGCCGGTCACGGCCACCAGCCAGATGATGCCGAGCAGGTACCAGTCATACCAGCTGGAGGACTGGTATTTGGGATTGAGCCGCGCGCGCCGCCAGGTGAGCAGGGCCAGGGCCACGAGGAGCAGGAGGGCGCCCACATTGGCGAGGATCTTCACCGGGAAGGTCAGGGGCATGGGCGTTTCGATGAGGATGCACGGCAGCACCTTGCCGCCCCAGTGCCCCAGGGCCACGATGGCCGTGACGCAGGCGAGGATGGCGAAGCTCCAGACCAGCATGGTGTGCGAGAGACGGCGCCCCTCCTGGGGCACGCCGGTGGCCGGGCCGTCCTGGCAGTCGTCGAACTTGCGGCCCGTGATGATCTCGTCGAAGAGCACATCCCAGAGGTGCAGGAGCCAGCACTTTTGCCTGCCCAGCACGAGGAGGCTGCCGCCGGGCTTGAACATGCGCCAGAGGCGCACGCAGCCCACGGCGAGGATGGCCGCCGCGCCAAAGAAGGTGAGCATGAAGATGGGGTCGATGGTGTAGTCGCCGTAGAAGATCTGGCCGAAGACGATCCGGCCGTCCGCAGCGCGGGGGAACCACTCGCCGTTGTTGTAGCCCGCGCGGATCCACCAGACCACCAGCCAGAGGAGGGCCGGGATGGCGAAGAGCCAGGCAAGCCCCCGGGAGGAACTCATCCACTTGCCCACGATGGCCGGGGCCGTGAGGTCGCGGTAGATCATGTTCCTGGCGGCGGCCATCATTTCCGCGGGCTTGGCGCCGCGCGGGCAGAGGTCCGAGCAGTTGCCGCAGTTGTGGCAGAGCCAGAGGTCCACATCGGCCGCGAGCTTGTCCTTGAGGCCCCAGGAAGCCCAGACCATTTCCTTGCGCGGATAGGGCGCCACCTCCGGCGAGAGCGGGCAGGCCACCGAGCAGGTGGCGCACTGGAAGCACTTTTTGAGGTCTTCGCCCCCGGCTTCCATAAGCTCCCGCGTGAAGGCGGGATCGGTGTGCAGCGTCATTTGCGCCATGAGACCTTCCTCCTACATGCCCTTGAACGGGTTGGGGCCAAGGGCCGTGATCCGGGCGACAAAGCCGTCGATGAGGTCCGGCACCCTGTCATATTCGTCAATAGCCACCTCGAGCTGATCCACGCGCTCCGGCTCCACGCCGAGGCGGCTCAGGGTCTCGGCGATGTTGTCGCGCCTGCGGCTGCAGATCTCCGAACCCTTGATGAAGTGGCACTGGTAGTCATCGCCGTACTTGCAGCCCAGCAGGAGCACGCCGTCAAAGCCCTTGCTCATGGCGTCGGAGACCCAGATGGCGTTGACCGAACCCAGGCAGCGGACCGGGATGACGCGGCAGTACGGACTCCATGCCCTGCCGCGCATGCCCGCCATGTCCAGCGCCGGGTAGGCGTCGTTTTCGCAGGCGAGGATGAGGATGCGCGGGCCTTCCTTCTTGAAGTCCTTGGGCACGCGCACTTCGCGGATCATGGAGCCGATCTGGTCGATGCTGTAGTTGGCGAAGGAGATGACGCGTTCCGGACAGGCCCCGAAACAGGTGCCGCAGCGGCGGCAGCGCGCCGGATTGGGCTTGGGCGTGCCCTTTTCGTCATCGTCCAGCGCGCCGAAGGGGCATTCCTCGGTGCAGCGCTTGCACTGGGTGCAGCGCACGAAGTTGAAGAGCGGGTACGAGGTGTCGCCCGAGCGCGGCAGAACGGCCACGCCGTGTTCCGCCGCCTCGATGCACTGGATGGCCTTGAGCACGGCGCCGCGGGCGTCCTCCTCGCAGGCGTCCAGCGTCATGGGCTGGCGCACGCAGCCGGCGGCATAGACGCCGGTGCGCCGCGTCTCGTAGGGGAAGCAGATGTAGTTGGAGTCCGCGTAGCCGTCGAAGAGGTCAAGGTCGGGGAAGTCCGGGCCTTGCCGATAGGCGAAGTTGACGGTCAGGTCCTTGGCCGTGGTGGGCACCAGGCCGCAGGGCAGCACGACGAGGTCCACATCCAGATCAAAGTCCATGCCCAGCAGGGTGTTGGCGCAGGAGACCACTACCCGGTCGCCATGGTCCGTGATGGCGGTGACGTCGGCCTTGGTCAGCATCAGGCCCAGACGGTCCTGCATCTTCTTGTAGAAGCGTTCCAGGATGCCGGGGATAGCCATGTTCTTGTAGATGACGAAGGCCTGGACCGCGTCGTTGGTTTTGTCGCAGATGATATTGGCCTGGCGCAGCATGCCCACGCTGTTCACGGCGTTGGAGTACTGGAGATGGCGGATGCTCTCCAGGTCTTCCTTGACGTAGGGCGCGTCCATGTTTTCGCCGTCGCTCTCCACGTTCTGGCCTTCGTCCGCCTTCTGGGCATCGGCGGCTTCGTCGGCGCCGCCGTCACCGGCCTTGTCCGCCAGGGCAGGCGCGCCAAAGGCCTTTTCGGCCAGGGTGGTGTCGAGCACAAAGGCGATGCGCCGCGCCGTGACCGTGCCTTCCACGAGCATTTTCGCGAACTGGCCCGCATGGATGATGGACGGGCTGCCGTAGCCCATTGGCTCAAGATATTTGCCGTCCAGCGGCGTCCAGCCCGTGGCGAGCACCACCGCGCCCACCTGGACCGTCACCGTACCGGAAGGCGTGGCAAGCTCGGCCGTGAATTCGCCGGGCTGGCCCTCCAGTTTCGTCACCGTGGACTGAAGATGCAGGGTGATGGCCGGTTCGGCCTCCAGCCGGGCGATATGATCCGCCAGGTTGAGCGGCTCCTTGTCCGTCCAGGGGGAGGACAGGGGCGAGGTCATGGGGATGTTGCTGGCCGCGCCGCCGAGCTTGTCGGTCTTTTCCACCAGAACGACCTCGTAGCCCGTGGCCGCGGACTCCATGGCCGCGCGCATGCCCGTCCAGCCGCCGCCGATGACGAGGATGCGGCGCACCCCGGCCACCACGGCGGGTTCGGGGGTCTCGGTTTTCTGGAGGCGCACCATGCCCATGTTCACATAGTCGGTAGCCATGAGCCGCAACAGCTCGGGCGCTTCGCCGGGGGCAAGCCCCTCCACGGAGGCGCCGTCCGGGTCGCGGTAGGCGAGCACGCACTGCTCGCGCAGGTTGACGTGCTCCACCTGGACAGGGGTGTCGCCATTGGGCGCGAAGCGGTAAAGGTCCGCGTCCACGCGCGGCGAGGCGCCGCAGAGGAGGACGCCGTCCAGCCCCTGGGCCGCGATGTCGGCCCGGATTTCGTCCACGGCCTCGGCGAGCACGGGCACCACCTTGACCGTGGCCGCAAGCTCGCCCCATTTGTCGCGCAGGTCCTGGGCCAGGGCCTCCGCGTCCAGGCCGCCGCCGATGTTTGACTGATCAAAATAGACGCCAATCTTGCCGGCCATGCCGCCTACCTCCCTTTCACCGTTTGTACCGCCTTCAGGGCGGCGGCTGTGCCGGACTGGGCCGAGCGCGTCACGTCGAGCGGCATGCGCGCGCAGCCGCAGGCAAAGATGCCCGCCTCCTCGCCGCCCGCCACAAAGCCGTCCTCGTCCAGCGGGAGCGGCAGGGGCAGGTCCTGTCCGGCCAGGGCGGGTTGCATGCCCGTTGCCAGGACGGCGAGATCGAAGTCGAGAGAAAGCTTTTCGCCGCGCACCGCGTCCTCGGCCGTGAGGCGCACCCGGTCGTTTTCGATCTGGACGGCTTCGGCCACCTTGCCCTTGATGAAGGTCACGTTGGGGAGCGCCTGCACCTTTTCCAGCACCTTGACGTAGCGGCCGGGCGCGCGCAGGTCGATATAGAAGACCGTGACCTTTGTCTGCGGGTGCTGCTCGGCGAGGTAGAGGCACTGCTTGAAGGTAGCCATGCAGCAGATATAGGAGCAGTAGCCGAGGTGGTTCTGGTCGCGGGAGCCGGCGCACTGCACAAAGCCCACCGAGAGCGGCGTCCGCCCGTCGGAGGGCCGCACGATCCTGCCGCCCGTGGGTCCGAAGGCCGAGGCCAGGCGCTCCATCTGCATGTTGCTGATGCAGTTGCGGATCTCGCCCCCGCCGAGGTTGGTGAGATTGCGCATGGCATAGGGCTTCCAGCCTGTAGCCACCACGATGGCGCCCACGGAAAGCTCGATCTCGCGCGGGGACTCATCCATCTGCAGGAAGCGGTTCCCGGCCACGCGCGCCGCGTCGGCGCGGGTGAGGGTGTCCGGGTCCAGCGTCCAGCGCGCGGGGTAGGCGAAGGGCATGGGCTTGTAGAGCGCCTTGCGAGAACCCAGGCCGAAGTCGAATTCGCTGGGGGCCTCGCCGTCCAGGCTCTGGGCCAGCAGGCTGAAATCCACGTTATGCGGCGCCGTGTGCCGGGGCGAGAGGCGCACGCGCGCCGTGTAGTCGCCCTTGCGCCCGGAAAGGCCCACCACCTCCGCGAGCGTCAGGCAGGTGATGCGCGGGTTCTTCCTGATGCGCTGGAACTGGATCTCCAGACCGCAGGAGGGCGGGCAGAGTTTGGGAAAATACTTGCTGAGCTGGGCCACCCGGCCGCCGAGCCAGGGCGATTTTTCCACGAGATAGACGTCGTGGCCCAGTTCCGCCGCTTCGAGGGCGGCGGTGAGGCCCGAAAAGCCCCCGCCCACGACGAGAATGGCGTTGGACATCCTGGAGATCCTCCTGCGTTGCGCGGCGCACGGCATACCGGCTCCCGCCGCGGGAACCGCCCCGGAGGCCGGAGCGGATGAAAAAGGGGGCCTTCCCCCTGACAGTGGCAAACGCCGCGAGGCGGGGTTTGCGCCGCTGGCGGCAAACCCGCCGGCGAAAAGACACGAAAAACAGGCGCGTGACGGCGCGGCGGCGCCGCGGGCGTCTGCTTCCGCAGCCGCCGGAGCGTTGACGCGATTTCCTTGCGAAAACGCTCTCGTGGCAGCCTCAGGAGGCGGCCCTGGGGCCGCCTCCTGAAAGCGTGATGCCGTTTGCCCGACTAGTCGGGGATGATCTGGATGTAGGGCTTCTTGAAGAAGGTGGTCTCGCCGGTGGCGGGATTGAACTTCGAGTTCACGAAGCACTTCCACTTGCTGTCGTCCAGGCCCATGTGGTCCGCGCGATAGTAGAAGCCCGGATAGCGGGATTCTTCGCGGAAGGCGATGTGCTGCATGTGCAGGCGCACCGTCCACAGGCGATGGTAGTTCTCCCAGCAGCGCAGAAGCTCATGCAGGTCGCGGGCGGCCAGCTTGGCGGAGTCTTCCTCCAGCATGTCAAGCAGATGGAAGCCCGTGTTGAGCATGGCCTGGGAGGTGGTGTAGTAGGTCGCCACGCCGCCGCCGTATTCGTCGGTGGCCTTGATGAGCCGCATCATGAAGTTCTTGGGCGCGATGTAGCTCGGGTTGACCACGGGGTCGGTGGAGACGGCCTTGCCCTTCTGGAAGTTGTAGTAGGGCCGGTAGATGAGGTCGCGCAGCTCGTCCTCGGTCTCCTTGATCTGGGGCTGGAAGTCCTTGTGATCCACGCAGAAGCGCACCATCTGCTTGCCGGCGATGCGGCCTTCGGCGTGCGAGCCGGAGGAGAACTTGTGGCCGGAAGCGCCCACGCCGTCGGCGCAGGTGAACAGGCCCTCGACCGTAGTCATGCGGTTGTAGACCTTGCCGTTGCTAGCGCGGATCTTGTACTCCTCGGGAACCCAGGCTTCGTCCGGGCCGGAGACCCAGATGCCGCAGCAGCCGGAGTGCGAACCGAGCAGATACGGCTCGGTGGGCATGATCTCGGAGCCGCGCTCCTCGGGCATGGTGTCGGTGCAGGCCCACAGGTTGGCCTGGCCCACGCACATGTCGAGGAAGTCTTCCCACGCCTCGGACTCGAGGTCCTTCTGCTGCTCTTCGTTGAGCGTGGCGAAGGTGGTGTTGAGGGCGGTCTTGGTGTCCATGTAGATGGGACCGCGGCCTTCGCGCATCTCGCGGAGCATCATGTGGTTACGCAGGCAGGTGGGGATGACGTTGCCCTTGGCGTAGCCGCGATCCTCGTAGGGCTTGAGCATGGCCTTGTTGGTCACGCAGTAGTCTTCGCCCTTGGCGTTGGTGGCCTTGGCCTTGAAGAGCAGGAACCACGCGCCCACCGGGCCGTAGCCGTCCTTGAAGCGGGCCGGGACGAAGCGGTTTTCCATCATGGTCATCTCGGCGCCGACCTGGGCGCAGAGCGAATAGGTGGAACCGGCATTCCACACCGGGTACCAGGCGCGGCCCATGCCCTCGCCGGTGGAGCGGGGACGGTAGACGTTGACCGCGCCGCCCGCGCCCACCATGATGGCATTGGCGCGGAAGATGTGGACCTCGTTGGCGCGCAGGTTGAAGCCCACGGCGCCGGCGATGCGGTTGGGCACGTTCTTGTCGAGCAGGAGCTTGACGATGAACATGCGCTCCATGATGCGGTCCTCGCCAAGGGCGTTCTTGGCCGCTTCGGCCACGATGCACTTGTAGGACTCGCCGTTGATCATGATCTGCCAGCGGCCGGAACGCACGGGCTTGTCGCCCTTGCGGAGGCTCTTGCCCTGGGCCTTGGCCTGGGCGCCGTTGAGGTTGTGGCCGTTGTCGTCCTTGATCCAGCAGGGCAGGCCCCAGTCCTCGAAGAGCAGGACGCTGTCGTCCACATGGCGGCCCACGTCATAGATGAGGTCTTCGCGCACGATGCCCATGAGGTCGGTGCGGACCATGCGGACATAGTCGTCGGCGGAGTTGTCGCCAAGGTAGGTGTTGATGGCGGAAAGGCCCTGGGCCACGGCGCCGGAGCGCTCGAGGGCGGCCTTGTCGCAGAGCATGATCTTGAGGTTGTGCTTGTCGCCCCAGCGCACGGCCTCGTAGGCCACGCCGCACGCGCCCATGCCGCCGCCCACGATGAGCAGGTCGACGTCATGCGTTTTGCAGACAGGTTCGGAAATGGGCACGCCCTTGGAGGGTTCTTTCACAGGGATCATCGGCATCTTCGTATTCTCCTTCTCGCGTCGCGCGGATGGCTAGTTGCTGTGGGCGATGACGGTCATGGTCTTGTCGGCCTCGGCCACGTCAAACTTCTTGCCGAGGACTTCCTTGGGCGCCGGCAGCGAGGCTTCGGTGAAGAGGCGCTCGTCGTCGAGGCTGTCGCCTTCGGGACGGCCGTCATAGGGTTTGATGGAGCCTTCGGGCGTGGTGCGGATGGGGAACTTGAAGCGTTTCACGTTGCCGTTGCGGAACTGCACCGTCCACATGATGGAATCGGCCGAACGCAGGGGGATACAGGTCCCGCCCATGGGGCAGAAGTCGGCGTAGGGGCGCGCCGAAATGGCGCCCTGGGGGCAGATCTTGACGCAGGAATAGCATTCCCAGCAGGCGTCCGGCTCCTGGTTGTAGGCCTTCATTTCCTCGGGGTCGAGGATCATGAGGTCATTGGGGCAGATGTACATGCAAGCGGTCTTTTCGCCACCCTTGCAGCCGTCGCATTTGGACGGATCGACAAACGTCGGCATACGTGTCCTCCAACTCGTAAGAAGTTATGCCGTGCTCATGCCGGAAATGGCGCGCCCCCCCGGGCATCGCGCGTTTCCGTTCCGGAAAGAGAGCGCATGGCTTGCGAAATTAGTAACAAGGGGTGGCGCTTTGCGTCAAGCCCCCCCTGAAAAATTTCCCGGCTACTTGCCGTCCGCTGAAAAAATAGTCATTGTATTTCAATATGTTGTGGACGAGGAAAAAATTCGCCGCGCGGGCCGGAAGGACCCCTGCGCCCGCGTCCTTACTCTCCGGGGCGCAAAAAAACCCGGGCCGCCGGCGGCGCGGCAGCCCGGGAAACGTCCGTGGCCCGGTCCCGCCGGGCGCGGCCGGAGGGACGAGGCTCAGCGGCCCGTGAGGATGTCCTCCAGCGTGACGGCGAAGCTGTCCAGATCCACTTCGGGAATGGTCAGGGGCGGCAGCAGCCGCAGGGTCATGCCGTGGCAGAGATTGCAGATGAAGCCGCGCCGGAGGAGTTCCTCCCACACGGGCTTGCCTTCCACGGCAGGCTCCACGCCGATCATGAGTCCCATGCCGCGCACCTCGCGGATCTTTTCCGGCAGGCGCGCCTGCAGGGCGCGGAGCCTCTCCATGAGGGCCGCGCCGAGCCTGGCCGCGCGCGCGGGAAGGTCGTCGCGCAGCAGGATCTCCACCACTTTGGCGGCCACGGCGCTGGTGAGCGCGCCGCCGCCGAAGGTGGTGGCGTGGCTGCCCGGTTCGAAGCCGCGCGCCGCCTCGTCCGTGGCGAGCATGGCGCCCATGGGCAGGCCGTTTGCCAGGGATTTTGCCACGCTGACGGCGTCGGGCGTGAGTCCCGCGTGCTGGAAGGCCCAGAATCTGCCCGTGCGCCCCATGCCGCACTGCACCTCGTCGCAGAGCAGGAGGACGCCACGCTCGCGGCACAGGGCCTCCACGCCGCGCAGGTAGTCGGCGGGCAGCGGCACGATGCCGCCCTCGCCCTGGACGCACTCCAGAAGGACGGCGGCCGTGGCCGGCGTCATGGCGGCCGCCAGGGCATCAAGGTCGCAGGAGGGGACCTGGCGGAAGCCCTCGGGCAGCGGCGTGAACCCGTCGGACAGGCTCTGGCGCCCGGTGGCGGCGAGCGTGCCCAGGGTGCGGCCGTGGAAGCAGCCGGAAAGGGTGATGATCTCGAAGGCGTCGCGCCGCTTCACCTTGCGCATGTAGCGTCGGGCGAGCTTGATGCAGGCCTCGTTGGCCTCGGCGCCGGAATTGCAGAAGAACGCCTTGCCGTGATGGGTGGTGGAGAGCAGGCGCCGCGCCAGCTCCAGCTGCTCCTCCTGATAGAAAAGGTTGCTCACATGCCAGAGCTTGCGCGCCTGCGCCTCCAGGGCGGCGTTGACCTCGGGGTTGCAGTGGCCGAGTCCCGTCACGGCGATGCCCGCCAGCAGGTCGATGTATTCCCTGCCGTCCGCGTCCCAGAGGCGCGCGCCCTCGCCCCGGACGATCGCCAGCGGATAGCGGCTGTAGGAGCGGCAGAGCAGGCGCTCTTCCTCCGCCCGGATAGTGTCGAAGGCGTCCGACATGATGAAACTCCTTTGCGGCGGCGTGCGCCGGCTGCGGTTCAACGAACGGGGGAGGCCGGGATCTTCCGCGGGGCGTCGTCCCGCGCGGCGGCCGATCAGGCTGTGCGGCCCGGGTTCAGCGTCCGGTATGGCCGAAGCCGCCCGCGCCGCGCTCCGTGGGCAGGAGCCGGGGCACTTCTTCCCAGGCCGGGCGGGCATAGGGCTGGAACACGAGCTGGGCCACGCGCTCGCCCCGTCTGAGGGTCCGCTCCTCCCCGGAGGTATTCAAAAGGATGACGAGGATCTCGCCGGTATAGTCGGGGTCGATGACGCCCACGCCCTGGGCCACGGTAAGCCCGTCGCGCGCGCCGAGTCCGCTGCGGGAATAGACGAAGCCCGCATAGCCCGGCCTGACGGGCTGGACGCTGATGCCGGCGGGCACGGCCAGGCGGGCGCCCGGGGCGATGCGGGCCTCTTCCTCCGCAAGGCAGGCGCGAAGGTCAAGCCCGGCGGAAAGGGGCGTGGCCGGCGCCAGCAGATCGCCGCCAGCGCGGGCGTAAAGCTCGCGCGCGCCGGGGCGCGCGAAGGCGACGCGGACAGGAAGGGCGCCGTCAGGCGGGGGACCGGTGATATCCATGCCGCGTTGTAGCGCAGCGGGCCGGCGACTGCAAGCGGCGGCGCCCCGCGCGGCGGCACGGGCATTGACCGTACCGCTTTCCGCGGCGTATGGATGGGGCAACTTCAGCCGGGGGGCGCGCATGTCCGCACCGCATCTTCCCGAGACGCTCCATGGCGTCATCGGCTGGCCGCTGGGCCAGAGCCTTTCGCCGCTCGTCCACAACACGGGCTTCCGGGTCCTGGGCATACCGGCCGTCTATCTGCGCTGGGAGATCCCCCCGGAGCGCCTCGGCGCGTTCGTGGACGCCCTGCGCCTGCTGGACATCCGGGGCTGCTCCGTGACCATCCCGCACAAGCAGGCCGTCATGCCCTTTCTGGATGTGGTGAGCGAGCGGGCCACCCTGGCCGGCGCGGCCAATACCCTGTACTGGAAGGACGGCGCCCTGTGCGGGGACAATACCGACGTTGCCGGCTTTCTCGCGCCGCTCGGCGCCGAGCCGCTGGACCGGATGGACGCCCTCCTGCTGGGCGCGGGCGGCGCGGCCCATGCCGTGGCGGCGGCCCTGCGCCTGCGGGGCTGCCGGCGTGTCCGGGTCTGCACGCCGGGCAACCGCCGCCATCTCGACCTGGCCGGGCGCTTCGGCTTCACGCCCGTGGCGTGGGAAGAGCGCCACGACCTGCCCGCCGGCCTGGTCATCAACGCCACGCCCCTGGGCATGCACGGAAAAACCGAGGGCGAAACGCCCTATGATTTTGCCCGCGCCCCGGGCGTGCCCGGCGGCATCGCCTACGACATCGTCTATAATCCCGCGCGCACGCGCTTCCTGTGCGAGGCGGCCCGCGCGGGGCGGCGTTGCGTGAACGGCGTGGAAATGTTCTTCGGCCAGGCCGACGCCCAGTTCCGCATCTGGACCGGGCAGGCCCTGCCGGAGGCCGCGCGGTCGGCGCTGGAAGCCGCGCTGGGGGATCGCTGACGCCCGCATGGTTCTAGGCTCAGACCTCATTAAAAAACGCCCTTATGGTTTTTTCAGCGAGGAAAGGAGATTTTCCGCTGGCCGCCCTTGGCTCCGCTTCGGGCGGGGGCTGTCGCCGCCAGCGCAAAAGCCACCCGGAGGGCGCGCCGCAGGCGCGTTTGCGTTGCCGAGCGAAGCGCGGCTTACGCAAATGGACAGCAACGCAAGGCTGTTTTTGACGGATGATTGCGGCATTGCATAAGCTGCCACATCCCGGCCGGCAGCCACATCAATAGGTTTAGATACTAAGGAGACAGCATGACCGTTCTTGTCCTGCACGGCGTCAACCTCAACATGTTCGGCAGGCGCGACCCGGCCCAGTACGGCACGGCCACGCTGGACGACATCAATGCCGCGCTGGCGGCCCTGGCCGCGGAACTGGGCGCGGGCCTCGTCACCTTCCAGACCAACCATGAGGGCGCCATGGTGGAACGCATCCACGCGGCCCTGGACGACGGCACTTCCGCCGTGGTCATCAATGCGGGCGCGTGGACGCACACCAGCCACGCCATCGCCGACGCCCTGGCTCTCCTGCCCGTGCCCGTGGTGGAGGTGCACATGTCCAACGTACACGCGCGCGAGCCGTTCCGGCACGAGAGCGTCCTTGCGCGCGTCTGCGCCGGGAGCATCGCGGGCTTCGGCGTGCAGAGCTATCTGCTGGGCCTGCGCGCGGCGTGCGCGCTGGTCCGCTGACCTCCCGGCGTCTCTGTCCGCCGCCTGCGCGGGGAGCGGCGAAGGGCCGCGCCGCTCCGGTCCCGCCGTGGAGACAGCCGGACGCGCGCCCGGCGCGGGGCGCTTCCGGCATGTGCCCGGCCCAAGGCTCTCCGGGGGCAAAAGGCTGGATTTTCGTTTGTGCTTCCTGTACGCTGACGGGAACTGCGGCATTTCCTCTTTTCCGGTTGTTCAACCTGCGACCAGCTCCGGAGTTGCCATGAACAATGCCATCTCCCTCGGCCGGATGCGCGACCCGGCCTTCACCCGCGAGGTGGAGGAGCGCAGCGGCCAGAACATCTCCACCTGTTACCAGTGCGGCAACTGCACGGCAGGCTGCCCGGCGGGCTTTGTCTATGACCGCCAGGTGAGCCAGATCATGCGCGGCGTCCAGCTTGGTCTCAGGGAGCAGGTGCTCACGTCCAACGCCATCTGGTACTGCCTGGGCTGCTCCATGTGCAGCCAGCGCTGCCCCAACAATATCGACGTGGCGCGTGTCATGGAGACCCTGCGCCACATGGCCCGCCACGAGGGCGACGTGGCCGTGCCGAAGGTGGAGAAGTTCTGGCTCTCCTTCCTTGACACGGTGCGCGCCTTCGGCCGCACCTATGAGATCGGCACCATGGCGCTCTACATGCTCCGCTCCCTGCGCCTGACCACGGATGTCGATCTTGCGCCGGCCGCGCTCAAGCGGCACAAGCTGCCCTTCATTCCCAAGGGTGCGCCGGACGGCGGCGCGGCCGCCGCGGGCCGCATCCTGGCGCGGTACAAGGCAAGGGCCAAAGCCGAGGGGGTGCGGCCATGAAGTACGCCTATTATCCGGGCTGTTCGCAGGAAGGCTCGGCCCTTGACTACGGCAAGTCCACGGGCGCGCTCTGCGCCGCGCTGGGCATCGAGCTTGCGGAGATCCCGGGCTGGAGCTGCTGCGGCTCCACCCCGGCGCACGCCGTGGATACCGAGCTTTCGGCCGCGCTCTGCGCGCGCAATCTCGATCTTGCGGCGCGGGACGGCGCCGAACAGGTGGTCACGCCCTGTCCGAGCTGCCTTTCCAACCTGCGCCTGGCGGCCGACCGCATGAAGGAACCCGTGTTTCGCGCCCGCGTCAACGAACTGCTGGACGCGCCCGCCGCCGAGCGCCTGCCGGAGTCCACCTCGGTCATGCAGCTCATCGCCCGCGTCTATGACGCGGACAGCCTTGCGGCGCGGGTGACGCGCCCGCTCACCGGCCTGAGGATCGCGGCCTATTACGGCTGCCTCATGAGCCGGCCGGCGGATGTCATGCAGTTCGGCGACCCGGAAAACCCCACGCTCATGGAGAGCCTGCTCTCTGCCTGCGGCGCCGAGATGGTGGAGTTTCCGCTCAAGACGGTCTGCTGCGGCGCGTCCTTCGGCATTCCCGAGCGGCCGCTCACGGCCCGCAACTCCGGGCGCATCCTCGACCTGGCGACGAAGCTCGGCGCGGACGTCATTGCCGTGGCCTGTCCGCTCTGCCAGATGAATCTTGACCTGCGCCAGAAACAGGCGGCCAGGGCCGAGGACGCCTTTTTCCACATGCCGGTGCTCTATTTCACCCAGCTTATGGGCCTCGCCATGGGCATCGCGCCCGAGCATCTCGGTCTGGATCAGCTCTGCGTGAGCGCCGGGTCCCTCCTGCGCAAGATGGAGGCCGCGCGGGCGGCCGCCGGCGCCAAGGGCACGGAAGCCAAGGGAGGCAAGGCATGAGAATCGGCGTCTTCATCTGCCACTGCGGCAGCAATATTGCGGGCACCGTGGACGTGGCCCAGGTGGCGGAACGCGCCCGCCATTACCCGGACGTGGTCTATGCGGACGACCCCATGTACACCTGCGCCGAACCGGGCCAGGCCGCCATCGAAGCCGCCATCAGGGAGTACCGGCTCGACGGCGTGGTGGTGGCCTCCTGCACGCCGCGCATGCACGAGCCTACCTTCCGCCGCACCGTGGCGCGCGCCGGGCTTAACCCCTACATGTTCGAAATGGCGAACATCCGCGAGCATGTCTCGTGGATCGGCAAGGACAGGGAAGCCAATACCAACAAGGCCGCCGAGCTTGTCCTCATGGCCGTGGAAAAGCTGCGCCGCAACCGGCCGCTGGCGCCCAAGTCCTTCGACGTGACCAGAAAGGCGCTCATCATCGGCGGCGGCGTGGCGGGCATCCAGGCCGCGCTTGACTGCGCGGACGGCGGCGTGCCGGTCATCCTGGTGGAGCGCGAGGCCACCATCGGCGGCAAGATGGCGAAGCTGGACAAGACCTTTCCCACGGTGGACTGCTCGGCCTGCATCCTCGGACCCAAGATGGTCGATGTGGCCCAGCATCCGCTCATCACGCTCTACGCCTATTCGGAGGTGGAGGACATCTCCGGCTATGTGGGCAACTTCCAGGTGAAGATCCGCAGGAAGACGCCCTATGTGGACTGGAGCAAGTGCACGGGCTGCGGCGCCTGCACCGAAAAATGCCCCAGCAAGAAAACGCCGGACGCCTTCAACGAATTCACGGGCGACACCACGGCCATCACCATCGCCTTTCCGCAGGCCATCCCCAAGAAGGCGGTCATCAACGCCCCCTACTGCCGCAAGCTCACCAGCGGCAAGTGCGGCATCTGCGCCAAGGTCTGCCCCACCGGGGCCGTCAATTACGAGCTGAAGGACGAGATCGTCACCGAGACCGTTGGCTCCATCGTGGCGGCCACGGGCTATGACCTCATGGACTGGTCGGTCTATGAGGAATACGGCGGCGGCAGGTACCCGGACGTGATCACGGCCCTCCAGTACGAGCGGCTGCTCAACGCCTCCGGACCCACGGGCGGCCATATCGTGCGTCCGTCCGACGGCCGCGAGCCGAAAGACGTGGTCTTCATCCAGTGCGTCGGCTCGCGCGACAGGTCCGTGGGGCGCCCGTACTGCTCCGGCTTCTGCTGCATGTACACGGCCAAGCAGGCCGTGCTCACCAAGGACCATCTGCCCGACTCGCAGTCCTACGTCTTCTATATGGACATCCGCGCCGCGGGCAAGCTCTATGACGAGTTCACGCGCCGCGCCATGGAGGAATACGGCACCCACTACATCCGGGGCCGCGTCTCGGCCATCTATCCTGACGGCGAGGGCCGCTATGTGGTCATGGGCGCCGACACCCTCATGGGCGAGCCTATCGAGATCAAGGCCGACCTCATTGTCCTGGCCGTGGGCATCGAGTCCAGCGAGGGAGCGTCCAAGCTGGCGGAAAAGCTGCGTATCTCCTACGACAGCTACGGCTTCTTCATGGAGAGCCATGTCAAGCTCAAGCCTGTGGAGACCAATACCGCGGGCGTCTTCCTGGCCGGCGCCTGCCAGGGACCCAAGGACATCCCGGCCTCGGTGGCGCAGGGTTCGGCGGCCGCGGCCAAGGTGCTCGACCTGTTCGCCAGGCCGAAACTCCAGAGCGACCCGCAGATCGCCCATGTGGACATCCGCCGCTGCGTGGACTGCGGCAAGTGCATCCGCTGCTGTCCCTTCGGCTCCATCGAGGAAGTGAGCGTGCGCGGCGAAAACAAGGCCCAGGTCATCGAAACGGTCTGCCAGGGCTGCGGCCTCTGCGTGGCGACCTGTCCGCAGGGCGCCATCCAGCTCTCGCATTCCACCGACAATCAGATTCTTGCGGAGGTCAACGCGCTATGCCGGTTCTAGAAGGCAAGGAACTGCGGATCGTCGGCTTTCTCTGCAACTGGTGCTCCTACGGCGGCGCGGACACGGCCGGCGTGGCGCGCGCCGGGCAGCCCACCGACCTGCGCGTCATCCGCGTGCCCTGCACGGGCCGGGTGGACCCGCTCTTCATCGTCAAGGCCCTGCTGGAAGGCGCGGACGGCGTCCTCGTTTCCGGCTGTCACCCGCGCGACTGCCACTATGCCGTGGGCAATTTCTACGCCCGCCGCCGTCTGGAGGTGGTGCGCGAATTTCTGCCCGTGCTCGGCATCGACCAGCGCCGTTTCGCCTATACCTGGGTCTCGGCGTCGGAAGGCCAGCGCTGGCAGGAGGTGGTGCAGAAATTCACCGCTGAGATTCATGCCCTGGGTCCGGCCCCGCGTCTGGAAGATGCAAAGCCGCTGCTGCGCCTGGCCGACATGGCGCTTTCCTCCCTGCATCCGCTGGGCACCGGGCAAAAGGCGCCCCTGGACGAACTCAAGGCCGCCATCAGGGCCAAACTGCCCGAGCTGGAATGCGTCATCGGCTGGCAGCAGGGCTATGACGCGGCCCATGTGGTGCCGCTGTTCATGAAGACCCCCGAAGACGTGGACAAGCTCGTGTGGGGACCGCTCAACGTCAACAATCCCGCCGTCTATCTGCCGCAGTTCAAGGGCAAAAAGGTGGGCGTGGTGGTCAAGGGCTGCGACGCGCGCTCCATCGCCGAACTCCTGCAGGAGCGGCTCATCAGCCGCGAGGACGTGAGCATCTTTTCCATCCCCTGCGAGGGGGTGCTGGACATGGCCCGCGTCAATGCCGAACTGGGCCGCTACACGAAAATCGACAGCGTGAGCATGGACGAGGCGGGCGTGAGCATCACGGCCGACGGCAGGGAGCACCGCTTCTGCATGACCGAATGCGCCCAGGGCAAGTGCTATGGCTGCACCACGCCCGGCGCGGTCATCGCGGACCAGCGCTTCGGCGCGCCCGTGAAGGTGACGCCCGCCGCGCATACCCCGCCGGAACTCGCCATGCTCGACGCCATGAGCCTCGAGGAGCGCATGGGCTTCTGGAAGGCGCAGATGGAGCGCTGCCTGCGCTGCTATGCCTGCCGCAACGCCTGCCCCATGTGCGTCTGCCGCGACCACTGCATCTCGGACTCCCGCGAGCCGCACTGGATGAGCCAGGCCGACAGCGCGCGCGACAAGCTCTTTTTCCAGGCCATCCACGCCCTTCATCTGGCCGGGCGCTGCACGGGCTGCGGCGAATGCCAGCGCGCCTGCCCGCTGGGCATTCCCATCCTCGCGCTGCGCCAGCAGATCGCCCGCGCGGTGGGCAATCTCTTTGACGGCTACAAGGCCGGCATCGACCCCGCGGCCGTGCCGCCGCTGCTCACCTACGCTGTGGACGAAACGCATATCCATGAGAGGGAGTGGAAATGAGCATGATCCGTTTTGTCGCTTCGGACGGGCTGCCGGGTCTTGCGGCCTCCCTCGCCAAGAGCGGGCGCCGCGTCCTCGTGCCCGTGGAAAAGCCCGCCGCCTCCAAGCCCTCCGTGGTCTTCGCGCCCTGGGAGCCGGGCATCGCCATGACCCTCGCCAAGGCCACGGTGCCCCCCAAGGACGCCGTCCTGCCCGAGTGCGAGACGCTCATGACCTTCAGGAAGAGCCGGGACCCGGCGGATCTCAACCAGACCACCGTGGAGCTGGACCCTGTGGAGGCGGCGCGGCCGACGGTGGTCTTCGCCTGCCGCCCCTGTGACGCGCGCGGCTTTGCCGCGCTGGACAAGCCCTTTCTGGAAGGCGTCTATGCCGACCCGTATTACCGGGCGCGGCGCGAGGCTCTGACGGTGGTGAGCCTCACCTGCGCCACGGGCTGCGAGACCTGCTTCTGCCACTGGGTGGGCGGCGGACCCACCTCGCCCGTGGGTTCGGACGTCCTCATCACGGAGATCGAAGGCGGCTATGTGCTCCAGGCCGTGACGCCGCGCGGCGAGGAGCTGCTGGGCGCAACGGACCTGGCGGACGGCGCGGAAAAGTTCCCGCTGGCCGAGGCCGCGCGCAAGGCCGCCTGGGCCAGCCTGGTTCCCGCGCCGGACCTGAAGGATGCCGCGGCGAGCCTCAGGGCCGTTTTCGATGACGCGGCCTTCTGGGAAGCGGAGACCGCGCGCTGCCTTTCCTGCGGGGCCTGCACCTATTTCTGCCCCACCTGCTACTGCTTCAACATCACCGATGAGGGCGAACCGGAAAGTCCCTGCGGCGGCAAACGCCTGCGGAGCTGGGACAACTGCATGTCCTCCCGCTATACGCGCGAGGCCAGCGGCCATAATCCGCGCCCCCACAAGTTCCAGCGCATGCGTAACCGCGTTTCGCACAAGTTCTGGACCTATCCGGAAAACTGGGGGTCCTTCCTGTGCAGCGGTTGCGGCCGGTGCATCGCCAACTGCCCGGTCTGTCTGGATATTCGCGCCATCGTGCTGGATGCCGTGGCGGCGGCCAGGGGCAGGGCGGGCGCTTAGGCGGTTTTCGCCGGTACTCTTGAAGTCCATTTGCGTGAAAGGAGCTGATTCATGGCAACCAAGAAGACTTCCGGAAAGGCCAAGGCCGCTCCCAAGGCTTCGGACGCCGAACCCAAAAAGACCAGGGGCCGCGCCGCCGCCACGGGAACAAAGGGCGGCAAGGCCGCCGCGTCCGCTGCCAAAAACGCCCGGCCCGAAGACGCGCGCGCGCCGCAGACGGAAGTGAAGGGCGCTCCGGCGCCCGCGGCGAAAGCCGGAGCCGCCCGCACGGTCGAGACCCCGGCCTCCGCGCCGGCCGACGCGTCCGCCCCGGCGCGCGCCAAGGCCGGCCCGCGCATGCCCGGGGGCATCAGCCCGCGCCCGCTCCTCGCGGGCAATCCCTACCTGCCGCAGGTGGCAACTGTGGCGGAGATCATCCAGGAAACGCGGAATATCCGCACCCTGCGCGTGGTGCTTGACGATGCCGGAGCCATGGAACGCTTCACCTTCGAGCCGGGGCAGGTGGGCCAGCTCTCGGTATTCGGCGCGGGCGAGGCGACCTTTGTCATCAATTCGCCGCCGTCCCTGAAGGACTGGCTCCAGTTCTCCGTCATGGCGGCGGGCGAGGTCACGGAAGCCATCCACCGCCTTTCGCCCGGCGACAAGGTGGGCGTGCGCGCGCCCCTGGGGAATTTCTTTCCCTGGCGGGAATGGAAGGGCAAGAACGTGTTCTTCATTGGCGGCGGCATCGGCATGGCGCCCATCCGTACCATCATGCTCCATCTGCTGGAGCGCAAGGCCGAGTATGGCAAGATCAGCCTGCTGTATGGCGCGCGCAGTCCGCAGGACATGGCCTACAGCTACGAGCTTGACGACTGGAAGCGGAACCCCGACCTCGACTGCACGCTCTGCATCGACAATCCGTGCGAGGACTGGCCGCACAAGGTGGGCCTGATCCCCAGGGTGCTGGAGGAGCTTTCCCCCTCGCCGGAAAATACCGTGGCCGTGCTCTGCGGACCGCCCATCATGATCAAATTCACGCTCCAGGCGCTGGAGAAGCTCGGCTTTGCGCCGGAAAATATCGTGACCACGCTGGAAAAGCGCATGAAATGCGGCATCGGCATCTGCGGGCGCTGCAATATCGGCAGCCATTACGTCTGTGTGGACGGCCCGGTCTTCACCCTGAAGGAGTTGCAGGCCCTGCCGTCGGATATGTAACGGCCCCGGAACGCCGGGCGCGTCGCTTGAGGCCGGTTTTGCGGAGGACCCGCGAAACCGGCCTTTTCCCGTCCCGGGGCGCCTGCCGTCCGCGTGGCGGCGCCGGGGAGGTTTCTTCTGGCACCGGACTTGCATGTAGGTGGGCGTACCCGCGCATGCGGCAATTTTGACGCCCTCCGCCGCCCGGCGGTTCTGGACCAAAGGAGAAAGATCATGGAAATTTCCGGCATCCGTTCCGCGTTTCCCTTCGCCTTCCCCACGCCTGAAAAGGACGGCGGCGACGCCGCGCCCGCCGCGATGCAGGACATGGTCGACATCCACGCGCCCAGTCTGCTGGCCGATGACGAGGTGGACGGCGTCCTGGACGACACCCTCGCCATGATCGCGCAGGACAATGTGGCCGCGCTTTCCGTGCACGGCGGCCTTTCCGAAAGCCGCGTCTTTGCCCTGCTCGGCATGTAGCGCGCCGCGTTTTCGCCCTGTGGCCGCCGGGCATTTGACAGCGTCACCGGCGAAAGAGTATCAGAATGCCGGATCGTTCCGTCGCGGTGACGGGGCGACCGGCATTTTTTTCCGCCCTTTCCGGCGCGGGGCGTGCCCCGTTGCCGCGGCAAAAGGCTTTCGGTTCACGTCAAGACCCCGGCAGGAACGACAATGACGGACATTGACCGCCAGATGGCGCTCATCCGGCGCGGCGCCGCGGAAATCATCGACGAGGACGAGCTGCGCGCCAAACTCGGCGCGGGCCGTCCCCTGCGCGTCAAGGTGGGCTTTGACCCCACGGCGCCCGACCTGCATCTCGGCCATACGGTGGTCATGCACAAGATGCGCCATTTTCAGGAACTGGGGCACACGGTCGTCTTCCTCATCGGCGACTTCACCGGGCGCATCGGCGACCCCACGGGCCGTAGCGAAACGCGGCCGCCGCTCACGGAAGAGCAGGTGCTCGCCAATGCCGAGACCTACAAGAGCCAGGTCTTCAAGATCCTGGACCCGGAAAAGACGGTGGTGGAATTCAATTCCCGCTGGCTCGGCGGCATGAACGCGGCGGACTTCATCCGCCTGGCCGCCAATACCACCGTGGCCCGCATGCTGGAGCGCGACGACTTTGAAAAGCGCTTCCGCGAGCAGCGGCCCATCTCCATCCACGAATTCCTCTATCCGCTCTGCCAGGGCTATGACTCGGTGGCGCTCAGGGCGGATGTGGAAATGGGCGGCACGGACCAGAAATTCAACCTGCTCATGGGACGCAACCTTCAGGGCCACTACGGGCAGGCGGGCCAGAGCATCATCACCATGCCGCTCCTCGAGGGCACGGACGGCGTACGCAAGATGTCCAAGTCCTACGGCAACTATGTGGGCATCAGCGAGGCGCCGGAGCAGATGTTCGGCAAGCTCATGGCTATTTCCGACGAACTCATGTGGCGCTACTACGAGCTGCTTTCGGCCCGGAGCCTGGAGGAGATCGCAAATCTGCGCGCCCGGGTGGAGGACGGGAGCCTGCACCCCAAGGCCGCCAAGGAAGACCTCGCCGCGGAAATGGTGGCCCGCTATCACGGCGAGGCCGCGGCGCGCGACGCCCGGCAGGGCTTCAATGCCGTCTTTGCCGGCGGCTCCTTTCCGGAGGACGCGCCCGTCCATGTCTGCGACGCGGGGGAGTCCAGCGCGCCCGTTGCCGTGCTTGAGGCCGCGGGCCTGGTCAAAAGCCGCGCCGAGGCCAAGCGCCTGGTGAAGGAAGGGGCGCTGAGCGTCAACGGCGAACGTTGCGGCGATGCGGCCGCGCCGCTTGCCGCCGGCAGGTACGAGATCCGGCTCGGCAAAAAGCGTTTTCTCAGGCTCACGGTGCGCTGACGGCCATGGGCCGCAGGGCGGCCCGGCCGGCGACATCCGGCGCCTGCCGGCAAAAGCGCGCACATCTGGCGGAGGACAGGATGCACAAGCTCTATGTGGCGATGGTCGGTCTGCCGGGGCGCGGAAAATCCACCATGGCGCGCCGCATCCGCGACGGGCTTCTGGCGGAAGGCATCGCGGCCAGGATTTTCAATAACGGCGATGTGCGCCGTCAGCTTCTGGGTTCGGAATCCACGGAGCCGGATTTCTACAATCCCGACAACAGCTTCGGCCGTCAGGCGCGGGAGCTGATCTGCCGCCGCAACCTGGAAGAGGCGCAGACATGGATGGCCGGCGAGGGCGAGGTGGCGATCCTCGACGCCACCAACGCCAGCCGCGCCCGGCGTCAGTTCATCGAGTCCACGCTGAAGGATCACCCCGTCCTCTTTCTGGAGTGCGTCAACGAGGACCCGCTCCTGCTCAACGCCTGCATCCGCCGCAAGGCCGACCTGCCCGAATACGCGGCCTACAGCAGGGAAGAGGCGCTGGCGAGCTTCATGAAGCGCATCGAGTATTACGAGACCATCTACGATCCGCTCTCGGACGAGCAGTACTGGATGTGTGTGGATTCCACGGCCAATCGCGTCCTGGCCGAACACCCGTGCGAAAGTTCGCCCTTTTACGCGGCCATCCGCGAGATCGTGGTCAGCGTGTGGACGCCGTGCCTCTATCTCGCGCGCCACGGGCAGACCGAGTTCAACGTTCAGGGCCGCATCGGCGGCGACCCGCCGCTCACCGCCAAGGGGCGCGCCCAGGCGCTGGCGCTGGCGCGGCACATGGAAGGCAAGCCCATCGACTGGGTCTTCACCTCCACGCGCATGCGCGCCCACGAGACAGCGGCGCCGCTGCTGGAACGGCACCCCGAGGCCCATGTCATGGCCCTGCGGGAATTTGACGAGATCTGGGCGGGCGACTGCGAAAACATGCTCTATTCCGAGATCCGCGAGAAGATGCCCGAGGTCACGGCGGCCCGCAACGCGGACAAATACAGTTACGCCTATCCCAACGGCGAAAGCTACGCCATCCTGCGCGAGCGCGTGCAGCGCGGCCTCAGGCGGGCGCTCTTTCTCGCGGGCGACCAGCCGCTGCTCATCCTCGGCCACCAGGCCATCAACCGCGTCCTCATCTCGCTCTTTCTGCGCCAGCGCACCGAGGATGTGCCCTATATCCACATCCCGCAGAACCAGTATTTCCATATCGCGCTCACGCCGCACCGCAAGCTCTTTGAGCGCGTTCCCTATGAGGGCGTGGGCGCGCCCGCCGACAAGGACACCGCCCTCAAGGACCCGCAGATCTACGCCTGAGCGCCGACGCGGGGCGAGGGCGCTCTAAACATCGCTGATGCGTTCGTCCTCCCCCACCTCATTGCCGGTGAGGGAGCGGATCCAGTCCTTGATGGCGGCATGGGCCGCCGGGCGCTGCTCCCGCTTCTTGCGGCGCATGGACTCGTCGGCCCGGGCCAGGACATCGCGCACGCGTTCCTCCAGGCTTTCGGCGCAGGCCATGCCAAAGGCAGCATAGACGGGGAAACGGCCCTCCCGGCTGTTGTGTTCCGCAAAGCGCGCCTCGATCTTGGCGAGGAGCTTCTCGCCGCGCGACAGGGGGCAGCGCGGCAGGAACACGAGAAATTCGTCGCCGCCCATGCGCGCCACGCAGTCCGAGGCACGCAACGAACCGCGCAGCAGAGAGGCCGCCTTGGTCAGCAGCTCGTCGCCGACGGCGTGACCGAGATTGTCGTTGATCATCTTGAGACCCGTCACATCGCCCGAGATGATGCAGAGCGGGCGCACGCCGTTCTGCTCCGCATGCTCCATCTCCAGATTGCAGAAGGCGCGGCTGCGAAGGCCGGTGAGCATGTCGCGGCGGACGAGTTCCTCCAGCCGGTCGCGCTCGGCCTGGGCCGTGGTGATGTTGGTGATGGAGCCGACAAGGTGGCCGGCCGTGCCGTCGGCATCGCGCCAGATGACGCAACTGCGGTCAAAAAGCCACGCCCAGCCGCCATCGGCGCGGCGCATGCGGTAGGTGCACTCAAAGGTGTCGCCGTGTTCGGGGGAGCTGATGACCGCCTTGTGCAGGGCCAGGACCTTGTCGCGGTCATCGGGGTGGATGCGCTCCCGCCACTGCTCCACGGAGTCCGGGCCGCTCTCCTGCGGTTCGCCCAGCATGGCCCGGCAGCGGGGGCAGAAAAAGACCAGGTCGCTGCGCGTGTCCCAGCTCCATTGCCCGCAGCCCATGACGCTCAGGGCCTGGGCGAGGTGTTCCTCCTCCGGGGGGAGGGTGTCGCACGGCGCCAGTTGCGCGGGCGTGATGATGCCGCCGATGAGGACGATCCGCCCCCGGGCGTCGCGCTCGAGCACCGAGGCGCGGATGAGCATGGGCGCATAGCCGCCGTCCCGCTGGCGCAGGCGCAGGATGTCGGTGATGGTGTCGCCGGTGAAGTCGCCGCGCAGGAAGAGTTTATAGTGGCGGCGCAGGGCCTCGCGCTCGGCGGGGTGCACGTCGGCGGTGCCGGTCTCGAAGTCCAGGGCGCGCAGGGGCGGCCTGCCGCCGGAAAAGCCGTTGCAGGCGGCATCGCGCCAGATGCGGCCATCAAGGGGGGAATAGAGCCAGAGGCCGAACTCCGGGAGCACGCGGCTCCCCCTGCCGCAGCGCGGGCGCCTGCTCCCCTGCTGGAGGCGCGTCACTTCAAGGCGGCAGAGCACGCGCGTGGCGTTGCCCGCGGCGTCGCGCGTCAGCACCAGCGGATGCTCGCGGACCCAGAGTTGCCCCAGGCGGTAGTCATGGGCCGGCGGGGGGCCATCCATGGCGCCGCAGACCCGCGCGCGGGCCATGGCAAGGCCCCGCGCGGCTTCGGGGTCCATCAGGCCCAGCAGGCCGGCCATGGTGGCGGGCGAAGTCGCAAGGCCCAGCGCGGCGCGCGCGCCCCGGCTGAGGTGGAGCGTATCCGAGGCGAGATCCCATTCCCAGAGCAGCTCGTCGGAATCCGGCAGGCCCATGCACATGGGCGGAGGGGAAACAGTGGCTTCGGGCATGGTCCCCCCGGGGGTTGCGGCCGCCGCCAGGGGCGCCGGGCCGGCCACAGCCGGGCGCGGGCGCGTCTGGCATCATCCCTGGGACAAGGATAGCGGAGGCGCTGCCGCATGGCAAGACGGAGGCGGCCGCGCGCCGGTCCGCGTCACAGCCGCGGCCGCCGGACGCCGCCGGGACCTTGCGCGCGGGCGCTCAGGCTTCCGGCGTTGCTTCCTCTTCTTCGGATTTGAGATACTTCAGCAGTTCCCGGTCATGCCCGATGATGTGCTTGTTGAGCCATTTCTCGCACACGGTCAGGAAGAGGGTGATGGTTTCGTCGGAATAGTTGGCGCTCTCCATCTGCGAATAGAGGCGCGGGACGATCTTGTCGCGCATACCGTCGTGGATGGACTTGTGCGTCTCGTAGTCCCTGAAGCCAATGGAAAGCATGTATTCCTCTTCATCCTGGAAGTGTTTCAGGACGTATGTCTTCAGGTACTTGACTGCTTCAGCGGCGGCCCATCGGGTGTTGCCGCCCACACGTATCATCTTGTGCAGCCGGTTGATGACGCGGAAGATTTCCTTGTGGGCGTTGTCGATGCTTTCTATGCCGACTTCATAGCGTTCGTGCCATTCCAGCATGGAGTCCTCGGGGCCGCATGCGGCCGGAAAAAAAGGAAAAAAGAAGCAGCATTTTTCCCCTACCATGGGGGAAAAAGGACCGTCAAGCGGGGGTGCGGCCGTGCGGGCGTCAGGCGCTCTGCGGGGCGTCACCAGATCTGGCGCGCGACAGGCCCGGGCTGGTGCCGAAGATGACGAGTTCCATCCAGTCCAGGGCAAAGTCCAGCGCGGCCGCATCGCCGTCCGGGCTGTCTTCCATGATGCGCGCCTGGAGTTCGGGGGATGCCTCCACCCGCGAGAAGATGTGCATGGTGGTGATCAGCTCGCGGAATTTGTCCAGCTGGTAGAGGCAGAGCACGGCCATGGTCGCCAGCCGGGGTTCCAGCGGCTTTTCCGTGGCGCGCACCATAGCCATGAGGCGCATGTAGCGGTCGTTGAAGCGCGTGTAGGGTTCCATGCCTTCATTGGCGAACCATTGGGCCGGTGTGCGCTCCGTGCCCTGGTCGAAGCCCCGGCAATGCTCCTCCCGCACCAGGAAGAAGCGTTCGGCCACGCCGTCCGCGCCCATCCTGGTGCCGCGGCCCAGGGGGTAGCAGCGGCAGGCGCCGGGGCGGTCGTCATAGACCGAGCAGCCGGCCGGGGTCACGAAGGGGCAGGGGGCGTCCGGGCTTTCGAGCATCCGCAGCAGCGGCAGGGGAAAGCCCGTGTCCGGGAAGGAACGCAGGGTGGTGAAGGTCCGCAGGAAATCGTCGCCGGCCATGCCGAGCTGGCGGCGCAGCCGCAGGACGTCATAGGGCGTCAGCGGCAGGGTCAGCTCGGCGCAGCAGCGGTTGAAGCAGGGCATATGCGGGCCGCAGTCGAATACGAAGGTTTCTTCCGGCCCGATCTCGGGCAGGCTCTCCAGAAGCTCGCGGCTTTGGTCGTTGCCGGAGCGTTCCGCGCCGGAAGGGGGGGTGCCGTCCATGGATGCTCCCGTTGGGCCGCCCGCGCTCAGAAGGCAAGCCGGCGGCGTTCGCGGTTGATGAAGATGACCGAATCCGTGAAACCGAAGGACCGGGCGTAGTCGCCCAGCCGGTCGAACCCGCGCGCCACATCCTCCGGGGCATGCGCGTCCGAGCCGAAGCAGATGTCCACGCCCGCTTCCCGCGCAAGGCGCATGATGGCGGGGGCCGGATACGGCTCCGCAAAGCCCTGGCGCAGCCCGGCGGCGGAAACTTCCATGGCCGTGCCGCTGGCGGCCAGCGCCTCGAGCGCCGTCATGACGGGCGCGCGGCTTTCCGGCAGTTCCAGCCAGGCGTGGAACTCCTCCCAGGAGCGCAGCTTGATGAAATCGGGATGCGCGGCCACCTGGACGAGACCGCTGCGCGCCATGGAGTCCATCTCGGAAAAATAGGCGGCAAAGCGGGCGTGGCGTTCCTCCCGGCTGACGCGGCCGCTCCAGTTGGCGATGGCGCCCACGGACATCCCGTCCAGATAGTGGAGCGAGCCGAGCACATAATCAAAGGGCCATGCCGCCACAAGCTCGCGCATGTACGCCAGCCGCGAGGGCAGCCAGTCCAGCTCCAGGCCGAGGAGGACGCGCGGGCCGTCCGGGGGCGCCGTTTCCTTGAGCCGCAGCACATCAGCCGCGTAGCGGGGAAAGTCGCGCGCAAGGTCGCCCTTGTAGAGCGCGCAGTGGAAGCCCTCCGGCAGGGGCGAATGCTCGGAAAGGCCGAACCACGCAAGGCCGGCGGCGCGGGCCGCGGCCACCATGGTCCCGGCGCTTGCCGTGCCGTGCGAGGCCAGCGTGTGGCTGTGCAGGTCGGCGCGGATCATGGCCGTCCCCCGCAGGCGGCGGCCGGCCCGGCGTCCCGGCCGTTCTCCGCGGCGAGGAGGCGGCGCGCGGCGGCCACATCGGCGCCGATCTGGCGGCTGAGCGCCCCGGCGTCGGCGAAGCGCTGTTCCCCGCGCAGCCGCGCCGCGAATTCCAGGTGCAGGTCCTGCCCGTAAAGATCTTCCGCCGCGTCCAGCAGAAAGCTCTCCACCGTCAGCCGGCCGCCGCCGAAGGTGGGCTTGCGGCCGATATTGGTGACCGCGTCAAAGCTCCGGCCGCCGCAGCGGGCGCGCGTGGCGTACACGCCGTTGCCGGGCAGCAGGGTCGCCGCGCCCTCCAGGTTGGCCGTGGGAAAGCCCAGGCCCGCGCCGCGCCCCTCGCCGTGCGCCACCGTGCCGGAAAGGGCATAGGGGCGCCCCAGCAGGCATTGCGCCAGGGCCACATCGCCTTCGGCGAGGCAGCGCCTGAGCCGTGTGGAGCTGACAGGGGCGCCGTCGGCCAGTACCGCCGGCACCTGTTCCACCCCGAATCCGAGTTCGCGGCCGATGCGCCGCAGCAGGTCGGGATGTCCGCTCCTGCCCCTGCCCAGGGTGAAGTCATGCCCCACCACAAGCTCGCGCGGCGCAAGCGGCAGGAGATACTCGCGCACGAAGGTTTCCGGCGGCAGAGCGGCCAGTTGGCGGGTGAACGGCAGTTCCAGGATATGGCGGACGCCGAGTCCCTCCAGCAGGGCGAAGCGCTGCTCCCGCGTGCTCAGCGGCGCGTGCGGGCGCTCGGGCGTGAGCACGGTGCGCGGATGCGGCCGGAAGGTCACCACCACGCAGGCGAGGCCCCTGGCGCGGCAGACGTCGAGCGTGCGCCGCACCAGCGCCTGATGGCCCAGGTGGACGCCGTCGAAGTTGCCGATGGTCACACCGGAAGTTCCCAGGGTGGCGAAGGCGGCGGCGGAATCTGCGATCTGCATGGCACATGGCTCCGGGGCGCGGCGTGCAGCCCGGGACGCTAAATCAGCCTGTCGAAAATGAAACGATACGTCCCGCGAATGTGGAGCGCGAGCTTGAGCGTCAGGGTGCGGCGCGTCTTTTCATCCCGTTCGGCAAAGGAGGTGAGGTGCCGCGCCACTTCGTTGAAATCCGCGTCGCCCGTGGGCTGGAGCATGCCCCAGTATTGCCGCGCCCGCTCCGCCGCGAGCCTGGCCGCTTTGTCAGGATGCCGCGTCAGATAGCCGTGGAGGAAGGTGGCGAACATGGCGTCCGCATCGTGGGGAAAGGAGCGCGCGAGCGCAAGGCGCCAGAGGGCCATATGCAGGCCGCGCAGCTCCAGGATCATCTGGCGGCGACGCAGGAACTGAAAACGCCCGATGCCCGCAAGCTCCAGCTCGGCCGTGAAATCCGCGTCTTCCAGAAGGGCGGCGAAATTGTCCAGCGCCACCTGGGCAACGGGTGCGTCGTCGAGTTCCGCAAGATTCTGCATGGCGTTCCGTCCGATTCACAACTGGCGGGACCCCGGGGGATCTCCGGGCCTCGCGTGAGTTCCGGCGGCAGCACGGCTGCCGCCCCCACATGCGGGCGGCGGATCAGTCTCCGCCGGCGTCGGGTGCGGCAGCGGCGGGGGCGCCGTCGCGGCCTTCGCCGCTTCTGCGGCCCCGGGAACGGCGCCGCCGTTTGCGCGGCGCGGGCCGCTCCTCTGCGGCGGACCCTTCCGTTGCCTGCGCGGCGGCGGGTCCGGATGCGGGAGCTTCGGCGCGGCTGCCCCGTCTTCCGCGGGAGCGGCCGCCCCTGCCGGCGCGTCCCCCGGATGTCCCGCCCGCTTCCGGCGCAGGTCCGGCATCCGGGAAAAAGCGGCCTTCGCGCAGGCGCTCCTGATGGCAGGCGTCCAGAAGCATGGCGAGCAGGAGCAGATTGTCATTCTCCTCGCCCTCGGCCTGGCCGGGGGCAGGCTCCTGCGGGCGGGCGAGGTCGCGCGCGAGGTCGGCATAGCGCGCCACGCGCATGCGTTCAAGACCTGTCAGGCCGCGGTAGCGCGCTTCGAGAACGGTCATGAGGCGCGCGGAGGCGGCCTGCGCCACATCGGCGTCCGTGGGGGCGGCAAGCTCGGTGAGAGCGATCTTGTAATGCCGGGCGATGCGCTCAAGCTCCATGCGCTGCATGACGTCCACCAGAGAGATGACCGTCCCGGCCGAACCCGCGCGGCCGGTGCGCCCGGCGCGGTGGATATAGCTTTCATGGTCTTCCGGCGGCTCGTAGAGGAACACGTGGGAAAGGGCCGGGATGTCGATGCCGCGCGCGGCAACGTCCGTGGCAACGAGATACTGGAGCGTGCCCTGGCGCACCTTTTCCAGCACGGCCTCGCGCCGGCTCTGGGTGAGGTCGGCCGAAAGGCCGTCCGCGCTGTAGCCGAAGCCCTGGAGCACGCCCGCCACATAGTGGACGTTGGCCTTGGTATTGCAGAAAATGATGGCCGAGGCCGGGTTTTCCGTCTCCAGCAGGCGCACGAGGGCGCGGTCCTTGTCCATGGGCTTGACTTCGCAGAAGAGGTGCTGCACCTCGGCCACATGGACTTCCCGGCGGGAGAGGGAGAGCATGTCCGGCTCGGTCATGAATTCCGCCGCGAGCCGCAGCACATGGGGCGGATAGGTGGCCGAGAAAAGGCAGGTATGGCGCCGGTCGGGCAGGTAGCGCTGGATCTCCTTCATGTCGGGATAAAAGCCGATGGAGAGCATGCGGTCCGCCTCGTCGAAAACGAGGAGGCGCACCTGACCGAGATCAAGGGTGTGCCGGAGCAGGTGGTCGAGCACGCGCCCCGGCGTGCCCACGATGACCTGGACCCCGGCGCGCAGGGCGTCCATCTGTTTCTTGTAGCCCACGCCGCCATAGATGGCGCAGACATCGATGCCGGTGCCCGCGAAAAGGGTGGCCGCCTCGCGTTCCACCTGAAGGGCAAGCTCGCGCGTGGGCACCAGCACCAGAGCCTGCGGCGCCCTGAGTTCCGGGGACAGGGCGGCGAGCATGGGCAGCAGGTAGCAGCCCGTCTTGCCGCTGCCCGTGCGCGACTGCACCATGATGTCGCGCCCGGCGAGCAGGTAGGGCAGGGCCAGGGACTGGACGGGCATGAGCTGTTGCCAGCCGGCCCGCGCGCACGCGGCCTGAAGGGCGGGCGCCAGATCGGCGAGCGCCACGCCCGGGAGCGAATTTTCCGGCTCGCTGACGGAAACGTCCGCAAGCCCGTCATGCGCGGGGGGCGCGCTCCCGGCGGGCACCTCCTCGGGAAGGGAAGACGGGGAATCCGGCATATGACGACCTTTACGCGCAGGGCGCGACAAAATAGGGAAAAACGCCAGGGCGGCGGTTCCCACTGACAGCGTGGCATGCAGCGTACGCCATTCCCGCCGGATTCGCAAGGCTCGGGCGAGGAAAAGCGGCTTGCCCGCCGCGGGGAATGCGCTTAGAACATGGGGGCGCCGCCCGCGCGCCTTTCGGGCGAAAAGAACTTCGGCGGCGTGGCGGGAGGAAGCATGAGCAACGGTCAGGAGACGGCGGCTCCGACGGCGGGGACGCTCCCCGGCGCGGAGTTCGCCCCGGCATTCGGGGGCGGTCTGCTCCCGGCCGTGGTGCAGGATGCCGCGAGCGGCGAGGTCCTCATGCTCGCCTGGATGAACGAGGAAGCCTGGCGCAGGACCCTGGAAAGCGGCGAAGCCCATTTCTGGAGCCGCAGCCGCCGCGAGCTTTGGCACAAGGGGTCCACCTCGGGGCATGTGCAGCGCGTGCGCGCCGTGCGCCTTGACTGCGACAGCGACGCCATCCTCCTGCTTGTGGAGCAGGCGGGCGGCGCGGCCTGCCACACCGGGCACCGCACCTGCTTTTTCCGGGAGTGGCGCGCGGGCGCCCTTGCCGTGTGCGCCCCCATGGTCTTTGACCCCGCGGCTGTCTATGGCGCGGCCGCCGCTGCCCGCCCCAACCCCAGTCAAGGGAGCGACCGATGAGCGTCCAGAATCGTCCCATCCTCAAGCTCGGCGTGCCCAAAGGCTCGCTCGAGGACGCCACCATCCACCTGTTCGAGCGCGCCGGCTGGAAGATCCGCAAGCATGCGCGCAATTATTTCCCGGAGATCAACGATCCCGAGCTTTCGGCCTCGCTCTGCCGCGTGCAGGAGATCGGCGGCTATGTGGCCGCCGGCGTCCTGGATGTGGGCATCACCGGGCTGGACTGGCTGGGCGAGCGCGGCCATGAGGACGCCGTGGTGCGCGTGGCCGATCTTGTCTATTCCAAGACCTCGTCGCGGCCCTGCCGCTGGGTGCTGGCCGTGGCCGGGGATGCCCCCTATACCTGCGCGGCGGACCTGGCGGGCAGGCGCGTGGCGACGGAGCTTGAGGGGCTGACACGCCGCTATTTCGCCAGCAAGGGCGTGGACGCCGAGATCTTCTATTCCTACGGCGCCACCGAGGCCAAGGTGGTGGAGGGCCTGGCGGACGGCATCGTGGAGGTGACGGAGACAGGGACCACCATCCGCGCCCACGGACTCAAAATCATTGACGAGGTCATGATCTCGTATCCTGTGCTCATCGCCAACAGGGATGCCTGGGCCGATGCGCGCAAGCGCGCCAAGATCGACCAGATCACGCTCCTGCTCCAGGGCGCCCTGCGCGCCGAGAATCTCGTGGCGCTCAAGATGAACGCGCCGGCCGGGCGCCTGGACGCCATCCTGGAAATGCTGCCCTCGCTCAATTCGCCCACGGTCTCGCCGCTGCGCGACAGAGCGTGGCTCTCGCTGGAGACCGTGGTGGAGGTGGGCATCGTGCGCGACCTCATCCCGCGTCTGCGGGCCGCCGGCGCCGAGGGCATCATCGAGTACGCGCTGAACAAGGTGATCTGAGTCCGGGGCCTAGGGTCTGGACCTGTTAATTAATGTAATCGCTGGCTTGGGATTGGCAGCTTGTGCAATGCCACAATCATCCGTCAAAAACAGCCTTTTTTGCGCTGTCGGCGTCACTGGACGATTTTTGTCGGTCATGTACGTGAGTACACTCCCTCCAAAA
>NZ_CAJUBO010000002.1:0-83285 GCF_910584445.1 uncultured Desulfovibrio sp.
AGTAGCTGTTTTTCAGGTTTCCGGCCGTGTTGGCAGCCAGCATATTGGTGTTGAGGGAGACCATCACGCGCCCCCTTCAGCAGCGGCGAAGGACGCGCGACAGTGCAGGATTTCAGCAATGATTCCGGGAAGACAGGATGCTACGGAGACGGCAGGGCGCAGCCCGGAGGAGAAACCCGCGCCCACTGGCGGAAGCGGCGCGGGAAGGCTGTTAAAACGCGGTGTTAATGTGTGTATATAGCAAGAATCGTACACAACAGCGAAGCATTCCGCGTGTCGTGGACGCCGGAAGCACTATGACGGTGTGGATCGTGCATCATGATACCTCATGCCTGTCCGCGTCGTGGATCCGCCGACATGCCCGTCCGGGCGGGGGGCTTCCTTCTTCTCATCGGTCAGTATCCCGGCGGCGTTATGCCCCCGCGTGTTTGTATGCAAGGTTCGCGCCAGGAAACTCTTTCTCCCTGCCATGGCAGGCGTCGGCGCCCCCCGCAGTCACTGGAGGCGGGTATAGACGCTGGGCTTCAGGCCGCTGCCCGCGGGCATGTTTTCCTGCAGCAGGGGCATCAGGTCCGGCGTGATGGGCACCGTTCCCGTGGCCTTGGCGATCACCTCGTTGCCCGTGGTGGTGATGAGGCTCATGGTGAAGCGCACCTGTTCGCCGCTGATGACGTAGGTCCCGGCAAGAATGGCCTGGCCGATGCCTTTTCTGCCGGCGAGCCTGGGCACGGACCGGGTGAGGATGAACTCGCCGGTGCGCCTGTCGAAACGGATATCCTTGCCTTTCCGCAGCTCCTCATAGCGGTAGCCCTTGTCCACAAGGGCGCTGGAGACTTCCTCCAGCATCTGGCGGGCCAGCGGGTTTGCCTGTTCCAGATCGTTGATGCTGGCCGGGGTGGTGCCCATGATGAGGATGCGCGAGCGCGCGAGCGCGCGCAGCTCTTTTTTGCTCACGTCCTCGCTGGTTCCCGCATAGCGCATCATGAGCTGCTCATCGAGCTGGTCGGCGATGTCCTCGCCGGCGCGGGGCACATTGCCCGCAGCGGCGGCAAGGGGAAAGAGCAGGGCGGCGAGCACGAGGATGATGACAAGAATGCGGCACATGGCGTACCTCAGCGCATGGTGCGGATCATCAGCTCCACACCGGCAAGTTCGCGTTTGATGATGGCGAGGTCCGCATCGTTCCGGCAGAGGGAAAGGGCGAGCACATAGCTTTGCCGCGCCAGTTCAAGGCGGCCTTCTTCACGATATTCCCGGGCCTGTTCCACATATTCCCAGGTGGCGTTGGGTCCGCGCTCGACGCGCGTGTTCTCCCGCGCGCCGCAGCCGGAAAGGGGAAGCGCAAACAGCGCCACGAGGAGGAAAGGCAGAAGCATTCGCATGGCGATTTCCGGTGATCCTGACTGTCGTTTCCCAATCATTTGCCCTGAACGATCCTGATGGAGCAGCTGCGCAACGAATCCGCCGGGGACGAAAGCGGCCCGTAGAGTCCGCCGCTGATGCGCGGCGCCGCCGGCTTTGCCGCGGCGGCGGACGTTGCCGGGGGGGGCGCTGCCGGGGGGTCGCTCTTGCCCATGCGGGCGACCACGGGCGTGTTGACCAGAACGAGCTGGCCCGTCCGCAGCACGAGTCCGTCAGACGCCCGGACAAGGCGCACATTGACGAAGGTGGCGTCCTTGTCCACATAGTAGGTGCCCACCACCAGCGCCGCCCATTTCTGCCCCTGCGTCGGCACGATCTGGTTGGCGACGAGGGCGAGGTCGTCGCGGCCGCCCACCACGGAGATATTCCCGGTCAGCCGGTATTCGCGCGTGGGAAAGCCCCGCTGGTTGAATTCATAGAACATGGATTCCGCCATGAGGCGCCCCAGCGGCGAGGAACGCGACGTATTGTTTTCGTCCACAAACGAGGTGGGCATCGCCACAAAGCCCTGGAGGGCGTCGTTGGGCACGGTGGCAAGCATCTGGTCCGCCAGCTCGCGGCATTTGAGCTTAAGCTCCACCGCATTCACATATCCGGCGTCATTGGGCGTGCCCCTGGAGCTGCACCCGGCCAGAAGGGCGAGCAGAAAAATGCCGAAAAGCGCGAGACGAAACCGATTCTCCATGACGACCTCACCGTGCGGGGACAGGCTCGTACGTTATATCGGCACCGTGGGCGGAAACTTGAGGCGTTCCGCCGGGCCGTTCGTGCCGGGGCGCACGCTGTCGCAAAAAACTCTGCAAGATATATTCCAAAAACGGGCTTGGCTTGCCCACGGAAATAGCGTAGGTTCCAGCTTTGTCAATGGCCGCCGCCGGAAAGACGGCGTGCCGCTCCTGTCGGGCGGCTGCGCGCAGCAGGGGCATGGCCCGCCGCGGCGGCAGGATTTTCCGCGCGTCAGCGCGCCCCCGGTGCCTGAGCGCAAAGATCCTGCGCGGAATCTTTGCGGGAACGTTCGCGGAAGAACGTGGTTTTTCGCTCACTCACGGCGGCCGCGCCGCCGCAAATGTAATGCCTGCCTTTGCAGGCGCACACCAGCAGCAGGGAGGCGGGGTCCTGTATGGGCGGGAACAGCCGCGAGGTGCGGCTCGGCACGTTGCGTATCGGCGGCGGCGCGCCTGTCATGGTGCAGAGCATGACCAATACCGACACCCGCGATGCCGCGGCCACTGTGGCCCAGATCCGCCGCCTTGCGGCGGCCGGGTGCGAGGCGGTGCGCGTGGCTGTGCCCGACGAATCCGCCGTGCGGGCGCTGCCCGCCATCCGCGAGGGTTCGCCCGTGCCGCTCATCGCGGATATCCATTTTGACCACCGGCTTGCCGTCGCCGCGCTTGAGTCCGGTCTTGAAGGGTTGCGGATCAACCCCGGCAATATCGGGCCAGCGGCCCATGTGGACCGCGTGGTGGACGCGGCCAAGGCCCACGGGGCGGCGATACGCATCGGCGTCAACGGCGGCTCGCTGGAAAAGCCGCTGCTCGCGCGCTTCGGCGGCCCCTGCCCCGAGGCCCTGGTGGAAAGCGCGCTGGGGCATTTGCGCCTGCTGGAGCGGCGTGGTTTTTTCAACGTCAAGGTCTCGCTCAAGTCGTCCTCCGTGCTGGACACCATTGCGGCCTACCGGCGCATGCGCGCGGTCTGCGATTGCCCGCTGCACATCGGCGTCACCGAGGCGGGCGGCTCCATGCGCGGCACGGTCAAGTCCGCCGTGGGGCTGGGCATCCTTTTGCATGAAGGCATCGGCGACACCCTCCGCGTTTCGCTCACCGCCGACCCCGTCGAGGAGGTCGCCGTGGCGTGGGAGATCCTGCGCGCGCTGGGCCTGCGCGCGCGCGGGCCGGAACTTATTTCCTGCCCTACCTGCGGCCGGACGGAGATAGATCTTTTTGCCCTGCTCCGCGCCGTGGAAGAGCGCCTTGCCGGAACCGCCGCCCCCATCAGGGTGGCGGTCATGGGCTGCGTGGTCAACGGACCCGGCGAAGCGCGGGAGGCCGATATCGGCCTTGCCGGGGGGCGTGACAAGGGCATCATTTTCCGCAAGGGCGAGGTCGTGCGCGTGGCGCGCGGGCAGGAAGCCCTTCTGGCGGCGTTCATGGAAGAGCTTCAGCAGCTTCTCGATGGCGACGAAAATCGCGCCGTTCGTGGCGCGGGACCGGCATGAGCCGGCGGTCTCCCTCCCTCCGGCCCCTAACATCCAGCTCCGGAAAGGACCAACATGCGTTTCAGCTCCTGTTATATCCCCACGCTCAAGGAAAGCCCGGCGGATGCCGAGGTCGTCAGCCACAAGCTTTTGCTGCGCGCCGGCATGGTGCGCCGCCTGACCTCCGGGCTTTATATCTATCTGCCGCTCGGGCTTAAGGTCATCGGCAAGATCGCCAACGTCATCCGTGAGGAGATGGACGCCGCGGGCTTTCAGGAGCTGCTCCTGCCCATGGTCCAGCCGGCGGACCTCTGGAAGGAGACCGGCCGCTGGGAGCATTACGGCAAGGAGCTGCTCCGCTTCCGTGACCGCAACGAGCGCGAATACTGCCTCGGCCCCACGCATGAGGAAGTCATTACCGACCTGGTGCGCGGCGAGGTGCGCTCCTATCGTCAGCTTCCGGTGCGCCTGTACCAGATACAGACCAAGTTCCGTGACGAGATACGGCCCCGCTTCGGCCTCATGCGCGGGCGCGAGTTTCTCATGAAGGACGCCTATTCCTTCGATGCGGACATGGAAGGCGCCCAGAAAAGCTATCAGCTCATGTATGACGCCTATGTCCGCATCTTCACGCGGCTGGGCCTGCGCTTCCGCGCCGTGGAGGCGGACACCGGCTCCATCGGCGGCAACTTCTCGCACGAGTTCATGGTCCTCGCCGATACCGGCGAGGACACCATCGCCGTCTGCGATTCCTGCGAATACGCGGCCAATGTGGAGCGCGCGGAGTCCGTCTGGAAGGGCGAGCCTTGCACCGATGCCTGCCCGGACATGGAGACCGTGGCGACCCCCGGCGCGCATACGGTGGAAGAAGTGACGGCCATGCTCGGCATTCCGGCCCGGCAACTGGTCAAGACCATGCTCTTCAGCGTTGACGGCGAAACCGTGGCCGTGCTCGTGCGCGGCGACAGGGAGGTCAACCCGGTCAAGCTCAAGAACCTGCTCAAGGCCCAGAACGTGGAGCTTGCCGCCTCGGCGGCGGTGGAGGCGCTGACCCAGGCGCCCCTGGGCTTTGCCGGGCCTGTGGGCCTGCGGCTGCCCGTCTATGCCGACCTGGAGCTTCAGGGCGCCACCGGCTACGTCACCGGGGCCAACAAGGGTGATGCCCACCTGCGTAATGTGGACCTGAACCGTGACGCGAACATCACCGCCTGGGCCGACCTGCGCGAGGTCATCGAGGGCGATGTCTGCCCGCGTTGCGGCGGCCGTCTCTCGCTCACGCGGGGCATCGAGGTGGGGCACATCTTCATGCTCGGCCTCAAGTACAGCTCCAGCATGCACGCGGCGTTCCTGGATGAGAACGGCAAGGAAAAGCTCATGATCATGGGCTGCTACGGCATCGGCGTTTCGCGCGTGGCCGCGGCGGCCATCGAGCAGAACCACGACGAGGCGGGCATCGTCTTCCCGCCGCCGGTGGCGCCGTTCGACTGCATCCTGCTCAACCTTGACCCGCGCGACGCCGATGTTTCGGCCAGGGCCGGGGACGTGTACGCCGCCCTGGAAAAGATGGGAGTGGACACCCTCCTGGACGACCGCGAGGAACGGCCCGGCGTCAAGTTCAAGGATGCCGACCTGCTCGGCATCCCGCTCCAGCTCGTGCTCGGCGGCAAGGGGCTGGCGCGCGGCGTGGTGGAATGCAAGGACCGCAGGAGCGGTGAAAAGACCGAGCTGCCGCTCGACGGCTTTGCGGAGGCCTTTGCCGCCTGGGCGGAAACCGTGCGCCAGGGGTGGGCCGCCCGCGCGTGACGCGGCAGTGCGGCGGCATGGCGGCGCGCGAGATGCGGGAAATGGACGGCGGGGGCGGCACCGCGGAGGAGAAAAAGACGCAGTCTCCCGGCGGCGACGCATCCCCCGGCATGGAGCCGGAGGGCATCCTCTCCGTCAGGGCTTTGACCGAGCGCCTGCGCCGCACGCTGGAAACGCGCTATCCCTTTGTCTGGGTGCGCGGCGAGGTGAGCAATCTCTCGCGTCCGGCCTCGGGCCATGTGTATTTCAGCCTCAAGGACGCGGAGGCGCAGCTCCAGTGCGTCTGGTTCCGCAGCCGCCAGCGGGAAACGCGCAACTTCGACCCGCTCACGGGCGAGGTCTTCGACGCTCCCCGCCCGTCGCCGCTGGCGGCGCTCGCCAACGGACGGGAACTCCTGTGCGCGGGGCGCGTCAGCGTCTATGCCCCGCGCGGCCAGTATCAGCTGGTGGTGGAGTTCGTCCAGCCGGCAGGCGCCGGGCTGCTGGCCCAAGCCTTTGAAGAACGCAAGCGGCAACTGGCGCAGGCGGGCTATTTTGCGCCGGGGCGCAAGCGCAAGCTGCCCTGGAACCCGCGGCGTGTGGCCCTGCTCACCTCGCCGGGCGGCGCGGCCATCCATGATTTTCTCGAGCTGGCGCAGGCGCGCGGCTGTGCCGCCGAGATCCGGCTGTTTCCCGTTTCCGTCCAGGGGGAACGGGCGGTGCCCGAGATCGTGGCCGCACTGGAAGAGTCCAACGCGCAGGGCTGGGCGGAGGTCATCGTCCTCATCCGGGGCGGCGGCTCGCTGGAAGACCTCTGGGCGTTCAACGAGCTTCCCGTGGCGGAGGCGGTTTTCCGTTCCCGGCTTCCGGTGCTGGCGGGCATCGGGCACGAGGTGGACGTGAGCCTGGCGGATCTCACGGCGGATCAGCGCGCGGCCACGCCGTCCCACGCGGCGCAGTTGCTCTGGCCGCTGCGGGCGGAATTGCGTCAGGGCCTGGACGATCTGGAAATGGCGCTCGGCCGGGCCATGGCGCTGCGTCTTGAGCGGGCGGCGCATGCGCTGGACACGCTTGCGCGTGGCCTTGCCTGGGCTTCGCCTGTCCGGCGGCTGGAGCGCCTCGGCGAGCGCCTTTCTGTGCTGGATGCCGCGCTGGCGGGAGGCACGCGCCGATGGTGGGAAGAAAAGGCGCGCCTTCTGGAGGAGCTGGAACGGCGGCGGCGTTCCGCGTTCACGCGGGAGACCCTGCGCGGGGGGGAGCTTCGGCTGGATATGCTGGCGCGGGCCTTGTCCCCGCTCGTCAGCCGGCGCATCACCACCGCCGCTGCCGCGCTTTCCGCTCTGGAAGGGCGGCTTGGGCGCGCCGCCGCCGATATGCTCGGCGCCCGCGCCGTCGCGCTTGAGCGGCTGGAACTCACACTGGCGGCCCGCGATCCCCTGGAGCCGCTGGAACGCGGCTATGCCCTGCTGTCCCGCGAGGACGGGGCGCTGGCGCGTTCCGTTGCGGATTTTGCGCCGGGCGACCGGCTGCGCGCGCGTCTGGGCGATGGCGTCCTTACCGCGCGCGTGGAAGCGGCGCGGGCATCTCGCGCCGGAAGAGGAAATCGCGAATGAGCACAGTGAGGAAACGGTCGTTCCCGCAGCGGGCGCTGCCCCTCTGGGGCGTGGTCGTGGTGGCCGCCGTCCTGGCATGGAGCGCGCCTGTCCTGTGCGCCCCCGGGCGCGCGCATCTTGCCGCGCCGGAGAGCGTGGCGCGCGGCGATGCGTTCGTGGCCGGGCTGTCGTTGGCGCAGCCCGCGGAACAGGTGAACTTTTTCTGGCGCGGCAGGCGCCATGCGGTGGCCGCGCGGGAGGTGCCCGACGCCTCGGGGGGCGCGCCGGTCTGGCGCGCGGAGATCCTCTTGCCGGCGCCGCTGGAGGAAAAGGCCGACCGTCTGACCCTGGGGGCCTGCATCGGCACGGGCTGTTCCGCGCCGGAAGCCACGCGGCCCGTCCGCCTGCATGATCGCAAGCGCCCGGTGCAACGGCTCACCGTTGACAGAAAGTATGTCGCTCCGCCGCCGGAAGAGGCCGCGCGCATCAGGCGTGACCGCGAGAAGGTCCGCGCCGCGCTGGCGGGGCATCTGCCGGAACGCCTCTGGAGCCTGCCGCTGGAACGCCCGGTGCCGGGGACGGTTTCCAGCCTGTTCGGCATGAAGCGCGTTTTTAACGGCCAGCCGCGCGGCATGCACCGGGGGCTTGATCTGCGCGGCGCGCAGGGCACGCCCATCCGCGCCTGCGCCGACGGCGTGGTGGCCCTGGTGGACGACCTGTATTTTTCCGGCAATGCGGTCTATATCAATCACGGGGACGGCGTGTTCAGCTCCTATCTGCACATGTCCAAACCTCTGGTCACGCCGGGGGAACGGGTGCGACGCGGTCAGGTGGTGGGCCTTGTGGGGGCTACCGGGCGCGTTACCGGCCCGCATCTGCATCTCGGACTCATGGTGCAGGGGGAATCCGTGGACCCGCAGCCGCTGCTTGCCCCTGTTGCGCGCGAGGAGCCGCGAGGAGGCGTGAACGAATGAAGACCAGAAAACCCGCCCGGTTCGAGGACGCCATGGCGCGCCTTCAGGAGATCGTCACCGCGCTTGAGGACGGTCAGCAGCCCCTGGACAAGGGAATAGCCCTGTACAAGGAAGGCGCGGCCTGCGCGCGCTTCTGTCGTGAACAGCTTGAAAAGGCGCGGCACGAGATCTCCGTCTGGCAGGAGGGCGAAGCTGTGCCCTTCACGGACAGGCCGTGCGCCGGAAGCGGGACGCACGCCGGGGAGGAAGACGCATGAATGCCCCCAGGGAAACCGAACGCGCGACGCGCATGCCGGAAATCATGGAACCGGCGGCCATGAAGGAACTGCTCACGCGGCGCGCCGCCGCCGTGGAACGCTGGCTCGCCACCTGCCTGGACGGCCGCGAGATGCCGCCCAGGCTCCGCGAGTCCATGCTCTACAGCCTCCAGGCGGGCGGCAAGCGGCTCCGGCCCGTGCTCTGCCTCACCTGCGCGTCGCTCTGCGGGCTTGAGGAAGAACAGGTGATGCCCTTTGCCGGCGCCATTGAGATGATCCATACCTATTCGCTCATCCATGACGACCTGCCCGCCATGGATGATGACGATCTGCGCCGGGGCAAACCGTCGAACCACAAGGCCTTTGACGAGGCAACGGCCATCCTCGCCGGGGATGGACTCCTGACCGATGCCTTTGCCTGCATGTGCCGGGCGCGCATCTCCGCCCGGGAGCTGCTCGCCGCCATTGCGGAACTGGCGGGCGCGGCGGGTTCCTCGGGCATGGTCGGCGGCCAGGAATGGGACATGATCCATACCGGCCGTCCCTCCGTGAGCCTTGGGGAGCTTCAGACCATGCACGCCATGAAGACCGGGGCGCTGCTCCGCGCCTCCTGCGTGTGCGGGGCGCTCCTTGCCGGGGCGGACGGCGCCGTGGTGGACGCCATCGGCGAGTACGGCTCGGCGCTCGGCATGGCCTTCCAGATTGCGGATGACATTCTGGACGTCACGGCGGATACGGCCGTTCTCGGCAAGCCCGCCGGCAGCGACGCCGCCCAGGGCAAGAACACCTATCCTTCCATGGTGGGCCTTGCTGCCAGCCGGGAACTCGCCCAGGCGCAGGCCGCCCGCGCCAGCTCCGCGCTTGCGGACCTTGCGGGTCCGGAAGCGGCGTTTTTGCGCGCCCTGGCGGACTATACCGTGAGCCGGGCCTGCTGACATGGCGGCGAGCGCTCCCCGGGGGAGCGTCCGTCTTGCGGACATCACCGATCCCGCGCAGCTGCTCGGTCTGCCTGACGCGGAACTTGCCCGGCTTGCCGCTGAGGTGCGTGAACGGATCATCACCACGGTGGCCGCCAACGGCGGTCATCTTGCCCCCTCGCTGGGCGTTGTGGAACTGACCCTTGCCCTGCTGGCGGAATTTGACCTGAATCGGGACAAGCTCATCTGGGATGTGGGGCATCAGGCCTATGCCCACAAACTGCTCACGGGCCGGGCCGCGGAATTTTCCGGCCTGCGGCGTTTTGGCGGCCTTTCCGGCTTTCCGCGCCGGGCGGAAAGCCCCTATGACCATTTCGGGGTGGGGCATTCCTCCACATCCATCTCCGCCGCCCTGGGCATGGCCGAGGCAAGGGACCTTGCCGGACTCAGGCACCATGTCATCGCCGTTATCGGCGACGGATCGCTCACAGGCGGAGAGGCCTTTGAGGGACTCAATCTCGCGGGGCATATGGGCCGCAGGCTCATCGTGGTGCTCAATGACAACGAGATGTCCATTTCGCCCAATGTGGGCGCGCTTTCGCTGTTCCTGAGCCGCACCCTTTCCCGGCGCTGGGTGCGGCAGACGCGGCGCGAGGTGCTGCGCTTTCTCAGGAGCATTCCGCGCATCGGCCAGAAACTCGCGCTCTATGCCATGCGCGGCGAATGGAGTTTCAAGTCCTTCTTCACGCCCGGCATGCTCTTCGAGGCGCTGCGCTTTACCTATATCGGCCCGGTGGACGGGCACGACATCGCCGCCCTGCGGCGTCATCTGCAAATGGCGGCAGCCGTGGAGGATGGCCCTGTCCTGCTGCATGTCCGCACGCGCAAGGGCAAGGGCTACGCCCCGGCCGAAAACGATCCCACGAGATTTCACGGCGTGGGGCTGTTCAACCCCGAAACGGGCGAACCCGTCGCCCCGGCGGGCCAGACGCCGCCACCCGGCTTTACCAGCGTTTTTGGCGAAACACTGGTGCAACTGGCGGAAAAGGACAGGCGCATCATCGCCATCACGGCGGCCATGCCCGAAGGTACGGGAACGGACAAATTCCGCGCCCGGTTTCCGGAACGTTTTGTGGATACCGGCATCTGCGAGCAGCATGCCGTGACCTTTGCCGCGGGGCTTGCCAGTCAGGGCTTCAGGCCGGTGCTGGCGATCTATTCCACCTTCCTCCAGCGCGGCTATGACCAGGTGGTGCATGACGTCTGCCTGCAGAACCTGCCCGTGACCTTCTGCATCGACCGGGCCGGGCTGGTGGGGGCGGACGGGTCCACCCATCACGGCGCCTTTGACATCGCCTATCTGCGGCATGTCCCGAACATGCGCCTGCTGGCCCCGCGCAATGAGGACATGCTCCGTCATTGCCTGAAGACCGCGCTGGAACTGGATGGTCCCTGCGGCGTGCGCTATCCGCGTGGCGCGGGGGTGGGCGTGGAGCGCACGGGCGCGCCGCGCGCGCTCCCCGAGGGACGCGGTGAAGTGCTGCGCGAGGGGAGCGGCCTTGCCATCATCGCGGTGGGACCCTGCGCGCATACGGCCTTGAAGGCCGCGAGCCGCATCGAGTCCGGGCTGGGCGGCGCCCCGCTGGTTTTTGACCCCGTCTGGCTCAAGCCGTTGCCCGAAGCCCAGCTTGCCGATCTGGCGCGCCGTTTCGACCGCCTGCTTTTTGTGGAGGAAGGAACGCTTGCCGGCGGTTTTTCCTCAGCCGTTCTTGAGTATCTGAGCGATGCCGGTCTGTTGCGCGGGCAGCGCATCCGCCGCCTCGGCCTTGGGGATGTTTTTGTGGAACACGGCTCCCAGGCCGAGTTGCGCAGCCTTCAGGGACTGGATGTGCGCGGGGTGACGGAAGCGGCGCTGGCCTTGCTCCGCGAGGGCTGAACCGCCTTAGAGCGGTTTGGTAAGGAAAGTATCCAAACCGCTCTGGCGCCCGCGCCGGAATACGGCGGAAAGCAACGCTTTTTCGCCGAAATGACGGCAGAGAAATCTGATAAAGATATCTGTTTTGCAGATATTTTCAAACTCCGTTATGGTTTTTTCAGCGAGGAAAAGAGGTTTTTCCGTTGGCCGCCCGAAGCGGAGCGAAGGGCGGGGGCTGTCGCCGCAAGGATCCGAAAAAATAAGATTTTTTTTGCGCTGGCAAGGAAGTGGACGATTTTTGGAGGGAGTGTACTCACGTACATGACCGACAAAAATCGTCCAGTGACGCGACCGAAGGCGGCGCGAAGCGCCGTGCCCGTTCGAGCGAAGCGAGGTACGGGCATCGTCCGCAACGCGTCAGGCCAGCGCAAAAAAGGCTGTTTTTGACGGATGATTGTGGCATTGCACAAGCTGCCACATCCCAAGCCATCAGTCACAAAATTAATAGGTCCAGACCCTAAAGCGGACGCAGCCGCCGCGCACCAGGGCTTCCACAGCTCCGGGAAGCTGAAAGTGCGTATTGCCGCGTCCTTCCCGCAGGGCAGCGTCCAGCGCCAACAGGGTGGCGGCCCTGGGCTGGCCGTGACTGTCTCCTTCGCTCCTCCTGCTTTCCTCCCCGAGCGCGCGGCAGGCCCGGACATAGAGGCGCAGCCGCGCCGCCGGATGGAGCGCGGCCAGCAGAGCGCGCGGCAGGGTGATCGCCGGCGCGCCGTTTTCCATCCCTTTCTGCCAGGGGTGCGCGGTCAGCGCGCGGTCCAGCGTTTCCTCCCAGAAGTTCCCGTCCAGGCTCCCCAGCCGGTGCAGGGTGGCAAGGCCCCTGTCCAGCGCGGGATTTTCCCGCCGCAGCAGCGGCAGGACTTCATGACGCAGGCGGTTGCGGCGATAGTCGAGGGACGCATTGCTCGCATCCTCGCTCCAGCGGATGCCGAGATGCCGCAGCAAGGCGCGCAGGGCTGCGGGGGCGGTAAAGAGCAGGGGACGGAGCAGGTGGCGCGCGTCATCGCGGGGCGCCATGCCCGCGAGGCCCGGCCAGCCCGCGCCCCGCGTGAGCCGGAGGAGCACATCCTCGCTCAGGTCGCCCGCATGATGCCCCAGAAGTATCCAGTCGGCGCCCAGGGCCGCGCGTTCCTCTTCCAGCAGGGCGTAACGCACCCTGCGTCCCGCCTCTTCCAGGCCGCAGCCCCATGCCGTGGCCGCGGCCGCCACATCGGCGCGGCGCATCGCGCAGGGGATGCCCAGATCCCGGCACAGCGCGCATATCCGGCGCGTCTCCCCGCGGCTTTCCGGCCGCAGGCCGTGATCCACGCTCAGGGCGGACAGGCGCAGGTCCATGCGCGGGGCAAGCAGGCGCAGCAGGACCGCAAGCGCGGTGGAATCCGCCCCGCCGGAAAGGGCGAGCAGCAGATGCGAGCCGGGAGCAAGGCCAAGCTCCCGCCGGCAGAAGCGTTCGATATGGAGGCAGAGGCGGGCGTCCCCCGGCGGCAGGTCCTGGAGCGCGGGCGGCGGAAAAGGGCGGGGCTGTGCCGGGCCGGGTGCTGCGGGCACGCCTCATTCCCCGTGGCCGCGCCGTCCGTGCGGCGCGTCGAGGGCAAAGATGCGGCGCACCAGGCTGACGCGGGCGGGCGCGCCCTCGCGCGCCATGCCGTCTTCCTTGAGAAACATGATGGGAGCGTGATTGAGCTTGTGCGCGATGGCGTGGGCCATGGCCGTGATGGCCGCGCGCTGCGTGTCGTTCAGCGGACCGAGGCGTTTGAGGGTCCGCGCCAGTTCCTCATCGGCGGCGCGTTCGCCCCTGTGGACAAGGTCAACGATGGTGGGCTGGCTTTCAAGGCTTTGCAGCCAGCGGGAAAACTGCGCCACCTCCTCGTCCAGAATGGCCTCGGCCTTGGCGGCTTCCTCACGGCGCCCGGCGAGGTTCTCTTCCACCACCTCGCGCAGGTCGTCGATGTCGTACAGATAGACGTTGTCCAGCCCGTTGACGTCCGGGTCGATGTCACGCGGAACGGCGATGTCGATGAAGAACATGGGCCGGTTCTTGCGCGTCCTGAGCACGGCACGGAGGTCGCGGGCGCGGATGACGGGTTCCGGCGAGCCGGTGGATGTGATGACGATATCGGCTTCGGCGATGCGGGCGCCCAGTTCGTCAAAACCGGCTGCCCGGCCATGGAAGCGTTTTGCCAGCTCCACGGCGCGTTCGCGGGTGCGGTTGACGACGACGATCTCGTCGATGCCCGCCTGAAGCAGATGCATGGCCGCCAGTTCCGCCATTTCGCCGGCGCCCACCAGAAGCGCCCGGTGGGTGGGCATGTCGCCGAAAATGCGTCGGGCCAGTTCCACGGCGGCATAACTGATGGAGACCGCGTTGGCGGCCACGGCGGTTTCCGTGCGGACGCGTTTCGCCACGGAAAAGGCCTTGTGCAGGAGGCGATTGAGGATGACGCCCGTGGAATGGCTCTCCACCGACTTTCTGTAGGCCTGCTTGAGCTGGCCCAGGATCTGCGGTTCGCCCAGCACCATGGAATCCAGGCTGGAGGCCACGGCGAAGAGATGGCGCACGGCCTTGATATCCCTGTGTTCGTACAGATAGGGCGTGAGTTCCTCCGGGTCGGCATGCCGCGCCCTGGCCCAGGACCGCAACAGGCATTCGCGGATCTCTCCGCCTCCCGCGCCCACGCCCACCAGTTCCACGCGGTTGCAGGTGGACAGGATGAGCGCCTCGGCCACCGGGCCGCCACAGGGAATGGCCCAGGTCTCAGGGGCGCAATGCTCGGCCAGCGCGAAGCGCTCGCGCACATCCACGCCCGCCGTGCGATGGTTCAGCCCCACAAGAACGATGTCGTGCCGCATACGCCCCGCCTACCCGCGCACAAAGGCGTGATGCGTTTCCATAAAGGCATTGACCACAACGAGAGAAAACAGCGAGAGCAGAAAGATGAAAACGGCAAGCCGCGCCGGTTTGCGGCCCTTCCAGCCATTGGCGAGCCGGTTGTGGAAGAGGACGGCAAGCAGAAGCCAGACGAGGAGGCTCACCACTTCCTTGGGGTCGCCGGTGAAGGCGCTTCCGAAGACAGGCCGCGCCCAGAAAAGGCCCGTCACGATGCCCGCGGTATAGAGGGGAAAGGCCGTCAGGGCGCAGAAGGCATTGATCCTGTCGAGGATGGCGAGGGCCGGCATGTCCTGCCAGATGCCGCGCATGCGTTGCTTGCTCTTGATGCGTCGTTCCAGAAACAGGAAGAGCGCTCCGGCGGCAAAGGCCAGCGTCAGCAGGCCAAGGCTGAGAAAAAGGGCGCCGATATGCAGGGCGAAAAAGGACGCCCGGAGCGACGCGGGCAGGGGCACGGCCAGTTCCAGCCAGGGGGTGGACATGAGAAAGAGGATAAGGCCGAGCAGCGCCGCGAAAATGAGCGGCGCCTCCTGCCGGAAGCGGAGCCACAGCACCAGCCCGCACAGGAGGATGAACCAGGCGAGCATCTGGAGATAGGCGCCGAGCGTCAGGCCGCCGGGATGCGCGGCATGCGCGCCGAGCGCGAGGATGAGCGTCTGGCAGACAAAGGCCACGCCCGCGAGCGCGCACGCGGCCCGGCGCCAGGCGACACGGCGGGCCAGCATGCCCATGAGACCGATGGCACCCGCGAGCGCATAGACCGTCAGGGCAATGGCCGTGGAGGCATCAGGCGCGAGAAGGTCAGCGAAACTCATGTGATTCTCCGTCAATGACGGTGCGGGGGGCAGTTTCCTGCGTCAGGAACGCTTCGGCGCACGCCTCCGCAAGCGGGGCGGCATGCGCGGCCAGGGGGGGCGGCAGCTCCGCCGCAAGCCAGTCGCGGCACCGGGCGTATTCGCCCGCGGCCAGCCATGAACCCAGCGGCGAGGCCGCCACTTTGCGGAACAGCTGCCTATTGTGCCGCGTATCGTTCCCCATGGCAAGGACCAGAGGCCTGAGCCGCCCGAGAAACCACGCCAGGGCCGCATGCGGAGCCAGCCAGTCTTCCAGCTCGTGACGCATCTGCCGCGCCAGGGCCGGGCTTGCTCCTCCGGTGGAAAGCGCGGCGCACAGGTCCCCGTTGCGCGCGACGGCGGGCACGGCGAAGTCGCCGAGTTCCGGGGCGCTCGCGCAATTGCAGAGCACCCGCGCCTCGCGGCACAGTCCGGCAATGCGCGCATTTTCGCGCGGATCGCCAGTGGCGGCAAAAACCAGGCGGCTTGCACGTACGTCATCAGGAGTGCAGGCGCGGCGCTCCAGACGCACGCGGGCGTCCGCCATGATGAGGCGCGCGTCGTCAGCTCCGGAAGCGGACTCCGGCGCTGTCCGCGGCTGGCAGGTATCCAGCGCCAGCACGGAACCGACCCCGCAGGCCAGCAACCCGGCGAGCTTGCGCCTGCCGACTTCACCCAGACCGACCACAAGGCAGTGCTCGCCCTCGAGAGAAAGAAAGAGCGGATAGGCAAAGGGCATGGCGTCTCATCCTCGATGACTATGACGGAGCCGCATCCCGCGGCCGCGCCCAAGCATACAGAAGGGCGCGCCGATTGCAAGGCCGGGCACGCTCTCTTGCCTCTTTGCGGCATCCTGTCTATGCTGGGAAGTTGCGGGCGGCGCGCGGACGCGCCTTGCTGCGGCCTTATCGTCCCGGAACCAGAGGAGTTGTCATGGCACTGAGCATCGGCATCGTCGGGCTGCCCAATGTGGGCAAATCCACGCTTTTCAACGCTCTGACCCGGGCGCAGAATGCACAGGCGGCCAACTATCCCTTCTGCACCATCGAGCCTAACAAGGCCACGGTGGCCGTTCCGGATGCCCGCGTGGACGCTCTCTCGCGCAAGGTCACGCCGCAGCGCACCATCCATGCCCAGGTGGACTTCATCGACATTGCGGGCCTGGTGCGCGGCGCCAGCAAGGGAGAGGGCCTGGGCAACCAGTTCCTTGGCAATATCCGCGAATGCGCGGCCATCGTGCAGGTGGCGCGCTGCTTTGAGGACGAAAATATCGTCCATGTGGACGGCAGCGTGGACCCGCTCCGTGATGTGGAGACCATTGAGACGGAGCTGCTCCTGGCGGACATGGAAAGCGTGGAGAAGCGTCTGGAGCGTCTGCGCAAGGCCGCCAAGGGCAGCAAGGAGGCCAAAGCGGCGGCTGAGGTCATGGAGGAACTGCTCGCGCATCTCGATGCCGGCAAACCCGCCTCTGCCTTTTCCCTGCCGGAATCCAACGACGCCTTTCTCACCTCCTGGCGGGAGCTTGGCCTGCTCACGGCCAAGCCCGTCATCTATTGCGCCAATGTGGATGAGGACGCCATGGCCGAAGGCAATGCCCACTCCGAAAGGCTCCGCGCCCTGGCGGAAGAGCGCGGCGCGGGCTTTGCCCGCATCTGCGCGCGCCTCGAAGAGGAGCTGCAGGGCCTGCCCGACGAGGAGCAGGCGGAATTGCTGGCTTCCTACGGTGTGGAGGAAAACGGTCTTGGCCGCATCATCCGTACCGGCTATGCCACCCTGGGCCTGTGCAGCTATTTCACCGCCGGGCCGGACGAAGTGCGCGCCTGGACCATCCGCACGGGCTGGAAGGCGCCGCAGGCCGCGGGCGTCATTCACACGGATTTTGAGCGCGGCTTTATCCGCGCCGAGGTCATTTCGTATGCCGACTACATGAGCCACGCCAGCGAGGCGGCCTGCCGGGCCGACGGTGTCCTGCGCGTGGAGGGCAAGGACTATGTGGTGCAGGACGGGGACGTCATGCACTTTCTCTTCAATGTGTGAGGGGAGCGGCTCCCGGAACTCCCGGAGCGCGCTCCGTCAGCAGTCATTTCCGAGCTTGTTGCGTACCTGACGGCACAGGCCCATGAGCGCGTCGTATTCGTGCCGCCGCAGATGCGCGCGGCCGAAAAGCCGGCGCCAGGGCAGGAGAAAATACTCGGGATTGTCGCCGTGCAGGACGTCCAGCGTCAGGAGCATGGCCTTGAAATTCTCCATGAGGCGCTCCTGCTCCGCCGCGGTGATGCCGCGCGCGCCGGTCGGCGCCCCGCCGTCGGGTCCGGGCGCGGGCGTTTCCGGACCCGTGGTGCCGCCCCGCTGCGCGCGGGAACACTCGTACAGCAGGAGAAGGACCGCCTGGGCCAGGTTGAGCGAACTTGCCTCTCCCGCTGTGGGAATGGTGACGAGGCGGTGGCACAGAAGCAGCTCTTCATTGCTCAGGCCCCGGTCTTCTGAACCGAACACGAGCGAAATGCCATCGCCCGCGCGCACGGCCTGTGCCGCCACGCTTCCGGCCTGGTCGGCCGTGAGCACGCTTTGGCGCCAGCCGCCGAGGCGCGCGGTCGTGCCCATGACAAGGCTGCTGCCTGCCACTGCCTCCGCCAGCGTGGGGACCACGCGCGTGGCTTCGAGCACGGGCAGGCCCTTGGGGGTCGCCAGGGGACGCGCCTTTTCGATCTCCCAGCGCTCGGGCGCCACAAGACAGAGGCGGGAACAGCCCATATTGGCGCAGGCGCGGGCGGCCATGCCGATATTTTCGGGAAAGCGCGTCCTGACGAGCACCACTTCAACGGCATGCAGCGGCACGGAACACCTCAGCAGCACAGCTGCGCGCCCTGCAGGAACAGGCGGACGACTTCCGCCGGGGCCTCGGGCATAGTGGCGGGCACGGCCGCGGGCGCTTCAGGCCAGATGCGGTGGGCGGTGAGGGCGATCATGGCGGCCCCTGTGCCGCATTTGCAGACAGTGCCGAGGAAGCGCCCCATCATGGCGCCCATGGCCGCATTCATGGCTTCACTGGCGGGGCGCCCCTTATACAGCTCCATGGCGTAGCAGCCGAGCCACGCGCCAACGAGGGCGCCCAGCAGGGCGCCGAGGCCCCAGAAGAGCGGCGCCAGCAGGATGGCGCCCACAAAGGCGCCCACCATGCCGGCGAAGGTTCCCGAAGAGCTGGAGCCGTAATGGCGCGCCTTGACCACCTGGACACCCAGTTCCAGCGCCTCGCCAAGCAGGCCGAAGCCCACCATGACCACCCAGAACCAGACGTCAAGGGAACCGGACGCCGGAGCCGCCAGCTTCCAGAGGGCCACAAGGCCAAGGATGATCCAGTTGGCGGGCAGCCCGAAGATATTGAGGAACAGCACAAAACAGAGGAGCGTGATGAAGGCTCCCGCCAGAAGAGACGCAAGAGGAAAGAGATCCATGCCGTGTTTCTTCTACTTCTTCACGCGCAGGTCGCGCACGCGTACGGCCTTGCCCTCCGTACGGGGCAGGCTGTTGCTTTCCACCAGCTCGACGCTCGGCGTGACGAGGATCTCGTCGCGCAGGCGCTGGGCGATGACCTTTTGCAGATTGTGGAGGACGCGCATGTCTTCCACGAAATACTCGTCGCGGATCTCCACCTGGACGCGCATGACGTCGCCAAAGCCGTCGTTCTCCAGCAGGATGAGGTAGCTTTGCCCCACTTCGGGAAAGGTCATGATCACTTCCTCAATCTGCATGGGGTAGATATTGACGCCCTTGACGATGAACATGTCGTCCGCGCGGCCGAGGATGCGGTCCATGCGTCGGTGCTGTCGCCCGCAGGAACAGGTGCCGGGGAGGAAGCGGGTGAGATCGCGCGTGCGGTAGCGCAGGATGGGCATGCCCTGGCGGCAGAGGCTCGTCATGACGAGTTCGCCCACTTCGCCCTCAGGCATGGGGGCGCCTGTGGCCGGGTCCACGATTTCGGGGATGTAGGCGTCCTCCCAGATGTGGAGGCCGTCCTGCGCCAGGCATTCAAAGCCCACGCCGGGACCGTTCATTTCGGAAAGGCCGTAGGAGTTGTAGGCCTTCATGGCGAAGAGTTCCTCGATACGGCGGCGGAATTCTTCCGTATATGGCTCGGCGCCCACCAGGGCGATACGCAGGGGAAAGTCGCGCGGGTCCTCGCCCATGGTACGCAAATGCTCGCCGAGAATGAGCGCGTAGGAAGGCAGGATGTGCGCCACCGTGGTGCGGAAATCCCTGGCGAGCTTGATCTGGCGCCGCGAATTGCCCGCGCCCGCGGGAATGGTCATGCAGCCGAGCCGCTCCGCGCCGAAATGGATGCCCAGTCCTCCCGTGAACAGGCCGTAGCCCGACATGTTCTGAAAGACATCGTCGCGGCGCACGCCAACCATGTACATGCAGCGGGCCATGAGATCCGACCAGGAATTGATGTCGTTCTGCGTATGGCAGATTGCCACTGGCGAACCGGTGGTGCCGCTGGAACAGTGCATGCGAACGATCTCGCCCTGGGGCACGCACAAAAGCCCCGTGGGATACTGGGAGCGCAGATCGTCCTTGGTGGTGAAGGGGATGCGCGCAAGGTCGTCAAGGCTCCGGATCGCGTCCGCGTCAATGCCCGCTTCATCCAGCCGTTGGCGGTAAAAGGCGCAGCGCCGCGCCTGGGCGACAGTTCCCTTCAGGCGCGTCAGCTGCGTGTCGGCGATGTGGTCACGGCTCCAGAGTTCGGCAGGATCAAAAACGTCCATCAGTCATCCTTGGTATAGAAGAGAAGAAGTGGCGGCACGCCACGTCAGGAGTGGGGGCGCGCCTGCGCCCAGCCGTGGAGGATGCCGAAACAGCCCGCATGTGGCATGTCACCGTACGGTGCGATGTTGCGGCCATGGCCTGACAGAAGGTTTCGGCGAGGCCCGAGCAGATAGGTGGGCGCAAAGCTGCCTGCCGCCTCGCAATGTTCGCCGAATGCCGTCCCGTGGCCGCCGCTGGCATGGACATCCTCGGCGGGGAGCCAGCGCAGACGCAACTGCCGCAAGTCCTCCAGCAGAAGCGGCAACTCGCGCCGGTCGGTATGGTGCTCATACAGGCCGCAGACACGCCCCCGGTACACCAGCGCCGCCAGGGTGTGCTCGTTGCCCGCGTTGATGATGGTGATGCCTTCGCGAAAGCTGCGTTCCACCACGTCAGCGTCACAGAGCGCCCCAAGGATGGCGCAGGTGGCGGTGTCCGCCACGGGGCCGCCGGTTTTCGACTGGAGCGCCCGCAGACGGTCCATGGACCCGGGAGCCTGCGGGTAGATCCAGCGGCTGGGGTCGGGATCCGCGGCGAGCAGGGCATCCCAGCCTTTCATGCGCTCTTGACGTTCGTCCCCGGCGTGCGCGCCGGTATCCTGCGCGGCGGCCAGGATCATGTGGGGCTGGGGCAGGGCGGAAAGCCGGAACAGGCTGTCCCAGAATCCGGGCGAGAAATCTTCCAGATGAACGGGCACACAGGTCGCCGGGCAGCTCTCCGTGATGGTGACGCCAAGAGCGCGCACGGTCTCCACCCCACCAATGGCGCGGGCGGCGGCTTCAGTGGCGGTGGCTGTCAGGCCGGCGGCAATATGTCCGCGCAACGCGTCCAGAAAGCCGTTGCCCATGATGCCGCCGTAGAGCCAGAGGCCGTTCTTGAGCAGCGTCAGCTCGCGGATGCGCTGCCCCACGAGCCGGGCCGGTGAGGGCAGGATCCATCGGGGCCAGTTGCCGCATTCCTGTCCCGGACGCGCCAGCAGGGCCTTTTGGGTGCCGCTGCCGATGTCCAGACAGAGCACTGGTCCGGTTTCCCGCAAGAAAAGGTGTACTTGTTCATCCATTTCCGTTGTCGGCTCCCGCGCGGAAAATCGCCGCCTGACTGTGATACCCGCAAATCCTGCATCAACGCAAGCCCGGGAAGTTTGCTGAAGGCGCAAAAAATGCTTGCCAAGTTTGGTAAAGAAAGCTAAGTATCTTCCTCACGCCGAGGTGGTGGAACTGGTAGACACGCTATCTTGAGGGGGTAGTGGCAATTGCTGTGCGGGTTCGAGTCCCGCCCTCGGCACCAACAAAGATTTCACGCACATTCGAGAAAGCCCGCAAAGCCTTGAGTCAAGCGGGCTTTCTCTGTTTTTAGCGTTCGTCTGTGTTCGCTAAAGTCCGTTGATAGCCGCGAGAAAAGGGGGCAACAATGGGGGCAAGTCAAGCGCTGACAGTTGCCCCCTGCCGGAGTTGCCCCCATGCCCTTCAAATTGACGGATACCGCCATCCGCGCGGCCAAGCCCAGGGAAAAACGCTACAAGCTGGCGGCTGGTGAAGGTCTGTACGTTGAAGTTGCCCCCAGCGGGGGCAAGTGGTGGCGTATCAAGTATCGTTTCGGGGGCAAGGAAAACGTCTTTCCCTCGGCGTCTATCCTGCCGTGGGATTAAAAGAGGCGCGGAACCGGGCAATGACGATGCCGGGCATGCCGCATGGCAGAGGTGGAGCCGGGCCTTTCCTCCTGCCGTGTGCAGCCCCGCCGTGGGATTCAAAGACCTTGGCGAGATGCACCGGGCCGCGCTGACGCCGCCGCTGCGGGAAGAAATCCCCACGGCCGGGGAATGGTTCACCGCCGCGCTCCAGCTTGCCGCGGAATCGCGCGGAAAGCGGCGGAGGAGCTGGCCGGAGGCAACGCGCAGGGTATTGAGACTGTGGGCACTGACCCCAATATGTTCTTTTGAGCATGAGAAGCCCCCCGGCAGGAGGGGACAGGATTTCCTTCCTGCCGGGCATATTTCACCTTGCCGGGCGCATTCCGACTTTTTTATTTTCGTGGCTCTGAAGGGCATTTTCGGGGCAAATTGTGGGGGAACAGTACGCACGCGCGAGGGCAAAAGAAAGGCCGCCCGGAGAGAGCGGCCATTGGTTGCGTTGGGAAAGTACGGCATCAGGACTTGAGAAAGAACTTGGCCCAGACGCCTACGCAAAAAACCAGGACTCCGACAAGGGCAAAAGCCGTCCACGCGCTCATTGTTTGGCCTCCCATGCTGTCAGGATATAACTGCCAAGCAGGAAAGCTCCTGCCAGCCAAATGCCGTCCGTTTTTTCCTGAAAGACACCCAGGGCGATACCGACAATCGCAAGTTTTTGCATGGTGTCCGCTGTGAGTTTCAAGATGGCTTTTTTCATATCCGCCTCACACCTCACAGATACCCACTAAGCGGCCCGCTGTCCATGCCGGAGCCTTCCGCCTGCCGGAGAAATGTTTCACGGAAATGGACGTGACACGAGTAGCACGATTTTTCAGGGGCGGAATACCGTTGCGGATTGCCAGCAAGCTTGCAGACTTGTTGCAGGAATGACTGCTGGGTATTTTCTTGATGACAGGGAATATGATAGTGATGCCCTGATTGTATCACTCAAGAAAGACGGCATTCAGCCAGGCATTCCACCGCGGAAAATTCGCAAAAGTTTGAGAGCTGATGACAAGCATAAATATCTCCAATCATGGCCGCAATCTGGTGAGCAAGGTCAAACGCAGGTATCATGAACGGGGCAAGGAGCAACGCTCCCTATATTGGGGAAGTACCTCGTCCGGCGTTCCGTCCATGATGATCCGGCCATGCTCAAGCCAGATGATCTTGTCGCACTTTTCGACAGTCGTGAGCCTGTGCGCGATAAGGAGGCAGGTCACATGCCCGGGCAACGAATCCAGCGTCTGCTGGATAAGATTTTCGTTGGCCTGATCCAGGGCACTGGTGGCTTCGTCAAAGATGAGCAGTTTTGGTTCCGTGTACAAGGCACGAGCGATGGAAACACGTTGCGCCTGTCCGCCGGAGAGACCTTCCCCGTTTGCGCCGATGGGGCGTTCCAGTCCCAGAGGATGTGCGTCTGCAAAATCAAGCGCTGCCAAACGGCATGCCGTGTGCAAACGCCCTGTATCCGCAGTGTGTCCTCCCGCGGCGAAGGCAATGTTTTCGGCCAGCGTTCCGGCGAAGAGAAAGGGATTTTGTGGCACAAAGCCGGTGTGCAGGGAAAGTGCCGCCCCCTGGGACGGCGTCATGGGGCGGCCGTCCAGCAGGATGCGTCCTTCCTGCGGTGGCAGCAGCCCGCTCAGTATCCCCGCAAGGGTACTTTTGCCTCCGCCCGAGGAGCCGATGAGACCGATTTTTTGTCCGCAGTGCAATGTCAGGCAGATATGGTCCACGGCATTACTTTCCGCCCCAGGGTAGCGGAAGCAAATGTCCTCGAGCATGATGGTTTGCGGGAAACGAAACTCCGCGTCCGGCTCCGGCGGTGTGCGGGATTGCGTGTCCCGCAGTTGTTCCAGCAACTCGAGTACTGCACTGGCCTGGGGCAACAGTGCGCGGACCTCAATATGCAGGCTGACAATGCGGTTGAAAAAGGGCAGAACACGCCAGGCCGTGAGGATCAGCATTGCCAGGGCCTCAGCGATACGGGCCGGGGCCGCATGCTGCACATGCACCATGAACAGAACGGACAGAACGACTACGACAAAGCCTGTGACCTCCAAGATCCAGGAAGGCAACGTGACGGCAATGCTGATGAAGGAACGGGGTCGGCGCCCTGCCGATGCGCCTATTCTGATCCGTTCGAGAAAGTAGTCCTGCTGGTGATGGATGAGCACCTCGCGGATGCCGCCGGTAGCCTGCATGAGGGCGCGATTTTCTTCCCTGTCGCTGTCGGCAATGGCGATGGCGTTTGCATCGACATTTTTACGCAACACCGCATACAGGATGCCCCCGATGGTTCCCGTGATGCCGAGGACCAGGCATGTCAGCACAGGGTCGTGACCGACAAGGCTGAGAAACAGCACGAGAATGGTCAATGCGTACGAGTAGATGGAAAGCAGATGCGTCAGCATGGCGCCCAGTACGCCGCGCCATGACATGATCTGGAAGGTGTTGCCCCCTGCGGGAGAAAGATGCCAGGCATAGTCCATATGCAGATAGCGCCGCATGATCTCTTCGCCGACGGCCAGGGAGATGTCCTGCCCCAGCAAGGCGATGGAGCGGGCGCAGATATAGCTCATATAGTTTTTGGTTGCGCTGACCGCGACCACCACGATTCCCGAGAGCAGCAGCAGATTATGGGGATGCGCCGCCCATGCGCCGAGTCCCGGCAGCAGAAAGAACAGCGTGCGGTAAAAGATGTTTTCGCGCAGGACGTCCGGATCGCCCACAGCCAGCCCCATGCCGGTGAGCGTGAGGATGAAGCCCAGCTCCAGAAGACTTTGAACGGTCATCAAGCCAAAAATCAGTGCGGACCGCAGCCGCAGGCGGCGATCCAACAGCCGCAGGATGCGGCGAAGGCCGGAGACGGCAAAAAAATGGGAAACAACCATCATGGTCTGTCTCCTCGTAGCCCACAGCATACGCTATTAGTAGCATTACAACGAAATTGATATGTATATACGACATTCATTACTGTTGATTTGTATTTTTATTGACTACAGGATAAAAATCAAATTCATTGCGATAAAGTCGATATGCGCTATTATGAAAATGAGATTTAATGGATTCTATCCTTTCATAAAGGATATTGTAGCATTCAAGAGCATGTGCATCATATTCAAATGGGTTGCTCTCAAATTTTTCTATCAACGATGCTAAATTATTTAACATAGAGTCATAAGATGTATATATCCTCTCTGAAAAGTTATTATATTCTTCGGGAAAAAACTGTGGACTCCTGACGCAACAAGTGACAGTTCCACAAAAAAAAGGTTCCCAAAAATAGCCGTCCCAGCCTTCGCCGAAAGAAATTACATACTTGCTGCGGCTGATGGCCTCCAGGTATGTGGTGTACGGAATTCCCGCCAAACTGTACAATCTGAATCCCTTGAACCGACGGTGCAGCATTGCCAGGATTGCAGGCGCATGTGGATTTGTATCCGGTGAATAGGCGATGATATTCTGTTTTTCGGCATGGGTGCGATAGGTGTATGTCGAACCGTAATAAGCTCCCAGATGCAACAGCGGTATCTGCCAGCGATCCGCATACTCCTGTGTGGCGCTGGCTTCGTGCGCGACTGTCTGAGTATGTGTACAGGGGAGTCTGTAAAGATGATCAAGTTGATGAGGTGTCGGCATCAGTTGAGGATTTTGATTGCAGATATTGATGTGTACCTGTCGTGCGCTGTATATCCAGCGGACTTCACGACTTTTTTGTTTTTTGAATATACGAGTCGCGACGCATTCTGGAACATGGATATACAGAGTGTCGGGTGAGGGGAAAAGCCGCATTATCTGACTGAATGCGTAAATCCCTTCCTTGTTGGGATAGTAGGGGTAGCAGGGCAATCCCCACCAGTGGGGAGGATAGGCTACAACGACCTTAAAACCCTCTCTGGATAAAATTTCACGAGATATCATGGCAAGATTCAGAAGTACAAACAGACCACCTGTGATTCGCAAGGGATGTGCAGGGAACAGAACGACAACAATTTTTTCCCCAGGCATAGGTACACGCGAAATCAGCATGCGCCGATTCGCAAAGGAAACTGCAATTTCACGCCAATGACGAATTAAAAATAAAATTGATCTTCCATATATAGGAAGTTTTTTAAATTTTGTATAAAAATGATATAGGAGATTCAAAATAGGTATCTCCATTTATTAATTCTAAATGAATAGAATGAAATTTATTATGAATACTCTGTTTTTCCTAATAGGGAAAGGGAGATAGCGTGTGAGTCTTAGCCATTTCAAAAACCTCCATAAAAATTTGTGCAGTTCTGACATGCATGAGGGCATGCAGAATTGCGCTATCTCCATGCGAAATGGAGAATTTTTTGAGCGAATGCAGCAGCAGTAAACGAGCTGTGGTCAAAGAGAAGGCAGGTTTTCAATTTTGAAAATCCATACCTGCGCCCGTGAAAATTATACTCTCCGAACGATTCCAGTTCGGGAGATATTTTGCGTAACTCGTGACGCGTATTGAATTCATGAATGGCGAGCGCCTCTCCTTGGAAGCCAATATCTCCCCCCACATCATCGAAGTACATGTTGACAAGCGGAAGGAAGGATTCCGCGTTTTCCTCAAGCAGAGACAATACCGGGACTGTTGAGGAATAGTAATCCACATCCACCAGCATGACTCCCACGGGAGGTGGGGCGTACGTCGCAAAAAATACCGGCAGAGTCTCCTCCAGCGGGCCAAGCACCACTGTGGCGGAGGCAAGGCGCTGACGCAGCGCTGACACATCCATGGGGAAAAGACCTTTATCCCAGCATTGGGGACAGTCGCGCCAATCCTGCGGCGCGGGGAGGCCCTGACCACCATCAGAGCCGAATACTTTGATCTCCAGGTCGAAGATATGGCCGATTTCCCTCGCCAGCAGTTCGCACGCACAAAGTCCGTCACCGGCGGCGACACCGAATTCGCAAACAGAAAACGATGACACGCCGATGCTGCGGGCAACTTCCGCAGCCCGCCATATGGTCACGGCATAGGGCGGATACGGCAAATCCGTTTCCTGTGTCGTGCGGATTGCCGTAAAATAGGAATCCTTAAAATAGCACTGCCATCGCCGAAGCACGCCGATCACGCAGCCTTCCGCGTCAAGTACCGGTACGATTTTTACCGAAGGCCAGCGCGCCATGATGTCCCGCGCCGCCATATATGCGTTCTCCCCTGCGAGCGCTGAATGGACATCTCTGCGGCAAAGATCCCCTGCGGTCGCGGACGCCAACGTACTCGAAAAAGGGGGGAACGCATCCGCAGACAGGAACCCGAGGAGATGTTTGCTTCCGTCATGGACGAACAGCGTCTTTTCCGGAACATGCTGCATCTTCCACAGGCAGATACCGGCCAACGTATCGTGCGAGACCAGATATCCGTCGGTATCCGTGAACATGATGGTGCCCCTTTCACCGTTTGTGTCCTGCTTCTCAGGCCATGGCAAGCCATGACGATCGTAAAGATTGCTCATACGCCGAAGCCAATGATTCTGTCCCGCGGACAGACTGGGCAGAGATACTTTAATTTATATGCCAGAGGTTGCGCGGGTTGCGTACGCAGATGAAAATGGGCGGCCCCTCCTGCCTCTCAAGGATTTCGTCCAGCGGCATCGCGGGAAGCCCATCGACATGTATAGTTCGCTGCCCAGAAAGCACAATCGTACCTCTTGTCCATGCTTACGTAAGTAGGAGCCTAGCATGCGGATGCCAATAGTGGCATAATCATGAACTGAATATAGAAGGATTTTCATAAAATATTCTCCAGTATTTAATTTCTGTTTTTGTATATTAATATGACTAATTTATTGAAGCTCATATTGGTTAAGCATTTTATGTATGTTTTCCTCGCTATTAAACATTAGAATATCTATAATAGATAAATTAGAATAAAACACATCTGCTTTTTGCTTGTATTGATTTATATTAGAGTTTATAAAAAATAAAGAAATGTTATTTTCAAGGAAAAACTTCTTTGAATAGAGGTGTTGTCCTCCAATTGGGTTGATGTATACATCTCCTCCAAGAGTATGGACAATTTTAATAATTTTCTCTTGTGCTGAGTCTGAATCAGATTTTTTATACTGTAAGTTCGAGGACAAATAAAATTTTGTTTTGATTCCCAAATATTCGCATAATTCTTGTGTCGAATTATATATAATATCTGATATTTTTCCGTCTGACATTATTGTTTTTTCAATAATATGAAATATTCTTTTATAGTTTTCTGTATTTTTATATGCAATCGTTATCGTTTTCAAAAGTTTTTTTCGAGTTAAAAAATTAGGACAGACAAAAATTTCATTAATTTTTTTATTTTGCGAAGCATGACTGAGGGGAAGTATGAATTTATATGGTTCTCCATGTAATAAAATTCTATTTCTGTTTATCCAACCTTTGTTAATATAATTAGCGTCATCATAAAACACAAAACAATCAACGGATGCAATGAGTTGCCAATATCCTATATATGGAAATAAATATGGTTGCATTACAGCTATTTTTTTCATTGTTATAGACCTCAGCTAGCTTCGCCAATCCAAAAGAGCATCTACACCATCTACATCAAAAACAGGAATTCCGGTATGCGTTGCAACGCTTTGCCGTTCATGCCACGAATTATCTATAAAGATAGAATTATCGCGCAGAATATATGTATATTTTTCCTCATTATGGTCTATAGAAATAATTTTTGAAAAAATATTCTTATCTATACAATATTTTGAAAGACTTGATAAAATATCATTCTCATGCTTGCTCAGAAGAATACATTCTTTTCCATTATTTTTACACTGGTAAAGAAAGCATAGCATTTTTATATTGACGGATTCATTGATGACAAGAGTGTCGTCAAAGTCGAAATAAACTGTCGTATACTTGTAATCTATCCTGTATCTGCGGATCAGCGTACTATCCATGGTGACCCGGTACGGATTCGGGCTGACGGAAATGTCACGACCTGTGGCTGCATAGACGCTCAACAAGGGCAAATTGACGCCTGTGGCGCGTGTGAGTCCCATCGTTCCCGCGCACCGTGCGGAAATTTCCAGCAATTTCCAGCAGCCCCGGGCATCCCTCTTGATTTGGAACCACCATAGCCCCAGAAAGGAAAGTCGGCTGTTGATCGCGTGGGCGATGTGCTCGATCTCGGGCGTAAGGCATTCCGTTTTTCCTGCCACGGAGATGCCCGCCATCACGCGTCCCCGGGATCGGGGCGAAATGACGCACAGCCGCCCGTGTCTGTCGGTCAGGCAATCGACGGTATATTCCTCCCCCGGCAGATATTCAGAAATCACATAGTCCCGGGCGTTTTCGGGCAACTGCCCAGGGTGTTCCGCCTTGTAGGCGCCAACCGCTCCCTGGCCCATGCGCGGCTTGACGAAAACGGGGAATGCGCTGGCTGCAGAGTCGCGCATTTCCGGCACAAAATCCGTGTCCGCAAACGTTTCATAGGTGAGCTTTTTATCTCTGCAGATGCGGGCCGTACGCGCATCGTTCGGGAGGACTCGCGCGTGCAGCCTGTCGCTGTTTTCCGCAAGGTAAAGCGCCACGGTATCGTGCGTCGGCAGGACAAGGTCTATGTCATGGGCAACGCACAGAGCATTGAAGGCGGTGAGAAAATCGGCATCCGTGATATACGGCAGGCCCGACAGGTAGTTCCTGAAGATGTAGGAACCATGCCGTTCCACTGAGGATGCACCGAAAACCTCAACATTGACGCATGTCGCAAGAGCATCATGCAGTTCAACGGCGTTTGTTTCGCCAGCGGGGAATATGAGGACGTGTATCTTTTTTTGCACGGTGGAGACCCATTCGTTATGGAGCGTCAGAACTTCTCAAGTTCCGATTCGATAGTATCGGCAATGCGATGCATGTCTTCATCGCCATATCGGTAGTCGCACGGAAGCAGAAGAAGATTTTGCGACAGTTCGAGCGCGCCAGAATCTGAAAAGATGCTTTCTAAAATTGGATTCCATTTGCGGGAGCAATGGATGCCCTTTTGCGCCAGGACAGCCAGAGCGATTTTGCAATCCACGCGTGGAAATTTCGTATTGGGAAAGAGCGCCGGAAAGGCGAACGGGATGAAATCCCCCACAGTTGCCCAATACGCCAGTTCCGGGAGGCGTTCGCGGAGGATGGCATAGTTCTGCCTGATGCGGGCTTTCAGGGTCCTCAGGGGGATGCGCCTGAGCATGGCGAGGGTGGTCCTGCTGCACGGCCTGTTGGGCAGCGGCGCCTGCGCCCGGTTTTGCTGGAAGGCTGTGCGTTGCGGAATGCCGAAGGGGTATCCTTCATATTTCTCGACGCGTTGCAACAGGGCCGTGCCAAAGACGTCATCCGTGCCTGGGGAAAGGTGTCGGGTACATGCTGCCGCTCCCGGACCCACGAGGATGCCGCCATCAGGCACGCCCAGCGTTTCCGTAGGGTCGTAAACGGCCCAGGGGGCGCGCCGAGGTTGCCCTGTCCACAAAACATGCCGCCTGTCCTCCAGCCAAAAAATATCCTTGCGGCGAGCAAGTGCACGCTGGAGGGGCACTGATGTGGGCTTGCCGAAATAGGCGCAGGTAATGATAGCGGCGCCAGACGGAATACGGCTGGCTAGCGCAGTATCTGGCTCTAAATTGTAGTTGCATTCATAATAATACGGACGAATTTGTAATTTGTAGCGTAAGATATCTACAAGTGGCTCGTAATAATTGGGAAGGTAAAGATCATTGATGGCGTGTTCATACAGCCATGCCATGATGGCCTGATTGACCGTGGCAAAACAGGCGTATTCCGCAGTTCCCACCCATTTGGAAAACACGCTGTCACGAACCGCAGGCACGGCATCCAGAGCAAATTCCTTGAAGCTGCCGATAGGCTTGGGCGCCTCTTCCCGGGAAGTGGCCGGCGTTTCCCAAGGAAGATGCAATTCCCGGCCTTCCTCGGGATATATCGTGTCCCACGCGGTCTGGAGGATATGGTTGCGCTGCAGCCGGCGTTTAAAAAAGCTGGCCTCTCTTGTGAGGATGTCGCGTAACTGGTCATAATCTTCATATTTCAAACAGTATTCAATTGAATTGATATGGGAAAGCAGGACGCGTTCCCGTATCTGTGCGGCAAATCTGTTATCAAAAAATGCGTTGATTTTGGAATAAATCGATATCCAGTCAAAGCTTTTGATTGCAAAAAACAAATTCTTGTCAATATTCTGCAAATATGTATAGCCATTTTCGTGGTGTCGCCAGCAGCTCATTGGCATATCAAAGTATTTTATAAGGCCATCAGCTGCATGCAAAAGGAACAGGAAGTGGTCAAAGCACATTCCTTTTGTAAACCACCCCGGCAGGCCATTGGGAAATTTCCAGCGGAAAACGAAGGAGGATGTCTGAAAATAGTAGTTGTTGATTGCCTCATCGGGAAAGAACACGCCATTGCGTATCCTCTCGTTGGGGGAATCGAGATCTTTATAGACATATTCTCCGGCATTGTGCGGCACGCCTTCGTCGTAGAGAATTTTGACCTTGTGGGTGCAAACCGTAAACAGAGGATTCGCTTCAAGAAAATCCACCTGCTGTTGCAGCTTTGTCGGGTCAGTCCAACAGTCGTCTCCTTCGCAGAAGGCGATGTATTTGGTTGATATCTTCGCCAGACCATCGAGAAAATTGTTTGCTCCCTTGCTGTTGCGCGGTTGGTAGGAGCGCACTATCTGTGTATGCTTCGCCGCATAGCTGTCGATGATTTCACGCGTAGTATCCGTTGAGCAGTCGTCGCAAACGACAATCTGGAACGGAAAGGTCGTTTTTTGTTGCAGACATCCTTCCAGCGCTTCGGAAATAAACCTGCCGTGATTGTACGTCGGCATGAAAACGCTCAAGAGCGGTTCTCGCATATGCCCCCCGGCATTCATATCTCTTGCCCCTGATGTCATGTATGCGCTGGGTCACGCGCGGCATGCTGCGATTTCGCGAACAGGCTTTTGGGACTCCACGCCGGGGAATTGTCGTGCCGGATGCAATGTCCTGCCGCCAAAGTTGTACACGCGCGGATCGCGCAAGACGGGGTGATCCAGGATTTCCAGATATTCCTTGTGGTACGGATGCAGGGGATTGAGCACATCCTTGAACCAGAACACATCATCCGGCATGGTGCCCCACTGATAAACGGGTTTTAGGATCACTCTATCAACATGGAACTGATCGAAACAACGGGTAATAAAAGCGGGTATCTCCCGAAAATTTCTGTCCTGAATGACAAGGCACGCAACATAGCTGTTCACGACGTCCGACCGACGCAATGTTTTTATATATGCTAAATTTTCCATTAGTTTATAAAAATTTCCTCCACGGGAAATATGGTCGTAGGTAAATTTATCAAAACTGTTGATCGTCACAATAAGTTCGATGTTGCAATTTTTAAGGTGAAGGATCTGCTCCCAGTGTTTTTTATCGCAGTACACGCCATTTGTTTCAATGAGCAGTTGCATATCGTCGGATGCGGGTCTCAAATCGCGCAGGACGCGCATCATATACGGGGAAGCGAAGGGATCCCCATGCCCCGAAGTGGTGATTTTTTTCGCCCGGTTCAGGACAGGTGAAATCGATTCATGGATTTTCTCCATGTAATTTTTGTACCGGGGGAGGATGGGCTGCCATTTTTTCTCCCGACAGGTTTCACAGTATTGGTTGCACATGAAGTCATACGCCAGATTTATGACTTTCGGCGTATCAGCCACGGGGTATGTATTGACGTATTCTCTTGATTTTTCAGGCAAATCATTGTTCTGGAGAAATGGACATCCATCCAGCCTGCAAATGCTGTAATCGCCAGATCTGATATGCTCACGTATTTTTTGCGCCTTTTCTCCGTTCCATATTTCATTAAATGCTTGTTGAAATACATTGCCTACGCAAAGTATATCCCATTTCAGCCAGGGACAAAGGGAAACATCTCCCTTGTAATTATCGATATAGAGATATTCAAAGGGCCGTGAGCAAAATTTCATCGCAGCACATCCTTGGTCTTTCGATATATACCCATCCATGACGCCTGCACGCCCAATCGTCCACCGCTCAACAAATGCAATGCCGAGAATGCCATATTGAACGCGCTCACCACGCTGGAGAGGAGCGCATATTTCCAGTATGGTTCATGCTGCGCCACGCACGGATAGTAGTATCTTCCCCAAACTCCACTCCGTAGCCTGATGGAATCATGGAAGAAATATATATCATCCAGTGCTATCCGCATGGAAGATTTGTAGGAAGCCGCACAAATGCAATCCCCGAGCAGCATCCAGATACTCTGAGGATAATACGGACGAATATGACTGAAATCATAATAAAATCGTTTGCCCAGCACCGGCGAGAGGATGATCAGTCTGCCGTCTGCTGCCAGCATGCCAAGATATTTTTCCAAAAACGGTATCAGAGAGGAGGGATCCAAATGTTCAATGACGTGCGACATGAAGACGACATCAAAAGTTTCATTATCCGGCAGTTCCTGCGGAAGATAGGCCGCATAGCCGTCAGAGCGCAGTTTTTCCACCTGCAGCGGATTCATGTCGACACCAGTGACGGCGCAGGCGTACTGCGCGAAGAGCTTCAGATATTTTCCCGTACCACAGCCGACATCCAGAATTTTTTTCCCTGCGAGACGGTGTTTGGCAAGGTAAGCAACTTTTTGATATTCATACTTCTGATAATGTGCTTTTTGTAATATGGTGTTCATAATTACCCCTGCCATGTTGAACGAGAGAGTAGTATATGCAGCATCTTGAATTATTATTTTTATATTTTATAACAATTCGCATACCATATCGATAATGCTATTTGACATTCCTGACCATAATGGAAGGCATAAAATACGTCTTGAAATATCTTCAGAGATTTTACATTTGCTTTTCTTTTTTAAATATTGCAATTCATTGCAGCTAGGGTAAAAATAACGACGTGGATATATATCATGTGTGATAAAATTATTCATTGCCTGTTCCAACTCTGACTCCGAATCAAAAAGTATTGGAAAATAGGCATAATTATACTCAAGATCGTCTTGCACTTTTGGGCGTTTATATTTATTTCCGAGGTTGTCAATATAGCGATTGAAGGCTTGTTTTCTGGATTGTATAATAAAATCAATATGCGCCAAATTCGCTAATCCCATGGCTGCATTAAATTCATCTTGCTTCGCATTCAGCCCAAGCATCATATGATTATCGCCACAGTGTCCAAATCTACGCATCCATTCGAGTTTGAAGGAAAGCGCGTCATCGTTTGTCAGGCATGCGCCACCCTCAATAGTATGAAATAATTTCGTTGCATGAAATGATAATGTGGAAATATCACCGTAAGAACATAATGCTTTCCCTTTGTATCTCGCTCCAAATGTGTGTGCGGCATCATAAATTACATAAAGATTATTTTCCTTTGCTATTGATGAGATGGAATCAACATCACAGGCATAGCCAAAGACATGGACAGGCATGATAGCTTTTGTTTCTTCTGTAATTGCTTCTTCTATTTTTTTTGCATCTATTGTAAAATTGTCGGGTTCGATATCGACAAAAACAGGTACGCAATGCTCCCAAAGAATGCTTGAAATTGTGGCAACATATGTGAAAGGTGTTGTTATGACTTCGCCACTTGTTATACCAAGCACGCGCAATGCCAACTGCAACGCTATCGTTCCATTTGTGACATAATTAAAATGTTGTACTTCACAGATTTTTTGTAATTTTGCAGAAAGCTCTTTTGCTAATGGACCATCATTCGTAAGCACGCCGCTATTATATATTTTATCATAATAGTAGCTAAGTTCTTCCTTAGGTGGAAGATATGGCTTTGTCACAAATATTTTCTTCATTACTTATTTTGCTACCTGATATTATTTATTATATGTATAATTTGCTTTTTATGGACACCAAAACCGCCGATCCACGCAAGCGCTCTTTTCATTGTCAGCCGCAGGGTGGCGAATACAATGCCCAGCAACACGGTGGGCAACCACTTGGGTTGATGACGCCATGTGCAGCGCAGGCGGCTGACAGTCAGTCGCAGCAGGGAACGCAACGGCATCGCTCCGCGTCCGTTCCAGCCTGTACTCGCACCCTCGCGATGCCAGACCAGGGCGTCTGGCGCATAGGCCAGGTCGAATCTGCCGCCAGCGCGGTAGGCCCAGTCCTGCTCCTCGCAGTAGAGGAAATAGCCCTCGTCCAGCAGCCCCACCGTTTCCACGAATCGTCTGCTTGCCATGACGCAGGCGCCGCAGACATAGTTGATGCGCGCCTCCACTTCGTCGCGGGGCACACGCAGGGCCTCTTCCAGCGTGAGGCCCTGACCCGTGATGCGGGAGAGGGCCGTGCGCGGGTCGGTACATCCGCCGGCCAGGCACTGCACCAGCCGCCCCTCATGGCAGTAGCGCAGCAGACCGCCGCACAGGCCGGGACGAGTGCAGGCGAACAGCCGGTCTCTCAAGGCGCGTACGGCCGGGGCGGTGACCATGGTGTCGTTGTTGAGGAGAAGAAATGCGTCAGCCCCCCAGCGCAGGCCGAGGGAAAGCCCGGCATTGTTGCCGGCAGCGTAGCCGCCGTTGCGAGCCATGCGGACGAACACGCAGCGCGTTTCGGGCATGCCGGCGTCGTTCACCGCCTGCTCCGGCAATACCGTCAACGCCAGGGGCTTGGGCGATGACCGTAGAGGGAGGAAGTCAGGAGGGGCAAGCTCCAGCTCGCCGCGCGCCCATGCCAGAAAGCTCTCGGCGGAGTCATCGGGCGAGGCGTTGTCCACAATGACGATCCAGTCCGGCACGAGGTCTCCCCCGAGTACGGACTCCACACACAGGGCTGTGTCGCGCCAGTTTCCATACTGGAGGATCGTGGCGATGACGCGGACATGCTCCCCACCTTCCTGTGGCGAAGGGGAATCAGGCCGCACAGCGGATGCGCGTGTGGCGCAGGCCTCCTGTTGCGGCATCGAGTCCGCGCAAAGGTTCCGTTGAAAATCTTCCGCTATACAATGGGAAGGGGCATCAGGGCTTTCAGGATGCTCTGCGATCGTCTCCCGCACTGCCTCATCCCTCGTGCGGGCAAACAGTGAACAACGCGGGATAACGCCGACAGAGCCGGGCAGGGACCGGCTCATATGCTGCCCCCGGACACATCCAGCAGCGGATTCAGATTTCGCGCATCGGCGATGCCCATGCAGCGCTGGAGCGTGGGCATGCTCATGCCGGACCGCAACTGCCAGTCCGCGAACACATAGCGCAGGTCGCGGATGCTCAGGTCTTCCAGACCCAGTTCCGCGCGCAGTTCTTTCCAGAACAGAAAAATATCCGAGACAGGCTTCGCCATGTCCCTGCCCGGGAAGATCCACGGGGAGCCCTCCTGCCGGGGAATGGCCCGGAAGATTTCCACCGCCTCGGGCGACAGCCATATCCTGCGCCAGGTTGCCGCTCCCGTTCGGGGCGCGAGCAGCAGATTTTCCTCCAGAAAAAGATTTTCCCACCGGGCGGTGAGAATCTCGCTCTTGCGCGCGCCCGTGAGCAGGAGCAGGGCGAGTGCCTTGGCTTCCCGCCTCCCGCTTCTGCTCAGAACATCCAGCAGGAAAGCGAGATGCTCTCTGTCCAGCGAAGGCCAGCGCGTCTTTGCCACTCGCGCACAGCGTATCTGTCGGGTGGGCGCTGCCGTCAGCAGGCTCCTTTCCACGGCCAGATCGAAAATGCCCTTGAGCACATGGAAACGTCGGTTCCGCGTCGCGGGGGCGCAGTTCTGCCGTTCCAGTTTTGTGAGCCAGCGCTGCACATCCGCCTCGAGTATGTCGTCAAGGGATTTGTGGCCGAACACAGGCAGGATGTGATTTTTGGCAATGCTCTCGTCCAGCTTCCAGCTCGCCTTGCGCGTCCTGATGTGCGGCAGCCATGCGGCGCTGACGAACTCCGCCAGCGAGGGCGGCCCTTGCCTGTGCCGGCATGCGGCTGTGAGGAGGCTGGCGTCGTTTTGCGAAGGCGTCATGGATATTCCCAGTTGAACTGTCAGATGTACTGATAATGAATACGTGGATTTCTTAGTCCATCCCCATCCGTATGTCAAGTTTTTTCCTCATTCCCTTTCCAGAGCGGATGCCCATAGTGATCATGTTTTTAATGTTCTGAATTAATTATTATTTTATTCAAGCTATTCAATTGGAATTGTCAGTACATCTGATAATGAATAGAAGGTTTTCTCCTTTATTCCCAGCAGGTTATCATCAGGATATCCTGTTTCTCCGTTCCACTTGCCATGGAGCGAGCACGCCTTGGGGTGCGGTGTTGCAGCGGTACCGACGAGGGAATGCCGGGCGCCCAGAGGCAGTGTTTTCAACTGCGCGTTCTGTCCGGCATTCCTGGTGAACGTTTGGATCGGTTTCGATGTGGGGCTGATATTTGCTGTTCCACTCTTCCGCGCCATGCCGCTGATGTGCCACACGCCCTGCGTCTGGACTCCATCCGCTTGCCATCGTTCGGCCTTTGGCACAGGCCGGGCTGTGCCTGTACGGTCCTCGCCAGTTGGCGGTGGCGCCTTGCCGCACAGATCGATCCTGGCCTGTGCCCATTCCGGCGCATCGGGAATCCCGCTTGCCGGCAGACGGAAAGGGCGATGCCGCTTCCGCTGGTCTCCGCAGCATGGCCGCAGTTTCCGGGCGCCGTGTTCGTTCCCGCGTTGACTTGACAGGACGAGGCGGATAAACTGCACCTCTTTTCAGCGCATGCTGCGGCAAGGAGAAGCTCATGGCGTCCGTCAATACCCTGGTCATTACCGGCTACGGCACCAATTCGCATCTTGAAACCGCGCACACCGCGCGGCTGGCGGGTTCGGACAGGGCGGATGTGGTGCATTTCTCCGCGCTTCTTTCCGGTGAATGCCGCCTTGCGGACTATAATTTCCTTATTTTCCCCGGCGGCTTCCTTGACGGGGACGATCTGGGCGCGGCACAGACGGCCGCCATGCGCTGGCGCTGTCTTGCGGACGCGGCGGGGACGCCGTTGCTCACGAGCCTTGGAGGATTTCTTGACGCCGGTGGCCTTGTGCTCGGCATCTGCAACGGGTTCCAGCTCCTCGTCAAGCTCGGCGTGCTTCCCGCGCTGGGCGGCGCCCGCTTTGAACGCCAGGCCTCGCTCGGGCACAATGATTCCGCGCGGTTTGAAGACCGTTGGGTGCGGCTTGTGCCCAACCAGAAAAGCCCGTGCGTGTTCACGCGCGGCCTTTCCACCCTTGCCATGCCGGTGCGTCATGGCGAAGGCAAGCTCGTCTGCCGTGATGCTGCCTGCCTGGAGCGCATTGCGGAAGAAAACCTGATCGCGTTGCAGTATGCCGACCAGGACGACAGGCCCACTCAGGAGTATCCGTATAATCCCAACGGTTCCCCGCTGGCCGTGGCCGGGCTTACCGATCCCACGGGGCATGTTCTGGGGCTTATGCCGCACCCCGAGGCATTTCATCACGTCACCAACCACCCCGGCTGGACGCGTGGCGAGCTGGACCCTCCGGGCACCCTGCTTTTCGTCAATGCCGTGCGCCATCTTCGGGCGCAATAGACGCGTCCGGCCGTCTGTTTCAGGAGCCGCATGCAACTCGCCGAACTTTTTGCAGGCATAGAGGGCATCGCCAGGCCCGGGACCGCCGCGTCCTGGGACAGGTCGGGCCTTCAGGTGGCCTCTTTCAGGGATGAGGTCACACGCCTGGCCGTCTGTCTCGACCCGACGCCGGATTCCGTGCGCCGGGCGCTTGGTGCGGGCGCGGACTGCATCCTGAGCCATCATCCGCTTTCGCTTGCGCCGGACCTGCCGCGCCGTCTGGATGCCTACCACGAGGTATTGCGCCTTCTGCTCGGGGCGGACGTGCCCCTCTATGCGGCGCATACCACGCTGGATGTCAATGCCTCCGGGCCGGCCGCGTGGCTCGCGGACGAGCTGCGTCTCCGGAATCGCGCCGTGCTCGAGACCGTGGCCCCCGCCGCCAGGCCCGATGCCCTTCCTTCCGGCTATGGCCTGGCGGGAGATCTCCCGGAGCCTGTGGGCTTTGCGGAACTGGATGCCCGGCTCTCGCGCCTGCTTGCGTTTCCGGGGGGCACCGTCTGCGGTCCCGTACCGGAGATGGTGGCGCGCGTTGCCTACTGCACCGGGTCAGGCTCATCCCTCTGGCGCGAGGCGCTGGCCGCCGGGGCGCAGCTTTTCATTACCGGAGACGTCAAGTATCATACCGCGCTGGAGACCCGGATCGCCATGCTCGATGTGGGTCACCACAGCCTGGAAGAAGAAATGATGCGCCGCATGAGCCAGGTGCTCGCGGCCATGTTTGCCGGGGTGGAGGTCATTTTTGTGGCTTCGTCGTCGCCCCTGCGCCCGCGTTGCGCGTTCGGTGACGCCCAAACGCCGGTTTTGTGAGAGAGGAGGAACGCCATGAGCGATGCCGTGTATCTGGACCAGATTCAGCAACTTGTCGAACTCCAGAAAGTGGACGACGAAATTTTTGCCGTGCGGCAGGAGCTGGAAGCCGCCCCCCGGCAGTTGGAAGACCTGGAGCGGCGTTTTGCCGCTGTGGAAGCGCGGCGGACGCGTGTGCTGGACAAGCTTTCCCATCTGCAGGAGCAGAAGAAACGTCTCTCGCTGGAGATCGACGACGATTCCGCCAGGATCAAGAAGAGCAAGAACAAGCTCATGCAGGTGGAAAATACGCGCGAATATCATGCCATGATGCGCGAAATGGACAGCATGGAAAAGATCAACCGCACCCGCGAGGAAGAAAAGCTTACTCTTCTGGAGGAATTGCAGCTTCAGGAGACCACGCTTGCGGAGTGCGAACAGGAACATGGCGCGCTGAAGGCCGAGCTTGATGCCGCCCGGGCCGGTCTGGACGCCAGGCTGGCGCAGGCCCGCGAGGAACTCGACAGCCTGAACAAAAAACGCGTGACCGTGGGCAAGGCCATCCCGCGCCCCGTGTTCATGCGCTATGAGTTCATCCGCAAGCGTCTGGAGCATCCCGTCATCGTGGCCGTGCGCGAGGGCGTGTGCTCCGGCTGCAACATTGCGGTGCCTCCGCAGGCGTTCATCGATCTTCAGCGTGGTCAGCAGATCCTGAGCTGTCCCAACTGTCAGCGTCTGATTTTCTGGTGCGAGCACTTTGCAGGGGAGCAGCCCGCAGCCGCGGCGCCTGCGAAGGAGTCCCCCACCGAAACTCCGGGCGAAGTCCCGGCCTTGTAGCGGGAAGGGCGCAGCGGCCACGCCCTTCAGGACAGATCGGGCCGCGCACGGGAGGCGGACAGACCGTCGCTGCGGGCGAAGAGCGTCATGCGCTTCGCCCGGGGAGGAAAGTCCGGGCTCCACAGGGCAGGACGCTGGGCAATACCCAGGGGGGGCGACCCTCGGACAGCGCCACAGAAAGCAAACCGCCACGCCTTGCGTGGTAAGGGTGAAACGGTGGGGCAAGAGCCCACCAGATGCCGTGGTGACGCGGCATGCTCGGCATACCCCGTCCGGAGCAAGACCAAATAGGGAAGGAGGCCGGCCCGGCCCATGCCTTCCGGGTAGGTTGCTTGAGGGCGTGAGCGATCACGCTCCTAGAGGAATGACGGTCACTGCGCCTGCGCGCAGGACAGAACCCGGCTTATCGTCCGGCTCCCGTGCGTTCTATGGTTTTCACCGCCGCCCAGTGTTGCCCGTCCCGGACCCCGGGGGAGGAACTCCCCTGGGCCATCCTTCTGGCCGCCGGCAGCGGCAGCCGCCTCGCGGCAGCGCTTCAGGGTGGCGCCAAGCAGTTTCTGCTCTGGGAGGGGGCGCCCCTCTACTGGCGTTCGGCTCAGGTGCTGAGCCAAAGCGCCGTTGTTGGCGGCATTGTCTTTGTCTTCCCCGAAGATTGCCGCCATGCGGAGGCGGAACGCCTCGCCGGGCTTGTGGCCCGCGATGATCCCGGCATTCCCTGGTGCGTGGTTTCGGGCGGACCGTTGCGGCAGGATTCCGTGCGTCTGGGATTGGCCGCCGTGCCCGCGGCGGTCCGGCATGTGCTTGTCCATGACGCGGCCCGGCCCTTTCTGACGGCCGCGCTGGTGCGCCGCGTGTGTGCCGGGCTTGGGGATGGCTACCCCGCGGTGATCCCCGGGCTGCCGGTGAAGGATACCATCAAGCTGGTCGATGCGGCCGCGCCGGAACTGGTCGTTCGGACACCGGCGCGCGAGTGTCTGCGGGCGGTGCAGACGCCGCAGGGCTTTGACGCCGCCCTTTTGCGCGCTGCACATGCCCGGGCGTGCGCGGACGGCATGCGGGCGACCGACGATGCCGCCCTCATGGAAGCCATGGGGCATCCGGTGCGTATCATCCCCGGAGAGGCGGACAACGTGAAGATCACCACACCGGAAGACCTTGCCCTGCTCCGCGCGCCGGCGTCCGCTCCGCTTCCCTGCACGGGGCTGGGCTATGATGTGCACCGGTACGGGAACGGGCGGCCGCTCCGGCTGGGCGGCGTGGAGATTCCCGGCGCGCCCGGCGTGCTGGCCCATTCGGATGGGGACGTCCTGTTGCATGCGCTCATGGACGCCATCCTCGGCTGCGCGGCCCTGGGGGATATCGGGCAGCATTTCCCGGACAGTGACCCGGCACTGGAAGGCATTTCTTCGGCGCTCCTGCTGGATCGCGTTCTGGAGCTGGCGACCGGGGCGGGGGTCCGCATCTGCCATGCGGATCTGACCATCGTGGCGCAACAGCCGCGCCTTGCGCCCTGGCGCGCGGAGATCCGCGCCAATGTGGCTACGCTCCTGGGGCTTGCCAGGGAGCATGTCAACCTCAAGGCCACCACTGAGGAAGGACTCGGCTTTACCGGCCGGGGGGAAGGGATCAAGGCCTGTGCCGTGGTGAGTGCGCTCCGGAACGCCGGGGCCTGAATGTCCCGCGGGGCCGGATGCGGCCCGCGAAGGATGGAAGCATGAATACAGACGTTATGCGCCCCTGGCTTGAGCATTATGAGGATTTTGTGCCCCGCGAGGTCAGGCCCTGGGACAGGCCCCTTTATGCCATGCTCGATGATGCGGCGGAAAAGTATCCGCAGCGGCTGGCCGTGGTTTTTCAGAATACGCGCATCACCTACAAGGCGTTGCGCGAAAAGGCCGAAGTGTTCGCCGGCGCCCTGCGCCGCGCCGGGGTCAGGCCCGGGGAGCGCGTCGCCGTCATGCTGCCCAACCTGCCGCAGACGGTCATTGCCTTCTGGGGCGTGCTCAAGGCCGGGGCAGTGGCTGTGATGACCAACCCGCTCTATATGGAGAAGGAGCTTGTCCAGAACCTGAGCGACGCGGGCGCGAGCCACATGGTGCTGCTGGATCTGCTCTGGCCGCGCGTGGCCGCCCTGCGCGAGCGGCTGCCCATCCGCAATTTTATTGTCACGGGCATTGCCGACGCGCTTTCCTTTCCGCTCAATCTGTTCTACCGCCTGAGGCAGCGGCGCAATCAGCCGGCCGTGCCCCGGAATGACAGCGCGGTGCATTTCTGGAAGACCTTTTGCAGGGGGGCGCAACGGCATTCCGAGCCGGTGGCCTCACCGAAGGACGATCTTGTCCTTCTTCAGTACACGGGGGGAACCACGGGCATTTCCAAGGGCGTGGAGCTTACCCACGCCAATATCGGCACCAATTGCCGCCAGGTGCTGGACATCATCAACGTCACGGCCAGCGAGCACCATACCTTCATTTCCCTGATGCCGTTCTTCCATGTCTATGGCCTGACAATCTGCATGATAATCCCGGTCTATCTTGCGTCCACGATCCTGCCGCTCCCCCGGTATGTGCCGCAGGATGTGCTCAAGCTTATTGCGAAATACAAGCCTACGGTTTTTCCTGGCGCGCCCTCTGTCTATATGTCCCTGCTCCAGCAGAAGGAACTTGCCCGTTACGACCTGCACTGCATCAGGATCTGCGTTTCCGGTTCCGCGCCGCTGCCGCGCGATGTCTTTCTCCGTTTTCAGGAGGTCACGGGGGCGTCCATTCTGGAAGGGTACGGACTCACCGAAGCCTCCCCCATCACCCATTGCAATCCTCTGGGCCAGGAGGGGCAGCGGGCCAATTCCATCGGCATGCCCATTCCCGGCACGGATGCCCGCATTGTGGACATGGAGGGCGGCGCGCTTTCCCTGCCGCCCGGCAAGCTGGGCGAACTGGTGGTCCGGGGTCCGCAGGTCATGAAGGGCTACTGGCGCAGGCCCGACGAAACCGCCAACGCGCTTCGCAATGGCTGGCTCTATACCGGCGACCTGGCTACCATGGATGAGGACGGCTATTTCTACATCGTGGACCGCAAGAAGGATATGGTCATTGTCGGCGGCTACAATGTCTATCCCCGCGAGGTGGACGAGGTTTTGCTGGCGCATCCCAAGGTCGCCGATGCGGTGACGGTGGGCATCAGCGACGGCATACGCGGCGAGACGCTCAAGGCATATGTGGTGCCCCAGCCGGGCGAGACCATGGGCAAGGCCGATGTCGTCGGATGGTGCCGCGCCCGCCTTGCTTCCTACAAGGTGCCGCGTCTTGTGGAATTTCGGGAAGAGCTGCCCAAGACCATTGTCGGCAAGGTGCTGCGCCGGGCGCTGCGCGAAGAGGAAGAGGCCAAGCGCAAGGGGGGCCGGGCTGTCGCCGCCGATGCTCCGCAGGCCGAGACGGCGTCTTCGGACGACCACAGGGCGTGAACGGACCCGCATACTGTCGGGGCGAAGCGCCGGTTTTTCAAAAGGCTCCTGGGGGACCTCAGAAGGCGGACGGGTCCACGATGGAAAGCAGGCGGGAGCAGGCGCCCAGCGCAAACGGCGCGGCAAGGGCGAGCCACGCCGCAAGCAGACGTTTGAGGGATGCGCGCGACCGCGCGGGAACATCCATGGGCGGCGCCTAGCCGATATCCCAATCCAGACCGAAGGTATCGTGGAGGATACGCACGGCAAGCTCCACATACTTTTCCTGGATGAGGATGGTGATCTTGATTTCCGAGGTGCTGATCATGAGGATGTTGATGCCTTCCTCGGTCAGCGCGGCAAAGGCGCGCGCGGCCACGCCCGAATGATTGCGCATGCCGACGCCGATGGCCGATACCTTGGCTACGCTCACGTCGTGCAGCACTTCCGAGGCGCCGATCTTCTGCGCCACCTCATTCATGATCTCCAGCGTCTGGGGCAGGTCCTTGCGGGTGATGGTGAAGGTCATGTCCGTATGACCGTCCTGGCTCGTATTCTGGACGATCATGTCCACCAAGACCCCCCGCTCGGAAAGCGGCCCGAAAACGGCGGCGGCCATGCCGGGCACATCCGGCACATCGCGCAGGGTCACGCGGGCCTGGTCTTTGTCGTACGCGATGCCGGAAACAAGAACCGCTTCCATGCTGGGATCCTCCTGGGTGACGAGGGTGCCGGGGTCGTCGCTGAACGTGGAGCGCACATGCACGGGGACCTTGTATTTCTTGGCGAACTCCACGGAACGGATGTGGAGCACCTTGGCGCCCATGCTCGCCATTTCCAGCATTTCGTCATAGGCCACGCGGTCCATCTTGCGCGCGGTCGAACAGATATTGGGGTCGGTGGTGTAAACGCCGTCCACGTCCGTATAGATCTCGCATTCGGCGGAATCCAGCGCCGCCGCAAGGGCCACGGCCGAGGTGTCGGAGCCGCCCCGGCCCAGGGTGGTGATGCGTCCGTCAGCGGTACTGCCCTGAAAACCGGCCACCACGAGAACGTCATAACGGTGGAACAGCTCACGGAGCCTGCCGCTGTCGATGGCGCGGATGCGGGCGCGGCCGAAATCATCATCCGTGGTGACGGGGATCTGCCAGCCCAGCAGCGAGCGGGCGCTGATGCCCGCATCCTTGAGCAGCATGGTGAAGAGACTGATGGAAACCTGCTCGCCGGTGGAAACGAGCGCATCACATTCCGCCTTGTCCGGCGCGGGCGACCATTCGTCAGCCAGGGCCAGAAGGCGGTTGGTGTCTCCGGCGCGGGCAGAGAGCACGGCGATGACCTTGTTGCCGCGTTGCAGGCCGTCCACGACCTTGCCGCGCACCATCTTCATGCTCTCCAGCGTTGCCACTGAAGTGCCGCCGAATTTTTGCACGAGTATCTTCATGCCCAACCCCGGTTAGCCATTGCGCGGCGTTTTTGCCGCGTGCGGGAGCCTGCGGTCGCGCTCCAGGCGCTCAGTCTCCGTGCCCGGAATCCGCCATGGCCGAGACCAGCGTCGCGGGCAGGGTCCCGGCGTGTGGACCCGCACCCCGCAGGAGCAGCAGCCGTCCATCATCCTCCATCTTGATGGAGATGTCCAGAAAATCCTCCGGCAGCAGGTCTGCGGGGAGGTAGTCGGCCCATTCCACCACCACGAGTTTTTCCGAATCTTCCAGGGCATCGACGAGTTCCTCCGGCGCGTGGCCGGGGCAGCGGTAGAGATCGCAATGCACGAGCTGGGGCCGGGTGGGGTAGATGTTGCACAGCGTAAAGGACGGACTGGAGACCTCGGCATCCTCTCCTCCCGGGAGGGAACGCACCAGCGCGGCGGTGAGCGTCGTCTTGCCGCTGCCGAGGCCTCCGCGCAGGAGGAGCGCGCGCGTCTCGCCCGACGGCAGCAGACGCGCGAGCAGTTCCCCGAATTTCAGGGTATCCTCAAGGGTGGCAAGCCTCAGTTCGGCCATGGTATGCAGCGCTCCCCTCCTGTTGCCGGCGGATCGCCGGGCGTGGCGCGGGCATGCGGCAGGGCGTCGGCCAGTTCCGAGGCGCGGACCCCTCGCAGGGGGAAGTCCCGGGCACAGATGCGCCCCGCCAGGGCATGCAGCGCAACCCCCGTGGCCGCCACGCGGAGGGCATCCCTGCATCCTGCGCCGGTCTGGGCGAGCAGGGCGGCGATACAGCCCGCGAGAACGTCGCCGGAACCGCCCATGGCGAGTGCCGGAATGGCGTAGGGCGAGATGAGGACCGGCCGTCCGGACTGCCCCGCCAGGGTCCCCGCGCCCTTGAGGACAACGGCCGCCGGACTCAGCCCGCACAACCGGGCCAGGGCCGCGGGACGTTGCGCCTGGATCTGCCGGGTATCGGCGGCAAGCAGGGCCGCCGCCTCGCCGGGATGTGGCGTGAGGATGTCGGCGGATGTCAGCCGCGAGAGCAGCGCCCTGTTCCGGGAAAGCAGGATGAGCGCGTCCGCGTCGATGACGGCGGGGGGACGGCCCGGCAGCTCCAGCAGGGCGGCGAGGAATGCGGCGGCGTCATCGCCGCGGCCCATGCCCGGTCCCACGGCGAGCGCCGTGCAGCGGCACAGCAGTTCCCGCAGAGGGTCCGGCAGGGAGGCGGGCCAGCGGACGGCGCCGGCATCGCCAAGGGCGAGCGTCATGATCTCCGGCCAGTCGTTTTTGATGGCCGGAAGGGAACTTCCCGGCGCCGCCGCGCTCACCAGCCCGGCGCCCGCGCGCAGGGCCGCCGCCGCCGCCAGATGCCCGGCGCCGGAAAGCCCGGGCGCGCCGCCCAGAACGAGCACATGGCCGAAACTGTTTTTGTAGGCGTCCGGGGCAGGTCCGGGCAGACCGCGCAGGGCGCGGCCGTCCAGCAGATAGTGGCGCGGCGGGCGCCGTGTTCGGACGGCGGCGGGGATGCCGATATCGCCCACATGGAGCGCGCCGGCCCAGGGGCGCGCGCATGGCAGCACAAGCCCGGGTTTGGCGGCTGCCAGCGTCACGGTGGCGTGCGCGCGCACGGCCACGGGCGAGGGGAGTCCGCTGACCGCATCCAGGCCAGAGGGAATGTCGATGGCGAGGACGAAACAGCCGGCAATGCGCCGGGAAAGGGCATTGACGCGTTCGATGGCGGCCTGGGCCTCGGGACGGAGCTTCCCGGAAAAGCCCGTGCCGAGGAGTCCGTCCACGATGATGCGCGGCGGGCCGCTTTCCGCCGCTGCCGTTGCCGTGGCATTGCGTTCTTTCGCGGTCATGCCGCCGAGGCAGGCGGTCATCGCCACGGGGAGTTCCTCCAGCGGGGCCAGGCGTACGCCGTTGGCGCGGGCCATGGAGAGGTGCAGGGCGCTCGCCCCGCTCACGGCGTCCGGAGGACGCGCGTGGAACAGGAGGGGACGCGCGCCACGGTCCGCCAGGAGGCGGGCGACGCAGGCGGCATCTCCGCCGTTGTTGCCGGACCCCATGAGGAGCCAGACCGCCGCGCCCTCCACATCGGGACAGTGGCGCAGCAGGACGTCACAGGCCACGCGGCCGGCATTTTCCATGAGCATGGCCGTGGAGAGGCCGAAACGTTCCGCCTCCTCGTCCCACTGCCGCATTTCGTCCGGCAGGGGAAGGGGAGAGAGCAGACGGCAAAATTCCTCGGGCGCGTCCATCAACCCTCCAGCACCACCACGGCCACGGCATGGGAACGTTCATGGCTGATGGAAAGATGGGCGGCGCGCGTGCCGAGCAGCCGCGCCCGTTCGCTGGCCCCCCCGTGAAAGATCAGGTCGGTGCCGCCGGCCGGCAGCGGAAGGACTTCTATCTGGCACGGTCCGACCCCCTGGCGGAATCCTGTCCCCAGCGCCTTGGAAGCCGCTTCCTTGGCCGCGAAGCGGCCCGCCAGAAAGGCGATCGGCGGGTGCGGCGCCAGGGCGGCAAGTTCGCCGGGCGCAAGAAATTTTTCGAGGAACCGGCGACCGAACCGGGCATGGGCCGCCCTGATGCGCGCAAGCTCCGTCATGTCGATGCCAAGTCCCACGATCATCGCCGTGCCCCCATGGTCCGCCGTGCCCCGGGCACGCCGGAACGACGCTCTGCCCCGGCTTGCCCACAGGCGGAAAATTGCATATATATGCGCTATGCCGATGCATTGTGGCGTCATCCCTGCCGCCGCGTCAAGTCAGGCGGGGGAAGGCACGGCGTCGCATGCGGGAAACCAGTCGCAATGAAGCGCGCGCAGCGCAGGGAGAGCGGAAAGGAATGAAGTTGTGCATTGTCGGTACGGGCTATGTGGGGCTTGTCAGCGCAGCCTGTTTCGCGGAAATGGGCAATACCGTCATCTGTGTGGATGTGAACGCCGCGGTTGTCGAAAAGCTCAATTCCGGCGCCGTCCACATCTATGAACCCGGGCTGGAGCCGATGGTGCGCCGCAGCCGCGCCGACGGACGCCTGCGCTTTACCACGAGCCTGGAACAGGGCATTGCCGATGCCGACTGCGCCTTCATCTGCGTGGGCACGCCGCCCCGCCCCGACGGCTCCTGCGACCTGAGCTATGTGCATCAGGTGGCGCACGAGATCGGCCGGCACATGCAAAAGGATCTCGTGGTGGTCGACAAGTCCACTGTTCCCGTGGGGACCGCCGACACCGTGCGCGGCATCATCTCCGGCGAGCTGGCCGCGCGTGGCCTCTCCCTGAGCGCGGAGGTGGTCTCCAACCCCGAATTTCTCAAGGAAGGCGACGCCATCGCGGATTTCATGAAACCCGACCGCGTGATCATCGGCACGGATTCTCCCGGGGCGGCCTCGCTCATGCGCGAGCTTTATGCGCCCTTTGCCCGCACCCGGGACAAGATCATCGTCATGGCAGTCCGCAGCGCCGAGATGACCAAGTACGCCGCCAACTGCATGCTGGCGACGAAGATCTCCTTCATCAACGAGATCGCCACCATTTGCGAGCAGGTGGGCGCGGATGTGCGCGATGTGCGCGTGGGTATCGGTTCCGATTCGCGCATCGGCTACCAGTTCATCTATCCGGGCGTGGGGTATGGCGGCTCCTGCTTTCCCAAGGATGTCAAGGCGCTGATCCAGACCGCGGAAAATTCCGGTGTCGAGCCAATGCTCCTCAATGCCGTGGAAGCGGTCAATGCCCGCCAGAAGGCGCACATGGCCCGCCGCATCGCTGCCTATTTCGCTCCCCAGGGCGGTGTGCGCGGCAAGACGCTGGCCCTCTGGGGCCTGGCCTTCAAGGCCAATACCGATGACATGCGCGAGGCCGCGGCCATCAGCATCATCACTTCCCTCACAGAGGCGGGCATGAAGATACGCGCCTTCGATCCGGTCGCCGGTGACAATGCGCGCCGCATCTTTGCGGATAATCCGCTGGTGGAGATCCTGGATGAGCAGTATGCGGTGTGCGAGGGCGCCCAGGCGCTGCTGGTGGTGACGGAGTGGAACCAGTTCCGCAATCCGGATTTTGCCCGCATCAAGTCCCTGTTGAGCGCGCCCATCCTTTTTGACGGCCGCAACCTGTATTCGCCGTCTGCCATGGCGGAACGGGGCTTTGCCTACTTCTGCATCGGCCGCGTGCCCGAGGCCTGATCGGGCGGCGGCCCGGGCGTTCCCGCCGAAGTTCAGAGTCGGGCGAACGCCCGCCACCATGCCAGGACAGGAACCAGCATGGCGAGCGCCGCCGCGCCCCACTGCGGCAGCGCTCGCCACCTGTGCCGCAGGCGAAGTCCTTCCGCCATTCCCAATGTGAGTCCGCAACACAGACCGGCCACATGCGCCAGATAGTCGGTGCGTTCGCCCTCAGTGCCCAGCATGGCGAGCAGCGCCGCCCCGGCGGCCACGGGCAGGAGCATTTCGCGCCGTCCCGCATGCCGGAGCGCCATCAGGCCCGACAGCGCGCCGATACACGCGAAGAGCGCGGTGGAGAAGCCGATGCTTTCCACCGGCTGCCGACGAAGCGCCACCGCCAGGCAATTGCCGAGGATGCCTCCGGCCAGTGTCAGCCACAGGGCGCGCCCGATGCCGGCGCTTCGCGCGAGCAGCGCCAGAAAAAGCGCGCCGAACGCAAGATTTCCGAAAAGATGCGCGGCATCCGCATGCAGGGTCAGTGCCGTGATCACGCGGTACCATTGCCCATGCAGACGCACCTGGAGGGTATCCAGAGCGCCCGCGGGCAGCCATAGCCGGGGAGCCGGCAGCCAGTCCGGCACGGGCCACCAGCCCATACGCATGCCATGCCAGACGAGGAGCGGCAGAAGGAAACACCCCGCCAGCTTCCAGTGGGCGTGGATCACCGGCGGAGGCGGCGCGGGGCGGTGCCGCTCCTCGTCAAAGGCCGTCAGCTCCCGCAAGGCCACGCGTTCGAGCAGGGGCGGCACATAGAGACATTCCCGGCTGTTGAACTGTGAAAGCCTGTGCGGGATGTCGCAGGCGCTGAGAACAAGGCGCCAGTCCCGCCGCTGGCGATAGCTGACAAAGCCGGAAGCGCCGCTGATATTGCGCCAGAAGGCGGGGACCGAAGCCGGTCTGACACGCCAGCGCAAACGGGCATGGACGTTGATGGCCGGTGCGTGGGGGAGCGGTTGCGGCATGGAGAAAAGAGGAAAAAAGCCCCGGCAGGATGCTGACGGGGCTTCAGAGAAATGGCGGAGGGAGCGCCTAGTCCTGCTTGCGGGCTGCGGGCTTGGTGACGAACCCGGAGCGGAGGCAGCGGGTGCACACGGTGAGCGTCCGCACGCTGCCGTCAGGGAACTGATGCCGCACGCGCTGCAGATTGGGATTGAAACGGCGCTTGGTCTTGATGTTGGAATGGCTCACCAGGTTGCCCACCTGGGGCTTTTTGCCGCAGAAATCACATTCCTTGCTCATGCTTTCCTCCGTATATGCGCTGAAAACTGTTCCATCCGTCGTTGGAGCGCCCCTGGTCATGCCGGTGAAATGGCATGCCGGCAGGCGTTGCCCATGCGAACGGCGAACATACTCTGTCCCTGAAGAAAATACAAGTTTTTTTCCAGAAGGCGCGTCGCGCATGCGCCATGCCGTGCCGGCAACGTTCGGAACGGGGTTCTCCGCCAAAGGGTTGACAATGCCGGCCGGCTGCCTTAAATACCCCACCTCCACGGCGCATGGGGCGCCGGGGCATCACCGGGAATCCTCCCGGGCGATAATCGGCGGCCATGCCGCCATAAACCGGAGTCATGCTGAAATGTTGAGTTTTGCAAGAAACGAGTGCGGCATCCGTCTTGCTTCCGCTGCCATCGTTCTCCTGCCCGTTGTTGCCATGATTTTCGCCACCAGCCGTTCCTCGTCTCTCGACCTGGTGGTGGCCCTGATGTACTGCGCCTTTGCCGCGGTGGCCTTCATGGCCCTTCTGCTGGAGCGGGCGGAGGAAAACGAGAACAGGGAATAGCTTTGCGGGAGGGTCCATCCCTCCCCGGTTGCGCCCTTCGTTGGGGCAACGCAGAACAAAGCCCGGCTTTCTCATGAAGGCCGGGCTTTTGCGTGCGCGCGCGCGGCGGCATGGCGCGGTGACTTGCAAGCCACGGCATTTCCGGCTAGTTTTTCCTCCCATTTTCAGGATATTTCGCCAGTGTGGGGACAATATGAGCGAGTTTTCGAGGGAGCGGGGCCGGCCCCGCGGAGCGGGCGCAACGGCTGACAGGACGCGCGAGACGGCACCCGCCGGAAAGCGGGCGCCCGGAAACGCCGGCGCGCCGGGGGAGCGGCGCGGAACTTCCGCTCAGGGCCGCGAGCGGCGTTCCGGCAAGCGGGAAGGGACCCCCGGGGGAACATCGCTGAAAGAAGTCGTTGCGGAAATCGACCGTGACATCCTGCGGCTGTTGCTGCGCCGTCACAATCTGCTCGAACGCATGCGCGGCGGCAAACCCCGGCTGGACGCCGCGGAAGAAAAATTCCTGCGTGAGGCGTGGCAGAAGGCCGTTTCCCGCGTCAGCCGCGATGCGGATCTTTCCGGCCGTTTTTTTGCCCTCATGCAGGATGCGGCCTTTTTGCCGCGTCCCGCTGCCGAAGATCAGGAGGCCGATGCCCGGGGGGCGGATGCCGCCCCGGCTGTGGAACGCCGCGAAGCGTTCAATCTTGCGCCCCCGCGCAAGCCGCTGGAACTTTCCCTGCGTTCGCCGCTTGCCTGTCGGGAGGCGCGCGCATGGCTTTTCCTGGCGGCCGCGTCCGGCCAGCCCCTGCGCCTCGCGCCGTGTCTGATGAACGATCCGCTGGTGGATCTGCTCAAGGCGCTCAACCAGATGGGCGCGGCGGTCACGCGCGAGCAGGATGCCGTCATTGCCCGTGCTGCGGAGCCGCTGGGCTGCCCCGACAAGGTCCTCTACCTTGGGGACAGCATCTGGAATCTTTTTCTCCTGCTCGCGTTCTATGTGGGCAGGCCGTCCCGGGCAAAGTTTCTCGGCGAGACCGAGTTGAAGCTGGCGGATCTTTCATCCACGCGCCGCTTTTTGCCGCAACTGGGCGCGCGGTTCATCAATGTCATTCCCCGCAGTTCCGGACTCCCCGCGCGGCTTGAGTGTTCCGGCATCGTGCCGGGCAGGGTGGACCTGCCGCCGGATGTTCCTGGCGAGCTTGGTGCCGCGCTTCTTCTGGCGGCGCCATTTTGGGAACGCGAGTTTACGCTCGGTCTTGCCGGGCATCCGCAACGGGAGCGGGTGATTGCCTTCGCCCTGCCGCTGCTCCAGGCTGCGGCCGTCTCCGTGGCCGAGCGGGACGGCGCCGTCAGCGTGCGGCCCGGTGTGCCCGTGCTGCCCCTTGAACCGGCCCTTCCCATGGATGCCGGGCTGGCGGCGTTCCTTCTCTCGCTGCCCATGCCGCTGGGGGGCGACGTGCGCCTTGAAGGCGCGTGGCCCTCGGGTCCTGACGCGGATGCCGCCTGGGAGCTGCTGCGCGCCCTGGGGGTTCCTGTGGAAGCTTCCCCTGCCCGGGGGGGGACCGTTGGCGTGAAACTGGAAGCGCCGCGGCGCGCCGCCCGGCTCTCGACAGTGCCGCCGGCCACGCTTGCGCGCCTTTCCGGCCGGCTTGCGCCGTTGCCGCTCGCCCTGGCCGCATGCGCGGCCCTGGGCGGCGCCGAAGCGGATGCGCCCGCGACCGTATTGGAAGCCCTGCGCTGTCCGCCTGAACTTGCCGCGGATTTCTTCTCCGCCGCGGGGCTTGTTTTGGCGGGGGATGCGCTGCGTCCGGGTCCGGAACTGCAAGACGGGGGAAAGCCCTTCGTCGGTCCTGCATGGAACGCGCCTTCGCCCGCCTGGGCGCTGGCGCTGGCGCTGGCCGCATGTGCCCGGCCGGGGCGTTGCCATGGACTGCGTTTGGGCAATCCCGGCGTTCTCACGGCCCTGTATCCCGGATTCTGGGCGCTGTACAACGCGTTGCCCCGGCCTGTCCCCAGGCGGCGGGACGGCGCGGAAGAAGCGCCGTCCGCGCGGGAGCACAGGCGCATCCGCACAGCAATGGTGGCCGTGCTGCCCCCCGAACACGAGGCGGAAGAATGACGGCTGGCGGGGCTGAGTCAGTTTTCGCTGCCGTCGTTTCCCCGCAGGGCGGAACAAGCGGCGGAAAAGCCTGGTTTTCCGCCGTAGTACGGCGCGGACGTCCGCTCCCGCATCCGCCAGAGCGTGTACGCGATTCCCTTGCGAAAACGCGCTACAGGGCCGTTCCCCTGCGCGGCGCAAAGAAGCGGCTCGTGTCCACTCCCTCGTGTTCCAGCAGGAGGAGCTTTTTGGCGATGCCACCGGCATAGCCGGTGAGATTTCCGCCCGCACCGACGACCCGGTGGCAGGGGATGATGATGGCAATGGGATTGTGGCCCACGGCGCCGCCCACCGCCTGGCTGGACATGCGCGGCCTGTGCATCGCCGCCGCCACCTGGCGGGCGATTTCGCCATAGGTGCGGCACTGGCCGTAGGGGATGGCGCACAGAAGCTTCCATACCGCCTGCCGGAACGCGCTGCCCGAGGGCGCAAGGGGAAGTGCGGAGATACAGGGCCGCTTTCCGGCAAAATAGGCGTCCAGCCATGACCGCGTCAGCTTCAGGACGGGCGCGTCCGGCTGCTCCTCAAGTTCGCCGTCCACCATATCCGCGTAGTACTTCTGTCCTTCCAGCCAAAGGCCCGCAAGATGCCGCGCATCGCAGGCCAGGGTCAGGGCGCCCACAGGGGACGGATAGCGACAGGAAAAGAGCATGGCTGCCTCCCGCGTTCCGGGGATTTCGGGACCGGTCCTGTTTTGCGTCCTTCCATGGCACGATGCGGCTGATGGATACTCCAGCTCCCGTCAGGCGCGACATTCTCCATCCCGCAGCAGGTGCACAAGAACGGTCCGCGTCCTGGGACCGTCGCCTTCATAGAGATAGATGCTTTGCCATGTGCCGAGGCACAGTTCTCCCTGTTCCAGGGGCACCAGGAGGGACGCCCCGAGCAGGCTGCTGCGGATGTGGGCGTCCGTATTGCCTTCGGCATGGCTCCAGCCGTGGGTACGCGGCGCGATCTCGGTGAAGAACCGGATGAAGTCGCGCCTGACGTCCGGGTCCGCGCCCTCGTTGATGGTCAGGCCGCAGGTGGTGTGCGTGCAGAACAGATGGAGAGCGCCGTCCGCCCGGAAATGCCGCCGGGCAAGTTCGCGTACGGCGGTCGTGATGTCGAGCATCTCTTCGCGGCGGGTGGTGTGAAGTTCCAGTCGCTGCATGCTCATTCCTTCCTTCAAGGTCTTTTGACCATGATCCAGGTCTGGATCTCGTGGTTTTCCTCGGTCCAGTGCTGTTTGTATTCCATGCGCGGGCCGGTGACCGGTCCCATGTCGTAGCGCTGGATGCCCTCTTCACAGAGCCACTTCAGCGTCTCCAGCTGGAGCAGATTGCCCAGCGAGAGCCGCCGCGCGGTGGCGGCATAGCTGAACTGCTGGCCTCTGTAAATCATGCCGCAAAGCCCCCCGAAAATGAAGCCGATGTCCTCGTCATGCTGGCGGGCCATGATGATGCGCAACGTGCCCGCGCGGGCCAGCCGTCGCACAAGGGCCGCATAAAATTCCCGGGCCGGGGATTCCGCCATGCCGCAATGGCCGATGCCCTTCCAGCTTCTGGCCTCCACCGCAAGCATGCGCGCATAGAGCGCATCGGCCTCCTCAGCGGAGCCGGGCAGGCAACGCGTGAAGGTGACGCCGCATCCGGCCGCCTTTCTGGCGGCCTTCCGGAGTTTTGCGCGATGGTTGGCGGAGCGCCGTGACAGATAGCCGTCCAGCCCGCCGGCCAGAGAGGCGGCGCACTGGACGGAAACGCCATGGCGGAAGAAGGCGAACGCATCGCCGAAACGTCGCAGGAGCATGGCCGCAAAGGCGCCGCCGGGCCGGATGCCGCTGAGGATGACATGGGGGAAGGCGGGCGCATAGGCCGCATCGAACGCCGCCAGGCACGCGGCGAGCACCTCTTCGCCATCCGGCCCGAGCACCGGGGTGCCGAACAGCCAGCCGTTTTCCGGCGGCGCCAGGAATATCCGGTCCGGACCTGCCCTGAATTCGGTGAACAGCGCAATGCCCGCGGGCGCCGCCAGAAAGAAGAGCCGCTTGTCCGCAGTGAAGGTCTCCCGGAAGGTCAGTTGCCAGGCCGGGGAACAGCAGAAGGGGTCCGCCTGCGCCGTGGTGGCGGCAAGGTGTTCCCAGAACGGCAGGCAGGATTCCGGCAATTGCCGGTCGTCTGCGGCGTTTTTCTGCATCGGCGCGAGAAACGGCATGGGGACTCCTTGAACTGGCGACGCACGGGCATGCGCCCGCAGGCGGTGCCCCGGGGCGCATGGGGGAGAAATTCCATGCATCGCCCGCTCGGTCAAGGGGGGATGATGGCGGAACGTTTCGCCGCATTGACAGAGGGCGCCGCAGGACTTAAGAAGTGCAATGACCGCATCCCGCGGATCTCAGCATGGAGGACACGATGCTCGAACTCACCGAAAGCGCCCGCAGCGAGCTTGAGGCGTATTTCAAGGATAAGGACAAGGAAACCATCCGCATCTATCTTGCTCCGGGGGGCTGCTCCGGACCCCGGCTCGCCCTGGGGCTGGACCCCGCCGGCGATGGCGATGCCAGCGAGGAGTGCGGAGGCTTCACCTTCTGCATCAACAAGGAGCTGCTCGATCAGGTCAAGGGCGTCAAGATCGATCTTACGCCCATGGGCTTCATGGTCGAGCCTGCCGTTCCCCTGCCGGAAAGCGCGGGAGGCGGCTGCGGCGGCTGCTGCGGCGGCTGCGGCTCGCACTAGCGGCTTTCCGGCGCCTGCCCGGCTGAAGGACGCATGCCGGGCATGACAACCACAGGATTCGGGGACGGCCTTGTGGCCGTCCCCGTTGTGTTTTCCCGGCGGTATCCGCGCCGCCCGGCCTGATGTTACAGGATCCCATGCAGGACTTTGACGCGCTCCTTGCCAGCGGTGAGAGCAGGATATTTCTTGAGCGCAGCGGAATGGCGACGCGCTGTCGTCTGGCCTGCCACGCATTGGCGAACGGACGTACCGCGGTGCTCGTCGCGCGCGGTCGCGAAGAGCTGCACGCGGCATCGGCGCTGGCGCGCCTGTTTCTCCCCGCGCTTTCGGTGGGTGACGCGGATATGGCAAGCCCCCTGTGGGAACGGCCGCTCGTGGTTTTTCCGCGTCTGCGGGACTGGAGCGACCGGGATGGCTGGAGCGGGCGCGTTGCGGCGCTGTACGCGCTTGCCCAGGGGCGCCCGCGTTGCGTCGTGGCCGCCATGGACAGCCTTGTTCCGCGCTGCATGCCAACGGAGTTTTTTGCCGGACGCAGCCTCGATCTTGCTCTGGGGATGGACTTTTCCCCCGAGCTTATCGTGGAGCAGGCCATCGAGTGGGGCTTTGAGCGCGTGAACATGGTGACGCGCCCGGGTGAGCTGGCCCGCCGTGGCGACATCCTGGATATTTTCGCCCCCGGCTATTCCCGGCCCGTGCGGCTGGAATTTTTTGGCGACGCCATTGAGGAGATGCGGCTCTTCGATGCCGAAAGCCAGCGTTCGCTGCGTACCGTGGAGGAGCTGACGCTCCTGCCGGCAAGCCCGCTGCCTCTGGACCCCGCGGGCCTTGAGGCCGCCCGCGCCCGTTGCGAGGCCCTGTTCCGCGAAGGGCGCATCAGCGAGAATGATTCCTATACCTTCCGTAAGGCGCTGGACAGCGGGGGCGCGGGCCTGCTCCCGGGTCTTCTGTGGGAGGACTCCAGCCTGTTCGAGAACTGGCTGCCCCCCGAAAGCCTCTGGATACTGCCCGGCGAGGCGGACAGCGCCGAGGCCCTGCGCGCCACCCGTCAGAGCCTCAAGGAGGAACTGGAGCGCGAGGAGGCGCCGCTGCCGCAGCCCGCGCGCCTGGTGCTGCGGCGCGCTGCCCAGCCGGCCCCGTGGAACGGCTTTCAGTGCGTGTTCGACGAACCGCTGGTCATCGGCGTGGAGTCGCGCGGCGTTTCGCTTCAGGAGCGGCCGTTACACCAGTTCACGGAACTTTTTCCCTCTCCCGGCGCGCAGGACCGCCCCTGGCAGCATCTGGCCGCCGGACTCAAGACATGGCAGCGCGAACGGCGCCAGGTCATCCTCAGTTTTTCCTCGGAACGCGGGCGCGGCAAGTTCCTCAAACTGGCCGAGCAGGACGGCATCACCCCGGCCCTGCGCTATGCGCCGGGGCAGGGCGGCCTTTTCGCGCTGGTTTCGCCGTTTCGGGGCGGCGCGGAACTTGTCTGGGACAACAGCCTCGTCCTTGGCGAGGATATCCTCTATCCCCGCGCGGAAAAAACGTCGCGTTCCGCCACGCGCGCCTTCAAGGGGCTGGACAGTTTCGAGAGCCTGAAGGAAGGGGACCTGCTCGTCCACCGGGAGTACGGCATCGGGCGTTTTGCCGGGCTGCATCATCTGGACCTCACCGCGGCCGCCAATGATTTTCTCCTCCTGGAATACGCGGGACGCGACAAGCTCTATGTGCCCGCCGACCGGCTGGGGCTGATCCAGCGCTTCAAGGGCGCCGAAGGCGCGGAGCCGCCGCTGGACAAGCTGGGCGGCCCTGCCTGGGCGGCAGGCAAGGAAAAGGCCCGCAAGGCCATCGAGAAGATCGCGGCGGACCTGGTGGAGATGTATGCCTACCGCAAGGTCGCCAAGGGCTTCCGCTATGATCCGCCGGGCGAGCTTTTCCGCGAGTTCGAGGCCACGTTCGGCTATGAGGAGACGCCGGATCAGGCGCGCGCCATCCAGGACGTGCTGGACGACATGGACGGCTCGCGGCCCATGGATCGCCTGGTCTGTGGCGATGTGGGCTTCGGCAAGACCGAGGTCGCCCTGCGCGCGGCCTTCCGGGCGGCCTCTGAAGGCCGGCAGGTGGCGCTCCTGTGTCCCACCACGGTGCTGGCCGAACAGCACTACCAGACCTTTCGCGCGAGGCTGGCGGGTTTTCCCGTCAATGTGGGTCTGCTGAGCCGCTTTGTGCCCCGCCCTAGGCAGAAGGAGACACTCAAGGCCGCCGAGGCCGGCCAGGTGGATATCCTCATCGGCACGCACCGGCTTTTGTCCAATGATGTCAAGCTTCCCAATCTGGCGCTGCTCATCCTTGACGAGGAACAGCGCTTCGGCGTGCGCCACAAGGAAAAGCTCAAAGCCCTGAAAAAGAATGTGGACGTGCTCACGCTCACGGCAACGCCCATCCCGCGCACGCTGCAACTCTCCATGTCCGGCATCCGCGAACTCTCCATCATCGAGACCGCCCCGCAGGACAGAAAGCCTGTGGCCTCGGCGGTCCTGGGACGCGACGACGCCACCCTGCGCAAGGTGCTCGCGCGGGAGCTGGAGCGCGAGGGCCAGGTCTTCTGGGTCTATAACCGCGTCCAGGGGCTGGAACGGGTCGCCGAATATGTGCGCGGGCTTGCGCCCCAGGCGCGGGTGGGCATGGCCCACGGGCAGATGGCCGAGACCGAGCTTGAGACCACCATGCGCAAGTTCTGGCATGGGGAGCTGGATGTTCTTGTCTGCACCTCCATTGTGGAGTCCGGCCTGGATTTTCCCCGCGCCAATACGCTGGTGGTGGATCAGGCGCAGATGTTCGGCCTGGGGCAGCTCTACCAGTTGCGGGGCAGGGTGGGGCGCAGCGACAGGCAGGCCTATGCCTTCTTTGTGGTGCCCGATGCCTCGCGGCTCACGGAAACGGCGGAGGAACGCCTGCGCGTCATCCTTGACATGGAGTATCTCGGCGCCGGTTTTCAGGTAGCCATGGAGGATCTGCGCCTGCGCGGCGCGGGCAATATCCTCGGCGAAGTGCAGTCCGGCCACATGAGCCGGGTCGGACTCGATCTGTATCTGGAGATGCTGGAAGAGGCCGTGGCGCGTCTCAAGGGCACCCCGGCCGCCCTGAACGCCGAGACCGAACTCACTCTGGGCTTGCCCGCCCATATCCCGGCGACATATATTGATGACGGGCGCGAACGCCTGCGCTGCTACAAGGCCCTGACCTCAGCGGCGGGTGGGGCCGCGCGCGAGGAAGTGGCCCTCGGCATCCGTGACCGGTTCGGCGCGTTCCCCGAGGAGTTCCGCAACTTCCTCGCCGTGCTGGATTTCAAGGAATTTCTGACGGAGCTTCAGGTGCAGAAGGCCGACATCCATCGCAACAGTGTGCGCCTTGTCTGGGCCGAAGGGCAGACCGCAGTGCTTCCCGAGCGCATCGTGGCCCTTGCGGCCGGCGGCGCGGGGGCAAAACTGCATCCGCCGGCGGGGCTTTCGCTCCCGGTTTCCGGGGAGATGCCGTTCTGCGAGGCGCTTGGCGCCGTGCGCGCCCTGCTGGAAGGGCTGCGCGCCCGACAGGATGGCCCGGCGCCATCTGCAGCGCAGGGCGCCGCGTCGTGCCCCGCGGGAGGGACGGCATGCTGATGCGCCTCTTCCGCCGCGGGCTGCCGCTTTGTCTGTTTTTCGTCTGTCTGGCGCTTTCCGGCTGCCTGGAACGCCGTCTTCCGGAAGGCGTGATGGCAAGCGTCAACGGCGAACCCATCCACCTTGCCGCCGTCCAGGCGCTCATGGACAGCCGTTCCACATCTCTGGGCATCCCCCTGCGTCCCTCGCTTGAGGATATGAAGAACCGCTACGGCGGCGCGCTGGGGACGCTCATCGTCCATACCCTGGTGCGCCAGGATCTGGCGCGCCGGGGCCTGTCCGTGACGGATGCGGCGCTGGAGCATGCCGTGGAGCAGGTGCGGGCGGATTTCGGACCGGGCGGTCTGGAAAAATTCCTTACGGATTCCTCCCTGCGCGAGGCGGACTGGAAAGCCCTCATGCGCGACTATCTCGCCATGGACGTGTTCAGAAAACGGGTGCTCCTGCCGGCCATCCAGGTTTCCCTGGAAGAAGCGCGCGCCTACTATCAGGAGCACAAGGCGGAGTTTCTGCTGCCCGGCTCTCTGGACGTCTGCCTTGCCACCGCCCCGGACAGGGAAGCGCTGACCGCGTATTGCGGATCGTTCGCGGCCCGGTTCCGCCCCCGGCCCGGCGATGCGGCCCAAGCCGGGTTCCCCTCCCTTGCCGCCGAGGCGACCACGGACTCCGACGCATTGGCGCAATGCATGGAGGTGCGTCCCGACGAAGTGCCCCCGGCCTGGCGCAAGGAGCTGGAAACGCTCACGCCGGGCAGTTGCGGACAGCCGCGCCAGCAGGAGGGCGAATGGCGCGTCGTGGCCCTGGCGGGGCGTCACCGGGGGCATGCCCTCGATCTGGCTGAGGCGTATCCGCTCATCGAGGCTCTCCTTCTTGAGGAAAAGAAATCCGCCGCATTCGGCAAATGGCTCGAGGACAGTCTTGCCCGCTCGACGATCCTGGTCGCTCCGGAACTTAGGGAACCGCTGTTGAACCCGGGTCCTCCCGGATATGCGGCGATGGAACCCGACGAAAGCGAGGAGCTTGAACGCTCCGGGGAGCAGCAGGCCGGGGGCGCCCCGTCTGTGGCGCCGGACGCCGCCGGGGGCGCTGCCGCATCCGGCCGGTGACCGCGGCAGGGGAAGCGGCGCGCCCGTTGTGCGGGGCAGGCGGAGCGTTCCGCCGGTCAGGACGCTTCGGCGGGTATTTTTGTGGTCATTGCCAGCGGGCGCCTTTTGCAGTAGGCAAGAAGACCGACATTCCGGCATATCCGCCCGATCCGCATGCGGTGCCGTGCGGAACAAGGAGAACCATGGTGAAAAAACTGCGTTTTCTGTTCCTGGCGTTCTGGGTCGCCTGTGTGTGCGTCGTCGGCTGCGGCGCTTCCGCGACCGTCCGCGCGGCCCAGCTGAACAAGGTGGCGGCGGTGGTCAACGGTCAGGTCATCACCATGTTCGATCTTCAGAAAGAATCCCTGCCGGAACTGGCCCGCGCCAGGCTCAACCCCAATGACCCCGCGCAGGCCAAGGCCGTGGATGCGGTCTTCCGCAAGGTGCTTGACCTGATGATCATGGACATCCTCATTGCCCAGGAGGCGAAGCGCCTCAAGATCGCCGTCAGCCCCGGCGAGGTGGACAACGAACTCAAGCGCATGATGCAGGCGCGCAGGCTGACCAGGGAACAGTTTGAAGCGCAGCTGGCGCAACAGAAGATCCCGCTGGCGACCATCCGGGCCAATATCGAGAAAAGTCTGCTCCGGCAGAAGGTCATGGGCATGGAGGTCGGCCGGCGCGTGGTGGTGACGCCGGACGAGATCAAGGCGTATTACGAGGCCCACAAGGACACCATGTTCGACCGCAACGGACTGCACATGGGGGTCCTTGTCTATGCGCCCAATGTCAATGCCGCCTCCATCGCGGCCCAGATAAAGTCCGGCAAGCTGACCTTCGAGGAAGCGGCGGCCAGGTATTCCATCGCGCCCAACAAGGAAAAGGGCGGTGATATGGGACCCGTGGAATGGGACAGGCTCAATCCTGAATGGGAGGGGCGCCTCACCAGGATGAAGCCCGGGGACGTGACCGAGCTTTTTGACCTTCAGGGCCGCAAGGCCCAGGTGCATCTGTTCCGCCCGGGTGGCGGCGCCGAAAAGCCGCTCACCCTGGAGCAGGCAACCCCGCAGATCGACGCCATCCTGCGCCAGCCCAAGGCCAGAGACCGCTTTGAAGACTATTCCGGCCAGTTGCGGGAAAAGGCCGTCATCGACATCAGGCTCAAATAGGCCCGCGCGCGATCTGCCGTCGCACGGCCGACACGCGCGAAACCTCTGTCGCAGCGGCGAGGGGAAGCAATGACATTTGACGAACTGGGCGCGGCGCTGCGCGCCGAACGCGAGCGGCGCGGCCTGCGCATCGAGGACGCCGCCGACCACCTCAAGATCAGCGCGCGGCATCTTCGCGCCCTGGAAGAGGGGGATGGCGACTCCCTGCCGCATCCCGCCTATGCGCGGGGCTTTATCCGTTCCTATGCGGCGTATCTTGGCATCTCGTCCGAAGAGATCCATGACGCGCTCACGGCCATGACGCCCGGCGATGCTGTCCCGCAGCCGCCTGCCTTTGCTCCGGAAACGGCGCCAAGTGAACGGCGGAGCGGCAGGGGCGGTGTCCTGTTCGTGCTGGTCCTGGCCCTGCTGGCCGGAACCGGCTATGCCGTGTGGCACTGGGGCGTGCCCGCGTTTTCCGGCCTGGAGGAGCGCCGTCTGGCGCAGCCTTCGCCGCCGCTTACGTCCGCGCGGCCGGCGCCCCCATCCGGGGCGGAGATCGCAGCAAAAAGCGCGGCGCGCCAGGAGATTCAGGGCGCTCCGGCAGCCGGTCCCGGGGCCTCTCCAGAGCGGCGTGACGCCCCGGCAGAGGCCGCCGGGCAGAGCGCGGCCCAGGCGGACCCCTTGCGCGCGCAGGCCGGGCAGCCTGCCGGCGCGCCGGCTTCCGCGTCACGGCAGGAGCGCGCGGATGCGCCTTCGCCCTCTGCCGCGCAGCCGGATGCCGTCGGCGCGGGGGACGCCGCCGACAGGGGCGCCGCGGAAGCGGCTCCCGCGGCGGCGACGGGTGACGGGGCGGCAGTTCCCGGTCAGCACAAGGTCATCATCACGGCCACGGAAGAATGCTGGATCCATTCCAACGCGGACAAGACCGACACGCGGCAGTTCTCCTTACGCAAGGGGGACACCTTTGCCCTGACCTTTGCCCGGAGCCTGGAGCTGAAACTGGGCAATGCCGGGGGCGTGCGCCTTCGCTATGATGGGCAGAGCCTGCCGCCGCCCGGGCAGTCGGGCCAGGTGAAGACCCTGACGTTTCCGCCGCAATCCGGACAGTGAGGGAGTGGATGGATGAAGCGGTGGTGCTGCGTATCGGGCACTTCCGCGAGTCTGATCTCTGGTTGCGGCTCTTGTGCCGCGGCCGGGGCGCGCTCACCCTGTTCGCCTTCGGGGGCAGCCGCAGCCGTCGGCGTTTTTGCGGGTGTCTGGATGTCTTCAATACCCTGCATTGCCGGGTAAAGGTGTCGGGCCGGGGGGATTTTCTCAACCTGGAGGAGGCGGCGCTCCTCCGGGGTCCTCGGGATCTGCGGAATGACTGGCGGCGCATGGGGCTGGCGGTCAATTGCCTGCGGTTCCTTGAGGCGCTGGGCGTTGACGAGGAAGGCGCGGGCGAGTGTTTCGTCCTCCTAGAGGATCTGCGCGACGTTCTGGAGCGTGGGCGCGCGCTTCCGCAACTGCTGCCGCTTTTTTTCCGCCTGCGGCTGGCCGGGGCGCTGGGATTTGCCCCCAATCTCGGGCATTGCGGCGTTTGCGGCGCAGAGTCCGGCGCGGAGTCCGTCTTTGTGGTGGACGAAGGGCGGCTTCTTTGCCCGCGTTGCCGGGCACTCCGTCCCTTGGCGGAGACGCGCTATTGCGTGGAGATCTCCCGGCGCGGACTTGACGTTTTGCGCGCCGTGCAGCAAACTTTTCCGTCCGCATGGCCGGTGGAGGCGCTTGCCGCGTCCGAGCGGCGCGCCTGCGCGCGGCTGATCGACGGCTTTGTCCAGTACCATCTGGGGCTTGCCTGGGAGAACGGCTATTTCCGCCGCGTATGACGCGTCCATCGTCGTGGTGTGCGGAACCTGTCCGCGGGCACTATCGGGGAGCAGAGCGCAAGAGGAAGAGCTATGTATTTTCAGGACGTCATCCTTACCCTCCAGCAGTACTGGGCCAACCAGGGCTGCGTCATCGAGCAGCCTTCCGGCGTCGAATGCGGCGCGGGCACGTTCAATCCGAGTACCTTTTTGCGCGTGCTCGGGCCGGAACCGTGGAAAGTGGCCTATGTGGAACCCTCCCGCCGGCCCACGGACGGCCGTTACGGCGAAAATCCCAACCGGCTCCAGCGGTATTTCCAGTTCCAGGTGATCCTCAAGCCGTCACCGGACGATGTGCAGGAGCTGTATCTGCAAAGTCTCGCGGCATTGGGCATTGACCCGGCCACCCATGATATCCGCTTTGTGGAGGACGACTGGGAATCGCCCACCCTGGGCGCCTGGGGCCTGGGCTGGGAGGTCTGGCTCAACGGCATGGAAGTGAGCCAGTTCACCTATTTCCAGCAGGTGGGCGGCATCGACCTTGCCCCCGTCAGCGTGGAACTCACCTACGGTCTCGAACGCCTCGCCATGTATCTTCAGGGCGTGGAATCCGTCTATGACCTGCGCTGGAACAGGGACGTCACCTACGGCCACATCTACCATCAGAACGAAGTGGAGCAGTCCTGCCACAATTTCGAGGCCAGCAATGCGGACATGCTCCTGCGGCAGTTCAATGATTTCGAGGGCGAATGCAAGGCCATGCTGGAGCTTGATCTGCCCTGGCCCGCCTATGACTACTGCCTGAAGTGTTCCCACACCTTCAATCTTCTTGATGCCCGCGGGGCCATTTCCATCACCGAACGCACCGGCTATATCGGCAGAGTGCGCGCGCTCGCCGCCGGGGTGGCCGCCCGCTACGTCGCGCAGCGCGAGCGGCAGGGCTATCCGCTGCTCACTGAAACGGCGGGGAGGTAAAGCATGGCGACCTTTGTGCTGGAGATCGGCAGCGAGGAACTGCCGGCCCGTTTTCTGCCCGGCGAAGAGGCCGAACTGGCCGCCCGCATGACCGCAGCCCTTGACAAGGCCGCCCTCGCGCACGGGGCCTTGCGCGTCCTGAGCACGCCCCGGCGCGCCGTGGTCGTGATCGACGATCTCGATCCCGTCCAGTCCGAACGCGAAGAAGTGGTCGTGGGACCGCCCGCCCGCGTGGCCTACGGCCCTGACGGCGCTCCCACCAGGGCGCTGGAAAGCTTTGCGCGCGCCAATGGCGTTGAGCTGGCGGAAGTCTATCGCACAGGGACCGAAAAGGGCGAGTATGTGGCCGTACGCAAACGCACGGGCGGCGCCTCCGCCGGCGAACTGCTGGCGGAGATCTGCCCGGAGGTCATCCAGGCATTGCCGTTTGCCAAGCGTATGCGCTGGGGCGCGCATTCCCTGGCGTATGCGCGGCCCCTGCGCTGGATACTGGCCCTGCTCGATGATGAGGTGGTGCCGTTCAGCGTGGGGCATCTCCGCTCCGGCAGGGAGACCTGGGGGCACCGGGTCCATGGCGCCGGACCGCACAGCGTGCCCCGCGCAAGCGAGTATTTCCGCGTTGTGGAAACGGCCGGAGGCATCGTGGCGGACCCGGCCAGGCGCCGGAAGATCATTATTGATGGCGGCAATGCCCAGGCCGCCGGCGTCGGCGGCACCGTCGTCTGGAAGGAGAGCCTGCTCGACGAGGTGCAGGGGCTTGTGGAACATCCCGTGCCCTTGCTGGCGGATTTTGACCCCGCCTATCTGGAGGTTCCGGCCGAGGTGCTCCTGACCAGCATGGAGAGCCATCAGAAGAGCTTCGGCATCCAGGGGGAAGACGGCGGCCTGTTGCCGCATTTCCTCACTGTGCTCAATCTCACGCCCCGCGATATGTCCACGGTCAAGCGCGGCTGGGAGCGGGTGCTGCGGGCGCGCCTTGAGGACGCCCGCTTCTTCTGGCGCGCGGATTCGCGCGAAAACTTCGACACCTGGCTGGAAAAGCTGGACCACGTCATTTTTATCGGGCCGCTGGGTAGCATGGGCGACAAGACGCGCCGTCTCGAAGCCCTGTGCCGCTGGCTCGCGGAGTTCGTCCCCGGGGCGGACCCGTCCCTGGCCGCCAGGGCGGGGCGGCTTTCCAAGGCCGACCTCGTGAGCGGCATGGTGGGCGAATTCGATACGCTTCAGGGGATCATGGGCGGCATCTATGCGGCCAACAAGGGCGAGGCGCCGGAAGTGGCGGCGGCGCTCCGGGAGCAGTATCTGCCGGCCGGGCCGGATTCGCCCACGCCGCAAAGCCTGACCGGCGCCCTGCTTTCCCTGGCGGACAAGGCGGATACCCTGGCGGGCTGCTTCGGGTTGAACAAGGTTCCCACAGGCGCAGCCGACCCCAACGGACTCAGGCGCTGCGCGCTCGGTATCATCCGCATCCTGCTGGCGTTTGACCTCAGGCTGAATGTGCGCCGTCTTTTTGCCAAGGCCCGCGAACTTTATGGCGAGAAGCGCTGGAAGCTTGCGCCTGACGCGGCGCTGGAAAAGCTCATGGAATTTTTCCGGGGCAGACTGCGCCAGTATTTTCTCAGCCAGGGGCAGGATACGATCCTGGTTGACGCGGCCCTGGGCGCGGGCGTGGACGATGTGCCCGCGTGCGCCGCGCGGCTTGCGGCCCTGACGGCATTTGTCCGGGAGGGGGAGAACCAGGGGGCGCTTCTGGCCTTCAAGCGGGTGGACAATATCATCCGCAAGCAGGCCGGCAAGGAAACCGTTCCCGACCAGTGGGACGACACCCTCTTGCGCGAACCTGCGGAACAGGCGCTCGGCGCCGCCCTGGCGCGCGCCCTTCCCGAGGTGGATGCCCTGCTGGCCGCCGGCGACATGGCGGGGGCATTGCGCCGCCTTGCGGAGCTGCGCCCCGCGGTGGATGCTTTTTTTGACGGCGTCATGGTCATGTGCGAGGATGCCGCCCTGCGCGGCAACCGGCTCGCCCTGTTACGGGCGCTCGGCGCGCGTGTGGCGCGCGTGGCCGACATTGCGGCCCTGCAGATCTGAGCCTGGGGAGCGCGTGCGGAAAAGCGCTTGACAAGCCGCAGAGATGCGGATAAAAACTCTGTTTCGTATTTCTGACAACGACTTCGCGGCATACGCCGCGTGCGGAACTGCAGATTGCGCGGGCTTGTCCCCGGCGGCGGCAGCGCAAAGAGTGGAGGAAGAACGTGGCAAATCATAAATCCGCCATCAAGCGGCACAAGCAGAGCCTCAAGCGGGCGGCCCGCAACCGCGCGGCGCGCACCCGCGTCAAGAACGCCGTCAAGAACGTCCGCGCCGCCATCCAGGGCAATGACAAGAATCTGGCCCAGACGGCACTGGGCGAGGCTTCTTCCGTGCTTGCCAAGGCTGCCGGAAAGGGCGCCCTGCACTGGAAAAAGGCTGCCCGCAAAATTTCCCGCCTTGCCAAGGCCGTCAATGCTCTTGGCGCGGAATAGCGGAGTCTGATTTTTTTTCTTGACAGCCGGAGCCGTCAGGATTAAACAGTTTTCTTACGCGCCCGTAGCTCAGCTGGATAGAGCACCAGGCTACGAACCTGTAGGTCAGGAGTTCGAATCTCTTCGGGCGCGCCAATAATTTCAGGCACTTGCGGTAGCCGCCGCAAGTGCCTTTTTGTATGAAGAAAACCTCCCGCCTAGCGGGAGGTTTTCTTTCATACAACAAAAGGCCGGGGCCATTGTGGCCCCGGCCTTTCTATCAAGCTGTGTCGATGTGGCTATTTAAGCCAGCCGCGCTTGTAGCCGATATATACAAAGATGGCGGCTATGGTCATGATAAGGCCGATAGCGGTAGCTGTACTCATCTTTCACCTCCATGCAGGCGGGAGAACAAAAAGCCCAGAAAAATCAGCCACGCGCCCCAGAAAACGCCGATTCCCACAGTGGGTGACGCAACAACTGAACCAGCAAAAAGGGCGATACCCGTGGCCTGAAATGTCGTGATCCAGTATTTCATTCCATGTCTCCAATGCCAAGGTATCCATTAATTTCGTTTCAGTCCAGCCCACGAGGAATCGCGGAATGTCAGAAACAAAATTCACGGATGCGGGAAGGTCGCTCTCTTTGTCATGGGCACATATTTGGAGGGCGTTTGGGCACATTTGGCACATTTTTGGAAATGTGATTATCTGTTAATTCACCAGGTTACACACCTGTTCCAAAGCCTACGAACCTGTAGGTCAGGAGTTCGAATCTCTTCGGGCGCGCCATTTTTTGGCACCTGCGGCTATCCCGCGGGTGCCTCTTTGTATGAAGAAAGTTTTCCCGCCAGGTGTTGGTCCCACATTGAAGGAGTGTGGCTGCTTTCATTGCCAAACCGCGCGAAAATATTTTTCGATATTTTCATCAGCAAAATGCTCTTCTGAACTAAAATGGCGGTGGAGACCGCCTTTTTTCTGCCTCACGATCGGGAGAAGTTGAGCTTTTCGGCTTAACGTGGGATATTTGGACCGGCGCTGGGGTACGCCAGAGCCGACGGGGGAAACGGCAAGGCCAGGACGCTCGTTCCTCCACGGCATTCCCTGGCTGAGGCGCGGGTGCGACATGAGGAGGACATGGCTGCCGGCATCCTCCCCTGTATGGAGCATCACGTGTGGAAGGCTTGTCCTTCAGGGCATCGCGGATAAACCTGCCGGCGGCCTGACGTGCAAATGCGATGTTGCGGTATCCGTCATCCGGCAGCATCCGCAATGCTGGCGAATGGCGCGGAGCTGCTGTCGTTGCCGCCCGGCCGGGGCGCACGGTGTGGCAACTGCCGGCAACGCATGCGGGTATGGCACAGCGGGGAGCCACGCGCGAGCGACCGCTCTCATGCCCCACTGGGACAAGACGATGGTGGTGATCCATGAGCGATGCGAGAAAAACACGAAAAAAGGGGTCATGTTTCCATAACCCCTTGAAATATTTGGTGGGCCATCAGGGACTCGAACCCCGAACCAACTGATTAAGAGTCAGCTGCTCTACCAATTGAGCTAATGACCCGCAACAAGATGGGTTGTATTCAACCGTCGCATATTTGTCAAATGTTTTTTCGCCATTCTGAAAAAAAACGCCGAATGCCGGCGAAAAATACGCTTTCGGCCATGCCGTGCGCCCTTATTCTTGTCCTGAGCCTCCTGGGCTGGATTGTTCAGGTCTGGACGCCTCCCGCGTGGGGGGCGGACGTGGCCGCCACGCTTGATTTTGCCCGGGACGGCGACACGGTGGTCGCCGCCGTGCGCTATCGGGTGCCGGAAGGCTACCACGCCTACGCGCACGACGCCGCGGCGACCGGACGCCCGACCAGCCTTGATTTCACGCTGGAGGGGAGGGGCGCCATGCCGGTGCTCTATCCGGCAGGCGCGATCCAGCGCGATCAGTATGACCCGGAGAGCACCGTCTCGACATATGCGGGGGATGTCACGCTGGTGGCCCTGCTTCCGGAAGATGCCGGAGGGCGCATCTATGCGGCGGAGTTGAGCATGCTCCTCTGTTCGGCCAGGCACTGCCTGCCGGTGAACCGGAGGCTCTCCGGCACCGTGCCGCCGCTGCTTCCCCCGCTGTCCGGGCGCGACTGGCGCGAACCGGCGCTGGCGCTTTTGCAGGATGCCGGCATGACGGAGACCTCCCGCGTCCCGGGCGGGGCGGCGGAGGCGATTTCGCTGGAAGAGGGGAGCGCGCCGCCGCCGCTTCCTGCCGAAGCGCCCCCCGCTGCCGTTCAGGCCGGCGCCGCCCCCGCCCAGCTCCCGCCGGATGGTGCGACGCTGCCGCCCCCCGAGGATTTCGATCTTCAACTGGAACCGCGCTATACCGACGCGGAGCTGGAGATCTTCGGACTTGGCAAGGCGCTCTTTCTTGGCCTTCTGGCGGGGCTTATCCTCAATGCCATGCCGTGCGTGCTTCCGGTATTGACCTTCAAGATCAGCGGGCTGCTTCTCATGGGAGGGGGGGCCGCGCAATTGCGGCTTTTCCGGGAGCACAATCTCTGTTTCGCCGCCGGGATACTGACATTTTTCACTGTTCTGGCCTTTCTGCTTGGCCTGGCGGATCTTATGTGGGGGCAGCTCTATCAGAATCAGGCAATCCTGCTCGTCATGCTCCTGCTGGTTTTTCTGATGGGCCTTTCCATGCTCGGCGTCTTTTCGCTGCCGAGCTTCGATCTCAAACCCGGCGCCACTGTCCGTAATCCACGCCTGCAATCCTACCTGACCGGCCTTGTCTCCACGTTTCTCGCCACACCATGCAGCGGGCCGCTGCTGGGCGGCGTGCTGGGCTGGGCCTTCACCCAGCCGCTCTATGTCCTTGTTGTGGTGTTCTGGTCCGTGGGGCTGGGCATGGCGCTGCCGTATCTTCTCTTCAGCATCTGGCCCGCCATGGCGCGCGTCCTGCCGCGCCCCGGTCCCTGGATGCATGTTTTCGAGCACCTGCTGGGTTTTCTGCTGCTTGGCACCGCGCTTTACCTGCTCTCCATCCTTCCCGTGGAAAAGCACATGCAGGTCCTGAGCGTTCTGCTTGTGGTCGCCTTGTGTGCATGGCTGTGGGGCCGTTTCTGTTCGCTTTCGGCGCCGCCCTTGCGCCGCCGTGTCCTGGGCGCGGCAGGGTTCGTCCTTTTGTGCTTTGCCGTCGTCTGGGTGCTGCGCCCCGTGACGCCGTTGCCGCAATGGCGTGACTTCGCGCCGGAGCATTTCACCGCCAGCCTTGGGAAAAAGCCGCTTCTGCTTGAATTTACCGCTGACTGGTGCCCAAACTGCAAGTTTCTTGAGGCCACGGTCCTTACGGGCGAGCATTTGCGCGACTGGAAGGCGCGGTATGGAATGGAGCTTATCCGCGTGGATCTGACCCGTCCCAACGCCTATGCGGTGCGCCTGCTGGAAATGCTGGGCAGCAAGAGCATTCCGCTCACGGCGCTTTTCCCCGCCGGAGATCTCGCGGGTCAACCCCTGGTGCTGCGAGACATCTATGGAGTGGAAGACCTGGAGCGGGCGCTTGAGCGGGCATTCTCCGGACGTGCTCTTCCCGCGGAGGGGGCACCGTAAGACTGTTTTTTCTCCATGCCCTAGTGAACTTTACGCTCTGGACGATAAGGCATAGTGTGACCACGCGTATGCGGCACAATGGGGCGAAGTTTGTCGCCCGTGCCGACCGCCTTTTGCGGGTGTTTGTGGAACGCCAGTGAGACGAGGGAGCGGATATGGATCCAAGTCTGAAAAAGCAGGATGATGAACTCCTGCAACTGGTGACGTTCAGCATCGGCGAAGAGGAATTCGGGGTGAATATCCTCAAGGTGCAGGAGATCATCCGCACCATGGAGATCACCAAGGTTCCCCGTGCGCCGGAGTTTGTGGAAGGCGTCATCAACTTGCGGGGCAAGGTGATCCCGATCATCGACCTGCGCCGCCGGTTCGGTCTTGCGCCCAAGGCACATGACAAGAACACGCGCATCATCGTGATCGAGATCAATAACGTCATTGTGGGCTTTGTGGTGGATGCCGTTTCGGAGGTGCTCCGCATTCCCGCCAGCACGGTGGAACCGCCGCCGCCAGTCGTGGCCGGCGTCGAATCCGACTATATCAGCGGCGTGGGCCAGCTTCAGGACCGGCTGCTGATCATGCTGGACCTCGACAAGCTGCTCTCCAGCGAAGACATGGAAATGCTGAGCGCCATGTAGGCATTTGCCGCACGGGACGCATCGCGTCTTCCGGTGTCCGGAGCCACCCGCCGGCGGGTGGCTCCGGGCACCGAAGCGGAAGCGCCACTGGAGAAGCCGCGCCGGTTTTGGAGCCAGGGGCCGGGATCTGTCCTCTCCGGCAGGGGGCGTGCGGCTTTCCGGCATGCAGGCGTGGCGGCGGTATCCCCGTCCGCGCGGCTCGTGGCGCGCTTGCGGAGGCGGCCCGGGCGGGCTATGTTCCTCATGCCATAAGGGCGGCGAACGCCGTGCTTTCGGCCATCCTGTTCCGTGCGGAGGTTCAAAGCACGCATGCCCCCCCCTCTCAATCTGCCCGGTGTGCTCCTGCTGTGCGAAAGTGAACCGCTTGGCGCGCTGGACAAGCGCGCCATCCGGGAGGCGGGCGCGGCCGAGGTGCGGGTGATGACCTCCGGAGTGGCCGCGGCGCGCATGCTGGCGGGCCTTGCTCCGGCGAAGCCCGGTTTTTCTCCTGAAATCATCGTCTGCACGCAGAAACTGGCGGACATGGACGGCGAACAGTTTTGCGCCATCCTGCGCCTGCATCCGCGCCTGCTGGCAATGCCCATCCTGCTTGTCCTTCCCAACGACAGTGAGGCGGAACAGCTCAAGACCCTTGGCAGCGGCGCGAGCGCGTTGCTGGGGCGCCCCTACTCCGTCCCCGTGCTTCAGGAAAAACTCGCCGCGCTCGCCGCGGAACGCCCGCGTCTTGAGCAGCTTCGCCTTGCCGCGCAGCATGCGGATACGAGCGCTTTTGACGCCGCTCTCGCCACATACGGCATTTTGCTCCGGCCCGAGCGCCAGCCGGAGGATTATTTTCGTGTGGGCATGCGCTGCCTGGAGGAAAATCGCTGGAACCACGCCATCAGCGCGTTTCAGCGCGCCCTGCGGAGCGCGCAGATCAAGGGAGAAGCCGAGCTTGGCATGGCCGCCGCCTGGAAAGGCAAGGGCGACATGCCCCGCTTCCGCGCGTGGCTTGCGCGCGCGGCGGAGACCTTCGTGCGGGCACGCCGCTGGCATCGCGCGCGTACCGCCTATGTGCGGTTATTGCAGGATGACCCTTCCGCCAAAAGTCCCTTCATTGCCGAGGCGCATCGCCTCATCCGCGAAAAAGCCTATGAGGAGGCGGCCGAGGCCCTGGCCCAGAGCCTGGAAGTGACCCCCCGGGCGCAGGACAAGTTTGCGCGGATATGCCTCACGGCCCAGAGTCCGGAAGCCATGCTGGCGGCGCTGGAGGCCGGCCTTGGAAAGACCATGGGCGATGCGGCCGGGGACGCCCTGAGCAGGGATATCCGGGAAAGCCTTAATGCCTTTGCCCGCGAGCGGGAAGAGCGCCAGCGCCAGGTTGCAGCGGAGCGGCAATGGCAGTTGAGCAGGACAATGGCGGCGCAGCGCACGGCGTCCGAGGCAAGCGCGCCTGACGAAACTGCGGAGGACGCCGCCGGCGTGCCGCTGCCCACCGATGCCGATGTGGGCGCGTCGAACATGCGCGGCTCCATGCCACAAGAGCGTTCTCCGGCGGAAGATGGCGCCGTCGTCCCGCCCGCGCCCGTTGCTGCCGAGCGGGGCCTGCCAGGCGGGGGCGCCTCACTGCCCGGGACTGGCGAAAGCGAAGCCGCCCCCCCGCCCGCGCCTGCACAGCCGGCCCTTCAACCGTTGACCGAGGCCGAAGCCACGAGCGGGCTTTTTGCGCGACGCCCGAAAATCAATGAACTGTTTTCCGTCATCAAGCTCACCTGGAAGCTCATGCGGCGCACGCGGTAGTCTCCTGCGTGGCAGGGGGTGCGGGTGCCCTGGCGCCGGGCCTGCCGCTCCCCAGCCGGCGGCGGAGTGGCGCCTGGCGATGTCCGCAAAAAGAACCTTTGGCCTGATGGAACATGACAGCGTGTTCCTCGCGGACGCGTCCCTTCCTTGCTCACGGTTGTGCTTTGCGGGCAGTGCTGGCACAATGGCAAAAGAAGCTCCCTCCGCCCGGCGGGGGACCTGATCGGGTCCGGGATTCCGGCGCCCGGTAACGATTTTTGCGCCTGTTTGCAAAATAGTGGTATTTCTGTCAGAAAGTCTGGACCAAAGACTGAAAGATTCCATTTCGTCTTCTTGTATGCCTGTCTCCGTCATACCGCAACGCGGCCATCCGTTTCAGGAGCGGATGTGCGTCGTGTGCTGGAATCCGCACGGTATCGGTGGATGAGGAACAACAACCTTTTACCCGGATCATGCAGCCTATGGATGCCCTCAACCTGCACACCTGGCGTGAACCCGCGAAACGGCGCAAGGTTCCGCAAGAGATAGCCTACCACATCAGGAAACAGATTTTAAGCGGCAGCCTCCCCCGCGGCAGCAAACTGCCGTCCGAGCAGATCCTGACCTCCACGCTCTGCGTCAGTCGCCAAACCCTGCGCGAAGGTCTGCGTATCCTTGAGGCGCAGGGACTGCTGCTCATCAAGTCAGGGCAGAACGGCGGCGCGTTTGTGGCTGAAGCGCAGGAAGAAACGGCATGTATCGGTCTGGTGAATTTTTTGCACAATAAGCAATTGACGGTGGCGCATCTGACTGAAGTCCGTAAAGTTGTGGAACCTTATCTCGTCAGACAGGCCGCCAGAAAGATCAGCGACGCCGATATCGCGGCTCTGGAAGCATTGCAGGAGAAAGCATTCCAGGAAATCCGCGAAAATGATTTTAATCGGGTGCGGGCCGTGGAGATCAGCTTTCACGGGCAGATTGCGACCATTGCCGGAAATCCGGTGCTTTCCTTTATCAACGCGTTCATCAGCCATCTGCTGGTAGGCATGAAGCAACGTCTTAAGCCGAGCGAGGCTTTTTCGCTCTCGGTCGCCAAAGCGCATGACAATATTCTGCTCGCCCTGAAACAGCGTGACGAGAATGCGGCTGCCGAAGCCATGGTCCAGGATATTGAGATGGTCATGGGCACCCTGACGGCACTTGCCGAGGATCAGGGGCTTCTGAACTGGAAGCTGATAGCCGGATAGTGGGGGGGCGGAGCGGGTGGGCCGTCCGCATGATCGCCGACGGCCCACCGAAACATGACTCATGAACGGGAGGGCAGACCGGGCAGCATGCCGTCCCAGGTATCGACAGCCCCGGTGTCGTCTTCCCGGAACCAGGTGCTGGTCACGTTCTTGCTTTCCGTATAAAAACGGACGCCGTCCGAACCCATGACGTGGAGGTCGCCGAAGAAGCTCTGCTTGTGCCCCGTAAAGCCGAAGCAGCAGACCGGCACCGGGATGCCGACATTGATGCCCACCATGCCGCCGTGGGTGCGCCGGGCGAATTCCCGGGCGTAGTAGCCGCTTTCCGTATAAATGACGGAACCATTGGCGAAGGCGTTGGCGTTCATGGCGCGCAAGCCTTCCTCAAAGCTGTGGACGCGCTTGACGCAGAGGACAGGCCCGAAGATTTCCCGATCGCCGACGCTCATGTCGCTGGAAACATGGTCCAGAATGGTGGGGCCGACGAAAAAACCGCCTTCATGGCCGGGCACACGCGCGTCACGGCCGTCAAGCGCCAGGGTGGCCCCCTCGTCAAGCCCCTTCTCGATCCACCGGAGGACGCTTTCGCGGTGTCTGGCCGTCACCAGCGGGCCAAGCCTGGTTTCCTTCTCCCATGCCGGGCCAAGCCTGAGCGCGGCAGCCTTTTCTTTCAGCAACGCCACGAGCGCATCGGCGATGCGTTCCTCCACCACGATGACGGGCAACGCCATGCAACGTTCACCGGCGCACCCGCAGAACGCATTGATGATTCCCGATGCTGTCCGTTCCGGACGGCAATCGGCCAGGACAAGCGCGTGGTTTTTGGCTTCGCCGAGTGCCTGGACACGTTTGCCCGCCGCCGCGGCTTCCGCGTAAACCTGTTGGCCCACGGAGCTTGACCCCACAAAGCTGACGCCGACTATGCGCGGATGCCGGATCAGGAAATTGACATCCTTCGCATCGCAGGTGACGACATTGAGGACGCCGTCCGGCAGCCCGGCTTCCTGCCAGAGTTCTGTCATGCGAAGCGCCGACTGCGGTGCCGAACTTGCCGCCTTGAGCACAAACGTGTTTCCTGCCGCCACGCACAGGGGGATCATCCAGCCGTGCGGGATCATGGTGGGGAAGTTCCAGGGCACCAGGCCCAGAAAAACCCCCATGGGTTCGCGGTAGAGGACCGTATCGTACCCTACCGAAACGTTCATGAGGCTCTCGCCCTTCATCAGCTGGGGCATCCCGCAGGCGAATTCGATGACTTCCCGGGCCTTGAGGATATCGCCTTGCGATTCGTTCCATGTCTTGCCCTGTTCAATGCAGAGCAGCCGCACCAGTTCGTCCAGGTGGGCGTCGATGAGGGCTTTCATGCGGAAAAGCACCTGGACCCGTTTATGGACCGGAGTTTGCGACCATGCGGGGTAGGCGCGCGCGGCCGCTTCAACTGCGGCATCAAGTTCTTCCCTGGGCGATGCGGGAACCATGGCGATCACTTCGCCGGTTGATGGATCAAACGCATCACGCCAGACAGTTGCTGACGAAGGCCGCCATGCGCCATCAATAAAATTATGCAGCTTGCGTACTTCTCCCAATCCTGCCTGGTCACCTGGCCGCAAGACATGATAGAAGGTTTTTACCGCCTCTTGCATTACTCTCCTCCTTTCAGATTCTATAGTATTTGTTCTTTGGCTTGAAGTACGCAGATTACACGGTTTCGTGCTCAGTGCGCGCTATTATGTCGTCTTGCATGTCTGGTGAAAGGTCAACAAAATAGGCGCTGTATCCGGCAACCCGTACAATGAGGTTTTTGAATTTTTCAGGTTCTGCTTTGGCGTGCAGCAATGTCTCCCTGTTGATAATATTGAATTGCACATGCCAGAGCTTCAAATCCACAAAGGTACGGAAAAGTTGCACCAGATTTTCCGTTCCGCGGTCGCCGGCCACTGCCTGGGGAGAAAACTTCATGTTCAGCATACGCGCTGCGCGGCGTATGGAGCCGTAGTTCTTGCTTGCGGCATTGGAAAGCAAAACCCCTGTCGGCCCGTTGACGTCCGCGCCAGGGGAGGGAGAGGTGCCGTCGGAAAGCGGCGTCCATGCCAGGCGCCCATTGGGAGACGCCGCAACGACGCGCCCGAACGGCACATGCGCGGTGACCGGCACATAGCGGATATCCACAGGCATTTCCAACGCCGCGGAATGCTTGTCACAATACTCCATGGCGGCCTTTTCCAATGCCTTTCCCAGGCTGTCGGCGTATTCCTGGTTATTGCCGTAGCGAGGCGAATTTTGCAGCAGCGCGCGCAACGCCTCATGGCCTGAAAAATTCTCTCTCAAAGCCGTGACAAGCTCGGTCATCGTAATGCTTTTTTCTTCATAGATGTGCATTTTTATTGCCGAAAGACTGTCGATGACCGTGCCAAAGCCTATGAAGTCCACAAAACCAAGTTCAAGACCTTCAGGAATGTGTTCAGAATGGAGGTCAAGGCCATGCTTCATGCAAAGCTTATGGAGGGAAGATCCCATGGGTTGTGCGAAACAATGTTCCCGAAGCTTGTTGATGACATACTGCGATGCAAATGCAATTCGAAGACAATGGTGAATCTGGGAAATATAGGCATTGAAAAATGCGTTCCAATCCTTCAGAGCTGCGGGATCACCGGTATCCACGCCCAGAAGTTCCTCGCCATATTTGAGCATGCGCCCACGATAAAAGACCATCTCCAGAGCGGCAGCCAGATTTATCCGCGCACAACTGGAGGTGAGCGTATCTGTATTGGGCATGCGTACTTCTGTACAACCGGAAGCCGCGTAATCCAGTGCCTCCTCCATGCGCGCCCCCTTGGCTGTCAGGAGCGGGATGATCTCCTCATCGTTGAGAAGCTTGGGATGACCGGTGCCGAATTTTACCGTTTCCGCCACATCCCAGAGAAAGGCTTCGGGGCTGCGGCCATGGACGCGGGCGGCCAGGTCGGGGTAGTGCAGCGGCAATTCCCGTTTGGATTGCAAAATCAGGTGGCTCAGGCGATTGGTGGCATCGCGCCCGTCTCTCGTCTGGCCGCCGATGGTCACGGCCTCCCAGTGGGCATAGCCCTGGGTGAAGGCGTTCCCTTGCGGCATGATGTACATTTCCACAAACTGGGCCATGCCTGTCCACAGGCATTCCAGCAGCTCGACGGCCCTGTCCTGGGTGATGCGGCCCGCGGCCAGATCCGCGGCATAATACGGGTAGAGGTACTGGTCCATTCTGCCGTTGGAGATGGTGGTTCCGGTTCGCTGCTCCAGGCGCGAAAAGAGCTGGACGAACCATTGGCACTGGAGGGCTTCGTGGAATGTGCGCGCCGGTAATGCCGGTACCCGGCGGCAGATGCGCGCCAGTTCAAGAAGTTCCTGCCTGCGCGTGGCGTCCGGCTCCTTCTCCGCCATGCTCTCCGCCAGGTCGGCGTGGCGTCCGGCCCAGAGCATGATGGCGTCGCTGACCATGATGATCGCTTCATAAAAAGGCCGGATGGCATTCATCTGGGCCGGGTCGTCCGGGTCGAGCCGCTCCAGTTTTTCCCGGGCTTCGCGCTGGATGTCCAGAAAACCGCGTTCAATGGCGCACTGGTAGTCATGCACCCATTGCAGCGATGAGCGGAACGAGGAGGATTCGTTGACGATGTAGCGGGGCTGGATGCCGGCGCTGTCCTGAAACAGAAGGGCACGGACCTCGGGCAGGAGCGCCTTGTTGAATCGCTCATGGTAGGTTTTGCCCTGCCAGTAGGGGGCGATCTCCCGCAGGGCGATCTCGCGGTCTTCCTGGCTGATACCGCCCTTCGAGGTCTCGCGCGCGCCAAGATGATCCAGGGCTGTCGCGTAAAAATCCCCTTCGACTTCAGGATACATGATCCCGTAGCGGGGCGATTTGCCGATCCTTCCCGCCAGCAGCTGGTGCGGGTCGATATGGACGCTGATGTTTTCGGCCACATGCAGAAGCGCCTTTGCCCAGCGCCAGACCAGGGGGCGTCCCTCAGTGGCGCGCATGGAGCGGGTGAAGTACAGCCCTCGCTGACTGTCCAGCATCGGCTCGACGCCGTCGAATGTTTCTATGATGGCGGCAATGCGGGGACGGGATCCCCGGAATGCCTCCGCCGCCAGGGGATCGGTGACGTACGCCTCATGGGGACTGAGGATGCCGGAGACGCAGGAGTCGCAGGCGTTATACATGGAACACTCCTCAATGCGCTTTGCGGATATTCAGAAATACGCTTCGTGCCATGAGCAGGAGCGTGCCGAGACCGATGCAGATAAAAACTGCCGCGAAGGGGCGGGTGAAGAAAATGCTCCAGCTGTAGTTGGAAAGCTGCATGGTCTTTGCCAGGGAGGATTCGCCAAGGGAGCCAAGAATGCAGCCCAGTACGATGCCGGCCGGAGAATAGCCCCTGCGCCGGAGGAAAAAGCCCAGGATGCCGGCGCCCAGCATCACCCAGACATCGAAAATGTTGTTGCGCAGGGCGTAGGCGCCGATGGATGCCAGAACAAAGACAATGGGCATCAGGAATCCGGTGGGCACCCGGAGCAGATTGAGGACGATGCGCATGGTGATATAGCCCAGGCAGAGGATGCTGCAATTGGCAAGGAACATGGCGACAAAAACCTGCCAGACCATCTCCTTCTGCTCCACCATGATCAGCGGACCCGGCTCAAGACCGTGCAGCATGAAGACGCTGAGCATGAGGGCGGTCGTTGAGCCGCCGGGAATGCCAAGGGCCAGCATGGGGACCATGGCGCCGCCGGTGGCCGCGTTGTTGGCGGTTTCCGAAGCGATGACGCCGCCGAGCGCGCCTTTGCCGAATTTTTCCGGTTCGTTTGACCAGCGTTTCGCTTCGCCATAGCTGAAAAAGGCCGCAAGGGCGGCGCCAAGGCCGGGGAGCAGCCCGCAGAAGAAACCCAGCAGCGACGAACGCAGGACATTGAACCGCTGGCGCCAGAACGTGGCGATATTGGGAAATTCGATCTTGATATGGCGCGTGTCCGCCTCCGGCAATCCGATGGCATTGCCCGCATTGGCAAAGACCTCGGTGATGGAGAAAAAGCCCAGCAGGAGGGGAATAAAACTGATGCCGGAAGATAGCCCGACGCTGCCGAAGGTGTAGCGTGAGATCCCGCCCACGGGGTCCTGCCCGACGGTAGCCAGCAGAAGCCCGAAACAGAGGGAGATCCAGCCCTTGAGGATACTGGACGCGCCCACTGTGGAAGCGATGGCGCAACCGCAGAAAATCACCGCAAAGACTTCCGGGGGGCCGAATGACGTGACGGCCCAGCGGGCGATGACCTCGGTCCCCCACATCATGCCAAGGCAGGACAGGATGCCCCCCAGGGCGGAACAGGTCACGGCCGCCCCGATGGCAAGGCCCGGGCGGCCCTGCAAAGTGAGCGGGTATCCGTCAAATGCGGTGGGGGCATTTTCCGGGGCACCCGGGATATTGAAAAGGATAGCCATGACGGCCCCGCCAAAGGTGCCGCTGCAATACATGACACCGTAGATGAGCAGGGCTTGTGTCGTATCGAGCCAGACGGTGAAAGGGAGGATAATGGCGCCGAGCGTCACGATGCTGATGCCGGGTATTGCGCCGAACATGAGGCCGCCGAAAAGGGCGGCAAAAAACCACAAGATATTTACAGGGTCGGAAAAGAGGCCAATCAATCCATTGATAAAAAATTCCATGATTCGTTACCTCTGCTGTTGCTAATAAAGCAGATTAACAATTTCTGAATTGATGACATAGAAGGCATTGATTGTACCAACAGGAAACGGGACAAAGAGAAACTTTGTAAAAATGACAATGATTATGAAAGATGCGGGAACAGATACAAGTATTATTTTTATGATGCTCGCCTTGCTCATTATATATGAATATACAGGGATAAATATTATTGTGCCAACATAAAAACCTATATATGGTATGAGGAGGACATAAAAAACGGGGATGGAAAATGTTCCAAAAATGGTAAATATTGTAAGCGGAGTTGTAGAATTATCTGCATCCTGAAGAAATTTTTTTGAAACACTGCTATAGACAAACAGAATCGTGATGCAAAGCATCAGACAGAGGGAGATGATCGCCGGCCAGACGTTTGCGCCATAGCGATACAGGGGAATTTCATCATCAAAGGTGAACGTGAGAAGAAAGGCGGCCAAACCTACGCTGAACCAGCAGAGAAATTCCATCAGCAAGGCGCGAAATTTGTCTGACATTCCCTTCTCCTTGCGTTGTGGTGCGGTAAGTCAAGGAACCCTGTCCCTCACGGCGGCGGCCGCGCTGCTGCCGCCGCCGCGGGAGAGGGGGCTATTTCTTCTGGGGTTCTGTGTAGCCGAGGTCCTTGTAGGTCTGGGTATAGGTGCCGATCATGTCATTGAGCAGGGCAATGATCTCGTCATAATTCCTGTATTTTTTTTCCGCGGGATACTTGTCGTTGATATAGTTCTGAAATTCCTTGGATTCATAGGCCTTCTTGAACACGTCAAGAAGATATTCCTGCTTGTCCCTGGACATTTTCGGGTTCATGTAGAATCCGCGCACCTTGTAAACATTCTTGACCGACGGGTCGAGGTCCTTCAGGCACGGGATGTCCTGGAATTCCTGCGGGCGCGTGTCGGTGAAGGAGATGATAGGCTTCATGTCGCCGGATTTGAGATATGGCGCCACGTCCCCGGGCTGTTCCAGCAGTGCGTCCACATGGCCGCCCACAAGGGCCGCGTAGCGTTCGCTGGGCTTGTCAAAACTGATCTGCCTGAATTTGATGTTCCCCGCCTTTTCCAGCTGGACAGCCTGGACCTCTTCCAGATTGCCGCGCTGGGCAATGTTGCCGAGCGTGACCTCGCCCGGGTGCGCCTTGGCGTATTTCACAAAGCTTTCCCAGTCATGGAAGCGCGGGTCATTCTTGCGGATGTAGATTTGGCTGTAGACGACCTGGCCGATGGCGAGGGGGATGTAGTCCTTGGTGGGGTTTTGCTTCAGGATGCCGCTGACATAGTGCGTCACGCCATCATCGTTGTATTGCAGGAGCGTGTAGCCGTCAGCGGGCGCTGTCCAGAAATCATTGAAGCCGAGCGTGGCGTTGCCGCCGGGCTTGTTGACCACGATGACCGGCACACCGAGATTTTTGCTGACCTGCTGGAGAAACGTGCGGGCCATGGAGTCCGCCCCGCCGCCGGCACCGAAGGGAACGATGACCGTAACCGGACGCCGCGGGTAATCTTTGGGTTTTTCGGCCCCCAGGACCATACTTCCGCAAAACATGCACACCACGGCAACACAAATGACACAACATCTGATCATGCGGCTCACCTTGACCTCCTTTTTGTCCCTCTTGGGCACAAGCTTTCGGTCAAGGCTAGCCAAGTCGCCGGGCGGTGTCAACAAATATTAGAATATTTGGATTATATAGTGCAATAGATTGTAATAATTAGCTTATACGGGATTTTTAACTGACAGGCAGCCTCGCGGCGCGGGGACGCCGGAAGGGGGCACCTGGAGTTGCGTGTCCTGGCGGTGGAAAGATGGGGCGCCCGGTCTGCGCTACGAAAGCCCGAGCAAACGCGGCATGAATGTGGAAAGGCCCGGGAAGAGCACGATAAGAACCAGCGCCAGGATCGCCGCGCCGATGAGCGGCAGGGCGGCCTTGCTGATCTCTTCCATGGTCAGTCCGCTGATATTGGCGCCCACGTAGAGATTGACGGCCACGGGCGGCGTGACCTGCCCCACGGCCAGATTGACGGTCATCATGATGCCGAACCAGATGGGGTCCCACTGGAAGTGGCTCATGATGGGCAGCATGAAGGGCAGGAAAACGTAATAGATGGAAATGGCATCCAGCAGCATGCCCGCCAGCAGCAGGATGATGTTGATCATCAGCAGGACGATCCAGGGATCGTCCGACACCGAAAGCAGCAGGGCCGAGCCGCGTTCCACAAGGCCCACAGTGGAGGCCACCCACGAATACAGGCCCGCGCAGGTGACGACGATCATGACCACGGCCGTGGCCTGCATGCTGGCGGAAAAGATCTCGAAGAGCATCTTTACGCTGTTGATGGTGCGGTAAATGAAGATGCCCACGAACAGCCCGTAAAAAACGGCTACAGCCGCCGCCTCGGTGGGGGTGAAGATGCCGCCGTAGATGCCGCCGAGGATGACGGCCGGGGTGAGCACGCCCCAGAACGCCTCCCGGAAGGCGCGGCCCGCCGGCATGGTGCCGCGTTTGCCCCGGTAGCCCTTTTTGCGCGAAATGATGACCACCGCCGCCATGATGCACAGGGCAACAAGGATGCCGGGGACAAAGCCCGCTGCGAAGAGCGCGGGGACCGAGACATTGGCGATGCCGCCATAGACGATGAAGGCGATGCTGGGCGGGATGACGATGGCAAGGCCCGATGTCACGGAAACCGTGGCCGCCGCGAAATCCCGGTCATAGCCCACGCGCGTCATGCCGGGGATGAGGATCAGCCCCAGCGCCGCCACCGTCGCCGGGCCAGAGCCGCTCACGGCGCCCCAGAAGGTGGCAACAGCCACGGTGGCGACGGCAAGGCCGCCGGTCATGCTGCCGGTCAGGGCTTCCATCAGCGTGACGATGCGCGCGGCAATGCCGGCGCGTTCCATGATATATCCCGCCAGGATGAAAAAGGGGATTGCCAGCAGCGGAAACTTGGCGATGCCCGCGAAAAAGTTGTAGGAGAGCATGGTCAGGCCCATGTCCCATTTCCAGACCACCGCAAGCGCCGCAAAGCCCAGGGCCAGCGCAATGGGAACACGCAGGAGGAGCGGCACGAGAAAAAGCGTCAGCAGCCAGAATGCGGGGTCCTGAAAAAGCGTAGTGTCCATGGCAGATTCGTGGGCGCGTCGCGGTCGTGGCCGGAACGCGGGCGCGGTGAGCGGGCCGCGCCGTCGCTAGAAGTTGCCCGCGCGCAGATCCGCCACGGAACGCTGGCACATGCGCGCGATGATGAGCAGGGAAAACAGCGGCGTCGCCATGGTGTACCACCAGACCGGCACGCCGAGGGACTCGGAAATGGAATCCAGCTCGTATTCGTCAAGCACTTCAAGGGTCCCTGTCCAGCAGAGCGCGCCGAAAAAGACCACGCAGAGGAGACAGCCGAGCCAGTAGCAGAGCCGGCGCGCCGGCCGGGGCAACGCCTCGTACACGATGTTCATGCCCAGGTGCGTGCCCTGCCGGAACGCGCGCGCCGTGCCGAGCAGGACGACCCAGACAAAAAAATTCACGGTCAATTCCTCGCTCCAGGCAAAGGAAAACGAGGTGCAATAGCGCACGATGACGTTGACGAAGGCCACGGCGGCCATGACGGCAAGCAGGACCGAACCGAGCACTTCCTCAAAATGCGCGTTCAGGAATCGGAGAGATCGGAACATGACGTGCTTCATCTCCTTGCCGGATGTTGCCGCAGGGGGGATCGTGGGCGCTTCCCCGCCGCCGGCATGGCGCTGGTCTCCGCATGGCCGGCAATGACGGAACGGACGCGGCACAGGCTTACCGGCACTGCCGGCCAACGGTTTCGAGAGCGCGCCCGCTGTTTCCCGCAGGCTGTCGCGGGGGGGGGGGGGGGGGGGGG
>NZ_CAJUBO010000002.1:83295-219685 GCF_910584445.1 uncultured Desulfovibrio sp.
CCCCCCCCCCGCGACAGGATGATCGCAGAAAAACTACCTGGCGGCGGCCATGTCCGCCTCGGCCGCCTTGACAAGCTCCGGCCCGATCTTGGCCGTCCAGTCGTCGCGCACCTTTTGCGTGGCCTTGTGGAATGCCGCAATCTGTTCCGGGCTGAGGCGCGTGACGGTCATGCCGTTTTCCTGCATGCAGGCGTACGGGTCCGTCACGTCCGGCAGCTTGCCGATGCTCTTGAGATAGGCTTCCGAGGCGCCGTCATCCATGCCGAGGCGGGAGAGGGCCTTGCCGTATTTTTCCGCTTCGGCCGCGCATTCCACCAGAAGTTTCTGGTCTTCGGGGCTGAAGCCCTTCCAGACCTGCGGGTTCACGCCCAGAAGCAGGGGGTCGATGATATAGTGCCAGTCGCTGTGATGCTTATGGAAATCCCATATCTTCAGCGGGATATTGATGCCGTTGGTGGGGTTTTCCTGCCCGTCCACAACGCCCTGCTGGAAGCCCGTGGTGGCCTCGCTCCAGTTCATGTTCACCGGATTGGCGCCAAGCTCGCGGAAGGTCTCGATGAAGATGGGGCTGCCCACAACGCGGATCTTGAGGCCCTTCAGGTCTTCAGGAGCGCTGATGGGTCCCTTGCTCGTGGTCAGTTCGCGAAAGCCGTTTTCCGCCCAGCCGATGATCTTGACGCCCTTGCCCTCGATGGCGTCCACCATCATCTGGCCGGACTTGCCGTCCATGATGGCGTCCATGGCCTTGTAGCGGTCTGGCTGGACGGCAAGGAGGAAGGGCAGCGCCGTGAGATTGAGTTCCTTAATCTGGGGCGACCAGTTGATGGTCGAGGCCAGGGCGAAGTCGATGGCTCCGTTGCGGAGCATGAGAAATTCCGAGGTCTGCTTGCCGGACAGAAGCTGGCTTGAGGGATAGACCTTGATATTGATGCGGCCATTGGAGCGCTCGCGCACCAGGTCCGCGAAATAACTGGCGGTCTTTCCCCAGCCGGAGGTTGCGCCGGGCACGACGCTCAGCTTGTATTCCCCCTTGTACTGTGCCGCCGTGGCGGACGCGAGGGGCGCCACCGTCAGGCACGCGCAGGCCGCCAGGGCGAGAAAGAGTTTTCCGAATTTCATCCAGACCTCCTCGGATGGTTGTGCCCGACCGCAGCCGGGCGTGTGCCCTACAACCTGGGCAGAAGAAGCATCAGGAGCGGCAGCACGGCCACCAGCCCCAGCGTGCTGAAGATCCAGCAGGCATTGGCAAGGTCCACATCCAGATGGAACAGGGTGGGGGGCACAAGCGCGGTCATGGCAACGGGCATGGCCGAGAGAACGGCCACCACCCGGAGGGGCAGGCCTCCGTCCATGTCGCCGAAACCGATGGCTGCCGCCAGGCTGATGATGACAAGCGGCACAGCCGCGAATTTGATGGCGCACACGACAAGGCTCGGCGCAAGATGGCGGGAGAGCCTCGAAAGGCGCAGACTCAGGCCGATGGCAAAGAGGAACATCGTCGTGGCGGCGATCATGGCGCCGGAAGCCAGGGGACCGCAAAACCCTGGGCGCGGCGTCTCCGTCATGTTGAGCAGGAAACCGGCGCCGAGCGCGCAGAGGATGACGCACAGGACGGGATCGAGCCTGAATGCCCTGAGGGAGAGGGTCGTTGCCGTATTCCGGGGGCTGTACCAGCGGGCGATGGGGAAGGAGATGCTGAAGTAGTAGAGTTCTTCGCAAAGCCGGTAGAGCGCCACCAGGGCGATGGAATTTTCGCCGAGGAAGAGCAGACTGGTGAGGCCGCCAACCGCGCCGATATTGGTGAACGTGCCGCAACAGTAGAGGCTCCCTGTCTGCGGGCGGTCGAGGTGAAGCTGTCGCGCGGCCGCCAGTGCCAGCGCGCCGCCGAGGGTCCACGCGGCGAGGCCCAGAAGCGGCAGGGCGGCAAGGCGCGGGTCGGGCCTTGGCAGCCCCCAGAGGGAGAGCATGGCAGAAAGCGGGATCAGCGCATAGACGGCCAGGATCTGCAGTCTTCTGCGGGTGCTCTCCATGGCGGAGCTTCCCCACGGGATCGTCCCGGCTTCGGCGGCGCGGCGGCAGGCATAGCCTGTGCCCAGACTGACGAAGATGATGGCGAGAGTGAGGAGGAGCCGTTCCATATGCCTGCCCTGTACATGCCGGCAATGCGGCGCCAGCCGTCAAGGCTCCATTCCCGCCTGAATGCCGGAAAAAGCCGCACCTGCTGGCGTAGCGCCTGGTGTGGAAAGGGAATGCATAGCCCTGGAACGGGCTTTTGTCAAAATATCGTGGAATGGCAACGGGATTTTCCGGCGCCGCTGGGGGATGCGCTTCGCCCTTTTTTCCGTCGCGCGATCGCCTGCGTGGAGACGGCCAGCCGTGGGGCACTTCTGGAAAAGGCCGTACGCGGCCAGCGTATGCGGGGAGCGTGAGGAAGCGGCAAAGCGGAGCAGGACCGCGGGAAACGCGCCGATCAGCGTTTCCCAAAATCCCGCCCTGCTTTTCACGCCTGCGGCAGGAAAAGCCGGATGTCACGCGCACGGGACGCGGGCGGCAAAAGCCGGAATGCCAAAAGCCCGGGAGACGCTGTGCTACTTGAACAGTTCGCGCTCCTGCACCGTGCGGTCGATGCGGTCTTCCACCTCCACACCGGCAGGAGGCGTGAAGCGGAACTCCGCGGGGGCGATGCGCGTGTCCGGCAGGAAACGCGTGAAGCGCACATCATTGGCGTTGCCGTAGAAGTCGATGATCTTTGCCCTGCGGATATAGCCGCTTTCGGGTTCGATCCAGATGGTCGCCTCCACCATCTGCGGGGCTGGCTCATGGGGAAAGAGCAGCAGCCGGACAAGGCCGCCCTCGGTTCCCGAGACCTTGACGTCAAAATCCCTGGTCAGCGCCGACTGCCCGGTGAGCACCTGGATGATGCTGCGCGAATCCTGCACCAGGCTCGGGGGATAGCGATAGGCGATCTCCTCGTCCGGCAGGTAGTCCCATATCTCCCTGCCCGTCACCACCAGGGTTTCCTCATGCGGCTTGACGGTCTGCCAACGGATGAGCAGCGGTTTCTGGAAGAGGAGGCTTCCTTTGCGCTGTTCCGTCGAGCCGCTTTCCTTGTGCGTGAGCGTCTGGTCGAAGTCCGCGCTGAAGGATTTCAGCGTTTCATAGCGTTTCTGGATGAGTCCCGCATACCGGGCAGCATCCCCGGCGGCAGCGGCAGCGGCCGGAAGGGCGGAAAGCGCCAGCAGCGCGCAGAGAAGGGCACCCGCGGTCCCCGTCAGCAATATGTTTCGCATGCGCTCACTCCTTATCCCCTGATGATGGTGCGCGGCTTGCTGCCATTGGCAGGCCCGACGATCCCCTCGGACTCGAACTGGTCCATGAGCCTGGTGGCGCGGTTATACCCGATCTGCAGGCGGCGCTGGAGCAGGGACGTGGATATGGACGAACGCCCCGACTGCAACAGGAATTCCCGCGCCTCCTCATAGAGCGGGTCCTGCGAGGCGTCCGCCCCGTTTCCCGCGCCGGACCCGGCGGCGGCGTTCCACTGGGAAAAATCCACGCCATAGTCCGGCGCCATCTGGCGTTTCCAGTGGGCCACCACCGCCTGCACCTCTTCATCGGCCAGGAAGGGACCATGCAGCCGCTGGAGACGGCCGCCGCTGGGTTTGAACAGCATGTCGCCGCGCCCGAGAAGCTGTTCCGCGCCCATCTGGTCGAGAATGGTGCGCGAATCGTGCCGGGACGTGACCTGAAAGGAGATGCGGCAGGGAAAGTTGGCCTTGATGAGTCCCGTCACCACATCCACGCTGGGGCGCTGCGTGGCGAGGATCATGTGGATGCCGGCCGCGCGCGCCAGTTGCGCGAGCCGCACCACGCTCGTCTCCACTTCGCGCGCCGCCGTCATCATCAGGTCGGCCAGTTCGTCGATGACGATGACGAGGTATGGCAGGCGCTCCAGGTCCGCGAGGTCCGGCGGCAGGGCATTCCTGAAGGTGGCGAGTTTCTGGTTGTACGCGGCCACATTGCGCACGCCAAGGCGCGCCATGCAACGGTACCTGTTGTCCATCTCCTGCACGGCCCATTCCAGGGCGTTCTTGGCATCCGCCATTTCCGTCACCACGGGATGGACCAGATGCGGCTCATCCGCATAGACCGCCAGCTCTATCCGCTTGGGGTCAATGAGCAGGAGGCGCAGATCCTGCGGCTGGGTGCGGTAGAGCAGGCTGACAAGGATGGCGTTGAGGCAGACGCTTTTGCCCGCGCCCGTGGCTCCGGCCACCAGAAGATGCGGCATGCGCGTGAGGTCCGCCATGGCGGGGTGCCCCGCGATGTCCTTGCCGAGGATCATGGTCAGGGGACCACACCCTCTGCGAAAGGCGTCCGAGGCCGCCAGCTCCCGGAAATTGACGGTCTCGCGCTGCTCATTGGGGATCTCGATGCCCACGGTGTCCGAGCCGGGAATGGGCGCCTGGATGCGGACCGCCGGGGCCTTGAGGGCGCGGCTGAGATCGTCGCTGAGGTTGGCGATGCGGCTGACGCGAATGCCGGGCGCCGGCCGCACCTCGTACATGGTGACCACCGGGCCGGGGGTGACGCGCACAAGGTCGCCCTGGATGTCAAAATCCTTGAGGCAGGCCATGAGCGCGCTGCCCTTGGCTTCAAGGTTTTCACGGCCGCGGGCCACACCGGGCGTGGGGGGCGTCAGCAGATCCAGGCCGGGCAGCGGGATCTTCGCCCGTTTGCCCCGGCCTTCTCCTCCATGCGCGGAAGCGGCGGGAGCCTGCGCCGGGTGCGGAGCCGCCGGGGGGGCCGCGCGCTCGACAGCGCTTGCGGTGGCAGGGGGAGCGGAAGCCTTCGTCTCGCTGTTTTCCGCGTCCCCGGCGGAGATGGCGGCGTCCTTTCCTGTTTCTGCGCGAGTGGCGGAGACATCCGGCACGTCGGCTTCCGGAAAATCAAGCTCGGGCATCGTGTCGGCCGTGGGGCGAATGCTGCCGATGACGTCCCGCCAGTGCTCCAGGCGTTGCTTCAGCTTCGCCGTATCCGGCAGGTGCAGCCGGGCGCGCAGGCGCTCCCACCAGGGCGTCGGGCCGGGCGCCTGTTCTGCGCCATTGTCTTCCGGCGAGGGAAAAGCCTCAGCGGCAACAGGGGCAGCGGCACTCCCGCGTGCGCTTCGTTCGGCCAGTCTGGCGATCGCCCATATCCTGAATCTGTCGGCCAGCGTGAACCAGGAAAAATTGCAGGCCAGCTGAAGCCCCACCAGAAGCACGAAAACCCAGAGCAGGGTGGACCCGACAGGACTCAGATAGAGGCGGGCATTGTCATAAAGGGCGCTGCCCACCATGCCGCCGCCCGAAAGATCGCCGAGGGACAGATCCCACCAGGAACCGGCCACGAGCAGACAGACGGTGAGCAGGAAAAAGCCGCACCAGCGCCACCAGTGCAGGGCATAGCCGGAAGAAACGTAGGCCGCCCCCAGTGCCCCGAAAACAAGAGGCCAGAGAAAGGCGGCCACGCCAAAGACATCGTTGAGGAATCCGGCCGCATACGCGCCGAACAGCCCCGCCTTGTTCTGCACCGGGCCGCCGGAACTCACCACATGGTTGAAGCTCTGGTCGCCGGCATCGAAGCTCAGCAGACTCAGCAGGAGCAGAAGGGCCCAGAAGAGCAGGAACAGGCCGAAAAGCTCGCGTAAGAACTTGCGAATATCCGTGGCTTGCCCTCCAGCGGAAATGCGGCGCCCTGCCTACTCCCGGCCCAGGTATTCCTTGGTGCGCGTGTCGATCTTGATCCTGTCGCCGATATTGACGAAAATGGGCACCTGGACAGTCAGCCCGGTCTCGAGCGTGGCGGGCTTGGTGACGTTGCTCACGGTGTCGCCCTTGGCGCCCGGTTCGGTATCCGTGATCTCCAGCACAAGAGTGAGGGGGATGTCGATATCCAGCGGGCGCCCCTGATAGAGGAGGACGCGGCATTCCTGCCCGTCCTTGAGGAAGCCTTCCTTGCCGCCGGTGGAGGATGCCGGCATGGAAAGCTGCTCATAGCTCGTCATGTCCATGAAAATGAGTTCGTCGTCCTGCCGGTAGAGGAACTGCATGTCGCGCGTTTCCAGGTCCGGCTTGCCCACCTTGTCGCCGGAGCGGAAGGTGATGTCCTGGATGCGGCCGGTAAGGATGTTCCGCAACTTGGTCCTCACCATGGCGCCGCCCTTGCCGGGCTTGAAGTGCTGGAACTCGACGATCTCATAGGGGGTCCCTTCCACTTCTATCTTGAGGCCCTTGCGAAAGTCGGTGGTAGAATACATGGCTCCTCCTGCGGCGGGGTCTCGCCGCGCCGCGAAACTTCCTGTCATGGCGGTTGCAAGGACGGGCGCCAGGGGCTACCGTGGCGCATGGTGGGTCGCCGTCCCAAGAATTCGGGTTCACCAGTCTATGCAAAAATGTCCCGCTGTCAAGGCGGCCGTTTCCGGGGCACGGGGGAACGGGCCGCACGGCGGATGCACCTTGCGGAGAAAATCAATGGAAAGCACGCTCGAGCTGGAAGCCACAGCCTATGTGACCGGCCAGCTCCCCAATTATGACCGGCCGCAGATAGCCCTGGCGGGGCGTTCCAACGTGGGCAAATCCTCGTTGATCAATGCGCTCGCGGGCCGCAAGAACCTCGCCCGGGTCAGCGCTCAGCCGGGCAAGACGCGATCCGTCAATTTTTATCGCGTCCTGCCGCAGGGGTACTATCTCGTGGATCTGCCCGGCTACGGGTACGCCCGCGCAAGCCATGAGGAACGGCGCCAATGGGCACAGACGCTGGAAGCCTATATCGGGGGGGATCGCCACATCAGGGCGCTCGCCCTGCTGCTGGATTGCCGCCTGACCCCGCAGCGGCTGGATCTGGATCTTGCCGCCTTTGCCGCCTCCCGTGGCTTGCCCATCGTGCCCATCCTCACCAAGGCCGACAAATGCACCCAGCGCGAACGGGAAGCGCGGCGCAGGGAATGGCTGGAACGCCTGGGGACCGCCCCCATCGTCACATCAGCCGCGCGCAGACAGGGCATGGATAAGCTGTGGCGCGCGCTTGACGCCGCAGCTCTGGGGAACGAAGAAACTTAAAGTTGTGGTTGAAGTACGGTCCCCGGCTGCAATCATGGAGGTCGCCAGGAAAATGCGCTACCGCCTGACCCGTGCCAGCACTTTTTCCGGAGCGAGGGAGTGCAGGTATCGCACCCGCAGCCAGTAGGCCGTCGCGCTGAAACCCAGGGCCGCCACATAGGCGATCCAGAAGCCTTCCGCGCCCAGGGCGGGCACGAGCCAGTCCGTGCGCGCCAGGGTGTAGCCCAGGGGCAGGCCGATGATCCAGTAGGCCACAAAGCAGATGACCGAAATGATGCGCGTGTCGTTATATCCGCGCAGGACGCCGATGCCGGCCATCTGGAGTCCGTCAACGATCTGGTAGGCCGCCGCGAAGAGCAGGAGGCGCATGGCAAGGACCGTGACCTGCGGGTCATCGTTGTAGATATGGACGATACTCTGGCGGAAAAGGATGGTACCCGCGCAGATGAGCAGGGCGAACACCACGCTCAGGGTCAGCGCCGTGAGCGCGCAGAGCTTGGCCTGCGCCACCTTTCGCGCCCCGAGGCAGTAGCCCACGCGGATGGTGGCGGTCATGCCGATGGCAAGCGGAACCATGAAGATGAGGGCGCCGAAATTCATGGCGATCTGGTTGCCGGCCACCATGACCGTGCCCAGGGGGGCCAGGAGGATGGCGCTCAGGGCGAAGAGCGAAACTTCAAAAAAGAGCGCCAGCGCCCCGGGAAAGCCGATACGCAGGGCGCGGAACATGAGCGGGAAGTCAAAGACCGGGCCGTCATCTTCCCGGCCGGTGGTGCGGGCGGCGGGGCACCCGGCGTTGCGGGCCGCCGCCCGTTTCGACCTGCACCACGGCAGCCAGGGGGCGAAGAGCGGCCGCAGATCGCGGTACTGGGGATCACGGCGCAAAAAGCACATCATGGCAAGGCCCATGAACCAGTAGCACAGGGCGGAGGCCACGCCGCAGCCCACGGCGCCCATGGGAGGGAATCCGCATTTTCCGTAGATGAGCATGTAGTTGCAGGGCACATTGAGCGCAAGCCCCAGCAGGCCGATGATCATGGCCGGGCGCGTGCGCGAAAAGCCCTCCAGGAAGCTGCGCTGATTGACGAAGAACATGAAACCCGGCAGCCCCCAGAGCAGAGCGCGCAGGTACCCGCCCGCAAGTTCGGCCATGGAGGGCGCAAGGCCAAAGGCCTCCAGCCGCCACGAAATGGCATAAAAAAAGGCCATCAGCACCAGGCTGATGCCGAGAGTGAGCCAGATGCCCTGACGGAGCAGATGCGCGGCGCGGCGCCGTTTGCCGCCGCCCACCATCTGCGCGCTCAGCGGCGGCAATGCCAGGAGACAACCGATGCCGAGCAGGGCCACCGGCGCCCATATGGAACCGGCCACGGCAACGGCGGCCATGTCCTCGGCGTTATACTGCCCGGTCATGGCCGTGTCCGCGAAGTTCATGCCCGTTTGCGACAGCTGGGCGATGAAGATGGGCAGCCCGATGGAATAGAAGCGCCGGGCTTCCGTCCAGGAAAAGAAGGCCCTCATGGCTGTCCCTCCCCGTCGGGGGAATGCCCGGGCGTGCGCGTCATGCCGCCGCCTCCGGCCAGAAAAGCCCGGCGCCGGGCAGGCTGCGCCCGAGGCGCGCCGCCGAACGTTCCACAAGCGTCCTGATGGCTCCCTGACCCGTCTCCCCAAGATTTTCGCTGTAGGGCGTGACAAAGGTGTCGATATGCGCGCGCGTCACCGCATCGTCCAGTTCCTGCGCGTGCGCGCGGATGAAGGCGCGCGAGGCTTCGGGGTGCGCCCAGGCATGGCGAAGGCTGGCGGCAATGCCCGCCTGCACGGCAAGGGCTGCCGACGGCGCGAGGTCCCGGCGCGCGGCGATGGCACCGAGCGGCAGGGGCAGATGGAATGCCCCCTCCCACCACTGGCCGAGATCGAGGATCTTGCACAGGCCGTGATGTTCGTAGGTGAAACGGCCTTCGTGGATGATGACCCCGATGTCGGCCTCGCCGCGCGTCACGGCATCCATGATGTCGCTGAAGAGCAGTTCGCGGCGTTCCCCCCCAAAACCTCCGTGCAGGTCAAGGAGCAGATTGGCCGTGGTCATGAAGCCCGGCACCGCCACGCGCGCCGTTGCCAGCCGCTCCGGCGGCAGGGGGGCGCTCGCCACCACCAGGGGTCCGCAGCCCCAGCCCAGGGCCGCGCCCGATGAAAGAAGGGCATATGTGTCCATGATGCGCGAAACCGCGCCCAGCGAGAGCTTCGTCACATCCAGGCGCCCCTCCACGGCCAGGGCATTCAGCTCCTCCACATCCGCGAAATGCGGCACGAAACGGATGTCTCCCGTCCAGGGGGCGGGTGCGGGCACACGCACATGCCCTTCAAGAAGAGCATGAAAGATGAAGGTATCATTGGGGCAGGGTGAAAGCCCGAGAGAAAGGACAAGCTGTTGAGCGGACATTTTCACCTCACGTTGACAATGCCGACGGCGCGGCGATATGCTGGCGGATACTCCCGACTGCCGGGCGCGCCGGCACAGCCGCCCGCCGGAATCCGCCGGGGCGGGGCGGCGCGTGTCAGGCGGGCAACAAGGATGTTCCCATGCCGGACAAAGCATATTATGCGGCCCTCGGACTTTCGTCCATCCTTGACAAGGTCCTTTCCGGGGAGCGCCTGACATTTGAGGACGGCCTTGCCCTGTTTGCCTGCCCCGACCTCACGGCCGTGGGCGCGCTTGCGGCGCATGCGCGCTTCCGCCGCCATGGCGATGCCGCCTTCTATGTGGTCAACCGGCAGATCAACTATACCAATGTCTGCGTCAACGGCTGCCTTTTCTGCGCCTTCAGGCGCGATCACGAAGGGGAGCGGGGGGCCTTCGTCCTGAGCAGGGAAGATATCCTCGCCCGTCTGGAAACGGCGCAGGCCGGGACATTGCGCCTTGACGAGATGCACATGGTGGGGGGCTGCCACCCGGGGCTTGGGCTTGCGTGGTTCGAAGATCTGCTGCGCGCGGTGTCGGACCGCTGGCCGGATTTGCCGCTCAAGGCCTTCACCCCTGTGGAGATCGCGCATTTCGCCGCGCTTGAAGGGATCAGCACTCTTGAGGTGCTGCGGCGTCTCAAGGCCTGCGGCCTGCGGATGATGCCCGGCGGCGGCGCGGAGATCTTCGACGAGGAGCTGCGTTCCCGCCTGTGCCCGCACAAGGCCGATGCCGCCGCATGGCTGCGGATCTCCGGCGAGGCGCACAGCCTCGGCATCGTGACCAACTGCACCATGCTTTTCGGCCATCTTGAAAGCCACGCCATGCGTGTGGACCATCTGCTGCGCCTGCGCGCGCAACAGGATGCGAGCGGCGGTTTCACCTGCTTCATTCCCTTGCCCTTCCTCACGGCCAACAGTCGTCTTGAACTTCCGGAAGAGCGCCGCGGCCCGGTCCGCGGGCTGGACCAGCTCCGCACCGTGGCCGTCGCCCGTCTTCTCCTCGACAATATCCCGCATATCAAGGCCTACTGGGTGATGCTCGGTCCCAAGCTGGCGCAGACCGCCCTGTGGTACGGCGCGGATGATCTGGACGGCACCATTGTGGAAGAACGCATCGGCCATATGGCGGGCGCGGAATCCGCCCAGGGGCTGACCATTCCCGAGCTGGAAACCATGATCCGCGCTTCCGGCTTCCGCCCGGTGCGCCGCAACGCCGTTTTTGAACCCATGCCGGTGTCCGGGACGGGAAATGCCGCGTGCGGGGCCACGGAGCTTCGCAAGGAGACATGCTGATGGAGTTCGCGCCCGCGCACAGCCCCTTTGATGATTGCGGACCCGATTTTGCGGATGTCGCCGCCGCTGCCGGGAAGGCCGCGGCCGGCGAACGCCTGGAACGGCGGGATGCCGAGGCCCTCTATTTTCGCGCGAGCCTGCACACCCTCGCGCGGCTGGCGCACGCCATGCGCCTGCGCCTGCATCCCGAGCCGGTGGTGACCTATGTTGGCGACAGGAATATCAATTATTCCAACGTCTGCGTGTGCGGTTGCCGTTTTTGCGCCTTTTTCCGGCCGCCGGAGAGTCCCGAAGGCTATGTCATCAGCCGGGAGGGACTCGCGCAGAAGATCGGGGAGACCCTGCGCCTCGGCGGCACCCAGATCCTGCTCCAAGGCGGCCACCACCCCGACCTTCCGCTCGAATGGTACGAAGACCTGCTCCGCTGGATCCGGACGACTTGGCCCAAGCTGCATATCCACGCCTTTTCGCCGCCGGAGATCTGGTACTGGTCGGAAAAGTTCGGCCTTCCCGTGCCCGAGATCCTCAGGCGGCTCAGGGCCGCGGGGCTTGACTCGCTGCCCGGCGGCGGTGCGGAGGTGCTCCAGAATGACGTGCGCCGCCAGGTTTCGCCCAACAAGTGTTCGGCCGATGCGTGGCTCTCGGTCATGGAGGCGGCCCACCGCCTCGGCATGAAGACCACGGCCACCATGATGTTCGGCCATGAGGAGGAACCCCGGCATCGCCTGGACCATCTCTTTGCCGTGCGCGCCACACAGGACCGCACGGGCGGTTTCACCGCCTTCATCCCCTGGACGTTCCAGCCCGCCAATACCCGCATCCGGTGCCAGAGCCTGCCCGCGCCCGCCTATCTGCGCCTGCTCGCGGTGTCGCGGCTGGTGCTCGACAATGTGCCGAACATCCAGGCATCTTGGGTGACCATGGGACCACAGGTGGCGCAACTTGCACTGTTCTACGGCGCCAATGATTTCGGCTCGCTCATGATCGAGGAAAATGTGGTGGCGGCCGCGGGCGTTTCCTACCGCATGACGCGCGGGGAGATCGAGTCCGTCATCCGGGCCGCCGGGTTCACGCCGGTGCAGCGGACCATGGACTATCGCCCCGTGGAGCCGGACGCGGCGCGCCCCGAAAACTGATGCCCCCAGGCGAGGTATTTCGCATGTCCGACACTGTCCTGCGTATGGGGCGCATCAGCTATCTCAATGTGCTGCCCATCTATCACCCGCTGGAAGCCGGCATCCTGCCGCACGACTACGAACTCGTGTCCGGGCCGCCGGCCCTGCTCAACGACATGATGGCGCGGGGCGAGCTTCAGGTGTCGTCCTGCTCCTGCTTCGAATATGCGCGCAGACCCGAACGGTATTATCTCGTGCATGACCTTTCCATCGGTTCGCGCGGGCCTGTCATGAGCGTCCTCCTGCTGTCGCGCGTGCCGGTGGAGGAACTCGGCGGCCGCGAGATCCTCATCAGCGGCGAAAGCCATACATCCGTGGCGCTGCTGCGGCTGCTCATGCGCGACAGGTATCGGCAGCGGGTCAGCTATGTGACGGGGCAGGTCTCGGCCGCACTGCGCTCGGCGACGCCGCCAGTGGCGTTTCTCGCCATCGGCGATGAGGCTCTGCGCCTGCGGCGGCATCAGGACTATCCCTACCGGGTGGACCTGGCCGAGGCCTGGCGTGAGTGGACGGGGCTGCCCTTCATTTTCGGCCTCTGGGTCGTGAGCCGCGACGCGGCCGACAGGGGCCTGTTCCGCAGTGACCCGGGCGAGCTTTTGCGGCGCGGGCGCGACTGGGGGCTGGCCCACATGGATGTCATTCTCGACCTCACGGGCCACGGTTGCCCGCTCAGCCGTGAGGACCTGGCCCGCTACTATCGCGAAGGCCTGGTTTTCAGCCTGGGAGAGGAGGAACTGCGCGGCTTGCGCCTGTTTTATGGAAAGCTCGCCCAGGCCGGGCTGATAGATGCCGTTCCGCAGCTGCGCTTTTTCAAGATGTAGCGCATCCTGCGGGCCAGGAATGACGAGCCGCAGGCATCGTTGACGTTTTTTTGCTCCCTTTCTTCGTTGCCCGGAAAACGTGCCGGGTGTCGTGGCGACAGACATGCCCCCGGCGTCCCGTTTGGTGCGGGATGCCGGGGGCATGTTTTGGGGCGATCAGGCTCAGCGCAGGGCCTTGAGGATGGCGTCGGCCGAAACCTTGCCCAGGGGCCTGCCGTCCACGATGACGGCCGGAAGTTCGTTCACGCCGTAGTAACGGCAAAGCTGGGTGGTCTGGTACATGTTCACGTTGCCCGCGTCATAGCAGTATCTGGCGACATCCAGTTCGTCCGCGGCGGGCACCGGGGGGCGCAGGCGGGAAAGGTAGCCGTAATGGATGGGGTAGTCCGTGGCGCTCGCCGTGGCGTCATACTCGTTTTTGAACGTCCTGACGTTCCCGGCGCGGCGCTGGGCCGCCTTGACCTCATTCCAGCGGTCGAGGGCGTAGGTGAGATAGGGCATGGCCTGCCCGGGCCGGGAATGCGCGATCCAGATGGCAAGCCCCAGAAGGTCTGTCCCGTAATTTTCCGTGCTGTTGCCGAAAACGGCGATCTTGCACTGCTGCGGCGAAAGGGAGCGGCTGGCCTTGACCACCGCTTTCCAGACCTCCGCGCTTCTGGGCGAGGAAAAGTCCAGCAGGACGAGGATCTCGTGCGGCGCCGTGCGTTCACCGAAAACCACGGGATAGATCTCGTCGCGCCAGTTCCTGCGATGGGCCGCCTCGCCCTCGATGGTCGGCATGGCGCCCCCCATGGCGCCAAGCATCCGCTGGCCTTCGGCGGTGAGTTCTCGCGTATTGGGCAGTTTCGTCTGCATATAGGGGTTGAAGGCGTTGGCGCCACCGCCGGGAGCGGCGGCTGAAAGCGCCACCTGTTCCGGGGCGGACCCTGTCCCTTCCCGGCCGGTGGCGGCGCACCCCAGAAGCAGAAGCGTCATCATGAGTGCCGGCACAAGTCTTCCGCGCATTTCCCACCTCGCTGCTGAACTGTTCACGACATGATGCAGTCGTCTGTCGCCTCTGCGACGGCTGTTTCAAGGTGGCGCAGCCATATCCCGGCCACGCCCGGATATTCCGCCATGCCCCTGAGCACCGGCAGGCACAGGCGGTGCCGTGCCTCGATGCGCGAGCGCCACGACTGCGCCCCGTCCCCGGCCATGTCGCGCAGGGCATGCTGCCCCACCACTGAAAGCAGCGGCATGAGCCAGACCCGCGCCGACGTGAGGCGGGGCAAAATATGTTCCAGCGCCATGGCACCGCCCATGGTGCCTACATGGACATGGGCATCCAGCGCCCGAAGCGCCAGCGCAAGGTCCGCATAGCGGGCTGCGGCCGCGTGCCGCGCGCCGTGGCCCATGAGCACCACATCCTCGTCGGGCAGCCGGTCGGGTGGCAAATGCCGCGCCAGTGCCCGCGCCGCATCCTCCACGTCAGAGGGGGCGGCCAGGAGGGGTGCGCCCACACGGCACCGCATGTCCGGCGCCTGATCCGCCTCGGCGGCGGCAGCGCAGACTTCTTCGTGCTCCGCTCCGGCGATGGTCTGCAGAGGTTGCAGGGCCACCTGGGTGAAGCGTTCAAAACGAAGCCGACGCAATGCCTTGCGGACAGAATCGCTTTTCTGGCGCGCCTGCGCCAGACGCTCGCGCACCAGAGGCGAGGTGAACGCCCAGCGCACGGACCAGCCCGCGAAACGGGCGCGCACCATGCCGTCAAAGGCGCGCAACGCCTGACGGCCCTGGGGAGTGCCCGCGCCGAACGCCACCAGAAGAATCGCCCTTCTCATGCCGCTTCTTTGTACGTCACTTGCCGGTTGGCCGCAAGACGGACTGAAGGGGCGGCAGATGCGGAATGGCCGGAACAGGCGGGTGCCGTGCCGTCCCGTGTTGACCAGCGTTTTCCTTGGGGCTAGAGTCGCGCCAGATGAAACAGGCGCGAGGCGCACATCCACAAGGGCAGCAGGAGGGCAGGCATGGCGAAGGCATTGGTTCTTGGCGGAACCACCGGCCTTGTGGGGCAGGCGCTGGCGCGGACGCTCGCTGCCGGTGGCTGGGAAACGCTGACGTTCAGCCGTACGGAAGGCAATCTGCTCGACCTGGACTTTCTGCGCGGGCTGCTGGAAAAAAGCGGCGCCGATGTGGTCTTCAATGCCCTTGGCTGGACGCGCGTCGATGCCGCCGAAGAGCATCCTGAAGAAGCCCTGCTCGCCAATCGCACGCTTCCGGACGCGCTGGCCCGGACTCTGGCCGCCATGGGCCATGGGCATCTGGTGCACTTCAGCACGGATTTTGTCTTTTCAGGCCCGCACGACGGCCTGTGGCGCGAAACGGACAGGCCGGCCCCCCTCAGCGTCTATGGGCGCACCAAGCTCGCAGGCGAAGAGGCCGTCCTGCATGCATTGCCGGACAGGAGCTGCATCGTGCGGACGGCGTGGCTGTTTGGTCCCGGCCGCTCGAATTTTGTGGATGTCATCCTTGATGCCTGCCGCAGGCGCGATGTCGTAAGGGTGGTGCATGATCAGGTGGGTTCGCCCACCTATACGCTGGATCTTGCCCAATGGTGCGAAAAACTGGCGCGCGCGCGTGCCACCGGCATCTGGCACGCTGTCAACAGCGGCGTGGCAAGCTGGTGCGAGCTTGCCAGCGAGGCCATCGCCCTGACTTCCGGGCCATGCCGCGTGGAGCCGATCCCGGCCGCCGACTGGCCGCAGGCGGCGCAACGCCCCGCCAATTCTGCGCTGGACAATGGCCGGCTGGCCGAATTTCTCGGGGAAAAGCCACGTCCCTGGCCCAGGGCCTTGCGGGAATATCTGTTTGGCGCATGTCTTCAGGGCGCCGGAGGGAAGGAGCATTGAGGCGGCGCTTCTGGTCCGGCGCGGCCGGGCTGCTCGGTGCTTTGGTCATCCTGGCCGTCTTCGCGCACGGGCCGGCTTTTGCCAGGCCACAAAATCTGGCCCAGCTTGCCGACATCACGCGCTACCTCGTTGATGTGCCCTTGCCCGGGCCTATCACGTCTCTCTATCGGCCAAGGTACGATACCGTCTCCGAGGCCGACCTCAAGATGACCCATGACGATGTCGCGTTTGTGGTGATGCTCCCTGGAGGGCCGCGCATCTATCCGCAACGGTATCTCGTCTGGCATCAGGTGGTCAATGAACTCATCAATGACCATGCCTATGCCATCACCTATTGTCCCATCACGGGCACGCTCATGGCATATGATGCCTCCATGCAGGGACTCAACCTCATTTTTGATGTGGAGAGCCACAGCAGTTCGGAAGGCACGTCCGGGTTTCTCTATGATGGCAACAGCGTCCTGACGGACCGCAATTCCGGCAGCTTCTGGCTTCAGGAGACCGGCATGGCCTTCGACGGCCAGCTTCTGGGGCGCGGGATGCCGACACTGCCGGTCTTCTGGACCACCTGGGGCGCCGCAAGCCGCGTTTTTCCCGATGCGCCCGTGCTTGCCAAACCGCGCGGCAAGCGTCCGTACGGGCGCGACCCCTATGGCAGCTATCTCAAGAAAGACACCTATTATGACAATGACATCCTGGCCTACCAGCCCCGCTGGCTGGACAGGCGCTTCCACCGCAAGACGCCCATGCTCTGCCTGGAATACGAGAATTTCCTGCTTGCCGTGGATATCGGCTATGTCAAAAAAAAGGGTGCGGTAAATTTTTTTCTCGGCCCCGCGCCGCTGCTGGCCGTCCATGACAAACGGCTGGATGTCGTGCGCATCTACAGCCGCCAGATATGGGCCGATCCCTTCCTTTTTGTGATGCAGGGCGGCAGGCTCATGGACCTCAATACCCGCAGCACCTGGGACACTGCCACCGGCAAGGCCACGGAAGGCAATATGCGCGGCGCTTCCATGAAGGAGTTTTTCGGGGTTTATTCCATGTGGTTCGCCTGGTACAGCCTCAATCCCGAGACCCTGGTCATCCCCGGACCCGGGGAGGTCCCGGCGGACCTGCTTTCGCCCGAGGCGCCGGGAGTGGGGGATGCGCCCGCTGAGACCGGGACGGGAAAGACGGAGCATTCATTGCCCGGCGCGCCGCGCTGGGAGCCGGCCCTGTAAGCCTCCGTTCGCGTGCTGTGGCACCGCCCGCCGCGCAATGCGCGCGGGAGGAACCGCTTGCAAGCGGTGCGGTTTGCAGTTAAAAATTTTTCCGGATCCGTGAACCGGGGCGTTTCGGCGCCCGAGAAAAGGAGCAGAGAATGGCATATGTGCAGCGCGTGATGGAGAGTCTGAAAGAACGCTACAGCTGCGAGCCGGTCTTTCTTCAGGCTGTGCAGGAAGTACTGCAGAGCCTCGCGCCCATCCTTGAAAAAAATGGCAAGTATGAGGAGTATCGCATTCTGGAGCGCATCACCGAGCCGGAGCGCATCATCGCCTTCCGGGTGGACTGGGTGGATGATCAGGGCAAGATCCAGGTTAACCGCGGCTACCGGGTCCAGTACAATTCGGCCATCGGCCCGTACAAGGGCGGCCTGCGCCTTCATCCGAGCGTCAATCTCGGCATTCTCAAATTCCTCGGCTTTGAGCAGATTTTCAAGAATTCCCTCACCGGCCTTGCCATCGGCGGAGGCAAGGGTGGCTCGGACTTCGATCCCAAGGGCAAGTCGGAAATGGAAGTCATGCGCTTCTGCCAGGCGTTCATGACCGAGCTGTTCCGTCATATCGGCGCCACTATCGACGTGCCCGCCGGCGACATCGGCGTGGGCGGCCGTGAGATCGGCTTCCTGTTCGGGCAGTACAAGCGCCTCACCAGGAGCTACGAGGGTGTGCTCACGGGCAAGAACCTGCTGTTCGGCGGTTCCCTCGCGCGGACGGAAGCCACGGGATACGGCGTGGTTTATTTCGCCCAGGCCATGCTCCAGGACCGCAAGGAAAGCCTTGAGGGCAAGCCCTGCGCCGTTTCGGGCGCCGGCAATGTGGCTATCTACTGCTGCCAGAAGCTTCGGGAAATCGGGGCCAGGCCGGTCACTGTGTCGGATTCGCGCGGCATGATCCATGATCCGGACGGCATCCGTGTGGATGTGCTCCGCCAGGTCAAGGAAGTGGAGCGCGCCTCCCTGACGCGCTATGCCGAACTCGTGCCCTCTGCCAAATATACGCCCGTTGCCGACTATCCCAAGGGACGCAACGCCGTGTGGAACGTGCCCTGCTTTGCCGCCTTCCCCTGCGCGACGCAGAACGAGCTTAACCTCGCCGATGCGGAGGCGCTGCTCGCCAATGGCTGCAAGTGCGTGGCCGAAGGCGCCAATATGCCGTCTACGCTGGACGCGGTGCATGCCTTCGTCAAGGCGGGCATCGCCTATGGCCCGGCCAAGGCGGCCAACGCCGGCGGCGTTGCCACAAGCCAGCTGGAAATGGCCCAGAATGCGAGCATGCAGAGCTGGGATTTTGCCACGGTGGATCAGAAGCTCCACGGCATCATGAACAATATCTACAAAAACGCTGCCGAAACCGCGAAGGAATTCGGCCAGCCCGGCAATCTCGTCATGGGCGCCAATATCGCCGGCTTCCGCAAGGTGGCGGACGCCATGATCGCCCAGGGCGTCTAGAACTTCAGGGGCAATGGGCTGTTCGCTCTCTCTGGCGAGAGGGTGGACAGCCCATTCCATCTTGTCTCTTCCGCCTCTGCCCACGAACCTGAGAGGGTGATGCCCCTCCTCATATCATATCGGTTTTTCAGGGAAACAGCGCTCTCCCTTCGACAGCGTTTCCCGGAAGGACTGGCTTTCTACCTCCATTTCTACCCACAAAATACTTGGATGCAAACGTGCTTCCCCGGACTTTTGGGAATCTTACTGGAACAAAAAACCAAAGAATGCCAAGGTCTTTTGGACGTTGGCATTCTTGATTATACCTCAATATGGTGCGCCCGGCAGGAATCGAACCTGCGGCCTACAGCTTAGGAGGCTGTCGCTCTATCCGACTGAGCTACGAGCGCGTGAGAGCAGTGGTAGGCCGTAAATGTACGACTGTCAAGGGTTTTCTATTGCTGAGGACACGGTCCGCCGACAAAGGGGCCACGTTTCCCGGATGCAGGCGCCATGCCGGCGCGGATGGAGTCCCCGGGACAATGGCGCACAGAAAACTTATATGCCATTGTCGTCGCTTGCGCTACGGGGCGTTTTGCCGCCTTTTTCCAGCCGCGCGAGGATCCGGTCGTAATAGGGGTCGTGTTCTTCCAGTTGCAGGGAACGCGCATGGCGCATGCGTGTGCGGAGTATCAGGAAGCGCAGCCGCTCCATCTGTCGCACACGTTCACGTTCATCATCGCAGTTCTCGAGCAGGTCGGCGAGTTTCTGGATGTCTTTCCTGTCCTCAAGTTCCGGCGGCAGGCAATTGGCGTTACGCAGGATGGTGTACGCCATGCGAAGCTCCTGGGGCACGTTGCTCATGTCTTCCAGATGCAACGGGCGCCCCGTTCCGGGGAGATTTTCGAACTCGCCGCGTTGCTGGGCTTCCTGGATGCGCTGTTCGGCAATAGCCCCGAGGATCGACCATTCCCCGCTCATGCGTCACCGGCCGGAGGGGGGGCGGTCTTTCCCGTCCCCCAGCGTCGCTTCCAGTCCATCAGGAGTTTGAGCGCTGCCAGCGGGCTGAGCTCGTCAGGCTCCAGGCGTTCCAGAAGCCGGAGCAGGGGATGCGGGGGCATTGCCTCCTGCCTTTGTCGTGGCGTCTGGCCGGTGTTCGCCGCGGTCTCCGTAGCGGGCGCCGGATCAAGGTCCATGCCCGGCAGCGTCAGCGAGGCGGCCACCAGATTCTTGCGTCCGCTTTCCCGACTGCGTTCCAGGGCGGCAAGGATGGCTTTCGCGCGGTGGACCACAGGCATCGGCACCCCCGCGAGCCGCGCCACCTCAACGCCATAACTCCGGTCAGAGGGACCAGGCACCAGCTTGTGCAGGAACAGGATATCGTTATTATGCTCACGGATGGCGATATTCATGGTGAAGACGCCGGGGATGCGTCCCTCCAGCGCCGTCAGCTCATGATAATGGGTGGCAAAGAGCGTCCGCAGCTCACCGCCGCCACGCGCCGCCAGGTCCTCCACCACCGCCCAGGCCAGGGCCATGCCGTCATAGGTGCTGGTGCCCCGGCCGATCTCGTCAAGGATGACGAGGCTGCGTTTCGTCGCCTGGCGCAGGATGCGCGCCGTCTCCATCATCTCCACCATGAAGGTGCTCTGCCCGCGGGCCAGGTCGTCCGATGCCCCTACCCGTGAGAAGAGGCGGTCCACCAGGCCGATGACGGCCTCCTCGGCAGGCACCATGGAACCCATTTGCGCGAGCAGGCAAATAAGCGCCACTTGCCGCAATACCGTAGACTTGCCCGCCATGTTCGGGCCGGTGAGCAGGCAGAGACGATGACCGGCATTCAGGCGCAGGTCATTGGGCACAAAATTCGCGCTTCCGACCATGGTCTCGACCACCGGATGCCGCCCCTGGCGGATCTCCAGTTCCGTGCCTTCGGTGAGGGTGGGGCGGTGCCAGGCATTGCGACGGCCGACTTCGGCAAGGCATTGCCAGTAGTCAAGGTGGGCGATGAGATCCGCCATATGCACAAGGCGCTCGCGCTGGTCCGCCATATGCGCGCGCAAATCCTGGAACAGTTGATACTCCAGGCTTTTGCGCTTATCAGCGGCGGAGAGCAGCTCTTCCTCCAGCGTTTTCAGCTCTTCGGTGGTGAATCGCTCGGCGTTGACGAGCGTTTGCCGGCGGATGAAATGCGGCGGCGGAGGCCCCGAATATGCCGCCCGCGAGATCTCGTAAAAATACCCGAAGACCCGGTTATATCCCAGCTTGAGACGCGCAAGGCCGGTCTTGCGCTGCTCATCCTCCAGGAGGCGCTGGAGTTTTTGCTCGCCATGCTCCACAAGATCCAGCAGGGCATCCAGTTCCGCGTTGAAGCCCTCCCGGAAAAGGCCGCCATCCGTGATGACGGCGGGCGGGCTGTCGATCAGCGCGGTCTGGAGAAGGGCAGCGCAATCTTCAAGATCGTCCCATGACTTGAGAAGGTCGTAGAGAGGTTCGGGCAGGGTCTCTCCCCTGGCCTGGCTTTCCGTGAGATAGCGTCCGTCCTCCGGGCAGATCAGGGTCGCCCGCACGGCGGGCAGGGCGCCAAGGCTTTCCCGCAGGGCGATGAAATCCTTGGGTGAGCTTCGATTGAGGCAAATCCGCGTGGAAAGGCGCTCCAGATCATAGACCTTGTCCAGAGCGGCGCGGAGCGCGGTCCGCTGTTCATCATGCGCGTGCAGAAAGGCCACCGCCTCCTGGATGCGCCGGATGGGCGCGGCTTCGCGCCAGGGATGACGGAGCATGTCTTCCAGAAAACGGCCCCCCATGGGCGTCATGGTCATGTCAAGAGCATGCCGCAGCGTGCCCTTGCCCCTGTGGCCGTTGAGCCTGACGAAAATTTCAAGATTGCGCTCGGTGATCTCGTCTATCAGAAGGCGGCGCCCAAGGTTGAGCGGCCGGAACGGCATGAGATGATCCGGGTTGCGCTTCTGGGTCTGATCCAGATAGGCAAGCAGGGCGCCGCAGGCGCGCATGAGGGTATCCTTGCCCTCCAGACCCAGGGCGGCGGCTTCGCGAACGCCCTGGGCCGCCAGGACGCGCTCCGCGGCGCGCTTGCGGTCGAAATGCTGTGACGGCATGCGGACAAGCCGGATACCCTCCAAAAGGCAGCGCGGCGGCACTTCCAGCCCCTCGGGCACCAGAAGTTCCCGTGGCGCGAGTTTCTGCGCCCACTGCCAGAGGTCCGGCTCTTTCCTGAACTCCACCCCCGACCACTGCCCGGTGGAAACGTCCGCCCAGGCAAAAGCGCTCCGCCCAAGGCCCGCATCGTGGCAGATGGCGCCAAGATAGGTATGGCTGCCCGCGCCGAGGTTGGCATCATCCAGCACCGTGCCCGGCGTGAGCACACAGGTGACCGCGCGTTTGACGATACCCTTGGCGTCCCTGGGATCTTCCACCTGGTCGCAGATGGCTACACGGTAACCCCGGTCCACCAACTGCGCCATATAGCTCTGCGCGGCATGCCAGGGGACGCCGCACATGGGGATGGCGTTGCCTCCCTCCTTGCCCCGGCTGGTCAGGGCGATCTGAAGTTCACGCGACGCGGTGGCGGCATCTTCAAAGAAGAGTTCGTAAAAATCCCCCATGCGGTACATGAGCAGGGCATCCGGGTACTCGGCCTTGATGCCCAGATACTGCTCGAGCATGGGGGTCAGTTTTTGCGGAAGTTCAGGCATGGCCCAAGTGCTGGCTGGTTGCGGAAAATGGCGTCAGGCGGCGTGCACAGGGGACCGGCGCAGAGAAGGGAGGGCGCTCGGTCCTCCCTTCCCTGCGGCGGAGAAGATCAGGCCCTGGAGTCGGCGGTCTCGCCGGCATCCTTCGGAGCAACGGCCGCCGGAACGGCGGCGGGAGACTGCGCGACCGGCGCCGGGGCCGGAGCCGCGCTCTCCTTGCGGTGGAAGAAGGAATGCTTTGCTCCGTCACCGCCGGCAATATCCTTCTTGAGCCTGGCAAGTTCCTTTTCCAGCGAAGAGATGTGCCAGCGGGACTTTACCAGCCGCGCCGAGGTATTGCACCTGTCCCAGAAGAGCAGCGCCAGCGAAAGAAGCGCCCCCACAAAAAATGCCGCGATGACAAGAAAATAGAACGGCAGCGGGATGGAGGTCATGGGGGGGATGAAGAAAAGGTTCAGCGTCAGCTCAAGATGCTGCGAAAGCGCGGTCTGGTTCTGGAAAAAGAACACCAGCGCCAGAAAGATGAGGATGGCAAGCACGAGGGCCTTGATGTAGCGCATACGATTCTCCTTGCGGCAGGAACTGACTCCGGTTTTTCCAGAGCGCGGCTCCGCGAAGGGCCTGCGCCCGCGCGGCTCCCGGCCCCATCTTTATTGGGCGGGCTGCCGCTCCGGGGAGCCATTCCCCGGCGCGCACGACCCGGAAGCGCGAAAATACGGCAAAAGTTCGGCATAGGTCCGGGAGAGGTGCTCCGGCAGGGTGCGGACCTCGTCCAGAACCGCCATGAAGGAAGAATCGCCATTCCAGCGGGGGACCAGATGAAAATGGAGATGCTCGCGGATGCCGGCGCCAGCGGCCTCGCCCTGGTTCAGTCCCACATTGATGCCCTGACAGTTAAAGTGACGCTTGAGGATCGTGGCGCAGCGTTGCAGAAGTTCCATGATCTCGCGGGATTCGTCTTCCGTCAGGTTTTCAAGCGCCATGACGTGCCGGTAGGGGCACACCATGAGATGCCCGTTATTATACGGGAATTTGTTCATGATGACGAAACTGGCCTGTCCGCGATGCAGCACCAGACGCCCGGCATCTTCCTCCGTTCCTTTTGGCAGGCAGAAGACGCATTCATCGGGCTTGGGGCCAAGGATGTAGTCGATACGCCAGGGTGCCCAAAGCTGTTTCATGATATCAAGACTATACACGCTCCTTGGGAGCGGGGCAAGCCTTGAAATGACTCCGCCGCGCGTTCGGCCGCGCGGTTTCATTCGGGAGTTTCGCGGTCCTTCCCCTCACGCGACAGGGACGCCACCAGCGCAAGCTGTGCCTTGGCGTTGGGGGCCTCACCATCCAGCTTGGCGCGCAGGGCGCACGCCAGCAGACGCCCGAAGTCCGGCCCGGGCGTGAGGCCGAGCCTGCACAGGTCCTCGCCGGTAATGTCCGCCTTTTCCCTGCGCCACTGGGTGATATAGCGGGAAAGGGTCTTCTCCAGGCCGGGATTTTCTTCTGATGCCATGAGATACAGCAGAAATTCCAGGGAAAGCGGCCGCAAAAGGGCGCAGAGCGTGCTCACCCGGGCTGTGCCAGCATCGGCTTCCGCCTGCCAGGCGGCCAGCCTGGGGCGCGCCGCGCGCATGGCTTCGCGCTGGCGCATGATCTCGTTTTTTCTGGCCTGCGGCAGGCCCAGGCGGGAATAATTGCCGGAGGTCTCCGCATAGTTCAAGTGATAATTCAAGCCAAGAAAATAGAACAGCCACGGTTGCGCCGCCTCTTCGAAATACAGCAGCCGATACCAGGCGAGCACTTCCTTGATCCGCCGCAAAAGGGCGCGCTTGGCGGGCGAAAGCGCCAGCTGGGGGGAAAGCGCCTGAAGGATGCCGAGTTCATCCAGCCGGTTGAGGCAGGCATCCGCCTCTTCTTCATCGCACATATGACGAAATTCATTGAAGAGCCGTGTCGACGACAGCTTGTCCAGCAGGTGCAGCGGCAGGATGTTCCTGATGAGTTTTTCCGTGCCAGGCCCGATGCGGAACTGGTAGCGCTGTTCAAAGCGCACGGCGCGCAGGCAGCGCGTGGGGTCCTCCACAAAGCTCAGGGTGTGCAGGACACGGATGAGGCGGTCCTTGATGTCGCGCCGCCCACCGAAAAAATCCACCAGTTGCCCGAATGGGTCGCAATCCAGCCGTATGGCAAGCGAGTTGATGCTGAAGTCTCGCCGGAACAGGTCCATCTTGATGGACGAAAGCTCCACCGTGGGCAGGGCGGCGGGATATTCGTAGTACTCCAGCCGGGCGGTGGCGACATCGATGCGCTTCTCCCTGCCGTCGGCATCCTGAAAAATGACCACGGAGGTGAGGAATTTCTGGTGCTCGCGGACGCGTCCATCCAGTTTTTCGGCAAGGGCGCGGGCCAGGGCGATGCCGTTGCCCTCCACCACGAGGTCGATGTCCTGATTGGGGACGTCGAGCAGAAGATCGCGCACAAAACCGCCCACCGCATATACAGGAAGGCCGAGGCGCTTGCCCGCGGCCCCCGCAAGATTGAGCAGATCACGCGTCTGCCGGGGCAGGCGGTCATGGATAAGCTTGCTCACGTTCCGCTTTTTTCCGGATTCCTGGGGCGAGGGGAGGCGCCCGGCCTCGCTGGCGAAAACGTTGATGAGGTCCGTGCGCGTCACCACGCCGATGACGATCCCCTCATTGACGATGGGCACGAGACGCTGCCGCGCGCCGACGATGATATCCGTCAGTTCCTTGATGCCGGCCTCGGGCGGGAGCATATGGACGCGCCGCTGCATATATTCCCGCACCGGCTCGTCGCCCAGGCCGTGGGCGCGCGCCCGTGAGGCGGTCTGCGCGTCCAGCAGGCCCACGCAGACGCGCGTGCCCTGCTGAAAGACCGGCACGGCCTTGAGGCCGAAATGCAGCATGAGTTCATCCGCCTCCCGAAGGTTGGCATCGGACTCAACGCCCACCGCGGGCGACGACATATACTCGCCCGCGTTTTTTCCCGGATTGGCCTGGTCGTAAAGACGGCGCAGGATCGTCTCGCGCACTTCGGTGATCATCTTGGAGCGGATGGAGGCGGATGCCGCATACACATGGCCGCCGCCCCCCAGTTCCTTGCAGATGTCGCCCACATTGACCGCGTCGCTGCGGCTGCGCGCCACCACCTGTATCCTGTCGCCCATAAGCCCGATGGCGAAAAGGACCGTGAACTTTTCCATCTCCATGAGCCGGTGGGCGAGATACGCGAAATCCCCCAGATAATGCTCCAGCGAAACTTCCGCCAGCACCACGGGAACATTGTTGACCAGATATGTGCGCGCGGATTCTAGCAGGCTGTTGAGGGCATGGATATGCAGGCTCGTAAGCTCATGCGCCGCCATTTCACTGATCTGGTTGACGTCCATCCCCTGGCCGAGGAGCCAGGCGGCGGCATGAAAATCTTCTTCCGTGGTGGAGGAATAGGTGAAGGAGCCTGTGTCGCCATAGATGCCGAGGCCAAGGAGCGTGGCTTCCTCCGGGGTCGGGCGTTCGCCGCGTTCCCGCAGCGCCAGGGCAAGACTGGTGGTCACCGAGCCGCACCGCGAAAGATGGACGATGTCCGCGGCGATGTCATCCGCCGAATCGGGATGATGATCCCACACTTCGATCCGCAGGCCCGGGCGCTCCAGAAGCGGCGCCACATGGGGCACCCGGCTGCGCTGGCGCGTATCCACCAGGACAAGGCGATCATACTCGTCCCAGTGGATGGACTCGCTGTCGATGAGTTCATAGGCGGCAGCGTCCAGCGCCGCCACCACCTTTTGCAGGCCGCGTTCCTGACTGCCGGGAAAGAGCAGGGAACACGGCGCATAGAGGCGCCGGGCGGCAAGCATGGCGGCCAGGGCATCAAAGTCGGCATTGGCATGACAGGTAATCAGGGTGCGCCCGGGAATGTTCATGGAATGGCTCACAACGGGTTAGGGAGCGCTGCGCGGATGGAAGCGGCGGTGGATGCCGCGCAGCCGCTCCGCCTGCACATGGGTGTAGATCTCCGTTGCGCTGATGTCCGCATGACCAAGCAGGGTCTGGACGGCGCGCAGATCGGCTCCGCCCTCCAGCAGGTGGGTGGCGAAGGAATGCCGAAACGTGTGGGGGGAAATGGACCGGCGGATGCCCGCCTCCAGCGCAAGTGCTTTGATGCGTTTCCAGAGGAACTGCCGGCTCAGGGGCTGCCCGGAACGGTTGACGAAAAGATGGTTCCCCGCGGGCTGGAAGAGGGGACGCCAGTTCCGCAGATAGTCACCCAGCAGACGCACGGCGAGATCGTGCAGGGGCACGAGGCGTTCCTTGCCCCCCTTGCCGAAAACCCTGACCAGGCCGCTCTGAAGGTCAAGATCCGCCACCGTGAGGTCGCAGAGTTCCGAAACGCGCAGGCCCGCCGCGTACAGAAGTTCGAGCATGCAGCGTTCGCGCCGGCCATTTCTGGTATCCATGTCCGGCAACGCGAGCAGGCGCTCCATCTCCTCCCGGCTCAACACTTCGGGCAAATGCGGGGGCAGTCGCGGATTCTCCACCAAGGCGGCGGGGTTCGCCGCCAGCACGCCCTCTTCCATTCCGTAGGCAAAAAAGGCGCGCAACGAGGAAAGACGGCGCGCCAGGGTGCGGCCTGTATTGCGACGCCCCCGCATCCATGCCAGATAGAGAAGGAGGTCCCTGCCGGAAGGGAAGCATGCCCCGGCATCGTCACCGGTCTCTTCTGCCGCTTCCGCCGCAAACAGGAAGAAATTCTCCACATCCCGCCCGTAGGCTTCCACCGTGCGCGGGGAGAGTCCCCGTTGCGCCAGCAGGTGGTCAAGCCATTGGGGAAGCAGGGCGGCAAGCCGGGAACAGCGCCCGGCGGAAGAAGGATCGGCAGCCATGGGGCATGCTAGCCCTGATGCCGCCCATGGGCAAGAGGAGCCACCCGCGGCATGTCGCGCGCCCCCCCTTGGCGAACTGGCGGCCGCCGTCTATACTGGGCCGGAGCGGATCCGCCACGGGGAAAAGAACGACATGACAACGCAAACGACTGCCGCGTATGTGAGCCTTGGCTCCAACTGCGCCGCCGCCGCGCGCATGCTGGAGGAAGCGGCGCAACGGCTGGCGGAGCTTCCGGGGGTGGAGGTCACGGCGGCTTCTCCCGTCTATAGCACGGAACCCCAGGAGTACGCCGACCAGCCGTGGTTCCTCAACCAGGTCCTGGCGCTTGAGGTGGCGCCTTGCTGGGACCCGCGTACGCTGGTGGCCGCCCTGCTGGAGCTGGAGGCGGCCATGGGCCGCATCCGGGACCCGGCGCTCCGGTTCGGGCCGCGCGTCATTGATCTGGACCTTCTCCTTTTCGGCTCGGAGCGCTGCGAGGAGGAAGATTGCCGCGTGCCGCACCCGCGTCTTCTGCGGCGCGCCTTCGTTCTGGTGCCGCTGCTCGATCTGGACCCGGACCTGCGCGTCGATGGGGTGGCGCTTGCCGAAGCGCTCCGGCGCCTGCCGTACCGGCTCCGCGGGAACAAAATTTTCCAATGACGCGCAGGCCGGCGTGTGTTAAGGAAACGCTGATTAAAGCGCTTCCTGCGGTCTTGCTCCGCAAGACCGCCCGCAAGTCGTGAATAGGAAAAATTTACTTTTTCCGTTAAATGAACGACTTGGCGTGCCTTTCCCAAAGAGGCTTTTGCCTCTTTGGGCATGGAGCTGATTTATTCGCAGAATAAATCAGCGGTTCCTTAAGGAAACGCTGATTAAAGCGTTTCCCGCGGTCGTGCGGAGCAGGGCCGTCCGCATGTCGTGAAGGGGGAAAATGCACTTTTCCCGTTCAAGGAACTCTGTGTGTCCGCGGCGGCGCCACATGCCGCGGCGCAGGCGCGATCACTGATCCCTCAAGGAGCATGACGATGTGGAAATGGTTGATACTGGCCGCGGCCGCATATGCCCTGTACCGGCTTTTTGCCAATGACCTGCTGAAAAAGAAAAAGGCCGGGGAAGCCGAGGATGCTGCCGACCTTGAACGCAAGGTGGCTGCCGGCGAGATGGTCAGGGACCCGGAATGCGGGACATATGTCGCCGTGGACAGCGCCATTTCGGTGCGCGACGGGGAAACGGTCCACTATTTTTGCAGCTATGAATGCCGCGAAAAGTTCCTGCAGCGTCTGGAAGCCGGCGGCCGGGTCCTCCCCCCGCGCAATGAGGAGTGACGCCCCGCCCCGCTGCCTCCATGGCCGTCGGGGCAGGGGCGTGCCCGGCATGCCGCCGGAGGCGGGCTGTCGTTTTCCCGGGGATGCCTGAAGACCGCGTCGCGCCGCCCGCGTGAGAGGGGGCTGGTCCTGCGCCGGTCAGCGCAATTCCCGCTGCACGACCTCCGCCAGATCATGGGCGTACTGGCGCACCTTGTCGGCGTTTTCGCCCTCCACCATGACCCGGCAGAGGGATTCTGTCCCCGAATAGCGCAGGAGCACGCGCCCCCGACCGTCCAGTTCCGCTTCCAGCTTTGCCACGGCTTCCCCGATGGCGGGGCGCTCCTCAAAGGGCAGGCGCTTTTCCACATGCACATTGACAAGGCATTGCGGAAAGGGCGTGAGCAGCCCGGCAAGTTCTGAAAGGGGCTTTTCCTTTTCCCGCATGATGCGCAGGATCTGGAGCGCGGCCAGCAGGCCGTCGCCCGTGGTGCTGTAGTGGCGGAAGATGAGATGCCCCGACTGTTCGCCGCCAAGCATGGCGCCTTCACGGCGCATGGCCTCCACCACATAGCGGTCGCCCACAGGCGCGCGCAGGAGGGTGCCCCCGTGCTCGCGCATGAAGATCTCCAGGGCGAGGTTGCTCATCACCGTGGCAACCAGAAGATTGTTCGGCAGTTCGCCGCGCGCCATCATGGACTGCGCGCAGAGGGCCATGAGCTGGTCACCGTCAAGGATGTTGCCCTGTTCGTCCACCACGATGAGCCGGTCGGCATCGCCATCGAGGGCCAGCCCCACATCGGCGCGCAGTTCGCGGACCTTGGCGGCCACCACCTCGGGATACAGGGAACCGCAGTGGTCGTTGATATTGGTGCCGTTGGGGGAGGTGCCGATGCGGAAGACCTCCGCCCCCAGTTCCTCAAGCGCGAGCGGAGCGACCTTGTAGCTTGCGCCATTGGCGCAGTCCACCACGATGCGCAGCCCGGCAAGTGTCAGATGGGGAGGGAAGCAGCTCTTGGTATAGACGATATAGCGGCCGCCCGCATCTTCGATCTTGGTGGCGCGCCCGATGCTGCGGGCATCGGGATAGGGCCAGGCCATATCCTGGTCAAGCACCATGGCCGCGATCTCGTTTTCCGTCAGGTCGGGCAGCTTGTAGCCGTCAGCATCGAAAAACTTGATGCCGTTGTCGGAAAACGGGTTGTGCGAAGCGGAAATGACCACGCCAAGGTCGGCGCGCATGTTGCGCGTGAGGAAGGAAATGGCGGGAGTGGGGAGCGGACCCGTCATGATGACGTGCATCCCCGAAGCGCACAGGCCGGCCGTGAGCGCGGACTCGAACATATAGCCGGAAAGACGCGTATCCTTGCCGATGACCACCCGATGCCGGTGCGGCCCGCGCCGAAAGCGCACACCGGCTGCAAGGCCCAGGCGCAGGGCCACATCCACGGTCATGGGCGCGACATTGACCGTGCCGCGCAGACCGTCCGTTCCAAAAAGTCGTTGAGCCATCTGCCGCCTCCGCGCTCCGGATGCTATTTTCTGGTACGCGTCACCGTAACTTCATCGGTGACGGGATTCAAGAGCGTCATTCCCTCGGGCAGACGGAAACGGGGCCTGACCTTTTTGCTCTCGCCCATTTCCATGGCGGACGGAAGGACGCTCACTTCAAGCTGGCGAAGGTAACTGGCGCTCTTGGCAAGCGCCTCGGGCACTTCCACAAGGACCGTGAGATCGGGCGGCGTCACCGAATAGTGATGCTGCGCATCACTTTCCACGGAGATGTGACAACGCCGCGAAACAACGGTGCGCCCGCTTGTGATGGTGTACCGCACGCGCACCGAAGGCGGTGACGCGGTCACAAGGCTCGGCGTATCCAGGATGGTGTTTTGCTGCACCGTCGTGCCGGCTGCCTTGGGATCAAGCATGATGGTCAGCGGCACATTGGAAATGCCGCTGACGACGGATTCCGGACCCCGCAGGATGACCGTCGCCGGGGAGACGCTCACATTCTCCACCGTCAGCGCGCCGCCGCGCAGGGGCGAATCCACGATGGTGCGTACGGGAACGCTGCGCTCCAGCAGCGTATCCGCCTTGACCACGATGCGCGGCGGCTGGATATCCACGACCTCAAAGGCGCGGAACGCGGGGCCAAGCTCGTCGCCCGCAAGCGGGACGATGGTGACGCCCTTCTTGATGTCCGAGAGGTCGACGGCCTCGTTGAGGCGCTGGCGGGGGATGGAACGCAGCAATGTTTCCGGCCCGCGCAGGCGCACCGTGATCTTGCTCACAAGCCCGTCAGTGACCACCAGGTTCGGCGGAATGCCGTAGTAGTCGATATTGACTTCCACCTGTGCCTCAAGACGGTCGCGCACGCTCACCACATACCACATGGCCGAGGCGAGAAGCACCGCGAGAAACATGGAGAGCGCATGCGGAGCGCGACCGAGGCGCCCGTTTTGGGCTGTGGCGTTCCGTTGGTCAGAGAATTTCATTGAGCACCTGCCGCAGGCGTGTGGCGTCCAGCGAACGGACAAGTTCACCCTTCATAGCCACGGAAATTTCCCCGCGCTCCTCGGAGACGGCAATGGCAACGGCATCGCTTTCGTTGGTGATGCCGAGAGCCGCGCGGTGGCGGGTGCCGAAATTCTGCCCCTTGGCGACGGCCAGGGGGAGAATGCAGCCGGCGGCCATGATCCTGCCTTTGCTGATGACGACGGCGCCGTCATGGAGCGGCGCCTTGGGATAAAAAATGTTCATGAGCAACTGGCGGGAAAGCAGGGCATCGAGACGCACGCCTTCGCGCTTGATCATGTCTCCGAGGCGCATGCTGCGCTCAATGACAATGAGCGCGCCGACACGCAGGCGCGCCATCTCCATGCAGGCCTGCACCACTTCATCCACGCCGCTCTGCAGGAGTTCACGCCGGCGGAATATGCGGTGCGCGCCCATTTCGCCCAGGGCCTGGCGGATATCGGACTGGAAGATGACGACGATGAGGATGAAGAGCGAGCCGAAAATATATTGCAGGAGCCACGAAAGCGTATAAAGCCCCAGCGCGCGGGCAACAAAATAGAGCACCGTGAGCAGCCCCAGCCCCGTGAGAACGGCCAGGGCGCGCGACCCCCGCAACAACTGGATGACCTGGTACAGCAGGACGCTGACCAGGGCTATGTCCAGCGCGTCACGCCAGTCGAAAATGAAGTGCTCGAAGACCATGCGGTTTTCCTTTACGCTTCGGCATCAGGCCGCTTTCGGGCAGAGCTGCTCAGGCGCCGGCAAGGGCGGCGGCAAGGCGCAATGCGCCCCTGACGGCGGCCACATCATGGACGCGGTGCCAGCAGACGCCCCGTTCCCACAGAAGCGCCGATGCCGTTTGCGTGGCCGCCCCGCGTTCGCCGACGGGCAGCCCCAGAAGATCCCCGAACAGGGACTTCATGGAAAGCCCCACCAGCAACGGCCGCCCGAACGCCAGAAATTCGTCCGCATGAGCGAGCAACGCCAGGTTGTGCGCCATGGTTTTGCCAAACCCAATGCCCGGGTCAAGCACGATGCGGTCTTCAGGAAGGCCGGCGGCCACAAGACGGTTGAGTTCGCGCTCGAAAAAACGGCGGACCTCGCGGCAGACATCCGCGTACCGTGGCGCCGCCTGCATGTCCGGCGGCCGTCCCTGGCTGTGCATGAGGACGTAGCCGGGCTTGCGGTCCGCCAGCACATCCGTCAGTTCCGGGTCCACACCGCAGGCCGAGACATCATTGATGACAACGGCACCCATGTCGAGCGCCGCGGCGGCAGTGGCCGCATGCACGGTATCCACGGAGACGGGGATGCCCGGCATGCGTTCCCGCACGGCCCGCAACACCGGGGCCAGCCGCGCAAGCTCCTCCCCGGGCGCCAGCGGACGCGCGCCTGGGCGGCTCGACTCCGCCCCGATGTCCAGCATGTCCGCTCCGGCATCATGGAGGGCCTGCGCCTGCCCGAGCGCCGCCTCGCCCGTGGCGTGCCGCCCCCCGTCATAAAAGGAGTCCGGCGTGAGATTGAGGATGCCCATGACGCCAAACGGCGCGGCGAGCCGCACGGCATCGCCGCCCGCCACGGTCCAGGGCGGCATGGTACCGCCGCAGGAGGCGATCGGCGCAGGAAGCACCATGTCCATCAACGGCTCCGGCATGCGTTGCGGGTGCCGCGTTTTCGTGCCCGGATCATTCCCTGGGGCTTCCCTTGCCGTTTTCGTCGTGGTTTGCCGAAACGTCGTCCGGCTTCGCGTCCGCGGATGCCGGCGGCGCTCCCGCGCCGTCCTTCTCCTGGTCTCCCGCGACCGGGGAGGCCTCGTCCGACTCGAGGACAAAGTCCGTGCTGTCCGTGCTGTCCGTGCTTTTGGGCGCGCCGTCCGCAGGCTCGGAATCGGCGCTCACCTCCAAAGGGGGGAGGGGCTTTCCGTCCATGAGCAGGTCCAGGTCGTCGCCGGTGATGGTTTCGCGCTCCAGCAAGGCCCTGGCGATGCGGTGCAGGGTTTCCTCATTGTCTTCAAGCAGCTTGCGGCACCGCGCATGGGCTTCTTCCACGATGCGCTTGACTTCGGCATCCACAAGACGCGCCGTGTCTTCGCTGAAGTTCTTGTTCTGCACCCATTCACGGCCGATGAAGACCTCTTCTCCTGTCTCGCCGATGGAGAGCGTGCCGATGGCCTCGCTCATGCCCCATTCGCAGACCATCTTGCGGGCCATGCGGGTGACGCGTTCGATGTCGTTGGAAGCGCCTGTGGTGATATCATCGAGGATAAGCTCTTCCGCCACGCGCCCACCAAGGAGGACCACGAGATTGTTGCGCAGATAGGTGCGCGAATAGCCGTGCCGGTCTTCTTCCGGCAGTTGCATGGTCACGCCGAGGGCGCGGCCGCGGGGGATGATGGTGACCTTGTGGACCGGGTCGGAACCGGGCAGCAGCCGCGCGGCCAGGGCGTGGCCTCCCTCATGATAGGCGGTGATGCGCTTTTCTTCGTCGGAAAGGATGAGACTGCGGCGTTCGCGTCCCATGAGGACCTTGTCCTTGGCGAACTCGAAGTCGCGCATGTCCAGCCGGCTCTGGTTGAGCTTGGCCGCCTGGAGCGCCGCCTCGTTGACGAGATTCTCCAGATCCGCACCGGAAAAGCCGGGCGTGCCCCGCGCAAGGACCTCCAGATCGACCCCCGGATCGAGCGGCGTGCGTTTGGTATGCACTTCAAGGATGCGTTTGCGACCGCGCAGGTCGGGAGTGGGCACCACCACCTGGCGGTCAAAGCGACCGGGCCGGAGCAGCGCCGGGTCCAGCACGTCCGGACGGTTGGTGGCCGCAATGAGGATGACGCCCTCGTTGCTTTCGAAACCGTCCATCTCCACAAGGAGCTGGTTCAGGGTCTGTTCGCGTTCATCGTGGCCGCCGCCAAGCCCGGCGCCGCGCTGGCGGCCCACGGCGTCGATCTCATCGATGAAGATCAGGCAGGGCGCGTTTTTCTTGCCCTGAACAAAGAGATCGCGCACGCGCGAAGCGCCCACGCCCACGAACATTTCCACAAAGTCGGAGCCGGAGATGGAAAAGAAGGGGACACCGGCCTCGCCGGCCACGGCGCGCGCGAGCAGGGTCTTGCCCGTTCCGGGAGGGCCGACGAGCAGGACGCCCTTGGGGATGCGCCCCCCAAGACGCGTGAATTTTTTGGGATTGGAGAGAAATTCCACCACCTCGGAAAGCTCTTCCTTGGCTTCGTCCACGCCGGCCACGTCGGCGAAGGTCACACGCGCGTTCTCCTGATTGAGAAGGCGCGCGCGGGAGCGTCCGAAGCTCATGGCCTTGCCGCCGCCATTCTGCATCTGGCGCATGAAGAATACCCAGACGCCAATGAGGAGCAGCATGGGGAACCAGGAGACCAGAAGCGTCATGTACCAGGGGGATTCCTCCGGCGGCTCGGCCTTGATCTCCACCTTTTTCTCAATGAGGCGGTTGACCAGCCCCGCATCCTGCGGAGCATAGGTCTGGATGCTCTTGTTGTCCGAGGTCCTGCCGATGAGGGTCTGCCCCTGCATGGTCACGGAGAGCACCTGCCCTTCATCGACCTTGCTGAGAAACTCGGTGAACGAGACCCGCTGCCCCCCCGCCTGGGGCTGCTGGAACATATTGAAGAGCATCACCATCGCCAGGACGATCACCGCCCAGAGCATCAGGTTGCGGCTGAACTGGTTCAATACTGCCTCCGTTGCGATTTGGCCGCGCCGGTCCGGGCGCGCCTTGTCCACGCGGAATACGGCCGCGGCTCCGCGCGTCGCATGCGCGCGCGGCCGCCGGGCGCCCTTCCGGCGCAAGCCCCTTTCCATATAATATTCTTCCCGTCCTTGGCAATGGCTGCGGCGTGGGCGTCTTGACGCACTGTTTCGAATGGCATACCGTTGCCTACTTTCCGCGCGGAAGTTGCGGGACGGCATATGGGGACCGTCGGACGCGGAGAGCAGGGGAGAAGGAAGGGGGCTGTGCGTGGACAATCGGGATCAACGGGAAAAGGGCGCAAGACCGGCTTTCAAGCTGGGCACCAGGTCGCCGCATGCGGCCTATTTCATGCCCATGCTCGAAAGTTTCGCCGGACGCAATGAACTCAATGAAGTCATCAAGAACCGCGTCACCAAGGCCTGCGATCTGCTTGACGCGGGCACGCCGCTCTTCCCCAACGACTTTCGCAAAGAACACAGCATCGCCTGGGTGCTCGAGAAATATGGCCCTATGGAGGGCGAGGCGCTGGACGCGATGGAGGATGTCTTCGCCATCGCCGGGCGCATCGTTTCCCTGCGGTCCTTCGGCAAGGTGGCCTTCTTCCATCTCATGGACCAGAGCGGCAATATCCAGTGTTACGCCTCGCGTGAGCACCTGGACGAAGAAGCGTACAAGATCGTCAAAAAGCTCGATGTTGGTGATATCGTTGGCGTTTCCGGCCATCTTTTCCGCACCAGGACCGGCGAGCTGACCATTGCCTGCCGTTCCCTGCGCCTGCTTTCGCGCTCCATGCGGCCGCTGCCGGAAAAGTACCATGGACTCAAGGACATGGAAACGCGCTACCGGCAACGCTATGTGGACCTCATCGTCACGCCCCGGAGCCGTGAGATTTTTGTCAAACGCAGCCTCATCGTGCGGGAGTTCCGCCGCTTCATGGAAGATCACGGCTTCATGGAGGTGGAGACCCCCATCATGCAGCCCATTGCCGGCGGCGCCACGGCCAAGCCCTTCCGGACGCATCACAATGCCCTTGATCTGGAGCTTTTTCTCCGCATCGCCCCGGAGCTGTATCTCAAACGTCTGCTGGTGGGGGGGTTTGAAAAAGTCTTTGAGCTTAACCGCAATTTCCGCAACGAAGGCATCGATACCCGTCATAATCCTGAGTTCACCATGTGTGAGTTCTACTGGGCCTATGCCACCTTTGAAGACCTCATGGACTTCACGGAGCAGCTTTTTGCCCATATTGCCCTGCAGGTCTGCGGCAGCACCGTGGTTCCCTATCAGGGCGAGCAGATAGACCTCACCCCCGGGCACTGGCACCGCATGAGCTTCTACGATTCGCTGACAAAAATCGGCGGCCACCAGCCGGAATTTTATAATGATTACAACAAGGTAAAGGCGTACATCCGCGAACGTGGCGAAAAAACGCTGGAAAATGAGTGCCTTGAAAAGCTGCAGGCCAAACTTTTTGACCTGGATGTGGAGGGCAAGCTCATCCAGCCGCATTTCATCTATCACTATCCCACGGCCATCTCACCGCTCTCGCGGCGGAATGACAAAAGGCCGGAGATCACGGACCGCTTCGAGCTGTTCATCACCGGGCGGGAGCTTTCCAACGCCTTTTCCGAACTGAATGATCCCGTGGATCAGCGTTTGCGCTTTGAAGAGCAGAAGCGGGAACGGGAGGCGGGCGATGACGAGGCGCACAGCATGGATGAAGACTATCTGCGCGCCCTCGAATACGGCATGCCGCCCGCGGCGGGGCAGGGCGTGGGCATCGACCGTCTCGTCATGCTCCTGACCGACTCCCCCTCCATACGCGAGGTCATCCTTTTCCCGCTTCTTCGTCCGGAATATCAGGCCTCCTGAACTTGCGGACCCGGCTTTCAGCACGAAGGGGCGCGGTGGCACTGACCACCGCGCCCCTTCGTGCTGGACAAATGGCTACTGCGGCAACAGCTTTGCGTACTCCGCGCTCTTGACATGCTGCCGGATGAAGGCCTGGGCTTCCTTGCGGTTGCCCGTGAACGACGTGACCATGAAGACGTCCCCCTCGGTGGCGACCCACGCCTGGCAGGGCATGCCCTGCTGGGTGAACGAGAAGGTGTACTGGCCGTTCTTTTCCACCGGGGGCTTTTCCGCCTTGAACTGTTCGGCGAACATGCCGGCGATGGTCTTGGCGTCGGCCGCGCCGCGCGGCCCCACGACCATGGTAACGACGGCGCTTCCCGCCGTCCGCGCGAAGATGGCGCTGGTCATGCCCTGATTTTCCGTGGGCGGCATGATGGCCTTCCAGTCTTCCGGCACCGAGACCGTGTAGTATTTGCTGCTCAGTTCGGTCGGTCCGGCGGGAGTTGCCGTTTCGGGGGCCTGTGCGGCCTTGTCCCCGGCCTGTGCGGCTGGTGCGGCCGCAGTGTCTGCCGTTTTCTCCGCCGCAAGGGCGGGCGCGCCCAGGCAGAGGACCATAAGCAGCGTGGTTATGTGCTTCAGCATTTTTGCTCCTTGGTGAGTGTTCCGACAGGCAGCATGCAAACATCAGGCCCGAGAGGCCCACTGCCGCGTCGTCTGCAAGAGTAGCCAATGGCGGCGACGATGACAAGATTCGCCGTCTGTCGCTGGCGGCGCATGGGTGCAATCGCGCCGAGCGTGGTCCGTGCGCGCATTGTCCGGCTGGCATGATGCCCGGCAACGCCGGGGCGTATCAGTGCGTCGCGGTCCGGAACCGATGCCTGAACATCGGTTCGGCCTCCAGCACATCCTTGCTGGCATAGACCCGCAGCCGCGCCGAATCGTAAATGTTCACCAGATCCTTGTGGGCATCAGCCAGCCTGATGGCTTCAGCGGGGGAGACCTGCAGACCGTAGTCCCCGCACAAGGGAGAGATCGCAATTACGGTGCCGCTGAGGGGTTTTTGCAGCAACCTGGCATGCAACAGGCTTCTTCCCGCATGCAGTGCCATGCGCGGCCCAAGGCCGGACTGGGCATACAGGGCAATTCCCTCCGGCAGGTTGCGGCGCAAGGGGGCGATTTCTTCATTCAGACGGTCAAGCTCCGCACGCTGAGGAGAGGCGAGAAGGCGCACCGAAGTGAGGAGGGGATTGTACCACCCCGAATTGGAGGGCAATGCCACGAGCCAGTACAGGCAGCTTCCTGCCAAAAAGATCCGGCGCCATTGTTTCGCCGGCAGCTTCCGTTGCAGCCAGGACATTCCATATGCCATTGACAGCAGCAGGAAGATGGAAGGCAGATCCTCATACTGCCCCTTGAGATCGTACATGCCGCTCGTTCCTGAGACCAGCGCCATGCCCAGATTCGGCAAGGCGCAACTCGCGCACAGCAGGGCTTTTTTGCCACAAAAGGGCAAAAAGCAGGAAAAAGCGCAGATCCAGAAGAGGAACTGGAGCTTTTGCGGCCAGTCAGCCAACGGGTCGATGCGCGCCATCATCACATAGGGCGTGTTGAGGAGTCCCGCGTACTGCCGGAGCAGGGGCAGCAGGAGCTGGGTGCTGCCGAAAAACCAGATCGCCGAGAGCGCGCAAAAGGCGAGACCCAGCTTTTTCTCCCCCAGCAGGAGGCAGGCGTACATGCCAAGGCCGAATACCGCCACTGACGCGCGTTCCTGTCCAAGGCAGATCATCAGCGCGCAAAGCACGGCTCCCGCCGTCCAGCGCTTGTGGAGACAGAGCAGGGCAAGGGCAAGAAAAGGGGAAACCAGGGTCGTGAAATGCGTCTGCCGTGACCATGCGGTGATAAACGGCCGGTAGAAGAAAAAGAGCAGGAGAAGGCATCCGGCTGTCCAGAGCCATCGCCCGTCGCCTGTATCCCTGCCATAGATCTCCCGGACCAGGCGCGGCAGAAGAAAGGCCACGGCCGTGACGCTGGCGGCATGCAGGCAGCTCAGGGTGTATTCCGAGGGGAATACCTTGAACAGAGGCGCCAGTAACAGTGAGAGAGGCGTAAAATGATGCGCCCAGAAAGGGCCATTGCTCTCGAAGGCGAAAGGGACGCTCCAGTCCAGCCCCTGGGCTATGCGCCATGGCTGGGTAAGAAAATAGCTGAAGTCCCAGTCATTGAGGACGAAATAGTGTAGCTGCAGAAGACTCCCGAGGAAAAAGCACACGCCATAAGCCAGAGGCAGATACCATAGAATGCAGCGTTCCATTCTTGCGGATGCAGGCGTTGCCATGTTGCTGCCGTTCCCTTGCTTCACCCGATTTGCACAGACGGACGACCAAAGTAAATCTGTATGCTATTTTTTTGCCATACGCCAGCAAAATGTTTTGCGCGATGCGGAAGTGCCGGGTGCCCCGGGTGCCGTTGACAAGGGGCGCCGTGTCGGAACATAGTCTGGAAAAGAGAAAAGCTTGCGCTGAAACCGCGCGGCGGCCGTCAGTGCCCACTGCCCTTCGGTCTCTGTTCGCGCATCCTCACACTTCGCGGGGCGCCCATGATCCGCATTCAGGAAATCCTCGACAAAGTTTCCGCCAATAACAAAAACGCCAATCTGGAGCTTATCCGGCACGCGTATATCTATGCGGCCACAGCGCACGCGGGGCAGACGCGGCTTTCGGGCGAACCCTATCTTTCCCATCCGCTGGCGGTGGCCTCCACGCTTGCGGAAATGGGATTCGACGAACCCACTGTGGCGGCGGGGCTGCTCCATGACACGGTGGAGGACACCAAGGCGACCATCGAGGAGATCGACGAGAATTTCGGCGAGGATGTGGCCGATATCGTCGACGGCGTGACCAAAATCAGCATGATCCCCTTTGAGAACAAGGAGGAAGCGCAGGCCGAGAACATCCGCAAGATGATCCTCGCCATGAGCCACGACATGCGGGTGCTGATGGTCAAGCTGGCCGACCGCCTGCACAACATGCAGACCCTGGACTTCCAGAAGGCCCACAAGCAGCGGCGCATCGCCCAGGAAACCATGGATATCTATGCGCCGCTCGCCAATCGTCTGGGCCTCAACGTGCTCAAACGGCGCCTGGAGGATCTGAGCTTCAAGTATCTGCGCCCCGACATCTACAATCAGATCGACCACTGGCTGGACACGCATCAGGTGGTGGAAAAGCACATCATCGACAAGGTCGTGGACCTCATCCGCGACCTTCTGACCTCCAATGCCATCGAAGGCCAGGTGTACGGACGCATCAAGCACAAATACAGCATTTACAAGAAAATGCAGTCCCAGTCCCTCACGCTTGACGAAATGCACGACATCATGGCCTTTCGCGTGCTCGTCAAGGACATCAAGGACTGCTATGCCGTGCTCGGTCTCGTCCACTCCCAGTGGAAGCCTGTGTACGGGCGTTTCAAGGACTATATTTCCATGCCCAAGGCCAACGGGTACCAGAGCCTGCATACCACGGTCATCGGTCCCGAAGGCGAACGCATCGAGATCCAGATCCGCACCGAAGAGATGCACCGCCAGGCCGAGCACGGCGTGGCCGCGCACTGGCTCTACAAAGAAAAGGGGCGCGTCAACAGCAAGGATCTGGAACAGTTCTCCTGGCTCAGGGAGATTTTTGAACGTCAGGGGGAAGAGGCGGATTCCCGGGAGTTCATGCATTCCCTGAAGATGGACCTGTTCAAGGATGAGGTCTATGTGTATACGCCCGCGGGTGACGTCAAGGAACTGCCCGAGGGCGCCACGCCGCTTGACTTCGCCTTCCACATCCATACCAAGGTGGGCCAGCACTGCGCCGGCGCCAAGATCAATGGCCGGCTCATGCCCTTGGGCACCGAACTCAAGAACGGCGACATCGTCGAGATCGTCACCGACCCGGCGCGCAATCCCAACCGGGACTGGCTCAAGCTCGTCAAGACCGCCCGGGCGCGCAGCCGCATCCAGCGCTACCTCCGCACCGAGGAGCGCACCCATGCCGTGACCCTTGGCCGCGACATGCTTGAAAAGGAAGGCCGCAAGGTCAGCCTCAATGTCGGCAAGGCCCTCAAGGAGGGGCACCTTGCCCTCGTGGCCCAGGACCTGAACTTTGAAAGCGTGGATGACCTGGTGGCCGCCGTGGGCTACGCCCATGTGACGCCGCGCAAGGTCCTCAACCGGCTGTATGCGGTCCTGCACCCGGAGGCGGTGTCCCAGAGCGCGCCGGAACCGCCGAGCGTCAAGGAAAGCAAGGAGGCGGCTCGCCGCAAGACCGAAGGGGTCGGCATTTCCGGGGTTGACGGCGTGCTCATGCGCTTTGCCAAATGCTGCAATCCTGTGCCGGGCGATCCCATCATCGGCTATATCAGCCGGGGCATGGGCATCACCGTTCACCGCGCGGACTGTCCCAATGTGGCGAATATGGAGCCGGAACGGCTCATTTCCGTCCATTGGGAAGGGACGGAGGCCGAACAGCCCTATGAGGCGGGGATCTTCATCATCGCCCAGAACGTCGCCGGCGTTCTGGCCCATGTGGCGCAGGTCATTGCCGACAGCAGCATCAATATCACCGGCCTGAGCATGGATACCCAGGTGGACGGCAGGGCGCGCCTGCGTTTCACCGTGGAGGTGAAGAGCGCGACCCAGCTCTATCAGCTCATTGAAGCCATCCGCGCATTGCCGGACATCCTTGAGGTGGTGCGCGACACGGAGGACGCCTGAGCCTCCGGCTCGCGGAATGCGAACGCCGCAACGCCGCCGCGGGATGCTCCCCTGCGGACGATGACTTGCAAATTCGCGCGGTACAGGCTATGAGCAGAGGCTGCTCCTGAAACCATGAGCGCAGTTGCCGGCCAGTACCGGCGCCATCCTACACCTCTGGAGGTGCGTTTTGTTCGAATCCATCGCTTTCGCCATGGGCACGCCCCAGGCCGGGGGCGCGGCTCCCGAAGGCACGGATATGCTCATGCAGTTCCTGCCGCTCATCCTCATGTTCGTCATTTTCTGGTTCCTCCTCATCCGGCCGCAGCAAAAACGGGCCAAGGCGCACAAGCAGATGCTCTCCGAGCTGAAGCGCGGCGACCATGTGGTGACCTCCAGCGGCATCATCGGCAGGATCCTTGAAATCGACGACGAGCAGGTGCTGCTCGAAAGCGGCGACTCCAAGCTGCGTATTTCGCGGGCGGCCGTGGGTGGTCTGATCCAGGCCAAAACGGCTGCCGACCCGGCGGAAAAGAAATAGCGGGCGGCTCCGTCCGCACAGTGCCGGCCGCATGGTCGCGCGTTCCCGCATGGGGGACGCGCGCCGTCCGGTCGTGGTCTCCCGTCATTTCCGGCCGTATTGGCCGTATTCTGGAAGGTGAACAATGGGTCTGCGGTGGCGACTCGGCATTTCCGTGCTGGTTTTTCTGCTCTGCCTGGTCTATGCCCTGCCGAGCATTCCGGGCATCGGGACGGCGCTGGAGCGAATCTTGCCCTCCAGCCGGATCAACCTCGGCCTTGATCTCAAGGGCGGCATCCATCTCACCCTGGGCGTTGATGTCGCCAAAGCCGTCAGCAATGCTCTTGCCCTTGCCGGGCAGGATGTGCGCCGCCTGGCGCAGGATGAAAAGATCGTCGTGCTGCGCCCCCGCGTCGTGGGTGGCACGACGCTGGAATTTGTCCTGCCGCGCGCCGAAAACGAGACAAAGCTCCAGGAGCTTCTCGCCCGGCACTTCCCGCAGCTTGAGGTGGACGCGCCCCAACGCGGCGACGCCGGCCAGCTGCGCTATGTGGCGCGTTTCACGTCGGAGGAGGTCTCCCGCCTGGAGACCATGGCCTTGGACCAGGCCTTGCGTACCATCCGCAACCGTATCGACCAGTTCGGCGTGGCCGAGCCGGATATCCGCAAGCAGGCGGGCAACCGCATCCAGGTGCAGCTGCCCGGCATTTCCGACCCCCGCCGCGCGGTGCAGATCATCGGCCAGACGGCCCATCTCGAATTTCATCTTGTCCGCGACGATGTGGACCCGGGCAAGGCCGTGCTGCCTTCCGGCGTGGTCGTGCTGCCCCTGCTTGAGACAGGCGCGGGCCAGAAGCAGGAGGCCCAAAAGGAAGGGCGCATCGCCGTTGAAAAGGACGCCATGCTCACCGGCGAGGATGTGGCCGATGCGCGGCCCGCGTTCGACCAGATGAATCAGGCCTATGTGACCCTGAATTTCAACAGCCGCGGCGGCCGTATCTTCGAACGCGTGACCGGCGAAAACGTGGGGCGCCGGATGGCAATCGTCCTTGACGGCAAGGTCTATTCCGCGCCCGTTATCCGCGAACGCATCGGCGGCGGCAGGGCGAGCATTTCGGGCAACTTCACCACCGCCGAAGCGCAGGATCTTGCCATTGTCCTGCGCGCGGGTTCCCTGCCGGCGCCGGTCTCCGTGCTGGAAGAGCGCAGCGTCGGCCCCTCCCTGGGGCAGGAATCCATCGACAGCGGCGTACGCGCGGCCCTGGTCGGCGCGGCCCTGGTCATCCTGTTCATGGCCGTCTATTACGGCATGAGCGGCGTCATCGCCGACATCATGCTCTGCTTCACCATGCTCATCGTCATGGCGGGCATGGGGGCCTTTGGCGCGACGCTGACGCTGCCGGGCATTGCCGGCATCGTCCTGACCATCGGCATGGCCGTGGACGCCAATGTGCTCATTTACGAACGCATCCGTGAGGAACTGCACCACGGACTCACGCCGCTGGCGGCGGTGAAGGCCGGCTTTGACCGGGCGACCATTTCCATCACCGACTCCAACCTGACGACCATTATCGCCACAGTGGTGCTCTACCAGTTCGGCACGGGACCGATCCGCGGTTTCGCGGTCACGCTCTCGCTGGGCATCATTGCGTCCATGTTTACGGCCATCTTCGTTTCGCGGTCCATTTTTGAGGAATGGGCCAGGCACTGCGGGCCAAAGGGCATCAGCATCTAGGCTCCACATCAGGAGCGGCAGCATCCGGGCGCGGTCCGCCAGGACCGCCGGCCGGGCGCACATGGAGAACCCACCATGGGCTTTGCATTCATCAGGCATGACACCCATATCGACTTCATCGGCAAACGGCACTGGGCCTATGCCATTTCCCTCATCCTCCTGCTGGCGGGGCTTGCCTCGGCGTTATGGGGCAACGGACTCAAGCTCGGCATCGACTTTGCGGGCGGCGTCATCGTTCAGGTGCAGTTTTCCAGGCCCGTGGAGGATGAGGCGCTCAAGAAGAGCCTCAATATCCCAGAACTCCCCGGCATTTCCACCCAGCGCTTCGGCGAGGGCGGGCGGGACTATCTGCTGCGCTTTTCCAGCTCCGAGACTGGCGACGCATCGGCATTGCGTACCAACGTGATCAAGGCGCTGGCCCAGGCGTTCCCCGACAATCCCGCGGAGATCCAGCGTCTCGAGGTGGTGGGGCCGAAGGTGGGCGATGACCTCACCAACAAGGCGCTCAGCGCCCTCTATTATGCCGTGCTGCTCATTGCCGTCTATATTTCCGGCCGGTTTGAGCAGCGCTGGATGGCCGCGGCCATCATGGCCGCCGCACTCTGGGGCGGCATGTATCTTTTCAGCTTCACCTCCATCGGCATGGGCTGGCAGGTCATGGTGGCGCTTGCCATCACCCTGGTGGTCTGCTTTGTGCTCAAGCTGAATTTCGCCCTGGGCGCCGTGGTGGGCCTGTTGCATGACGTGTTCATCACTGTCGGCCTGCTCTCCATCCTGGATGTGGAGATCGACCTCAATGTCATGGCCGCGCTCCTGACCCTGGTGGGCTATTCCCTCAACGACACCATCATCGTCTATGACCGCTTGCGGGAAAATCTTCGCGCGGCCCCCCAGATGGACCTTGCCTCGCTGATCAATCGCAGCGTCAACCAGACGCTTTCGCGCACCATCCTCACCAGCGGCACCACCTTCGTGGCTACGCTTTCCCTCTTCCTGCTCGGCGGCGGGGTGATCCATGATTTTGCCCTGACCATGCTCATCGGCGTCTTCGTGGGCACGGCCTCGTCCATCTATGTTTCTTCCGCCATCCTCTTGGCTCTGGGCGATACGGATTTTTATGTCCGCGCGCAGGAAAAGGAAAACTACGAACGCCCGGGGGAACACGGCATCGTCTAGAACGGACATTTCCCTTCGTCCGCCGGGCGAAGGATCTCGAATCTCCGGCCCTTCCGACCGCTCCTGGGGACTCTCCGCAGGGGCGGTCTCGTTTTCTCAGGCGAAAAGTTTGTTTTGCCGCGCAGGGGATATTGACGCGGACTCAATCGGTCTTAAGGTACTAGACATGGAGTGGTGCGCCGTTCTTCGCGGAGCAGGCACCCTTTCCAGTGGATGCATCCACAGGAACTCCGGCCCGGCGTCGGGGTTCGCAAGGGAGAAAACGAAACATGGCTGTCTCATATAAGGATTATTACAAACTGCTTGGTGTGGAGCGTGGCGCCAAGGCCGAGGACATTTCCAAGGCCTACAAGAAGCTTGCCCGCAAATACCACCCTGACCTCAATCCCGGCAACAAGGAAGCCGAAGAAAAATTCAAGGAGATCAATGAGGCCTATGAGGTCCTCAAAGACCCTGAGAAGCGCAAGCTCTACGACCAGCTTGGCCCGGACTGGCAGCATGGGCAACAGTTCCAGAACGGTCAGGGCTTCGAGAACATGCACTTCAACTTCAATGGGCAGGATGTCAACGGTTCCGACTTCTCGGATTTTTTTGAGAGCATTTTCGGGGGCGGTGGCCGGAGCGCGCGCGGCGCCCAGTTCGGACCGGACCCCTTCGGCGGCTTTTCCTCCCGTCCCCGGCGGGGCAGGGATGTGGAAGCGGAACTTCCCCTCACGCTTGAGGAAGTCATGCGTGGCGGCAAGCGAAACGTGACCCTTCAGATGCCGCAGGGACCCAAGACACTGGAAGTCAATGTGCCCGCGGGCATCCGGGAGGGGGCCAAGCTCCGCCTTTCCGGCCAGGGAGACCCCGCGCCCGGCGGGACCCCCGGCGATCTTTTCCTTCGCATCCGGTATCAACCGCATGCCCGGTTCAAGGTGGATGGCGAAAATATCCACTGTGATGTCGCCCTGGCCCCCTGGGAGGCGACGCTCGGCGCCAAGGTCCCCGTGCCCACACTGGAGGGCGAGGTGGAACTGAACATTCCCGCCGGTTCCAGTTCCGGGCGCAAATTCCGCTTGCGCGGCAAGGGCCTGGGCACTGCCGCAAAACGCGGCGACCTGCTCGTCAGGGTGATGATTCGGGTCCCTGCCGAGCTGACCGCCGAAGAGCGGGAGCTTTGGGAGCGGCTTGCGGCGACCTCGACCTTCAAGGCACGCGCCTGAGAGGGCGCCCGGTGTGAACAGCCACGCGCAGGCTGCGGGCTGCATATTCCGAGGATGGAATCATGAGCATGACGAAAAAATCTTCTTCCCTGCCGACGCCGTCCAGGGTGCTCGCCTGGGAGGAATTTATTGAAGTGACCGGCATAACGCCGGAGCATTTGCAGGAACTGGTGTCTCTGGGCTGGATAGAAACGCGCATCAGCGCCTCCCAGGCCCAGATGTTCCACGATGCGGACATTTATCGGGTACGCAAGCTGGAACGCATTTGCGGAGATTTTGAACTGCCGGTGGTGGGTGGAACCATCATCGTTGACCTGCTGGAACGCATCGACCGCCTGGAGCGGATGGTGCGCGACCTGCACGGCCTGGAGGACTGAGTCCTGCGGGCGCCCGTCCCCCGGGACGGGATTTACCAGAAGCAACCGGTCCGGCTGGCCGCCAGAGCGTGACAGTCAGGACAGGGTGGGGAGTAGATATGGACATCAACAAGTTTACGGAAAAAGCCCGTGAAGCCATTGGCGAAGCGCAGACCATCGCCGCCGGGCTGGGCCATCAGGAAACGGATTGCGAACATCTCGCGCTTGCGCTGGTGCAGCAGGAAAAAGGCATCGTGAGCGCCGATCTGGAGCATATGGGCATCCAGCCGCGCGCGCTGGCCGTTGCGCTGGAGACTTCGCTACGCAAGCGGCCATCTGTTTCCGGCGGCGGGATGGACCCCAACAAGATCATGATCACCCAGCGCCTGGCGAAGATCCTTGGTGACGCGCAAAAAGACGCCCAGCACCTCCAGGATGAATTCGTCAGCGTGGACACGCTCTTTCTTGCCCTGACGGATGTGGAGCCGTCCTCGCCGCTCGGCGAGGTCTTCAAGGAATACAAGATCACCCGCGCCACCTTTTCCAAAGCCATGGAAGAGATGCGCGGCGGCGCGCGCGTGACCAGCGCCACCCCGGAGGATACCTTCGAGGCGCTGAGCAAGTACGCCCGCGATCTTGTGGAAGCCGCGCGGCAGGGAAAGATGGACCCCGTCATCGGGCGCGATGCGGAGATCCGCCGCGTCATCCGCATCCTTTCGCGTCGCACCAAGAACAACCCCGTGCTCATCGGCGAGGCGGGCGTCGGCAAGACGGCCATCGTTGAGGGACTGGCCTTCCGCATCGTCAAGGGCGATGTGCCCGAGGGATTGCGCGGCCGCAAGATCTACGCCCTGGACATGGGCGCGCTCATCGCCGGCGCCAAATATCGCGGTGAATTTGAAGAGCGCCTCAAGGCCGTGCTCAATGAGGTGGAGAAGAGCGAGGGGCAGATCATCCTTTTCATCGATGAACTCCATACCATCGTGGGCGCCGGCAAGACGGAAGGCTCCATGGATGCGGGCAATCTCCTCAAGCCCATGCTGGCGCGCGGCGAACTCCACTGCATCGGCGCCACAACGGTGGACGAGTACCGCAAGTACATTGAAAAGGATCCCGCTCTGGAACGCCGTTTCCAGCCCGTCCTTGTGGAAGAGCCGACGGTGGAGGACGCCATCTCCATCCTGCGCGGTCTCAAGGAGCGTTTTGAGGTCCATCACGGCGTGCGTATCAGCGACTCCGCCATCGTGGAGGCCGTGGTGCTCTCCAATCGCTACATTCCCGACCGTCAGCTCCCGGACAAGGCCATCGACCTCATTGACGAAGCGGCGGCTATGATCCGCACCGAGATCGATTCCCTCCCGGCGGACCTTGACGAAGTGAACCGCAAGGTCATGCAGCTGGAGATCGAACGGGAAGCCCTGCGCCGTGAAACCGACAGCGCTTCGCGCGAGCGCCTGGAAAAGCTGGAAAACGAGCTTGCCGAACTGCGTAACGAACAGGCGGCCATGCGCAAGCAGTGGGAGAACGAAAAAGGTTCCATCGACAACGTGCGCGAGATCAAGGAACAGATCGAGCAGACCAAGCTCGCCATCGAACAGGCGGAACGCGCCTATGACCTCAACCGCGCCGCGGAACTCAAGTATTCCAGACTGCTTGAACTGGAAAAGAAACTGGCGGAAGTCTCCGGCGAAAAGCAGGCTGGCGATGGTCCGCGCCTGCTGCGTGAGGAAGTGCGCCCGGACGATGTGGCCGAGATCGTTGCCAAGTGGACGGGCATCCCCGTGACCAGGCTGCTCGAATCCGAGCGGGAAAAGCTCCTGCGCCTCGGTGAGCAGTTGCACGAACGCGTGGTGGGCCAGGATGAGGCCGTCACCGCCGTGGCGGATGCCGTGCTTCGCGCGCGCGCGGGACTTGCCGACCCCGGGCGGCCCACTGGCTCGTTCATCTTTCTTGGTCCCACAGGCGTCGGCAAGACGGAGCTTTCCAAGGCCCTGGCCGAAGCGCTGTTCGACACCGAAGACAACATGGTGCGCCTCGACATGAGCGAGTATATGGAAAAGCATTCCGTCTCGCGTCTCATCGGCGCCCCTCCGGGATATGTGGGCTATGACGAGGGCGGCCAGCTTACCGAGGCCGTGCGCCGCAAGCCGTATTCCGTCATCCTGTTTGACGAGATCGAAAAGGCGCACCCGGATGTCTTCAACACGCTGCTCCAGCTTCTGGACGATGGGCGCCTTACGGACAGCCAGGGCAGAACGGTGGACTTCCGCAACTGCATCGTCATCATGACCTCCAATATCGGTTCGGTGCACCTGCTTGACGGCATTGCCCCTGATGGCACCCTCAAGGAAGGCGCGCGCGAAAAGGTCATGGAAGATCTCCGTAACCACTTCAGGCCGGAATTCCTCAACCGTGTCGATGAAACTGTGGTCTTCCTGCCGTTGCGGCGCGACCAGATCGGCAAGATCGTGGAATTTCAGCTGCGCCGCCTGCGCGCGCGGCTGGAAGAGCGCAAGATCAGGCTGCACATGAGCGATGCGGCGCGGGACTTCGTGGCGGAAGCCGGGTATGATCCCGTCTATGGCGCGCGGCCGCTCAAGCGCTACCTCCAGCATGCCGTGGAAACCCCGCTGGCGCGTGAACTCGTCAGCGGCAAGATCCACGACGGCGAGGAAGTGCATATCGAGGTCAAGGATGAAAACCTGGTGTTTGAAGCCAGACCGGCCAAGGCCTGAACAGAACAGGAGCGGCGGTGCCGCATGACATGAACAGAAAAGACCCCGGTTTTGCCGGGGTCTTTTTGTGGTGCGGACATAGCCCTCGCCGGTCGGGAGGGATCAGGCGCGGCCGCGCCGTCCTCAGAACTGGCAGAGGCGCTGTGCCGGAATGATGGTGAAATTGTGGCGGTTGAGCAGGTCCACCGCCTCGTCCACCTTGTCAAAACGGAAAATCATGACGGCGCGGCCCAGTTCCCGCTGCACGAAGGCATACATGTATTCCACATTGATGCCGTTGCTGGAAACGAGTTGCAGCACACTGTCCAGGCCACCTGGCTCGTCCGGCACCTCCACGGCCACGACGCTGGTGCGGCCGAGGGTGAAGCCTTTCTCCTTGAGCACGTTCTTCGCTTTTTCATGATCACAGACGATCATCCGCAGGATACCGAAATCAGACGTATCCGCCAGCGAAAGCGCGCGGATATTGATGCCCGCCTCAGCCAGGGTGTGGATCACCTCGGCAAGGCGCCCGGCGCGGTTTTCCAGAAAAACGGACAGTTGCTCTGCCTTCATGGCGCAATCCTTTTGGGGTGTCACGGGGTTAGGCCTTGTGGGTATCGTCATGGCCCGCAGGGGCCTTCTTTTCCTGTGCCGTGATGTCTATCTCATCCGGCTCGGACGAGGCGCGACGAAAATTCCTGATGGCCCGGCCCAGTCCGCCGCCGATCTCCGGCAATTTCTTTGCGCCGAAAATCAGCAGGACAATGAGCAGGATAAGCAGGATCTGGTTGGGGCCGATACTGAACATGCGGATGCCTCCGACGGGGTTTGCTGAAAGGGCGGTGCCTTTGCTGCCAAACATACGGCGTCACCGTCCCAAGGTCAAGGCTCCCCTCTCTCTTCCGTTGCATGTGTACGGCGCGGAGCCGAAAGGCCATGATCGCCGCCCGCGGGAGGACCCTCCTTCCTGAAGCGGAGAGGAAGCCACGCAGGCCGGAGATTGCCGCCGGAAGACCACTTCGTCGAGAGGCCAGGACTCATCCGCCATGCGTCAGCGCTGCCCTGTGTCCGTGGCCTTTGCGTGCCTGACGCGCTGTCGGGGCATGACGGAAGGCGTTCACGGACGTCCGCACCTTTTGGGGGGCATTGGGCTGCCGAAAGCCTGCCTCGAGCAGCCTGCGCGCGGCGGCATCCCGCCGCTCACGGCTTGAGGCGCCAAGCACCACCGCAAGGAGCCTCGTTTTGCCCCTGGTGGCCGTCACGACAAGATTATAGCCGGACGCGACCGTCCAGCCGGTTTTCAGCCCGTTGACCCCGGCCATGGTCCCCAGCAGGGCATTGGTGTTCCGCATGGTCATGCCGCGATGCAGAAAATAGCGCATGCCGTGAAAGCGCATGGCCCGCGGATGCGCCTTGAGATACGCCTGGCAAAGCCGCATCATGTCCCGGGCGCTGGTCTTCTGCCCGGGCGCGGGAAGCCCTGTGGGGTTCTTGAATGACGTGCGTGTGAGTCCCAGACGCCGCGCCTTGCCGTTCATCTGGCGCACGAACGCGCGCGTGTCGCCGCCAACTTTTGCGGCTACGGCCATGGCCGCATCGTTGCCCGAGACGACAGCCATACCCGCGAGCAGGCGCACAAGAGGCACCCTGTCCCCGGCGCGCAGGTGCATGGAAGAGCCGCCAACGGCGGCGGCCCCGGAACGGACGGGGATCTTCGTATCCAGCCGCAGACGTTTCGCCTGCACCGCATCCAGCGCCAGGTACATGGTCATGATCTTTGTCAGTGATGCCGGCGGAATGGCGGCATCGGCATTTTTTTCATAGAGGACGCGGCCGGTGCCGAGGTTGACGAGGATGGCGGAACGCGCCGGCAGGCCGGAGGCCGCCGCCGTTGCGGGAAGCAGCGCCAGACACAGGGCCGGGAACAGCAGCCACCCGAAGCATCTGGCGGAAAAGCGGCGAAGATACCGGCGCATGGACGCTTCAGGCCTGTGGCCGGTAGTAGCGGTTGCCTTCTTCCACAGCCTGCATGGCAAAGGCCAGGATGACCGGCCCGGCGATAAGCCCCACCGGCCCGAAAGAAGTCAGGCCGCAGAGGATGGCGAGGATAAGGACCAGAAACGGCGCCTTGATGCCCTGGCGAAGAAAGAACGGCCGCAGCACATTGTCCACCCCCGCTACGGCCAGGGTGCCCCAGAGCGCAAGCCCGATGGCGGCCATGGTTTTGCCGCTGAACCAGAGGGAAATGCAGAGCGGACCCCAGACAAGGGCCGTGCCGACCACAGGGATGGGCGCCACCAGCGTCGCCAGCATGCCCCAGAACGCGGGCTGATTGACGCCGGCCACGGCAAAACCGATGCCGCAAAGCGCGCCCTGCGCCAGCGCCACAAGGACGATGCCGAGCATGATGGCCTTGAGCGCGCGGTGGATGGTCGAAATGAACCGGCCCAGAATGCCGTGGGGGATGTGGAAAATGCGGCAGGTCACCTTGCGGATGCGGCGGGAATAGATGGTGAACAGCACAGTGAGCGTGAGAAAGAGAAAGGTCGTCCAGAAGACGGTCATGGTGCCGCCCACAAAGCCGAAACTTCTGCTCACGAGCATGCTCACCGCATCGCTGAACAGGGTGTCGAGGTTGACGATCGCCTCATTGAGAGCCTTTTCGATATTCGGATACTCCGCCAGGCTGCGGCGTATGGCATGAAGATACTCGAGCCAGTGCGGCGGAAGCTGAAAATTGTTGGCCTGAAGCTCCCGCAGGCGGGCGAGACCGGCAACCGCCTGGGGCGAGACAAGAAGCACCAGAACGGCCACAGGGGTCACGAGAGAAGAGATGATGACCGCCACATAGCCGCCAAGGGGCACATAGCTGGACAAGGCAAGAAGCAGGCGACGCCGCCGGGAATCCGGGGAACCATGTTCCAGATGTTTGCGCCAGATGCCGGTCTCCCGCCGGAGGCGGCGGTAGAGCGGAAGCGTCAGGCAGGAAAAGCAGGCGGCCATGAAGATGGTGATGGGGTTGGGCCAGAGAAGCATGTACAAAGCCAGCGCAGCCAGCAGGTAGAGCAGACGCGGCAGGGAGAAGGTCATAGACGTTCCTTGAAAGGATATATGTGGTGCGGCGGGCCTGCGCCGGCGCGGAAACGCCGGCTGATGGCGACACGGGGCCGGGGGGAGATGCCTTGCCCCGGTTTCCGCCGAGAAGGGAAAAATCTACCAGTCTTGGCCCTGTCTGCCAAGTGCCGGCCGCCTTCGCAGCGGCATGCCTTCAGGAGGCGCAGAGGGGCGCGTAGGGGCACCAGCGGCAATGGACATCCGGGCGGCCGGCAAACCGGGGGGCGTATTCCATGTGCCGCAGCAGGAGCGCGAGCGCCACTCCGCAGCCGGAGCGGGCGGCCTTCAATTCCTCGCCCGCAAGGCCGTCAAAAAGCGGGTGCTCCTCGCCCCTGTACCGAAGCTCCACCAGGGCGGCATCGCCCACGGCATCGCCTTCCCGGCTTTCCAGCATGGCTATATAGGCCGGGAGCTGCATGCTCGGCAACCGCTCGCGCAAGGCCTCAAAACCCGCTTCCAGACGCGCCAGGGTCCCCTCATCAGGAGATACGCAAGGTCCCGTGCTGTCGGCCAGCGCACAGGCAGTGGCGGCTTCGGCAAAGAAGGCGTCGTCACTCCAGAGGGCAAAATCATGTTTCCTGATACTGCCGGTCTTGTAATCCAGCACATGCAACAGACCATCGCGACGGTCGAGACGGTCAAGGATGCCGGTAAAGGAATAGGAGCGCCCCGCCAGGGAAAGTTCGGCATCGATACGTTGCTCCAGGGCGACGATGAAGGTCTCTTCGGGCTGATGTTCAAGAAACTCCCGCAGGCGCACGGGGACAGCGGCCTCAAGCATGAGGCGGGCGTCCGCCGGGAGCAGGTCGCGCAGATCCGCCGCGTCGAAGGCTTCATGAAAGCAGGCGAGAGCGCTGGCCTGCGTGATGTCGCCCCTGCAGACCTTTTTGCCGAGCCAGGGCGCATAGAGCGCGCGCAACGCGGCATGGAGGCAGGTGCCCACGGCGGCGGGGTCATCGCCCTCATTCACTTCCTGCCGTGGCCTGAGACGGCACAGGGTCTCCCAGACAAAGCGCAGGGGGCAGCGCAGATAGACATCGAGCCTGCTTGCGGAGAGCGGCTGCCGCAAAAAGGCCGCCATGGCCGCATCCAGCCGTGGCGTGCGGCAAAGGAGCCGGGGTTCTCTGGGGGATTGGCGCACCTCGCAGGTCGCCGCGCGCAGGGGGGGAGTTCCCGGCGCCAGCAGATGGTTCTTGCGGCGCTCCACATCCCAGAGGAATTCCTCCACAAAACGGCTGCGGAGTTTCTTGCCGTCAAAAAGCGCGGAATGGCTCACGCCCTCCTGCCAGTAAAAATGCGCCTTGCGGGCGCTCGCGCAAAGCCTGTGCAGCGTATAGGCCGCCACGCGTTCACGGCGGCGCGCATCCGGCAGGCCGAGCACGGCCCGGAGAGGATCCGGCAGGAGCGGGTCCTGGCCGGGATTTCCGGGCAGGACATCGTCCGTCGCGTCCACGATGAACACGCGGTCGAAATGCAGCAGGCGCGTTTCGAGCATGCCCAGCACCTGAACGCCCACAAGAGGGTCCGCTTCAAAGGGGATGCGTTCGCGCTCCAGCAGCTGACGGGCGATGCCATACAGCAAGGACGGCGGAAAGGCTTCCGACGCCAGGGCATTTTGCCGCAACTGCGGCGCCACATGCCGCATGAGCCGGAACAGGGCTTCGGCGTCCAGGGGAAAACGCCGCCATATATCGCCGCCATGCGCGATCAGAAACTCATGGATATCGCCAAGCCATGCCCCGAGGCCCGCAGTCGTCTCCACCTCGCGGAGGGCGTCGATGGCCGTTCCCAGGCACTGCTCCAGAAGATCGGCGAGAGGGCGCGGCAACTGCTGCCGACAGTCGGCAACGCAGGCGGGGAGGTCAACATACCGGCTCCCCTGACGGATGAGCGCCTCCAGGCGGCGCAGGCCGTCGCGCAAGGCAAGGGCCTCTCCATCCTCCGCGCGGATCTGGAGCATGTTCAGGTAGGGATGGCGCAGGACATGGAGCAGGGCGCGCCAGTGATACCGGCCGTCTTCCGCGCGGCCTTCCGCCAGCCGGAAAAGGGCATCCACAAGACGGAAAAGCGGCGAGCGCGCGAGTGGATAGCCCATGGAAACATTGACGTCCTTTTCCGGCAGATGGTGCAGCACCGGCATGAGCAGTGCGCTGTCCGTCAGGACGACGGCCGTGGAGGCGGCGTCACCATGGCCCAGGTCGGTAGCGAGGGCCTCCAGTTGGGAATGGAGGTCATAGCCGGCAAAGAACTCCAGGTGCGGCCTGTGACGCGCATCTTCCGCAGAAAGGGGAAACGCCGCTTCGGCGCGCGCATGCCAGCGGCGCATCCAGGCGCTCTGTTCCGCGCAGGACCAGTGCGGGCCGACGGCTTCCAGCAGGTTGGGATCGGTATGCAGGCAGACCCTGGCCCCGGCCCGCCACAGGGAACGGAGCAGCGTATCCTCCGTTCCGCTCAGGACGGAAAACCCGGCGATGAAAACCGGCCGATCCTCAGCGGGAAGCAGGAGCGGCGGAATTTCGGAAGCGCTACGGGCGGCCAGGAACTGTTCCAGACCGGGGGTGGTCCAACCGCGCCCCTCCAGTTCCGCGCGCCAGGCCCGGCTTATCCTGCCCAGCGCTCCCAGCAGGGCGGCGGCCGGCGCCGCCACCTCGCTTTCCAGATGGGCCAGATCCGCAGGCTCTAGCCCATGGGTGAACATCTCTTCCAGAAGCGCCGCCAGGCGCAGTCCCCACGGGAGGAAGCGGGCCATGTCCATGCGCGCGAAACGCGCCTCAAGGGCGGCGTCCCCGCGCGCGAGGCCGCGCACGCATTCGTGCAGAAGCGCCCCCTGATCCAGGGGATTGGCAAGGATCTTCGCCCTGCCGCCCGCCCCGGCGCGCCACTGCGCGACCAGCTCGCTGAAGGGGAGGGTCCTGGGCAGAAGACCATGGTGCCCGCGCTCGGCGAACAGCCGCACGATATAGCGCCAGGGACGCTGGTGGGGGACCACGATGAGGGCATTTCCCGGATGGCCGCCGCTCAGCCGTTCCACCGTGTCCACGAGGTCCGGCAGAAAGGGGCGCTGCCAGGGAAAGATCAGGAAGGGATGCATGCTCATGGCCGCCCTCCGTCATGCACGGGGGAGACAGGCGCCCCGGCTGGCGGAAGAAGTGCGGCGCAGTCCGGCACGAGTGCCGACAGCGACTCGCGCGTTACCAGTTGAAAACGTTCAAGATCAAGATAGATCAGGAGGCCGCGGATCTCCCCGCGGTCATGCCCCCCGGCCAGACTTTCCAGATACCGGCGCACCTGCCGCGCATGTTCGGGGTCCGGTTGACCGCTCTTGTACTCAATAATCAGTGTCCCCCAGGGTTCGCGCACCAGCAGATCGACCCGGAGCAGGCTGCCGTCCGCCGCCAGCAGCGGCTGTTCAGGGCGCCCGCAGGAGAGCCAGCGGGCGGACTCGGGCAATGCGGCGAACCAGGCAAGGGCGTCAACGAGTCCCGACCGGAATGCGCTGTCCGCGGGAACGGGCGCTTCGCTGCACGCAAGGGCCGCGTTCACGGCGGCTTCGGCATCCCGGCGGGCATCTCCGGAGCAACGGAGCCGCTCAAGACACGAGTGCAGGAGCGTTCCGCGATCTTCCGGACGAAAGGACTCCAGGGAGAGCGGATTGCGGAAAATTTTCAACCGCGGGAGCCACTGCATGGGGCGCCAGTTTTCGCCGCCATCCTCCGGCATGGCCGTGGTGCCGGACTCGGCGTCGGCGGAGAGGACGGCATCGGGGCGAAGGGAGGCGGCGAGGCGCTCCGGGGCTTCGCCATCTTTGCCGGGGGCATTCCCTTTCGCTTCAGGCCCGGGGCGCGTGGACTCCGGCGTCCCCAGAGAGAACGGCGGCGCCAGTTCCGCGCGCTCCCACAGGAGATCCAGCGCCTTGCCGAGGGACGCGAGCTTCTCAAGCGCGGGGGTGCCGGTACGGAAAATGTGCAGTTCGTCCCTGGCGCGGGTGAACGCCACATAGAGCAGGTCCAGAGCCTCGCACGCCTGAGCCGTCAGATGTTCGTAATGGCGGGCGCCGCAGATCCTGCCGCCGGGCACGGCCAGCCGCAGGCCGTCATATTCGACCACCTCAGGATGTCGGGACGGCTGGATGGTGAAACTCGTCCATGGCACGATCACACAAGGCGCGGCAAGTCCCTTGGCCTTGTGGATGGTCATGACGCGCACGGCATCCATGCCGTTGGGCATGGGCGCCTTTTCCTCCCCGCCATGACTGCGCCAGTGCTCAAGAAAAGCCCCCAGCGAGGCGAATCCCTTTTCCTCGGCGTTTTGCAGGACTTCCAGGAAACGGCGCAGAAAGGTCCGGTCCTCCGGAAAACGCGCTTCCGCATCCAGACGCAGCACCCATTCCCGCGTGGCATCGTAGGGCGTGAGCAGGGCGGACTGCGTATGGAACGGCGCGAACAATCGTTCCCACACTCCGGGCCATGCCCGCCGGAATCGCTGGAATAACGGCCCTGCGTCGGCTTCCGCGCACCAGTCGTGGAGTTCTTCCCACGTTATCCCCTCCGCCAGGGGATGACCGCGGACGAGAGAACCCGTGAGCATGGTCCAGAACGCGATGTCATCTTCCGGTGTGTCCAGAAAATCGAGAAACGCCACGACCTGCGTGATGAGCGGATGCTCGGAGAGGAGCAGGCTGTTTTCCGTGATGACAGGAATGCCTTCGCGCGCGAGCGCCTCGGCCACAAGACGCCCGTTCTCGTTGCTCCGCACAAGGATGAGGATGTCCGAAAGGGGACGCCGGGGAATGATGTCCTCGCGCAAAAGCTCGCAAAGCCGGAACAGGACGGCTTCGCGCAGTTCGTCCGCGCGGTCGGCATCAATGCGCTCCGCATGGACGAAACCGCCGTTGTTCTCCGTATCCGGCGGGCATTGCTGCTCGGCGCGGGCAAAGGCTCCGGTGAGGCGCCGCACCGCGGCGTCCAGCTGTTCCGGCGGCATATCCGGCACAAGCGTTTTCAGAAGCTCCCGCGCGCATTCTTCCTGCGCCAGGGGAGAAAAAACGCGGTTATTGTGCGCCACGATCCGTTCCCGGCTGCGGCGATTGTAGGGCAGATCCTGCGTGTGGGGATCAGCCAGCCGGGTAAGCCCGGTATCCTCCAGAACGGCATTGAACAAGGCCGGATCGCCGCCCCGCCAACTGTAAATGGATTGCTTGACATCCCCCACCCAGGTGAGGGAACCGCCGCGCGCAAGGGCGTCCGCCACCAGGGGGCGCAATGTCTGCCATTGTTCCCGGCTCGTGTCCTGAAATTCGTCCACCAGAAAATGCGTGAGCCGGGAGCCGAGCCGGCAGAGCGCATCGGAAACGCCATGCTCGCCGGAAAGCGAATCCGCGGCCCAGCGGGGGATAAGGATCCCCGGTATCCAGCCTTCCTGTTCCCGGTTGAGAAGAAATGCCTCCACAAGCGTCTGCGCCAGGCGCACAAAGGGAAGCAGACCAAGCGCGGGGAGCAGATGCTCCCGACATTCCCGGCAGCGACGCGCCGCCTCGGCAAAATGCGCGTGGGCCGCCACCACGGAAGGAGGCACAGAACATTTTTTGAGGAACAACGTTGCGGCATCCGGCGTGGCGGCGGCGCGCGCGTCACAGCGGTCAAATTTTCCGTCGGCGATGGCCGAAACGACGCTCAAGGCGGGTTTCTTCCAGGTGACGCCGGCCGCTTCGGCCGCGGCAAGGAACTGCCGGGCCGCTGCGCGCGCGGCTTCCTGAGAATCTTCAAGTTTTCCATTAATTTCTGTTTCGGAAGCAAGGCCCTCCAAGCGCCCGCGCAGGACATCGTCGATGACCAGGCGCAGCGGCTGCCGGAGCTTTTCGCCCACAAGAAAGCCCCTGCTGTCGTTTCTGGCCGCCAGGGCGCGGCAGGCGGAGCGCACCAGGTCGCGCATGGCCGCGTCTTCCCGCCAGGCATGCTCAAGCACAAGGTCATAATACGGCGCGAGCGCCTCTTCCGTGGCAAAGACTGGCTCGAAATCCGGCGGCAGGCCGAGGTCGAGGGCGGCGGAACGCACGATGAGGTGGAGAAGACTGTCGATGGTCCGGATATTGAGCGAACTCATGTCGCGCAGGACAGCGTCCACCCAGCGGCGGGCCTCCTCGCGGGAAAACGGCACACCTGCATCAGGTGTGCCGAGCGCCGCGTTTTTCAGCCGCCAGAGGACGCGCTCGCGCATTTCTGTTGCCGCGGCGTTGGTGAAGGTGATGGCGATGATATCGCCCCAGCTGTGGCCGCCGGGGTCAAGCGCGCATGCCGCCGATGCCCGGCCGCCGTTGTGGCCGCACTGGGCAAGGCGCTCAAGAAATCGCCGCGTCAGCTCCCAGGTCTTTCCGGACCCTGCGGACGCCTGTATCCGGCAAAGCCCGGAGTTGCCGTCGGACTTCACGCCGGTGGAAGCATGCCCTTGAGCATGCCCTGGCCGGTGGATTCCAGCACCGCGCGCCAGAGATCGGAATAGATGTTCAGGCGGCGCCGCGTGCGGGTCACGAGCTGGAGCGGAAGATGCACATAGCGCTCCTGGATCTTGCCGACCACCATCTCCGTGCGGCCGGCCATGGCCGCATGCACCGCATATTGGCCGAGAAAGCCGCAATAGACCTTGTCGCCCGCCTGGGCGGCCACAGAACGGATGATATAGCTGGGGTCGATGTATTTGATGGAATGTTCCACCTTGCGCTCGCGCAGGTAGCGCGAAAGCTCCATCTTCAGCAGATCTGCCACGTTGCCGAGCACCCGGTTGCCCGAGGCGTCCGTCTCGGTGTGGTGCGCGAGAAGGTGCTGGCCGGCCCCTTCAGCGGTGACGATGACGCAGTGGCCGCGTTCGCGCAGGCGTTCCTCCACGGCCGGGAGCAGGCCGCCCGGGCCTTCGAGGCTGAACGGGGCTTCCGGGATAAGGACAAAATTCACTTCCTTGAGGGCCAGGGTGGACTGGGCCGCGATGAAACCGGATTCGCGCCCCATGAGCTTGACCAGGCCAATGCCGTTGGGCGTGCCGCAGGCTTCGGTATGGGCGCACTCGATGGCTTCCGTGGCCTTGAAGACCGCCGTCTCGAACCCGAAGGACTGCGGGATGAAGTTGATGTCGTTATCGATGGTTTTGGGGATGCCGATGACCGAGATCTTCAGCCCGCGCTTGCGGACTTCGGAACTGATAGCCATGGCGGCCTTCATGGTGCCGTCGCCGCCGATGACGAAAAGGGCGTTGACATTGCTGCGCTCAAGGGTGTCCACGATCTCATCCGCGGGCTGGGGTCCGCGCGAAGAACCGAGAATGGTGCCCCCGAAACGGTGGATGTCCGCCACCACCGAGGGGGTCAGCTCCATCGGGGCATGGGCGTACTTGGGGATGAAGCCTTCAAGGCCGTAGCGGATGCCAATGATGGAAGGGACATGGTAGGCGTGGTGCGCTTCCATGACGATGGCGCGGATGACATCGTTGATGCCCGGGCAGAGACCGCCGCAGGTGACGATGGCGCACTTGGCGCGCGAGGTGTCAAAATAGAGCTTGCGCCTCGGGCCGGCCGCCTCAAAGCTCACACGGCACGGTTCGGTGCCGCCGTCGCCCAGCTCCTCGTCTATCACCACCTGGATCTTTTTGTTGTCGGCCCAGGTGCGGTAGGGGAGTTTTGACTCCAGCTTGCAAGGCCCCAGAGTGGAAATGGAGGTATCCAGCGCGCATTTTTCCATGTCATTCCTCGTGGATGTTCGCCCTGCTCATTAAAAGCAGGCACTGCAGGACCCGCAAGGGTCCTGTGGCGGCCTGGCCGCCCTGAGTGCGCGGAAAACCGCGTTTTTCCGCGAACGATCCTGCCAGGGCGTGCACACGTTCATTGCGAAAACGCTTCAGGCATCGGCGCCTTCCGCCGCCTGCGTGGTCATGGCCGCGATGGCGAGCGCCAGAAAGGCGTCAAGCTCAAGGCCCGCCTCGGCGCATTGCCGGATATTGTCACGGTTGACCGAGGCCGCGAAGGCCTTGTCCTTCATTTTTTTCTTGATGCTTTTGGGTTCCATGCCTTCAAGGCCCGTGGGCCGCATGCGCGCCGCCGCGGCGATGAGTCCCGTGACGGTTTCACCGCAGCGCAGGGCAAAGTCGAGCCGGCTTGCGGGAACGCAGCCAGTCATCTCGCCATTGTGGGCGCGAATGGCGGCAAGACAGGTCTCCGGCAGCTTTCCGGCGAGCAGATCCGCCCCGTCAAGGCCGTGACGGTCGGGGTGGTCGGCAGTGGACGGATAGTCCACATCGTGCAGCAGGCCGGTAAGCCCCCAGGCTTCCTCATCCTCGCCAAAATGGCGCGCCAGGGCGCTCAGGACCGCTTCCGAGGCCAGAGAATGCTGGAGCAGCGCCGCGCTCAGCCCCTGCCGCGCCAGAAGTTCCAGCGCTTCCGTTCGTGTGATCATATGTCGTCCTCGCCTGAAAAAAACAGTTTACGGCAGCAAGGGGGGGCTTGACAAGTGCGGCGCCCCTTCTGAAGCGGGCATGGCCTGTCCTGCTGTTGACAGGCGGCGCGATATGGTCGAAATATATCCCTTCAGTTCTGGCACGCTGGACAAGGTGCCGATTCTCTAGCCACGTCATGATATGCCTATATTCGGTGTACGATTCCACGCGCTCGGGCAGACAGAGTATTATTCGGCTCCGGACGATTGCAAGCCCGGCGATCTGGTGCTGATCGAAGTGGAGCAGGGGGCGGCCCTCGGAGAGATCGTCTCCGGGCCTGTCAGGTCGCTGCCCGGCTCCGGCGAGGCCGATGTGCCCGGCATCCTCCGCATGGCCGATGCCGACGACAGGGAAACGGGGCGCCGGAATGACGCTCTTGCCCATGAAGCCATGCGCTTTTGCCGGGAACGCATCCGCGAGCGACGACTGGACATGAAGCTCGTGGATGTGGAAGTTTTTTTTGACCGCAGCAAGCTCATTTTCTATTTCACCGCGCCGGTACGCATCGATTTCCGCGAACTGGTCAAGGATCTGGTGCGCGAATACCGTGCGCGCATTGAACTGCGGCAGATCGGCGTGCGCCATGAGACGCAGATGCTGGGCGCCGTGGGCAACTGCGGCATGGTCTGCTGCTGCCGCCGCTATCTGCGGAAATTTGCTCCCGTGACCATCCGCATGGCTAAGGAACAGAACCTGTTCCTCAACCCCGCCAAGATTTCCGGCATCTGCGGACGGCTGCTCTGCTGCCTTTCCTACGAGCAGGAGAATTACGAGCGGTTCCACCGCAATTCCCCGCGCCCCGGCAAGAAGTACATGACGTCCAGAGGCGCCATGAAAGTATTGCGCGCCAACATGTTCCGCAATTCCCTTTCCGTACTCACGGAAGGAAATGAAGAACTTGAACTGTCACTTGAAGAATGGCAGGGGCTGGAGCCGCACCGCCCGGATGCGCCGCAGGCGCCCGCGGCCGAATCACGGCGCGGCGGGGAACGCACCCGCCGCGAGTCCACGGACCACGCGCCGGAGATAGCTCCTTCCCCCGATGGGGACGCCCCTGAAGAGGACGCCGTGAACGCTCTTCACGGTGAAGGGGAGCCGGGCGCGGGCGTTTCCGGCGCGGACCGGGTCCCCCACCGGCGCGGGCGAAAGCACCGCGCGCACTCCGCAGAGGGCGCGCGCCAAGGCGCCCGTCCGCATGCCTCCCAGGGAGAGGCAGCCCCCCACGCCGGAAAAGACGGCCGCACCGCCGGGCACTCCACAGAACAGGCCGGTAAAGAACGACGGAGCCTTGAGTGAAGACATTCTATATCACCACGCCCATTTATTATGTCAATGCCGATCCCCATCTCGGGCATGCCTATACCACCATCGTCGCGGACGCGCTGTCCCGTTTTCACCGTTGCCTGGGTGAGGATACGCTGTTTCTTACCGGCACGGATGAACACGGCGACAAGATCGTCCAGGCGGCGGAAAAGCGGGGCGTGACGCCGCGCCAGTTCGTGGATGAGATCAGCGGTCGTTTTCGCGCGCTTTGGCCCCGGCTTGAGATCGCCAATGACCGCTTTGTCCGCACCACGGATGAGGCACACAAGCGCACTGTCCAGAAATTCCTCCAAAAAGTGTATGATGCGGGCGATATTTATTTCGGCGAGTTCGGCGGTCATTACTGCTACGGCTGTGAACGCTTTTATACGGAAAAGGAGCTGGAAAACGGACTCTGCCCCCAGCACCTGACCAGGCCGGAATTCATCAGCGAAAAAAACTACTTTTTCCGCATGTCCAGGTATCTGCCGTGGCTGCGGGAATATATCGGGTCCAATCCTGACTTCATCCGGCCGGAGCGCTACCGTTCCGAAGTGCTCGCCATGCTCGAATCCGGCGCCCTGGAAGACCTGTGCATTTCCCGGCCCAAGTCGCGCCTCACCTGGGGCATTGAGCTGCCCTTCGACAGCAACTACGTCTGCTACGTCTGGTTTGACGCGCTCATCAACTATATCAGCGCCCTGGGCTGGCCCGACGGCCCGGACTTTGCCCGCTACTGGCCCGGGGAGCATCTGGTCGCCAAAGATATCCTCAAGCCCCATGCCGTTTTCTGGCCCACCATGCTCAAGGCGGCCGGGCTTCCCCTGTACCGGCACCTCAATGTGCATGGCTACTGGCTCTCGCGGGACACCAAGATGTCGAAATCACTCGGCAATGTGGTGGACCCCCTCGCCACGGGCGAACGCTACGGGCTGGATGCCTTCCGGTATTTCCTTCTGCGCGAGATGCACTTCGGGGCGGACGCCAGCTTCAGCGAAGAGGCCCTTGTGGGCCGCATTAACGCGGATCTTGCCAATGACCTCGGCAACCTTTTCAGCCGGGTCCTTTCCATGACGGCCAAATACTGCGGGAGCCGCATCCCCGAAGGCGCGGTACAGACAGATGAGGACAGGCGCATCGCGGAACTCTGCGCCTTGTCCATGGAAAATTACCTGCAACTTTTCCGCAACGTGCGGTTTGCCCAGGCCCTGGAAGCGCTCTGGGAACTGGTGCGCGCCCTGAACAAATATGTGGACAGCCAGGCGCCGTGGACACTGTACAAGGAAGGGCGCCAGGAACGGCTCGCGGCCGTACTCCATATCCTGCTTGCCTGCATGCGCAAGATCGCGCTTTGTCTCTGGCCGGTCATGCCGAAAGCCTCGCGCGCCATGCTCGGGCAGCTTGGCGAAGAAGTGCCCGAGGGCGCCACGCCCACGTGTGATCTGGCGGCCGAGGCGACCAGCCTGGACGGCCTGCGGACGGGCGCGCACGCGGCCCCGGCCTCCAATCTGTTCCCGCGAATAGACACTGCCGCCGCGCCTGCGGCGCAGGAGGGCAAGAAAGACACGGCTTCACCGGCGCCCAGGGGAATGCGGCCAAAGGAGCAAAAAACGGTCACCGACGCCCCGGGCCAGAAAATGCCGGAAATCAGCTTTGACACGTTCAAGAGCCTTGACCTGCGCGTGGGAACGGTGCGCGTGGCCGAGCGCCATCCTCAGGCGGACCGTTTGCTGCGGCTGCTCATTGACTTTGGCGAAGGCGAACCGCGCCAGATCCTTTCAGGCATCGCGGAGCACTATGCGCCGGAAACGCTCGTCGGGCGTCAGGTGTGCGCGGTGCTCAATCTGCCGCCGCGCAAGATCCGCGGACTCATGTCCTGCGGGATGATACTGACGGCGGGGGAGGGCGAGTGCTGCCGCCTGCTCATGCCGGATGAGACCGTTGCCGCGGGAAGTCCCATCGCCTGACGTCTGCCTGTCGTTGCCACGGCGTAGCGGGACCCTTCGTGAAAAACCACGTTTTTTCGCGAACGATCCTGCAAGGAGCCTGTGAAGGGCTTTCGCGCTGGCCCGGATCGCGGGATAGTGGCGCACGGGGCGCTATTCCGCGCCGTTTTCAAGGGGAGGCGTCGCCTTCGCCGTCCGTGAGGGATCGCGGAACAGTCGCTCCAGCGCGACAGCTTCCGCCGGCGTCAGGTTGAACCGCATGCCCGCCTCGTCCAGCAGGGCCTCAAGGTCTTTTTCCGGGCAGCGTTCGCGTTCTCCGTCCAGATGGATCAGGGCGCGGCGCACGAGTTCACTGTGATGGATAATGGTCGGCATGGCATCACCTTTTTGCAAACCATAGGCGCGCGGCACGCAACTGGCAAGGCCGCGCGCAAGCTTCGCTCCTCTGGGCGCCCGGGTCATATATGGACGATTTGCTGACATCGCTCATTCTGAGCATTGTGGAAGGTCTGACCGAGTTTCTTCCCGTTTCCTCCTCCGGCCACCTCATCCTGGCAGGCGACCTGCTCCATTTCACGGGAGAAAAGGCGGCCACCTTCGAGGTGGTCATCCAGCTTGGCGCCATCATGGCTGTCGTTGTCCTGTACTGGAAACGCTTCTGGGGGCTTGTCCGGCCGCAACCCTATGTGCGCTTTGCGGGCGCGCGCGGGTTGTGGCTGCTGTTCCTCACGTCGCTTCCCGCCTGTGTGGCCGGGCTGCTGCTGCATTCCTACATCAAGCAGTATCTTTTCCGGCCTGCCACCGTGCTTGCGGCTCTGGTGGTCGGCGCCATCTGCATGATCCTTGTGGAACGGCGCCGGCGCAAGCCCACCTGCGTGAGCCTGGACGAGCTGACGCCTTCCCTGGCGCTTGGCATCGGCTGTTTCCAGTGTCTGGCCCTGTGGCCGGGCTTTTCGCGTTCGGCGGCCACCATCATGGGCGGCATGCTCCTGGGCGCCCGGCGCGCCCTGGCTGCGGAGTATTCCTTCATCGCCGCTGTCCCCATCATGATGGCGGCCACCGGCTATGATCTGCTCAAGAACTTCTCCCTGTTCACGGCGGCGGATGTGCCCTTTTTCGCCGTGGGCATGATCGGCGCCTTTGTTTCCGCGCTGCTGGCGGTCAAGGCCTTCGTGGCCCTGGTGGGCAAGATGACCCTTGTGCCCTTTGCCGTGTACCGGCTGGCGCTGGCGCCATTCGTCTATTATTTTATGGTCCGCTGAACAGGGGAAAAAATGGCGCTCCGGAACATGCAAAAATCGCTTGCCAAGCAGGGGCAAGTCGCGTAGAAGGTGCGTTGCGCGTCCATCGCCGTGTGGCAAGGTAGCTCAGTTGGTCAGAGCATGCGGTTCATACCCGCAGTGTCGGGGGTTCAAATCCCTCCCTTGCTACCAATATATTGTCAGAGAAGTCCAAGGATGTTCAAAACTCCTTGGACTTCTTCATTTTCTCGCCATCTGCATTGCCTATGTTGTCATTTGTATCATTGGCATCATCAGTAAAAGGGGTAACAAGTTGGGTAACAGAAACCGACAGCACGGAGCCGTTACCCCATGTCCCTCACAGACACGGCAATCAAGACTTTGAAGCCCAAGGCATCCCGATACAAGGTCTTTGATGGAGGAGGCCTCTACTTGGAGGTCCTCCCTACGGGTTCAAAGGTCTGGCGCATAAAATATAGGGAGAACGGCAAAGATCGACGCCACACTGTCGGGCATTACTCACCAGCATATGGACATGATCGGGCATTAGATGCCCTTCTAAAATTTCCACCCCCCTTATACTTACAGAGAACTTTAAGAATATCTCTAATACTTTCACGTAGTTGTGCAAAAATTATTTTCCTTCGATATTTAGGCGTAAATACGATATGATATTTGCACAACCATCGCGTATGAGCTAAACTTTGAGTTTTGGCTCCCATATTAAGCACCTTTCCTTGAGATTACGATAGGCTTGAACACCTCTATCGTAATGGAAGGGTGCTTTTTGGGGTATAACCGCTGTCGCGCACCCGCATAGCGGGTGGTTCCTTGTCTCAGTCGCTTTCGCTCCTTCGACTGGCTTCAAGCCTTAACAGAGGCGGGGGCGTTGCACCGCCCCCACCGACGACCCTAGAAGAGGGTCGCCACGGCCCCACGGACAGAGGGGACTGTCCGCAGAGTATCCGCCTGTTCGTCCACCTTGGGAGGTGGGACGGCGCGAAAATAGCGCAGGGAGGATTCCGGGGCAGGCGAGAGGAACATCCCGTATGGGCAAGAGCGCGGAACGCTGCCCTTATTGCGGCAGCCATGTGCCTGTGCTCAAAACCGATACCGTTCCGGCGCTGCCGGACGAAAACTACAAGGGGAACAAAATCGGCGCCATGCGCTATCAGCGTCTCCTTTGCCCGGTCTGCGGCAAAAGAGGGGACAGGATGGTGCTGCTCGGCATAACGCGGTGGGAAGGCATGGAACCTGAGTAATAATGAAAAAGCCGGGCGTTTACAGCGTCCGGCCTGATGTTCATTTGCAGCCTTGGAGGTGGTGAAAAAATTCTTCGCGGGTAATACCGGCAGTGCGGATCAACCCTGAAATGATTGTTGCGGAAATGGTTTCATACACGGGAATGATCACCGGCCTGAGAACGCCATCTTTTTCATAAACTCTGTGACTCGATGCCTGGCGGGCAAAAACAAAGCCACAGGCCATGAAAACGCATTCAAGAACTTTCCAGTGCAACGGTGTTATACGTGGCATGGGGAAACCTGTTGAGGCTGCCTGGGGATATATTCCTTGACATATTCTTGTACAGCCTTGATTTTCACGGGTTCATAGCCCGCCTCGTGTAAAACCTGTTCAAGAACCCCCCGGCGCAGGCACGACTCCACAAAAAGCAGTAGGGCTTCGGCAAGATTTTTCTGAGCCTCGGCAAAGCTGTTGCCTTGTGTCATGACACCAAGGCTTTCACATTGGGCAAGCCAGAGATTGCCCTCTGGCGTAAAATTTACTTCGACCGGCATCATGTTGCCTTGCGTGTCCATGGCGCTCACCTCAGGGCAGAAATAGCAATGAATGGCGCTTGGGGCAAGGTTCTTTTCAAAGGCCGGGCACCTCCCGACATCCGGCCTTGTTTCTACCCCAGCGGCTCCTCCAGAAGCCAGCGCGCCGCGTCCCTGAATAGGGCAGCCGGAAGCCTGATATATTTCAGGCCGTACCGTTCGCGGAACAGGGCGAACAGGCGATGCTCCGCCGTGCGCCGTTGGCGCTGGCCCGTGCCAGCCCTGGCCGCCTCCACGTCAATGAGCGCCAGCAGGGCGCGCCTCTGCCGTTTGGAAATGACGGGCTGCATGTCCATGACAGCCCTACCTGTGCTCGTACAGATTGCCGAGCCTGTGCTGGGCAATTCGCCGTATGAGAGAAGGGGGGGCTTCGTTTTCGGCCCTGAAAATCTTTTTCTTTGCCGGGCGGTCGAGGAAACGCCGGAATACCTCCGGCTTATCATCCCGGAGACCGTCATACGCACCCACGATGATGCCGCCCACGGCGAAATCTACCGCCTGGAGGTCACTTATTGCGTTTAGTTCGGCCATAAAAAATGCTTCGTATTCTCTTGACTAGTTCCGCAGAAAAGAATAAAAATTGCGTAACTAATAAGAGGGGGGGGAATATGCCAAACAGTCTTGATAGACTTGTCGACCGCCAATACAATATTGCTCAGGGGGTTGCCAAACCTCTCCCATTGCCACGCTACGATACCTATTCCATCTGTAATTTACGAGGTGGAATTGGAAAGACGTCACTGGCATTTAATCTTACCTACCTTGCAAATTCAGTTTTATCAGTTGACACTTGCCCTCAGTGTAATTTGACATGGTTTTTTGATAATAATTATTTGCAAAATTCATCCGTAACTGTATACGATATGCTATTGCCTAATTTTGTGCCAGGTTTAGGTTCCCCATCTCACATAGCAAAAAGTGTTTCTGCAACTAATATGAAGTTTAATAATAGGAATGCCTACTACCTTCCGTCAGATGCAAGATTATATATACTTCCTTCTCAAGTTGCTACATCGATAGTACAGGCCCAGACTGTTTCCGGGCAGCAACAAATTCAGATTATTGATAATATTTTATTTGCGTTAAAAAATAATATCAAACGCGAGATGCAAGAGACACAGACGACTAGATGCATAATTGACACCTCTCCATTTTTTTCAGGTGCGACACACTTGTCATGGCACGCAAGCGATGCGCTTATCATCCCTGTGCGAACCGATCAGCAATCAGTAAATGCCTTATCGTTACTTCTTAAAACACTTTCTGATCCAGCCAGTGAGTTTAGAAAGATAATGCCATCTAATGGTCATACTCCAAAAATTCAGATGATTGTTTTGACACATTGCGGATGGTCAACTGTTCCTGGGGCTAGAAACAGACCAAATCAACAGACAAAAATTTATATTGAAAAAGTTCTTGATATAATCCGCCAAAATATTACACAATTTACAACGAGCGATCCCACAAATCATCTTTTGCTGCTCGATGATTTTTTGGGTACCGGAAGGATTTCTTCCGCCAAAGCAACACCTATTCCTCTGCTTCATCCTGGCGAAAGCATGACGATAGATCGCGTCCGAGCAGAGGTAAACCAATCTGTAGAGAAAATTCAAAACCAGTTGAAATACATTCATGACAGCATTTGGTAATACTGTTTCCTTGTTTGGGAGAAAAATAATGTCCTGAAGCGACATCACAGTACTCCAATCTGAAAATTATTCGGGATTATTGATGATTCTTCGCCGGTGTCAGGCCTGTCTGCTTCGGATTCTTCTTCCTTGGGGGCAATCGACGGTACTTCCCCAGCGCAGGCAGCGGCGCGCAAACATAAACCGTCCCTGCCCCGGCCACACGGCCAATGGCTTTGGCGCTCAAAACATAGACCGTTCGCGTTTCCGGCTCCTCGGTATCCGGCGTAGCGTATTCGCGCCATTGGATGAGTGAAAAGTCATTCACGGCATGGAGAGGAGGATATTCATCGGCTCGTTCACGCCCAAAAAGCTGTTTGCAACCTCACCTGCCATTACTTCAAAGCCAAGGTCTTCTTCCGGCACGATCATGGCTCGGCCAAGAATCGGCTCTCCGAATTTCTGCGCCTGCTCTGCGGCGTCAATGCTCCCTACTGACCCCTCCCCCAAAAACTGATCCATTGAAAAGGTAGTGTTCTTGGCATAGGAGCACAGCTATGAAACGGAGTCGATTCAGCGAAGAGCAAATCATCGGGATCTTGCGGCAGTCCTCGCGACTCTTCCAGCAGCAAGCGTTGATGCCGTGCTGACCGATCCGCCGTATTCCAGCGGCGGCGTCACTCTGGGCGCCCGGCAGGCGGACCCGACGCAAAAGTACCAGCAGTCGGGCACCAGGCGGCGCTACCCGCCCATGCTCGGCGATGCCAAGGATCAGCGCAGCTGGACACTGTGGTGCATCCTCTGGCTTGCCCCGTCGGTTGATATTGACGCGGATGGCGGCCATCGCGCCTTGACGAAAGCCCACAAAAAACCGCCTGACGTTACCAAGCCCGGCGGTTTTTGTGGTGCCAATTCGTGCCAAGTTATTTGCAAAACAGTGCCAATTTTCTCGCTTCCTTATTATTTATTATTTGTGCCTGCGCGCAGGCGTTCGGCATTTTGGAGCGCACAGCCTCCGACACTTCATGGCTACCGGCTTCCACGACCCTTACAAGGCGCAAAAAGTTCTGGGCCATCAAAACCTGAAGACGACCGAAATCTACCTTCACGATCTTGGCGTGGACAGAGAAGCAGCATCCATTTTTGAGAACATCACCAACCGAATCACCAATGGAGAAATTGCCGCTCCGAACCGGGTCATTCAGGACGGCGAAAATACCCCCGAAAGTGGCCCTGGTATAAATTCCACCAATGAAATCACCAATCGTACAAATTCCACCAATGAAAAAAGGGATTACTTTTTACAGTAACCCCTTGAAATCTTTTGGCGGAGAGGGGGAGATTCGAACTCCCGGTGGTGTTACCCACACACGATTTCCAATCGTGCTCCTTAGACCAGCTCGGACACCTCTCCACTATCTGTTCCCGGCGTTGGGAACGAAGAAATCTACACCAGTTTGTTTTCGAGTGCAAGCATTGTGTGCCGTCCGGAAACGGACCGCATGGGTGGTCCGTTTGTGCCGGATACCGGGCGGGCCGGGACGCTCCTGTTTACCACAAGTGTTCGCGTTTGCGGCCTTTCGGCGGCGTATCGCCTTCTTCCCGCCATTTCAGGTGCGCCACATAGGGCGTGCAGGGGCAACGATGGGCAAAGGGGGTACCCTTGGTCCCTTTTCTGATCAGCCATGCCAGGCCGATCACAAGCACGATGGCAAGAATGCTCCAGAACATGGCGGCTCCGCGCACGGTCAGGTCCTGTGGGACGTTCCCACGAAGGATTCGTCCCGGTCCTTTATTCCTTGTCGTCGTTCTTGTCGGTCATGGGGCGTTCCGGGGGGGTGCGTCTGCCCTTGCGGGCGCTTGCTCCCTGTTGAAATGCCCAGAGTCCGAAGATGGCAAGAACGGCAATGCCGATGGCATTGAGCGTCATGTAGTCCATGGCGCCCCTCCCCCTGAGTGACCGGCCTAGGCCGCGCCGATCTGGTTGAAGCCGCTGTCCACATAGATGGTTGCGCCGGTGACACCCCGCGAAAGTTCGGAGGCCAGATAAACCGCCGTTCCGCCCACATCCATGGTGCTGACATTGCGGCGCAGGGGCGAGTGGGCCTCCACATGGGTGAAAATATCCTTGAGGCTGGACACGGCGGACGCGGCCAGCGTTTTGATGGGACCCGCGCTGATGGCGTTGACGCGCACGCCCTTGGGGCCGAGATCGTAGGCGAGATAGCGCACCGAAGCTTCCAGGGCGGCCTTGGCTACGCCCATGACGTTGTAGCCGGGAATGATCCGGGTGGAACCGAGATAGGTCATGGAAATGACGGAGGCGTTTTCGGAAAAGAGCGGCTCGAAGGCCCGGCAAAGCCCGGTGAGGGAATAGGCGGAAATATCCAGAGCCAGCTTGAAACCCTCCCGCGAAGTGTCGATAAAGCGCCCGACGAGATCTTCCCGGTTGGCAAAGGCCAGCGAATGCACGAGGATGTCGAGACCTCCCCAGTGCTCCTTGACGAGAGCCGCGGCATTGGCGATCTGCGCGTCGTCGGTCACGTCGCACTGAAAGGTGAATTCCCCGCCGAGTTCGGCACTCAGCGGCTCCACGCGCTTCTTGATGGCGTCGCCCACATAGTTGAAGGCAAGGCGCGCACCGTGGGCCTTGAGGCTGGAGGCGATGCCCCAGGCAATGCTCCTGTTGTTCGCAAGGCCCATGACCAAGGCTCTCTTTCCTTCAAGCAGCATGATTCCTCCTTTGGCGCTTTGGCTGGCGGCTCCGTGGGAGCGCCGCGGTCACTTCGTCAGAATGTCGTAGGCTTCCTGATAACGTTTGGCCGTGGTTTCAATGACGTCCTGCGGCAGGGTCGGCGGCGGAGGCTCCTTGTTCCAGGGCTGGGCGCTCAGCCAGTTGCGCAGATATTGCTTGTCGAAGCTGGGCTGTACCTTGCCGGGGGTGTACGAGGCGGCCGGCCAGAAACGGGAAGAATCCGGCGTGAGCACTTCGTCGATGAGATGGAGCTTTCCGTTGATGAAGCCGAATTCAAACTTGGTATCCGCCACGATGATGCCGCGCTCCGCGGCATGGGCGCGTCCGGCATCATAAAGGGCAAGGGCGGTGAGGCGCGCGGCGTTGGCAGTGTCCTCACCGAGCAGGGCCGCGGCCTCGGCCATGGTGATGTTCTCGTCATGCTGGCCGAGGGCCGCCTTGGTGGAAGGGGTAAAAATGGCCGGGTCCAGCCTGTCGGCCTCACGCAGGCCGTCCGGGAGCCTGTGCCCGCAGATTATGCCCGTGGCCTGATAGTTTTTCAGGCCGGAACCCGTGATATACCCGCGCACGATACATTCCACCGGCAACGGTTCAGCCTTGCGCGCCAGGACGGCGCGGCCTTCGAGTTCTTCCTTCCAGGGGTCCAGCGCGGCGGGGAAGCGGGCCACATCGCTTTCCACGATATGGTTGGGGATGATGTTCTGGAATTTCCGCATCCAGAAGAGGGTGATCTGGTTGAGGATGACCCCCTTGTAGGGAATGGGTTCGGCCATGATCACGTCGAAGGCGGACATGCGGTCCGTGGTCACAATGAGCAGGGTATCGTCGTCGATCTCATAGATGTCACGCACCTTGCCGCGCGAACGCAGGCGATAGGCGGTGATGTCCGTCCTGGTGACAACTTTCATGGAAGCTCCTTGCTTGTCGTGCGGGCCGGCATGGATTCTCCGGCACGGACCCGACGGTTATTTCCCCGCAGCGGACCCGCGCTTGCGCCGGGCTTCCACGGAACGGGCATGGCCTTCCAGCCCTTCCAGCCGCGCGAGCGCGGTGATGGCCTCGGCATTTTTTTCGAGGAATGACGGCGAAGCCGCGATGATGCTCGTCTTTTTGCAAAATGTCTGCACGGAGAGCGCGGAGGAGAATCGCGCCGTCCGCAGTGTGGGCAGCACATGGTTGGGACCTGCGTAGTAGTCCCCCACGGGTTCCGGGCTATGCTGGCCGAGAAAGGCCGCGCCCGCGTGCCGGATATGCGGCATGACCGCCCACGGGTCGCGTGTGCAGATCTCAAGATGCTCGGGGGCCACATGGTTGGCGATCGCCACGGCCGTGGTCATGTCGGGCACAAGCGCGATGCAGCCCCAGTCCGCGAGCGAACGCTCCGCGATTCCGGCGCGGGGCAGGGCCGCGCACTGGCGTTCCAGTTCCTGCTGGAGACGCTCCGCAAGACGCGGGGCATCCGTCACGCAAATGGCGCTGGCAAGCGCGTCGTGTTCCGCCTGGGAAAGCATGTCCGCCGCCACCCAGGCCGCATTGGCGCTGTCATCGGCAAGGATGAGCACCTCGCTTGGTCCGGCGATCATGTCAATGCCGACCATCCCCTGAAGGAGGCGCTTGGCCGTGGTGACATAAATGTTCCCCGGCCCGGCGATGACGTCCGTGCGGGGCACGCTTTCCGTGCCAAGGGCAAGCGCGGCGATGCTCCAGGCACCGCCAACACGGTAAACTTCTTCAATATCGAGCAGGTGCGCGGCTGCCAGAAGGTGCGGATCGACGCTGCCGTCGGCCCGGGGCGGCGTGCAGATGGCGAGCCGCGGCACGCCGGCCACCTGGGCGGGAATGGCGTTCATGAGCAGGCTGGAAATAAGGGGAGTGTTGCCGCCCTGGCCGCCGGGCACATAGAGGCCCACAGCGTCCACCGGCAGGACCCGCTGGCCGAGGATGCTGCCGTCCGGGCGCGTCACGAACCAGGAGCGATCCAGCTGCGCCTCATGGAAAGCGCGGATATTGGCCGCGGCCCCGCAGATGTATTCCCTGTTTTCCACCGGGACGGAAGCGGCCGCCCGCGCGATTTCCTGGGGACTCACCCGAACGGGGAGGGCGAAATCCGGCGCGTCGAAATGCCGCGTGTAGTCCACGAGGGCCTCGTCGCCCCTGGCGCGCACGGTGGCGATGATCTCCCGCACGGCGGTCTCGACGTTTTCATCGGGTGTGGTGCGTCCCTCCAGCCAGCGGGAGGCGGCGGCCCAGTCCTTTTCGGTCTGAATGTGGAGCATGCGGCATGTCATGGACGGTCTCCTCGCATCGTGGAAGTGGTGTACAGGAATGCCGGGCGAATGTCGAGCAGCGCACGCTGAAAGAGGGGGCGCATCTTGACAGTGGCGTTTCTCGAACATACCTCATATCATTATGCGCCGATGGCCGCACGCCGACGCGGCCGGCCAGGGCGCCTTTTGACAGGAGGAACCATGAAGCGTCACATGATGCACCCATATAATACTGCCACCCATGCGGGCGCTGCCCGCGCCCATGAGGACGGAATGGGACCATCGCGTTCCGGGAGCTTTGCGGAAGCGCCCTTCGGCCCGGACGACGCCGCCCGCGACGATGCCCTGGCTGAACAGGCTGATGCCGTGCGCGACGCCGCGGACCTCGCTCCCGGAAGTGAAGGCCCCGCTCCGGAGGCGGCTCCCGTGGCGGATGACGAGGCCCTCGCGCGCTGCAAGGCGGAGATGGAAGAACTGCGCCTGCGTACCGCCGCTGAAATGGAAAACTTCAAGAAGCGCCTGACGCGCGAGCATCAGGAACAGATGCGTTTCGCGGCGGAAAAGGTGCTTGGCGACCTGTTGCCGAGCCTGGACAATCTGGATCTTGCGCTGCAATACGGCAGCAGGCACGAAGCCTGCAAGGACATGCTCCAGGGAGTCGCCATGACGCGCAAGCTCCTGCTGGATGCGCTGGCAAAGAACGGGTTGACGGCGCTCGGGGAGGTCGGTGACGAGTTCAACCCCGAAGTGCACGAGGCTGTCGGCTTTGAGGCTGACCCGGAACTTGCCCCCGGGTCGGTGACGCGTGTCATGCAGCGCGGCTACAAGCTCAATGACCGCCTGCTCCGCGCCGCCAAGGTGATGATCAACCAGTAGCGGCGACCGCCATTCGGCCGGACGGAACGGTGGACATTCCGGCCATGTTCCAGTAGGAACCTCTCTTTGCGGCGGCATCCGGCGCGCATGTCCGGCGTTGGCGGCGGAAGGCCATGCCTGGCGTGCGTTCCGGTTTTTCGGCCGTGTTTGCTCACTTTTTTCCGTGCAGGTTCCGAAATCATGCCCATTGCCATTCCCCGTTTTGAAGCCGGCAGTGTCCCTTCCACCGTTCCCGAGGTCCGTCTTGAGGCGGACGCGAAACTCGAGATCCGGCCGGCGCGCGTTTCGGACGTTCACGGCATGTCCGCGCTCATCAACCAGTATGCCTCTTCCAACGTCATGCTGGCGCGCGGACCGCAGTATCTGTACCAGCATATCCAGGACTACATGGTGGTCACGGCGCCAGCGGCCCACAGCGGCGAAGAGACGGTGGTCGCCTGCGGCGCCCTGCATGTGCTCTGGTCCGATCTGGCGGAGATACGCTCCATCGCCGTGCACCAATCCTGTCAGGACAGGGGCCTCGGCCGTCGCCTTGTGGCTGCCCTGGTGGAACGTTGCAGGGTGCTGGGCATTCCCCGCGTCTTTGTGTTCACGCTTGTGGCCTCGTTCTTCCGGAATTGCGGCTTTGAGGAATTCGATCGGGAAAGCCTGCCCCCCATTGTCTGGGTGGAGTGCAGCAAGTGCCCGAAGTTTTATCGGTGTGACGAAATCGGCATGATCCGCTTTCTGGAGAACTGAGCGACACGCGGCTGGCATTGGCGCCGCAAACCGTCTACATGGCTGCCGCGGGTGGCCGGAGCATACGCATGAACAGGCTTGCAGGCAGGGATTTTCTCAAGGAGATCGACTTCACCTCCGACGAACTTGTCTTTCTGCTGGATCTGGCGGCCCGGCTGAAAGCGGCCAAGAAGGCGGGACGCGAGCCGCGCTTTCTCGAAGGCCGGAGCATCGCGCTCCTTTTTGAGAAGGACTCCACGCGCACGCGTTGCTCCTTTGAGGTCGGCGCGCACGATCAGGGGGCGCATGTCACCTATCTTGGACCCAGCGGCTCACAGATGGGCAAGAAGGAGTCCATGGCCGACACCGCCCGCGTGCTCTCGCGCTTTTTCGACGGTATTGAATACCGGGGCTTTGGGCAGGCCCGGGTGGAAGCCCTGGCCGAATACGCTTGCGTTCCTGTCTGGAACGGCCTGACCAATGAATGGCACCCCACCCAGTTGCTGGCGGACATGCTCACCATGCGCGAAACATGCGCCAAGCCTCTTGCCGCCCAGCGCCTCGCCTACCTTGGCGATGCCCGCTACAATATGGGCAATTCGCTGATGGTCGGTTCGGCCATGCTGGGGGTGGATTTCTGCTCCGTGGCGCCGCGCGCGCTCTGGACGTCCGACGAAGTTTTTGAGATGGCGTGCCATATCGGCGAACGGACCGGCGCGCGCATTTCCCGCACGGAAAGCGTGGAGGAAGGCGTCCGCGGCAGTGACTTTCTCTATACCGACGTGTGGGTGTCCATGGGCGAGCCGGATGAGGTCTGGAAAGAGCGCATCCAGCTGCTCACGCCATACAGGGTCACGTCCCGGGTCATGGAAATGACGGGGAATCCCCACTGCCGTTTCCTGCACTGCCTGCCGGCCTTCCACAACCGGGAGACGGAGATCGGCGAACAGATCTTCCGCCGTTTCGGCATTGAATGCATGGAAGTGGACGATGCGGTCTTCGAGTCTCCGCGGAGCGTGGTCTTTGAGGAAGCGGAGAACCGCCTCCACACCATCAAGGCCGTCATGGTCGCCACGCTTGCCAGGGGTCCGCTGGACTTTTCCGACTGAGGCGTTCCCGTCCGTCGCGCGCGCCGCTGACGCGCGCCGGATACCGTTGCCGGAGGCTGCATGCCGACCATCCGCAAGAATCTGCTCCAGTTGCTGTTTTCCGGCGCCTATCTCCTGCGCTGGAACGACAAGCTGCGCCCCGTGGAGTTGCAGGAGATCGACAAGCAGGCGCACAAGATGCTGCTGGCCTGCGCGCTCTGGCACGAAAATTCGCGCGAGCTTTGCGCGACAGAGCGCATCGCCCTGGCCCGCGACATCATCGAAGGCGGCCTGTTCGACTATTTCTACCGCTGCATCATCACGGACATCAAGCCGCCGGTCTTCTACAAGATCAAGGAAAACCGCGAGCATTACCGCCAGCTCACGGAATATGTGCTCGGCAGGCTCGAGCCTGTGCTGGCGCCGCTCGGCCCCTTCTGGGAGCGGATGCGGACCTGGCATCTTGAAGCCGCCCGGGGAAGGGAGGACGGCCTTGACCGCCGCATCCTCACGGCGGCGCATCTCTATGCCTCGCAGTGGGAGTTTCAGATCATCCGTCCCTGCAACGCGTTTGACGATGAAATGGATTCCATCGCCCAGTCGTTCGTGGATCGTCTGAACAGGCTCCGGGACCTGCGCGGCATGGATTCCCTGCTTATCCCCGGCACGGCCCTGGGGCGCTTCGCCAACCTCTGCGGCCAGCTCCGTTTCCAGATCCGCTGGACGCAGGCGCCGCGCATCCCCGCCACTTCCGTGCTCGGGCATATGTTCATCGTGGCGTCGCTGGGCTATTTTTTCAGCCTCGCGGTGGATGCCTGTCCGGCCAGATCCGTCAACAACTTTTTCTGCGGATTGTTCCATGATCTCCCGGAACTCCTGACGCGGGACATCATTTCACCCGTCAAGCAGTCCATTTCCAGCCTGCCGCAGCTCATCAAGGAATATGAGGAGCACGAGCTGGAGCGGCGCATCCTCACCCCCTTGCGTGACGAGGGGTTTACGCCGCTGGCCGGGCGCATCGCCTACTATCTCGGCCTGGAGGTAGGCTCGGAATTTCAGGAATGCCGCCGGGAGGGCGATTCCGTGGTGCCCGTGGACGGTTTCGAGACGCTCCACAACCGCCACAACCGCGATGAGGATGACCCCAAGGACGGGCAGATGCTCAAAATCTGCGATTGGCTCGCCGCCTTCCTTGAAGCGCACAGCTCGATCCGCAATGGCGTGTCCTCGCCGCATCTGCTGGAGGCGCAGGCGCGCCTCAAGGGCAAACTCACCGAGACAACGCTGGAATCCATGCTCCATCTTGAGGCATTGCTCGCGGATTTTGACTGATGCGCGCCCGTTCCCTTTCCGCCGCCGTCCTTGCGCTGATGTTCGCCATCATGGCGGCGGTGCCGCGTGTCGCGGCGGAAGTCCGGCTTTCCAAGGGCCTTCCGCACTATGCGCGGGATATGGAGTTTTATTATCAGGCCCCCCGGCCGGAGATCCTGCCCGGGCTGCTCAGGACGCTGGCGGCCGAGGGCGTGCTCGCCCATGGCGAGAAGCGGCTCGTGGTGGCGTCGTTCCTGGCCGAACTGGCAGGGCGGAACATGGCCTCCCTCGACGATCTGGCCGCCGGCGTCCATGACGCGGGGGGCGAAGCCGGCGCTGATGCCCGGCGCACGCTTGCCTGGGCCGCGCATCTCGCGCGTCATCCTCATGAAGCGCGCCTGCTCGACCAGCTGCTCACGGCGCATGATGCCATCCTGCGGGGGCACATCGGGCGCAGCCCCGCGCCTCTTTCCGCCTGGATGGCGCATGAGCCGACAGTGCCCCGCATGTTCTGGGGCGCCTACATGGCATCCGGCGACGCGGCATGGCTGGACAGGCTCATCGATGCGGCCCTGCGCTATGCCAGGCTCAATGCCGCGGGGCGTCAGGGCGATCCGGACTTTGCCGCCAGCGCGGCGGCAGCGGCCCTGCTCTACGACATGGCGCCGCGTCATGCGCGGCTGCGGGAACGGATACGCGCGCGCCTTGCAGGCCTGGACGGCGTTGAGTCCGCGACCCTGCGTCTCATCCTGCACGATGCCGGCCGCTGAGGCGCTCTCCGCCGTATGCCCGGAAGCATGGCGCGGAAAGAGCGCTCTCAGCGTTCGAAGCGCTTGGGGCAGCCCAGACAGGCCGCGTCCGGCGCATTCCGGACCAGGGCCGCGCGAAAGTCCGCAAATTCCGGCTTGTTCCAGATCCGCCAGGGGGCCTCGGCCCGTACATCGCCAAAGACCCTGCGCCGTCCGTCTCCGCGTGATACGGCGTCCACGTCCCCCTGTGCGGGCGCCGGGGGCGCGTTGTCCGGCACATTGAGGTAGACGCAGGGGGAGAGCCTACCGTCCGCATCCACATAGCAGCTCCGGGCGACATTCTCGCGGCAGCCGCCGGCATCGGCCACGGCATCGGCGCCGGGCAGCGCGAAATGGATGATGCGTCCCCGTGTCTCGGCCTCGGCGGCAACGGTTTCCAGAAGGTCGCGCGCGGCGACGAGCTTTTCCGTTTCCTGCGGCGCGAAGGCCAGATGCGCCTGATCGGGCAGCGCCAGATAGTCCAGCGTGCTCACCACGGTCATTTCCACATCCAGCTCGTCCATGAGCGCCGGCAGGCGGCGCACGGCATCCATCCTGTCGGCAAGCAGCAGGTAGGCGAAGTGGATCTCCAGCGGCTCTCCGTCAGGGGGCTGGCCCGTTTCCCGTATGGCGGCGCGCAGCAGGCGCACGCTTTCGCGGACACGCGCGAAGGGAACGCCGGCGCGCGCGTCATTGGTGGTCTCGTCCGTGCCCACCAGTGAAAACGCCAGCAGGTCCATACCGCTTTCCGCCAGTCTGCGCGCCAGCGCGGCATCCATCCGCAGGCCGCAGGAGGTGCTGGAAACGGCGCAGCCGGCACGGCGCGCCAGCGCCACATAGTCGAGAAATCGCGGATGGAGGAGCGGCTCGCCCCAGCCCTGGAGGTGCGCGCGCTGCGCGCCGCGCAAAAGCGGCCAGAGCGCGGCGAAGACGGCGTCCGGCATATGGCGGCCACGCCAGGTGGCGGCGGCCGTGGTATGCGGGCAATAGACGCAGCGGCCGGAACAGAGTGACGTCACTTCCACCTGAAGGCAGTCCAGCGGCCGTTGCGCGCCCAAAAGGGCCTCGCGCAGCCGCTCCAGAAAGCCGGGTGCCCGGAAGGCCGGGTCAGCCAACGGGTCGCGGAGATCCGCGCCGTCGGCGTGCGGCGCTTCAGTACCGGTTTCGCGCATGGCGCCCCCTTGCGTTCAGTGTCCGAAAATTCTGGAGAACCAGCCGCGCCGTTTTTCCGGCGTGGGGGTCCAGCTCGTTTCCACGCAGGGAAGAAAGGGCGTTGCCCCCCATTTTTTCTTGAAAAAGCTTACGCCCGCGCCCATGCCAAGGCCCAGATTGAGCAGGCCGTGGCCGCGGGCCTCCCCTTCGGCCGCAAGCGCGGCAAGAAGCGCGTCCGCCGTTCCGGGAGGAGCGGCGGGCGAACGGAAGGCAAACATGTAAAAGGCCGTGGTGAACGAGGAATAGTCGCCGATGGCGCAGGCCAGCAGACGCCCCCCCGCATCGCGCGCCGAAAAGAGGCGCGCCCCGGGCGCGGCGGCGAGATAGTCGCCCAGCCTGTTGAAGATATGGATGCTTCCCGCATCCAGCGCCTCGCCCTTTTTCCGGATGAAGGCCGCGGCCAGGGCGGCATGTTCCCCCGTCCAGGAACCGGCGCCGCCGTTCTGCTCAATGACCGTTTCGCGGGCCGTGCGGCGCAGCAGGTTGCGGAGTTTCACGCCCGGACGCCCGCCGGGAAGGACAAGCGGCAACGGCAGCGACCAATAGGCGTCTTCAGAGCATTCTGCATCCGCCGGGGCCGCGCCCGGCCGGATGGCGGCAATGGTCGTGAGGCGCTCCAGACCCGGCAGCGTCAGGGCCTCCGCCACGGCGGCGTCAACGGAAGCGGCGTCGGTGGGCTTCCCCGCGGGATAGGCCACGAGCACCGCGTGACCGCCCCCGTGATGGAGCGCGCACCCCGCGCAGAGGCGGCTCTCCAGCCCGGAAACGGCGCGCACATACGGAAGAAGCTGGTCAGGCGTCAGTGCCGCTGCCGTGATCTGCGTCAGAGGCGAAAACGTGCCGTCTACCATGCCACATCCTCCCCGCTCTGTCGGAACCGCCGCAGCCGAAGCCTGAGCGCGGGCAGCAGCCCGAACGGCGCCTGGCGCACGCTGAAGCCGTCCTCCATGAGCATATGCCGCAGATTGATCATGTGCGCGGACCCCACGAAGACCGCGCAGCGGCCTTCTTCAAGGTAGGGACGCATGCGTTCCCGGAAGCGCTGATCCCGGCGGCTGATGACATATTCCGTGCGGGTGGGGAATTCCGCGCTGGAACCCATCATGCCTTCAAGGTCGCCCGCAAGATAGGCGCGCATGTTTTGGCGCGAAAGCGCCTTCCAGCCGCCGCAGGCGCGGAAAAACCGCACAACGCGCTCCGGCGGGAGGGAGCCGAGGGAATCCAGTTGCTCCTCAAGGCTTTCCATGCCCACCACATTCTTGCCCATGGCGTGCGCCACGCGCCAGGCCTCCATATCCACGGACTCGCGCCAGCCCTGCCGTTCCAGAAAGGCTGTCCAGAGGCTGAAAAAGGCGCACCAGGGCCGCGCGTTGGCAAGGAACCAGCGCACATCGACCTTGCGCGCGCTCTCAAGGCCCAGGGCGCGGGCAAGGATCCCCTCAGGCCCGCGCACCACGCGTTCCAGACGGCAGATCTCCGCTTCCTCCAGCATGTCCAGGATGGGCGTTGCGCCGGGAAGCGGCGTGCGGCCCGCGCGGTCCACATCCGCCATGAATCCCTCGTCCAGCGGACCTTCGAAGAGCACATGATCCACCTCGCGGAACAGACGGCGGAACGACGGTTCGAAGGAATGGCAGAAAAAGTGCGCGGTGCCGCCCACCCATGAGGTCCTGCCGTCCTTTTCCACCCGCCAGAGCATGGCAAAGGGGCGGCTGCGCGGCCTGTCGTCAATGATCTTCGGGGCTTCCGCCGGTGCGCGGAGAAAGGCCAGCGCCAGGTCCCGGATGACGTTGCCATCATCCGCGGCGGAGCTTCCGTCGCCCCGGGCTGCGGACGACCCGCGGCGGGATGTTTCCGTCCACTGGGCCATGAGATAGGGAAAGGACGGCCGCGCGCCCCACTTGCGCTTGAAGCGCAGGATGCCCTCATTGACGCCCAGGCCGAGATGGAGGAAACGCTTGCCCGCCTGCCGCGCCCGCTCAAGCATGGCGGCGAACAGCAGGTCCGAGGCATGCGGGACGGCGTGCGAACGGGAATGCGCGCCAAGCACATAGCTGACGAAGTTTTCCGGCGCGTAGTCCAGAAGCAGGCAGGCCGCGAGGCGTCCTTCCCCGTCCCGCGCGTCGAGCAGCCGCAGGGAGCCGCCGGCTTCCGCCAGCGCCTCCGGAGTGCGCGCATAGAGCGCGGCCACATGGGGGGCCATGCTCCCGGCCTCGCCGCGCTGGACGCGGCCGAGAAATTCGGCCCAGAGCCGGCGGTGCTCCGGCGTGAAGACCGTGCCCTCCGTCACGCGCAACTGTGCCGCCGCTCTGGCGACCGGCCCGCGCAGCCGTTGCGGCGGGTCCGCACTGGCGGGGAGGACATGGTAGCGGTCCCTGTCCACGATATGCGCGGCCAGTCGGGACGGCAGTGACGGGCCGATGGCCCAGCACGCCGTGGCGCCCGTGCGGTCAAGAGCTTCTTCAAGTGATGCTTCAAAGGTCGTGTCGGCGTAGCGCCCCTCCAGAGGATAGGCCACGGCCATGAGCCAGTCCTCGGCGGCGAGGAAGAAATAGGGTCCGATGCAGAAGGGCGCGCCCCCGGAGAGCGCGGTCATGAGCGGCAGGGAGTGCTCGGGCACGCGGGCGAGGGCGCGCAGGCGCGCGCGCATGTCCGTGCCCTCGGCATCCATGGGCGCGGAGGGCTGTCGCCGGGGCGTGGCTCGCTCCGGCATGGCTAGGCGGCGTCCATGGCGCGTTGGAGGTCGGCGAGGATGTCGTCCCAGGCTTCAAGCCCGACGGAAAGCCGCACCATGCCCGGCGTGATGCCCGCCGCCGCCAGTTGCGCGTCCGAAAGCTGGCGGTGGGTGGAGCTGGCGGGGTGCAGGACGGATGTCCTGATATCGGCCACATGCGTTTCCAGCGAGATGAGCCTGAGCGCGTCGATGAAACGCGCGCCAGCGTCGCGGCCGCCCTTGAACGAGAAGGAAACCACGCCGCTTGCGCCGTCAGGCAGATACTTTTCCGCCAGCGCGGCATAGGGATCACCGGAAAGACGCGGATAGCGGACCCATTCCACCTTGTCTTGCGCCGCGAGCCAGCGGGCGGCGGCTTCGGCGTTTTCGCAGTGGCGCCGCATGCGCAGGGGCAGCGTTTCGAGACCCAGATTGGTGTAGAACGCGCCCTGGGCGGTCTGGCAGCAGCCCATATCGCGCATGAGCTGGACGCGCGCCTTGGCGATATAGGCCGCGCGCCCGAAGGCATCGGCATAGACAAGGCCGTGATAGGAGGGGTCCGGCTCGGTAAATTCCGGAAACGCGCCCGAACGCCAGTCGAAATTGCCGCTGTCCACGATGGCGCCGCCGAGCTGGACGGCGTGGCCGTCCATGTACTTGGTGGTGGAGTGGATGACGATGTCGGCGCCGAAGGCCATGGGGCGGCAGAGGACGGGGGTGGCGAAGGTATTGTCCACCAGAAGCGGCAGGCCGCGCGCATGCGCGAGGCGGGCGAACCGCTCGATATCCAGCACGCTCAGGGCCGGATTGGCGAGGGTCTCGCCATAGACAAGGCGCGTGGTGGGGCGAAAGGCGCGCGCGAGTTCTTCATCGGAGGCATCCTGGTCCACAAACGTGGTCTCGATGCCGAAACGGCGAAGCGTCACGTCGAAAAGATTGTGCGTTCCCCCGTAAATGCTCGCGGCGCTGACGATATGATCCCCGCAGCGCGCGAGGTTGAGCGCGGCAAGCAGGACGGCCGCCTGGCCCGAGGAGGTGCAGAGCGCGCCCACGCCGCCCTCGAGCGCGGCGATTTTTTTCTCCACTGCGTCCACGGTGGGATTGCCGATGCGGGAATAAAAAAAGCCCGTTTCCTCCAGATCGAAAAGCCGGGCCACTTCGGCGGTGGAATCATAGGTGAAGGTCGTGCTCTGGACAACGGGAAGAACACGCGGTTCCCCGTTTTTCGGGGTATAACCGGCGTGGAGACACTGGGTTTCCGTTTTCATGACTGCTCCGGAATTCTTGTGCGGAACGCGGGCCGGGGACGCCTGCGGCGACCGCCCAACGGGCGCTGGAAGCCGGCGACGGCAGCGGCAACCGGGGTGGCAGCCCGCAAAATATCCCAGGGTGGCCCGCAAGACAAGACGCGCGGAGCCGCCGGCGACGGAGTGCCGTGATGCTGGACGGCACGGGGCGAACAGGATATATGTCCGGGATTCCAGAACAGTACCGTCCCGGAAGGACCCGGGGCGGCAACGCGCAGGAAACCTTCATGAGCATCATCCACCACGCGGGCGGCGATCGCCCCCTTTCGCTTCAGGAAACAGAACAGCCGCGCCTGTTCCGCGACCTCTTCCCCTACACGAGCATTTGCCGCACCTCCTTTGACGAGGTGCTCCTTGCGCCGCGTCCGGCAGCGCAGATGCGTATTACGGACACGACCTTCCGCGACGGCCAGCAGGCGCGTCCCCCCTATACCGTGCGCCAGGTCGCGCGGATGTTCGACTTTCTCCACCGGCTGGGCGGAAAGACCGGGCTTATTGCGGCGTCGGAGTTTTTTCTGTACTCCCCGCGTGACCGCAAATGTGTGGAGGTGTGCCGCGCGCGCGGCTACCGCTTCCCCCGCGTCACGGCCTGGATACGGGCAAATCGCGACGATCTCAAGCTCGCGCGGGACATGGAATTCGACGAGACCGGCATGCTCACCAGCGTTTCGGACTACCACATCTTCCTCAAGCTCGGGAAGACACGGCGGCAGGCCATGGAAATGTACACGGAGCTTGCCTCCCAGGCGCTGGAATGGGGCATCATTCCGCGCTGCCACTTTGAGGATGTCACCCGCGCGGACATCTACGGCTTTTGCCTGCCGCTGGCGCAGCGGCTCATGGAGCTTTCGCGCCAGAGCGGCATGCCCGTCAAGATCCGCCTCTGCGACACCATGGGCTATGGCGTGCCGTGGCCCGGCGCGGCGTTGCCCCGTTCGGTGCAGCGCATCGTGCGGGCGTTTACCGACGAGGCCGGCGTTCCCGGCGAATGGCTGGAGTGGCACGGTCACAATGATTTCCATATGGCCCTCGCCAATGGCGTCACGGCCTGGCTCTATGGCTGCGGCGCCGTGAACAGCACGCTTTTCGGCTTTGGCGAACGCACGGGCAATACGCCGCTGGAAGCCCTGCTTATCGAGTATATCTCCCTCACGGGCGACGACGCCGCCGCGGACACCACGGTACTCAGCGAAGTGGCGGACTTTTTCGAACGCGAGCTTGAGTACCGCATCCCGCCCAACTATCCCTTTGTGGGGCGCGATTTCAATGCCACCAGCGCGGGCGTCCATGCCGACGGCCTGGCGAAGAACGAGGAGATCTACAATATCTTCGACACGAAGCGCCTGCTCGGGCGCCCGGTGCCCATCATCGTCACGGACAAGACGGGCCGTTCGGGCGTGGCCTACTGGATCAACACGAGTCTCGATCTTCCCCGGGAGCGCCAGGTCTCCAAGAAGCATCCCGCCGTGGGCAGGATCTACGACGCCATCATGGCCCTCTATGCGGACAGCGGCCGCACGACGAGCCTTTCCCACGAGGAGATGGAATCCCTCGTGCAGCAGCACATGCCCGAGCTTTTTGCCACCGAGTTCGACCGCATGAAGAAGCTCGCCGGCGAACTGGCGGCCCACCTCATCCTCCGGCTGGCGCGCAGCGCTGTCCTGAGCCGGCTGGATGCCGAAGCCTGCGCCGCGCTGAACGCCTTTGTGGGCGAATATCCCTTCATCCAGTTCTGCTGCCTCACGGATGCGGAGGGGCGGATGCGCTGTTCCGCCATTGCGGACTCGGAATACGCCGCCAGCTACTCGGCCCTCCACGCCGGTTACGATTTTTCCGAACGCGAATGGTTCAAGATGCCCATGCAGACCGGTGACCTCCATATCATGGATGTGTACCAGTCCCACTTCACGTCCAAGCTCGTCATCACCGTTTCCTGCGCGGTTACGGATGAGAATGACAGGATCGTGGGCGTGCTCAGCGGCGATATCCAGCTGGAGCAGCTGCTCAAGCGCGCCCGCGCGCTCCGGCTCGAGGTGGTCGGAGGCGAGGACGGCGAAGATACGGCCAACGACTAGAGCGTTTTCGCAAGGAAATTGCGGAAACGCTCTGGCGGATGCGGAAGCAGACGCCCGCGCCGTACTAAGGCGGAAAACCACGCTTTTCCTCCGGAATGGAGGCAGCGAAACCTGAGGAAAATGCTCTGAGACCCCCAACGGGCCGTGAGGCTCTGGAGAAAAACGTCATGCGCAAGACTCTCTACTGGATCGAAGGCGACGGCATCGGGCCGGAAATCTGGCGCGCGGCACGGCCGGTGATCGACGCCGCCCTGGCAGCGGAATCCGACCTGCGGCTCGACTGGCGGGAACTTCTCGCCGGGGAAAAAGCCCGCGCGGCAGAGGGCACTCCCTTGCCCGAGAGCACGCTTGCGGCCCTGCGCGGCGCGGAAATCGCCATCAAGGGACCGTTGGGCACCCCCGTCGGCACGGGCATCCGCAGCCTCAACGTGGCCTTGCGCCAGGGACTCGATCTGTACGCCTGTATCCGTCCTGTACGGCATTTCGAGGGGCTGGAAACGCCGGTGAAGCACCCGGAACGGGTGGACATGGTCATCTTTCGGGAAAACACCGAAGATGTCTATGCCGGCGTGGAATTTGCCGCGAACACGCCCGAGGCGCGGAAACTTGCGGAGTTTCTTCGCGACAGCCTTGGCGTGACGCGCATCGCCGACGATGCCGCCATCGGCATCAAGCCCATGACGGAGTCCGGTTCCAAGCGGCTCGTGCGCCGCGCCCTGCGGTACGCCCTGGATACGGGCCGCCCCAGCCTGACCCTGGTCCACAAGGGCAATATCATGAAGTTCACCGAGGGCGCGTTCCGTCAGTGGGGCTATGATGTGGCGGCGGAAGAATTTGCGGACCTGACCTGTACCGAAAAAGACGCCGTTCCCGGCCGCCTTGTGGTCAAGGACCGCATCGCGGACGCCATGTTCCAGGAGGCGTTGCTCCGGCCCGAGGCATACAGCGTGCTCGCCACGCCCAATCTCAACGGCGACTATATTTCGGATGCGCTCGCGGCCCAGGTGGGCGGTCTCGGCCTTGCGCCGGGCGTGAACATGTCCGATTCCCTGGCGTTTTTCGAGGCCACGCATGGTACCGCTCCGGCCATTGCCGGCAAGGACAGGGCCAATCCCGGCAGTCTCATCCTGTGCGGCGCCATGCTCATGGAGCATCTGGGCGTTCCCGCCGCTGCGAAGCGCATCCGCGCGGCGGTGGAAAAGGCCATTGCGGGCAAGGCCGTCACCGAGGATCTGGCCGCTCAGGTTCCGGGCAGCCGGGTGGTGGGCTGCCGCGAATTCGGAGAGATCATCGGCGAAAATCTCTAGAGCATTTTTCCGATTTCCGCGCGGGGGATGCATGCTGCCGCTGGAAAATCTGCTTCTCATCGTTCCCACCCTGGCTCTGCTCGTCATTCTGCCCGGCCCGGACTTTGCGCTCGTGAGCCGGGTGGCCTTATTGGACGGAGCGTCCGCGGGGAAAGCCGCCGCCTGCGGCGTGGCCTTGGGCATGTGCATGCACACGGCGTTCGCCATTGCCGGGATTTCGGCCATTATCGCCACCTCGGCCTTGCTCTTCGCGCTGCTCAAATACCTGGGGGCGGCCTATCTTTGCTGGCTGGGCATCCAGGCATTTCGACAGAGTTCCATATCCACGGCAAAGGTGGAGATACATGCCGGTGTACAAGAGTCCCGGCGGCGCGCTCCCTTGCGCCGCGCGTTCAGGCAGGGGTTTCTTGCCAATGCCCTCAACCCCAAGGCCGTCCTGATTTTCCTTACCCTGCTGCCGCAGTTTATGGTGCAGGATATTCCTCCCACGCTGCAACTGCTGGAAATGGGTACCATCAATGCCGTGCTCTGTCTCGTCTGGTTTTTGTTTCTCGCGCAGGTTCTGGGCCGCGCGCGCAGGGCGTTCGGGAATCCCCGTTTTCAACGCTGGTTGCACCGCCTGACGGGCACGGTCTTCCTGGCCTTCGGCATCAGGCTTGCCGCAGCCCAGGCAGACCGGCTCTGACGGTTCCATGATCCGTTAAAAGGAGATCTCCATGATCCGCTGTTCCGCCGAAAAGACCGTCATCGATGAAGGAACGCTCCTGAGCGCCGCCGAAGCGCAGGCCAGGGGCATCGATCTTGGCGCCGCCGCGCGCAACACGCTGGCCGCGCGTATCCTTGCGGCACACCAGCTTCCGGGCGCACCGCATGACGGGCAGGTGCATGTGCGGTTCGATGCCCTGGCGTCGCACGACATCACCTATGTGGGCATCATCCAGACCGCCCGCGCCTCGGGCCTCGGGGAATTTCCGCTGCCCTATGTGCTCACCAACTGCCACAACAGCCTTTGCGCGGTAGGCGGCACCATCAACGAGGATGACCATATCTTCGGCCTGGCCGCCGCCCGGAAGTATGGCGGCATTTTCGTGCCGCCGCATCTGGCGGTCATCCACCAGTACATGCGCGAGATGATGACCGAGTGCGGCGGCATGATCCTCGGTTCGGACAGCCATACCCGCTATGGCGCGCTGGGCGTCATGGGCGTGGGCGAGGGTGGCCCGGAACTCGTCAAGCAACTGCTCGGCAAGACCTGGGACGTGGCCGCGCCCGAAGTGGTGGCCGTGTGGCTCGAGGGAGCGCCCGCGCCCGGTGTCGGTCCCCAGGATGTGGCGCTGGCGCTCATCGGCGCCGTCTTTAAGGATGGGTTCGTCAAGAATAAGGTGCTTGAATTCATGGGTCCCGGTGTGGATGCCCTGTCCGTGGATTTCCGCTGCGGCGTGGATGTCATGACCACGGAAACCGCCTGCCTGTCGTCCATCTGGCGCACGGATGGCAAGGTGCGCGAATGGCTCGCCCTGCATGGCCGCGCGGCGGCCTACAAGGAGCTGCGTCTGGAAGGGGCGGCCTGCTACGACGGCCTTGTCCGCATCGACCTTTCGGCCGTGGAACCCATGATCGCGCTGCCGTTCCACCCCAGCAATGTCCACACCGTGGCCGAGGTGGCGGCTCATGCCGATGAACTTCTGGGCGAGGTGGAAGAGGAGGCCGTGCGGCTCTTCGGCGAGGCGGGCAAAGGTCTTCGCCTGCGCTCCAAGGTCCGCGAGGGCGGCGTGGTCGCCGACCAGGGCATCATTGCCGGCTGCGCGGGCGGTACGTTTGAGAACATCAGCATGGCCTCGGCCATTCTGGGAACGTGGAAGAAGGCCAATCCCGCATTCAGTTTTTCCGTCTATCCGGCAAGCGTGCCGCAGGCCGTGGCGCTCGTGAACAACGGAGCCACCGAACGGCTCATGACCCTGGGGGCCATCGTCAAAACCGCCTTTTGCGGTCCCTGTTTCGGCGCCGGGGATACTCCGGCCCACGGGGCACTCTCGCTCCGGCACTCCACGCGCAACTTTCCCAATCGCGAAGGTTCCAAGCCCGGCGAGGGGCAGATCGCGGCGGTGGCGCTCATGGACGCGCGCTCCATCGCCGCCACGGCGGCCAACGGGGGGCGCCTCACGCCGGCCACCGCGCTGGACTGGGATTCGCCGGACCTTCGTGTCGACCTCAAGTATCACTTTAACCCCGAGATCTACGAACGGCGCGTGTACAACGGCTTTGGGCATGCCGAACCGGAGACCGAGCTTGTTTTTGGACCCAATATCGCCGATTGGCCGGAAATATCGCCGCTGCCGGAGCATCTGGTCCTTGAGGTGGCAAGCGTCATCACCGACCCCGTCACCACCACTGACGAGTTGATCCCCTCGGGCGAAACGTCGTCTCTGCGTTCCAATCCGCAGCGCCTTTCCGAGTTCACGCTTTCCCGGAAGGACCCGGCCTATGTGGGCCGCGCCAAGGCCGCCCGGGCGCTGGAGCGCGCGCGGCTCGCCAACCCGGATGACGCGGAGGCCGTTGCCAGGGTGCGCGCCCTTGTGGATGTCTGCACCGGCCAACCGGAAGTGGGTGCCATGCTTTCCGGACCACAGCCGTTGCGTCGGGTGGGCATCGGTTCGCTCGTTTTCGCCCTCAGGCCGGGCGACGGTTCCGCGCGCGAGCAGGCGGCTTCCTGCCAGAAGGTCCTCGGCGGCTGGGCCAACCTCGCCGTGGAGTACGCGACCAAGCGCTACCGTTCCAACCTCATCAACTGGGGCATTTTGCCGTTTCTTGTGGATGCGGACATGGCGCGCGCCCTGAAGCCCGGCGATTTCCTCCTCCTGCCCCATGTGCGCGCCGCTGTTGCGGGCGGAGAGGCAACGCTGCTTGCCGCGCTGGTGCATACGGCCGCGGAAAAGCAACCCTGGGCCGAGCAGGTGGTCCTGTCATTGCGGGATTTGAGCGAGGGGGAGCGCCAGATCCTTCTGGATGGCTGCCTCATCAACCACTATGCGCGCACGCGCGGTGTTTAGAAGTCATTTCCTATTTCGTAGGGAATGGCTTCCAACGCCAGACGAGAGTCTGGCGCGACGCGAAAAGCGCCGTGAATGAGCCAAAAATCACGTTTTTTGGCGACAGCGGGAGCTGGCGCCCGCGCCGATGGCGGTAGCCGTTAGCAGGCTTTGCCTGCTTACGGAGAGCGACAGCGGTTGCGTTGACTGCCTGTTGCGTTAACCAATTGCTGTCTTCAGCCGTAGCTTCCTGCGTCACAACGGCTGAAGCAGCGTCCAGAGCGTGTTCCGGACGCGAAATGATGGCAGCGAAGTGCCCGAAACGGGAAAGGCGCCACGCCGAAATGGAAGCGGAACGTTTGCCGTCTGAACGCGTATTGCCGCCAGGAGATGGAACATGAGCCTCTTCGGCTGGGTGGCCGCCGGGTCCGTCATGTTTGCGGCCCTGATTTTTTGCTTCCGGCTCATGCGCCACGGGCTGCGGACACTGGACGATGACCGGCGGAAATTCCTTGAGCGTATCCGCACAGGCGAACGCCGGCTCGCTGAGGAACAAAAACAGGTTCCGGCGGCTGAACATCTGGCTCTGCTGCGGGCCGGGGTGGAGGATCTGCTGCGCCTTGCGGATTCCCCCCCCGGGTACCGCATCGAGACAGCCACCAACGCGCTCCTGCTGCACACCCCCAAGGGGACCTGGCGCATGGAACTCAGCATGCGCGAGCGCATCCTCCACTCCACGCATCGGGTGCTTCATGGCCGCAGCCGCTGGCTTTTGAGCGGCTGCGGCCATCAGGAGCAGCATGATGATGTTGGTTCGCTCATGGGCAGTCTGCATGCCCATTTGCGGGCGGATGCGGAGCTGCCCGCCGAACCCGCCCACCTGGCGCGTCGCGTGGGCGCCGCGCTGGGAACACCGGCGGCGCGCGCCTGTGAGTGGCGCCCGCGCGGGCAGCGGTGAAGCGCGGACGACATTTGCGGAACGCACAGATCCACGCTGGCCGTCCAGGCGTCAACGAGGGAATGTGCGTTCCGGAGGTGGAGTTCGTCGTTTCGGCCTTTCCGGGACAGCTCCGCAGGCTCAGGCTTCAAAAAAGGCGCGGTATGCCTCCACGGTGGCGTACAGGTCGGCGGCGCTCGCCAGTTCAAAGGGGCTGTGCATGGAGAGCAGGGCGGGTCCCAGATCGATAACCCGCATGCCATAGGCCGCGAGAAAAAGCGCCACTGTGCCGCCGCCGCCAAGATCCACCTTGCCAAGCTCCGCAGCCTGCCACGGGATGTTGCGGGCGTTGAAAATACCGCGCAACTCGGCAAAGAACTCCGCGTCCGCTTCACTGGCGCCATATTTTCCCCGGGAACCAGTGAACTTGGAAAAGCAGGGTCCATGCCCGATCAGGGCGGCGTTCTGCTTTTCATGCACATCCTGAAAGTCCGGGTCCAGGGCCGCCTGCACATCGGCGGAAAGGGCGCGGCTGTTCAGCAGCACATGCGAGGCCGAAACCCCCGAAGCCCAGGCAGTCGCAAGATCCTCCACGCAGTACTGGAAGAAACGGGAGGCCGCGCCTGTGGCGCCGTCGGAGCCGATCTCCTCCTTGTCCCAGAGGATCACCGCAAGCGGCCGCGAAGCGGCGTCGTCCGCGCGCAGCAGTGCCTCCAGCGCGGCAAAGACGCAGATCCTGTCATCCTGCCCATACCCGCCGAGGAGCGCCCGGTCCAGGCCCACAAAGCGCGCGGCCCCGGCGGGCACGGCCTGAAGCTCGGCGGTGATGAGGTCCTCCTCGTTGATGCCGTATTTTTTGTACAGCAGCCGGAGCAGCGCCTCCTTGAGGTCGCCGTCCTTCGCCCCGTCCCCCGTGGGCCGCCGGGAACGTCCGCGACCGGAAGCCTCCGGCGCATGGCCGAGGATGACGTTGAGCTTTTCGGCTTCAAAGGCCTCACTGAGTTTCTGGCCGGCCTGTTTCTGCGCCAGATGCGGCAGAAGGTCGGCGATGCAGAAGACGGGTTCTCCCGGTTTTTCGCCGATGCTCACATCCACCCGCTCGCCGTTTTCACGGATGATGACGCCGTGGAGCGCCAGCGGACGCGCAAGCCACTGGTATTTGCGGATACCGCCGTAGTAGTGCGTCTTGGCCTGGACGACACCCGGCTGTTCCACCAGCGGATGCTGCTTGAAGTCAAGCCGGGGGCTGTCCGCATGGGCGGCGATGAGGGCAAGGCCCTCCTCCAGCGGCTGGCTCCCGCGCCGCGCCGCGAACAACGCCTTGCCCCGCAGTGGTCGCATGACGCGGCCTGCGGCGAAGTCTTCGCCAAAACCGGCTTCGGCGAGGCGTTCCTGCGCGTAGGCGATGGTCTCCCGTTCGGTCTTGCAGCGGCTGAGAAAGTCGAGATACCGTCCGGCAAGCGCCTGGATGTCCTTGCGGGCTGTTGCATAGCGCTCCCAGGCGTTGGGAGCATGGTAGGCAAGTTCGTTTTTCATGGCTGATCCTCCGTTGCGGAAGGTGAAAAAGGGGGTTCCAGAAGCCGGGGATAGCGGGCAAAAAATTCTGCGAGCAGATAGAGGGAGCCGGTCATGAGCGCCATGTCGTGGTCCGCGCCGCAGAACCCGGCCGCCGCGTCCAGCGCCCGGGCCAGCGCATCCGGGCCGGTCAGGGCTTTTGCCATGCCGGGCGCGTGGACGTTCCAGCAGGCGGCGATCGCATGGGGATCGCCGGCGCGCGGATTTTCCAGGGCCGGGATGAAGGCGGGGGTTTGCGGAAAGCGGCGCGTGAGCATGGTGGCCGAAGTGCGCCAGTCCTTGTCGCCGAGACAGGAGAAAATGATGGCCCGGGGCATGGGCGACCGGCGGCATGCTGTCTGCCGGGAAGGGAAGAGGCTCCGCAGGAGCGCCTGCATGCCGTGCGGATTATGGGCGCCGTCAAGCAGAAGGGCGGGATGCCCGGCTGCGCGCGGTACACGCTGGAGACGGCCGGGCAAAAAGGCCGTTGTCAGCCCCAGCGCCTGGGCGCGGGCATCGTCGGCGCGTCTGCCGAGCAGCGGCGCCAGCCGTTGCCATGCGGCCAGCGCAAGGCCCGCATTGCCCAGCTGATGTTCACCGGCAAGACCGAGACGCGGGAGCCATTCTTCCGGCAGGGGGGCAGCGGGCGCGAGGACCGCTCCCCGCGTTCGCGCGGCCGCAGCAAGGGCCTCCCGCGCCGCCGGAAACTGGGGAGCCGTGCAGACAGGCGCCCGGCCGCGGATGGCTGCCGCCTTGTCGCGGGCGATGTCCGCCAGCGTCGGGCCGAGCACGGCCGCATGATCCATGGCAATGGGCGTGTAGCACAGCAGATCCGCGGGCACGGCCGTGGTGGCGTCGCTGCGGCCGCCAAGCCCCGCCTCCAGGATGGCTACATCCACGCGTGCCTCCCGGAACATCAGGAGCGCAAGGACCGTGAGAAATTCAAAATAGGTGAGGCTGTCGCCGCACGCCCTGGTCATGATGCTGTTGGCCGGCTCCGGCCAGGTTTCTCCGGGAACGGGACGTCCATTGACGCGGATGCGCTCCTCGGGAGAAACGAAATGCGGCGAAGTATAGAGGCCAACGCGGCAGCCATGCGTTGTGCACAGTCCGGCCAGAAAGGCGGAGGTGGAACCCTTGCCGTTGGTGCCGAGCACCTGGGCGATCACGAAGGGGGGGCGCTCCAGACCAAGAGCCGCCAGTGTCCGCCGCATGCGGTCAAGGCCCAGGTCCATATGGAACATGCCCAGCGCGTCCAGATGGCTCCGGATTTCCTGAAAGTTACGGAAGGCCATCCTGCGCTCCGGTGGCGTCGCCTTCTTCCAGTTCCGCCAGATGCGCGCGCGCGAAGTCCAGGGACGGATCAAGTTCCAGCGCGGCCTGCAATTCCCGGCGCGCCTCCGCCAGATTGCCGAGGAACTTGTGGCAGACGCCGAGATTGGCCCGATCCATGGCGGAGCCTTTGTCCAGCCTGAGCACCGCCTCAAAGGCGGCGGCAGCTTCGGCGTACCGCCCGGTCCTGTACAGGGAAACGCCGAGCAGGTTGCCGTATTCCTTCATCTCCGGGCAGGAGCGGACGGCCTGCCCGAGCAGGGGCACGGCCTCGGCCCAGCGGCCGCGCACGGTTTCCGCGTAGCCCGCGTAGAAGGCGGCCAACCCGGCCGCGTCCGCATCGGGTTGCAGCGGAAGGGCGGCGAGGAAGTGTCCGAGCGCCCGCTCGGGTGCATCGCGGCGCAAGGCCAGGATGCCCTGGAAGAAGGGCAGGAAGTGCGCCCCGGGGCAGACTTCCGCCAGTGCGGCAAGTCCCCGTTCGGCCGTCTCCTCGTCACAGGTTTCCGCGAGCCTGCGCCCCACGAAAAGGCCGAGGCTCTGGTTCCTGTCCCGCTCCCGGAACTGAAGACCGGGCACAATGGTATAATGCGCCGGGATGCCGAGGTCCGGATGGGTCATTTCCACCGCGTAGGTCTCCAGTGGCGCCAGCCCGTCGATGGCGGCAAGGAGTTCGTCGCGGATGTCGTGCGCCTCCACCGAGGGCAGACTGTGCAGCGGGATGGCCGGACCGTCCAGCAGCCACCGAGCCTGCGCGGGTTCCGTGAACTTGGGCAGGCCCGAAGCTTCATAGCAGGACCCGGTGCAAAAATCTCCGCCGAGCTGGGCGACTTCGGTGACGGCGCGGATGGCGGCCTTGGCCGGTGAAGAGGCCGTCCCTGCCGTAAAGACGATCTCCGAACTGGCGGGGAAGGTGGCCGGGTCCCACGCCAGGGCGCCCACGGTGGGAAGCGGCATGCCGAACGACAGATCCTTGAGGACGAGGCGGATGCCCTCGCGGGCAAAGGCGTCGAGCAGGCCGCGCAGAACATCGTCCCGGCAGGTGTCGGCCGCAATGGTGGGCAGGGTGGGGCGCTCCCTGTCGGCGCGGCAGCAGACATGGCGCTCCACAAGTTCGCTCAGCCCCTGAAGCAGGGATTCCTCCACGCTGTTGCCGGCGGAGGAGCCATTGAATTCACCCAGCAGACGGAACCAGTCCAGCGGAAGCCAGACGGTGCGGCCGCTGCGCAGGTGGGTGGCCGGATGGAACTGCCAGCGTGCAAGATCCATGAGTTTCCGGGCACTGGCAAGAGGCACGGCGTCGTCAACGGAACGCAGGATGTCTTCCAGGGGCAGGAGTCCTCCGCCGAAGCGGTCTTCCGCCTCGCTCCAGGTGCCGGTGAAGGCGTTTCCCTGCCGTTCCCAGAAACTGAAAAAGGCAAAACGCTCCATCACCTCCATGAGCGCCGAGGCCAGGGCCTGCTCTTCGGAGGATCCCTTGCCCATCTGCTTGCGCGCGGGCATGATCGCCCGGGCGTCCTTGCCGCACAGGCCGAGATAGACCGGTATGCCGAGCCTCCCCACATCCACGCGGCGCGTGCCGGCGACGACATCAAGACCTGTCGCGGCAAGGCGTGAGCGCACGCGCTGCACCGTGACGACGGGGCTTACGGCTTTGTCCAGGTCCTTCGTGTAGGCCTTGGGGCAGGAAGCGAGAACGATGCCCGGCGCCGTCATGGCCGCTCCAGAATGCAGATGCTGTAGATCCGGCGCTGCTCCGCCCCCTCGGCATCGCGGCTTTTGACGCCGATATTGCCTTCCCGCACAGCAAAGGACTTCGCCGCCAGTTTGGCGAAACGCGGCTTGGCGCGCGCAAGGTCGGTGCAGAACAGGGCTTTCCCGCCGGGGGCCAGATGGCGGTCGAGAAATTTCAGCAGTGGCCGGTGCAGATCGTCGAGGTAGAGCAGCTCTGACGCGGCGATGATGTCGAATCCCCCGGGAAAGCGCATATCCTTCCCCGGCGTGGTGACATCCAGATGGCGCACCTCGATGCGATCCTCAAGATGATTGCGCAACACATTTGCCCTGGCAAAGGAAAGCGCCTCGGGCATGTTGTCGCTCGCCACAATGTGTGCAAAGCCATAGCGCGCCGCCACCATGCTGCAAATGGCGCATCCCGCGCCGATCTCCAGCAGGCGTTTGCCCTCCGGTCCCTGCGTGCGGAGAAAACGGCCAAGAACGAAGGACCCGGGCCAGACCTTGGCCCAGAGCGGCAGGTCGCGCAGGGGATCGCGGATGGCGCCATGGCGCAGCAGGGCGTCCAGATGGCGGGGCATGTCACGCACGCTGAGCACATCCAGCGTGCCATCGTCCACCTGAAGCGGCTCAAACTCCACAGCGAAGCGGGTGCGGATCTCCGCCAGCAGGCGGTCAAGCTCCGATGCGCCGCAGTCTGGACCGGCTGCGGGACCATTGGTGTCGGGGGCGCAGGGCATGGGGATTCCTTTGCGTTTTGGCACCCGCAAGGGGTGACATCGGGCAGGAGCCTACAGCGGCTCGGGGTGTTAATCAATGCCTTGCCATTCGCGGCGTCAGGAAGCATCCTGCAAACAAAAAACGGAAGTGGGAGGAAGGAAAATGGACGATGCGGACACGCCTGCGCTGTTCCGGCTGGGCATTGTGGCCGAGGATGACGATTTCGACCGCGTGAGCGGTCTCCTCGCCCTGCATGCAGCATTCGGCTGGGAGGAGGAGAGTCTTCCCGGCGGGGAAACCCGGTTTACCGTCCACTGCGAATCGGAAGAGCATCTGCTCCGCCTGCAGGATCGGCTCCGGGCCACCGCCCCCCGGGCCGACACCACTCTGGAACGCGTGGAACGGCAGGACTGGCTGGCTGCGTGGCGGCAGTTTTTCACGCCGGTCATGTGCGGCTCGCGTTTTGTCGTCCTGCCGCCATGGCTGGCGGAGGGCGGCGATTTCGCGGACCGTACACCGATCATCATCGAACCCAAGAGCGCCTTCGGCACCGGGCATCACGCCACCACGGCCCTGTGCCTGCGCGTGCTGAGCGAGTTGCTGGACAGCGGGCGCGTGGCGCCCGGTGGGCATTTTCTCGATCTCGGCACAGGTTCCGGTGTTCTGGGGATCGCCTGCGCCAGGAGCGGACTCAGCGGCCTGGGCCTGGATATCGATCCGCTGGCAGTGAGCAATGCCCGGGAAAACCGGGAACTCAACCGCACGGATGCCGCTGTCTTCGAAGTTGCGGAAGGTGGCGTGGAGCAAGCGGCCGGTCGCCGTTTTGACCTGGTGCTGGCGAACATCCTTGCCCGTCCCCTCATGGAGATGGCCGCTCCGCTTGCCGCCGCGCGGGCGGCGGATGGCTGCCTTGTGCTCTCCGGTCTGCTGGAGCGTCAGGCCGACGCGGTGGAAGCCGCCTATCGGGCGCAGGGCCTGCCCAGTGCCCGGCGTGTGGTCGATGGCGAATGGTGCGCGCTCGTCTGGGCGTGATCTCCAGAGTGGCCGGAGACGCGCTTGACATGCCCCGGCACCTGGGCAGCCTGCAAAAACGCCGGTGGCGGCGTGTTTTTTCAAACCTCAAGAAAAACTTTAAGTATAATCGAGGAACAGATATGCCTACAGTAACGTTTCAGGGCAATCCTCTCCATCTGGTTGGCGATCTGCCCAAAATCGGCGCTCCGGCCCCGGATTTCACTCTCGTTGCCAATGATTTGAGTGCGCGCGGCCTCAAGGATTTTGCCGGCAAGATCCTGGTCCTGGCCTGCGTGCCGTCTCTGGATACCCCGGTTTGCGATCTGGAAATGCGCCGCTTCAACGCCGAGGCGGCCAAACTGTCCGACAGGGTGCGTATTGTCGCCGTGAGCCGCGACCTGCCCTTCGCACAGGCCCGCTGGTGCGGCGCCGCCAACGCCGACGCCGTGGAGACGCTTTCGGATTACAGGGACGCCGGCTTTGGCCGCGCCTATGGCGTGCTCATTGAGGAACTGCGGCTGCTCGCGCGCGCCGTCTTTGTGGTGGCCCCTGACGGGACCCTGGCCTACAGCCAGCTGGTGCCGGAAATGACCAGCGAGCCGGACTACGCCGCCGTGCTCGCCGCCGTGAAGGCGCTTGCCTGACCCTGCGCTTTTTCTGTCGCGTTTTCAGGCGTGCCGGAACTTTCCGGCACGCCCTTTCTTTTGCTCCGGGATGCCTGCGGGCGGCTACACATCAAAGAGCATCTCCAGATCTTCGCGCGTAAGGGATTTCCAGGTATCCTGGCCGGGAATGATGGCCTCGGCCACGCCGCGCTTGGCCTCCTGGAGTTTGAGGATCTTTTCCTCCACAGTGTTCTGGCAGATGAGCTTGTAGGAAAAGACCTGCCGTGTCTGGCCGATGCGGTGGGTGCGGTCCGTCGCCTGGCTCTCCACAGCCGGGTTCCACCATGGGTCATAGTGGATGACATAGTCCGCCGAAGTGAGGTTGAGTCCGGTGCCGCCCGCCTTGAGCGAGATAAGGAAGATGGGGATGTCGGGACTGTTGTTGAACCTGTCCACCTGCTCGAAACGGTCCTTGCTCGCGCCGTCAAGATAGCAGAAGGGCATCTGGGAAAATTCCAGCCACTGCCGGATGATATGCAGCATCTGGACGAACTGCGAAAAGACGAGCACCTTGTGTCCCCCTTCCACGATTTCCGAAACCATGTCCTTGAAGGCGTCGAACTTGCCGGACGGCAGATTGTTGGAGAAGCCGGGCAGATCCATCTTGAGCAGGCGCGGATGGCAGCAGATCTGGCGCAGCTTGAGCAGGGCATCGAGGATGGACATCTGGCTTTTGGCAAGGCCCTTTTCATCCACATCGGCCAGCACCTGGGCGCGCAGCTTGCGCGCCAGGGCGGAATACAGTTCGGCCTGGGCCTCTTCCAGGGCGCAGCAGGTGACGCTCTCCACCTTGGGGGGCAGATCCTTGGCTACTTCGGCCTTGGTGCGCCGGAGGATGAAGGGACGCACGCGCGTACGCAGATACTCAAGGGTTTCGGCGTCGCCGTCCTTGATGGGTTTGACGATGCCCCGCTGGAACGCATGCTGTGAACCGAGAAAACCGGGCATGAGAAATTCAAAGAGTGACCAAAGCTCGAAAAGATTGTTCTCGATGGGCGTGCCCGAGAGGCAAAGGCGCATGCGCGCGTTGATCCTGCGGACAGCGCGGGCCGTGATGGTATTGGGGTTTTTGATGTTCTGGGCTTCGTCCAGGATGACCGTATTGAACTCGTGCTTCTCGATCTCCTCAAGATCGCGCCGGAGCAGGGCATAGGTGGTGATGATGAGGTCAGAGTCACCGATATGCTTGAACATGCCTTCGCGGCGCGTGCCATAGATGATGAGCCGCCGCAGTTTGGGCACGAACTTTTCCGCCTCGCGCTCCCAGTTGGGCAGGACCGACGTGGGCACCACGATGAGATTGGGACCCTTGGGGTGGCTTTCCACCATATACTGGATGAATGCCAGCGTCTGGACGGTCTTGCCCAGGCCCATCTCGTCGGCGAGGATGCCGCCGAAGCCATATTCGGAGAGAAAATTGAGATAGGAAAGCCCCTGGACCTGATAGCCGCGCAGGGAGGCGTTGAGTCCCTTGGGGGGCGCAATGGGCCGCACCTCGCGGAAGGAACGGATCTTTTCGCGCAACTTGTTCCAGAACGAATCCGTAGTGGCGCCGGGCAGATCTTCCAGCAGGCTGTCCAGCACCGGGGCCTCGAACTGCTTGAACTTCTGCTGCGGCGGCTTGTTCGGGTCCAGCCCCAGGGCCGTGAGCTTGTGGGAGAGCTTTTCCAGCCATGCTTCGGGCAGGCTCGTATAGGAACCGTCCTTGAGCTGGACATAGCGCTTGCCGCGCGCCCAGGCCTTCCAGATCTTTTCGAGCGGCAGGGACTGGCCCTCGTAGTCCACAGTGATGTCCAGCGAGAACCATTTTTCCTTTTCGTTGCTCGTGACCTGCGCGGTGATGGTGGATTTGGCCGTGCGCATCTTGTAGCGCGAGAGCGCCCGCTCCCCATAGACCCGATAATTTTCCACCAGTTTTGGATAGCAGTCGAGAAGAAAGGCGATGGCCTCCTCCGGCTCCAGGAACCAGAGCTTGTTGGAGCGCGCCTGAAAGTCCATGCCCGCAAGCTCGTTCATCAACTGGGCTTCCTCATCCTGATGGCGGCGGACAAGATAGGTCTGGCCCTCATAGGTGTAGCTGCCCGTCTGAAAATCAGGGTTGGGACCGGGGAGGGTGAACTCGCCATGGCGCGTTTCGTAAATATTGTCGATCTCCAGGGTGAGAAGGCTGCCCTCCTCATCAAGAAACAGCTTGGGATTATAGGTGGCCGGCTGAAAGACCGGCTCCATGAGCTTGAGGAATTCCTGCGGTTCATACAGTTCCGAAGCCGGGAGCCGCGTCCACACGCGGTCAAGAAATTCCGAGATCTCTTCATGCGGCACCACGGGCCGGTCATGGATGAGATTGTGCACAAGGGACGGATACAGCCCCGTCTGCACAGGATAAAAATTGTGCTGGTAGCAGACCCACAGCGGCATCTGCCCGTGGAAGGTGATGGGGCTGTCTTCTCCGTTGCCGCTCTCTTCCTTGCCCGGCCGGATGGGGAGGGGGGCGCGGCCCTCGCGCTTGAGCAGGACCTCAAAATGGAAGCCCGTATCGTCAAGCCGGGGCTTGAGCTTGAGCGCGAACGGCGTGCTCTCGATGCGGCAGGGCTTGTCCGTATCCTTCCAGAGCAGATAGTATTCCTTGCGTACGGCCCAGAAAAACCACGAGGTCAGCCCGTCCGGGATCTCCACCCGGTGCCCGTAGTAGTCGAGATGCTGGCCGATCTGCCGGGCCACATGCGGAAGCTGCGGGGAAAACTCGCTCCAGTCCGGGTTCTGGATGATCTGCTGGAGCGTCACTTCGGCATGGACGCTGGAAAGCCCCGACTTGTTCTGACGCCCCCGGAAGAAGGAGACCAGGAGCCGCCCCGGCTCCGGCTCGAACCGAAAGATGAGATAATGCCTGCCGGGTTCAGGCTCCATCTCGGTGGAGAAAAAATTGCGGAAGCTCTGCTTCCAGTCGGCCAGGGGGGCCGGCAGGTCCTCCGCCTCGCCCTGTTCCTTGCACAATTCTTCCACCAGGCGCAGCCCCAGGGCCGCCACATGGCGGCAGACGCCGGAGAACGCGTCCGAGCAGTTGCACTGCTGGCGCGCGCTCCTGTCCGTAATGGTGAAGCTCAGGGAAGGGGTATAGACCTGGAGGTCCTCCCCCTGGATGACGCCCTGCACGTCCCAGGTTTCGCCTTCCTGGATATTAATTTTTTGCACCCCGCCTTCAGAGAGGATATAGTACGCCGCGTCACGGATATATTCCGGCACGCTGTCATGCAGGAAGGTCTGGCACATTTCCCTGACGACATTCTGTTCTGAACGGCTCATTTTCCCCTCGCGGACGCGGCGGGTCCCCCCTGCGGAACGGGGGTCCGTTCCGTTCCATGAGGAACGCGCAAGCGTCTGATGTTCACGGATTGGGAACCCTTAGCACACGTTCCGCGACACATGCAACTATCTCCTTGCGAAATATGAAAAAATATTCTCTTTTTCTTTCTGTGCTCCTGGCGGCCGGGGCGTTGGGCCTGTTCGGCACAGGTTTTTCGGGGGCGGCGGGACCTGTGGCGGAACTCCCCGTGGAGTCCGGCGTCCCCGAACCCCGGGACAGGGATGAAATGCCTGTGGATGGCGGCCGGATCTTTTTCGGGAGCATCGGCGAGGCCTCAAATCTCATTTCCTATCTCTCCACGGATTCCGCCTCGCATGAAGTGGCGGACCTGCTCTTTGTGGCGCCCCTGCGCTACAACAAGGATCTTGAACCGGAACCGTGGGCTGCCGAACGCTGGAGCATGGAGGATGGCGGCAAGCGCATGCGCTTTACCCTTCGCAAGGGCATCCTGTGGGAAGATGGCACGGAACTCACCGCCGAAGATGTGGCCTTCACCGTGCGCGTGGTGACGGACCCGGCCACGGCCAGTCCCTATGCCGAGGACTTTTCCCGCATCAAGGAACTGCGCGTTCTGGACCGCTACACCTTTGAAGCCGTATATGAGGAATTTTTCGCGCGGGCCGTGGCCTCGTGGATGAGTCCCATTCTTCCCAAGCATGTCCTTGAGGGGCAGAACATCCGCCGGACGCCGTTCTCGCGCAAGCCCACAGGGGCCGGCCCATACCGCCTGAAATCCTGGGACGCCGGCAGCAGCATCACGCTCGCGGCATCGCCCACCTATTTTGGCGGACGGCCGCATATCGACGAGGCCATCTACCGCATCATCCCGGACGACGCCACCATGTTCATGGAAACGCGCGCGGGGCGCCTTGACGTCATGAACCTCAGCCCGCTCCAGTACCTGCGCCAGACCTCCGGGCCGGTCTGGGAACAGGAATTTCACAAGTACCGCTATCTTGCCTCGGTCTATATTTTCCTCGGCTTCAATCTTGAGCATCCGTTTTTCAAGGATGTCCGCGTGCGCCGTGCCCTTTCCCTGGCGATCAATCGGGATGACCTCGTCAAGGGGGTCCTGCTCGGCCAGGGGGTGGCCGCCTTCGGGCCGTACAAGCCCGGTTCCTGGGCGATCCATCCCACGCTCAAACCCGTCGCGCAGGATGTGGCGGAAGCGCGGCGCCTGCTGGCCGAAGCGGGCTTCAGGCCCGATGCGGACGGCATGCTCCGGCGCGACGGCAGGCCCTTTGCCTTCAGTATCCTTACAAATCAGGGCAATGAGCAGCGCATCCTCACGGCCACGCTCATTCAGAGCCAGCTCCGCGCCATCGGTGTGGACGCGCGCATCCGCACAGTCGAATGGGCCGCCTTTATCCGGGAATTTGTCAACAAGGGCCGCTTTGACGCTGTCATCCTTGGCTGGACCATCCCGCAGGATCCGGACATTTTTCAGATCTGGCACTCCTCGCAGGCCCACGACGGCGGCCTGAATTTCATCCATTACAAGAATCCGGAGGTGGACTCCCTGCTGGAAGCTGCGCGCGCCACACCGGAGCGGGAGAAACGCGCCGCCCTGTATGCCCGCGTGCAGGAGATCCTCGCGGACGAGCAGCCGTACTGCTTCCTCTTCGTGCCCTATGCGCTGCCCGTGGTGCAGCGGCGCTTCATGGGCATTGAACCCGCCCTTGCGGGCATCATGTACAATTTTGAAAAATGGTGGGTGCCCAGGGTCATGCAGCGGCATGCGCTGACGCCATAGAGCATTCCGCTGAGGAAAATATCTCTGGGAGAGATATTTTCCTCAGGTTTCGCTGTCGCCATTTCCCCGCGGCTGCGGTCTCGGCGCATCCAGGGGGTCCGCGTCCGCCGCAGTACGGCGACGAGATATCAGCCAACGGCATATGCCCAAGCTGTTTATGTTATGATTTTTAATTATTTCATACTATATGATATAAGTATTTGCTTAAAATTCCCGCCATCGGTATTCCGGTCTTCCACAGGACGCAATTCCCTCAACCGAAAAGCGAGGAAGCATGCGAAGGGCACGGTACATCGCCGCCATGATGGCGCTCGCGGCCATCTGCGCCATGGGGCAGCAGACGGGACTGGCCGAAGCGGCGGCCATTTCCGCCTATGGAGGAACGAGTATGCGGACGGACAAGGATTGGGACAGGATTTTCCCGAAAAGCGGCAAGGTGGCGCACAGAAAGGTGCGCTTTAAAAATCGCTATGGCATCGAACTCGCGGGAGATCTCTACATTCCCGAGTCAGGCGGGCAAAAACAGGCGGCCATCGCTGTGTGCGGACCGTTTGGCGCGGTCAAGGAGCAGGCATCGGGCCTGTATGCCCAGACCATGGCCGAACGTGGTTTTCTGACGCTGGCCTTTGACCCCTCCTTTACGGGCGAGAGCGGCGGCGAGCCGCGCAATGTGGCCTCGCCGGACATCAATACCGAGGACGTGAGCGCCGCCGTGGACTTTCTGGCGACGCTTCCCGAAGCTGATCCAAAGGCCATCGGTGTCATTGGCATCTGCGGCTTTGGCGGCATGGCCCTCAACGCCGCGGCCATGGATACGCGCATCAGGGGCACCGTCACATCCACCATGTATGACATGAGCCGGGTCAATGCCAACGGCTACTTCGATGCCATGGACGCGGACGCGCGCCACAAGCGCCGCCAGGAACTCAATGCCCGGCGCACGGCGGATTTCCGGAACGGCAGCAGCGCCCCCTCACCGGACGGACTGCCGGAAAAGCTGACGGGCAATGAACCGCAGTTCGTCAAAGACTATTACGACTACTACAAGACCAAGCGGGGCTTCCATCCACGCTCCATCAACTCCAATGGCGCCTGGAATGCCACCATGCCGCTTTCGTTCATGAACATGCCGCTGCTGGCATATGCCGGGGAGATCCGCACTCCCGTACTCATGATCCACGGCGAAAAGGCCCATTCCCGCTATTTCAGCGAGGACGCCTTCAAAAAGCTGCGTGGCGGGAACAAGGAACTGCTGATCATTCCCGGAGCCAATCACACGGATCTGTATGATCGTATGGATGTGATCCCCTTTGATACGATCGAGGCATTTTTCAAATCCAGCCTGAAATGACGGCATCCGCCGCTACTGGCGGAAATCAGGCGACGCTCCCGGGAACGTCGCCTTTTTGTATGAAAGAAAATCTCGCGTCAGAGCGTTTTCGCAATCAAATTGCGTAAATACTCTGGCGGATAATGAGCATCCAGACCGCGTGCCGACGCGCTCCGGGGCTTAGCCGGCCGTGCCGAAAGCCGCCAGGATCTTCCGCAGAAAGACCTCTGCGGCCGGAGAAAATATCTGCCGCTTTTTCCATACGATATTCAATCCTGTTTCCAGGCGTGGCTCCAGCAGGCGGAAACAGAGCGCGCTGTCTTCAGAGATGTCGACCAGCCCTGCGAGGGTGATGACGTGCCCGATGCCGCTCTCGGCAAGGATGGCCGCGTTATAGACCAGATTGAAGGTCCCCGCCACGTCAAGTTTTCCAAAATCCTCTCCGAACCACTCAAGAAATCCATTCCTCGCGGATGTGCGGCGGATGGCCTGCCGGGAAAGCAGGAGCGGCTCGCCGAGCAGGTCCTGCCTGCAAAGCGTCCGCCGGGCGGCAAGAGCGCTGGTTTTGCGCGTGATGACGCCCCAGACGTCGTTCTCCGGAAGATCGACGTGATCATATTTGCCGAGAGCCGCGGGCTGGATCAGGAGACCGAAATCCAGCAGCCCCTTGTCCAGGCGTTCCGTCACGTCTTCCTGATTGCCACTGTGCAGATGGATATGGATGTGGGGATGCTCTTCCCTGATCTCCCGGAGGATACCGGCCACATGCCGCATGATCCGCGTTTCGCCCGCGCCGATGTGGATGTCGCCCGCTATGGTCTCTTCGCCGGCGGCGAATTCCGCTTCCGTCTTGTCGAGCATGTCCACGACTTCTTCCGCGCGCTTGCGCAGGCGCATTCCGTCGGGCGTCAGGGACACGCTGTGGCTGTGTCGGACAAAGAGCCTGGTCCCCAGCTCTTCCTCAAGCTCCCCGATCTGGCGGGAAAGTGTGGGCTGCGTCACATGCAGGACGTTTGCCGCCCCGGTCATGCTGCCTTCTCTGGCAATTGCCAGAAAATAGCGCAGTACCCGCACTTCCATGCAACGACAGGGACAGGCTATGCCTTGGCCCGCGCCTTGGCGGCCTTGATGAAGTCACGGAACAGGGGATGCGCCTGCATGGGCCGGGACTTGAATTCGGGATGGAACTGGCAGCCGAGGAACCATGGATGATCGGGCAGTTCCACGATCTCCACCAGAGAATCATCGGGCGCGGTTCCGCTGAAGATCATGCCCTTGTCGCCCAGAACATCCTTAAAGTCATTGTTGAACTCGTAGCGGTGCCGGTGGCGTTCATCCACCATTTCCGCGCCATAGGCGGCATGGGCGCGACTGCCGGGGAGGAGCTTGCAGGGGTAGGAGCCGAGCCGCATGGTGCCCCCCTTGTCGCTTTCCACATCGCGGCGTTCCAGGTTGTGGGTGCGGAAGTCGAACCACTCCTTCATCAGGTAGATGACCTTTTGGGGGGAGCGGGGATCGAACTCTTCGGAATTGGCTTCCGCAAGGCCCGCCACATTGCGCGCGAACTCAATGACGGCGCACTGCATGCCAAGGCAGATGCCGAAAAACGGCACCTTCCGCTCACGCGCATACTGAATGGCCGCGATCTTGCCTTCCACCCCGCGATACCCGAAGCCGCCGGGCACCAGGATGCCGTCGCACCCCGCAAATACCGTCGCCGCATTGTCAGGAGTAACGGTTTCGGAGTTGACATAGCGCAGTTCCACGGCCACGCGGTTGGCAACGCCGCCATGCATCAAGGCTTCATGCAGGCTTTTGTAAGCCTCTTTGAGGTCCACATATTTGCCCACGATGGCAATCGTCACCTTGCCCTGGGGATTGGCGCTGTCGTGAATGAGCCGTTCCCACGCCTCAAGATGGGCGTTGCGCGCCGGCAGCCGGAGCATGATGGCGACTTTCTGGTCAAAGCCTTCCTCATAGAATTTCAGAGGCACTTCATAGATGTTGTTCACATCCACGGAGGAAAAGACCGCATCCTCGTCCACATTGCAGAACAGGGCGATCTTTTTCCGCATCTCCTGCGGGATGCTCTGCTCGCACCGACAGAGGATGATATCCGGCTGGATGCCGATGGAGAGCAATTCCTTGACGCTGTGCTGGGTGGGCTTGGTCTTGTGCTCGCCGGCGCACCGCAGGTAGGGGACAAGGGTCAGGTGGATGTTCAGGCAGTTGTCCCGGCCGAGGTCGGAACGGAGCTGGCGGATGGCCTCCAGAAAGGGGAGGCCTTCAATGTCGCCCACGGTGCCGCCGATTTCGATGATCGCCACATCCGGCGCATCCGGGCCTTCGGCGAGGGAGAGCACCGTGTGCTTGATCTCGTCCGTGATGTGGGGAATGACCTGCACCGTGGCGCCGAGATAATCGCCACGCCGCTCCTTGGCGATGACATGATTGTAGATGGCGCCAGAAGTGGTGTTGTTCTTCCGCGACATGGGCACATTGAGGTACCGTTCGTAATGGCCGAGGTCCAGATCCGTCTCCGCGCCGTCGTCAGTGACGAAGACCTCGCCATGCTGGAAGGGATTCATGGTGCCGGGGTCCACATTGATGTACGGGTCCAGCTTCTGGATGGTGACATCAAGCCCGCGCGTCTGCAGGAGCGCCCCGAGCGAGGCCGCCGCCAATCCCTTGCCCAGTGAGGAAAGCACGCCGCCCGTCACGAAGATGAACTTGGTTTTCATGGCATCCACCTTTGCTCTGCCGCTCGTGGCGGCTGATCGCTCAACCGGCGAAGCATAGACGATGTTGCGCGCCTTGGCTAGTCATTTCGCCAATGCCGCGAATGGCGGGGCTTTGGCGCCGAACGCGCGCCGCCGGACATCTTCCCGCCACCGGGGACGCTCTGGATATGGAACGCGGACGCGCCGGAGAACTCCCCTGTGAACGAGATTTTGGGGCGTCCTGCATTGGCGGGGCATTTGGTTTTTTTGAGCGGAACAGGAAAATATTGAGGCGGAATGTGCCGGCGATTTCCAGAAGCTGACGGCGGGCAAAGGCTTCCGGTCGGTCGCTCTTTTTCAGCAACGCGTTTCTGGTATCGGAGCAGGGGGGAACATGAGAAGATCCCGAAAGTCCGCTGAACAGCGTGACTTTCGGGATGCAAATGGCTGTTGCCGGGTGATCCGATGGTGGAGGCGGGGGGAGTCGAACCCCCGTCCGCGAACACTCCGCGCGAAGCGTCTACAGGCGTAGGTCAGGATTGAATCTGACCGCGTTGGTGGCCCCTGACCAGGCGCAACGCGGCGAGTCCGCCGGTGACAATCTCGCGGAAAACCCCGGTGAACATCGGTTTCCGCCAGCCTGATGCGTGTCGCCCGGTGGGACTATCAGGCGTGATCCCCCCAGGCGTGACCGGCTATGCGGTCAGGTTGCCGCACTGCCTAGGCAGCGTAGGCGTAGTCGTAATCGTTGTTGGCAATTACTGTTTTGCCGCTTTTTACGAGGCCAGCGGCGCCTCGGCCTGCAACTCCGGTTTCCATATCCACGTCGAAACCAGTGCGCCCCCGTCGGCGAGAGAATAGGGACTTAATGCCCGCATGGCAAGGTCAACGGACATAAAAGTGCGAGAGCGCTCCCTTGAGGCACATATGGTACCGGCCCGGGAACGGTTCGCCATCGGCATCGCTGCCCGTGCAAATGGCTGTGTGCGCCATCCTTGCCACATCAATGCCATGGGCGAGCATGGCAAGGCGGGCCAGGTCCCTGAAGCGGCGCAACAGGCGCGGGGAGCGCGAGAAAATGGCGCACGCCTGTTCCGTATCTTCCTCATCGCCCTCGACCACAAGTTTGCCCTCTGCGGAAAGAAAGAGATGCAGCCGGTTGCCGGGACGGAATCGTTCCTTTTCAAAGTGCCGCTCCATCAGCGAGACGAAAGTTTCCTGGAGTGAATCAAGCTGCGCCTCCAGCGCTGGGACAAGCTCCGCGCTTTCAGCCATGAACTCTTGCAGGCGATGCTCCGTGGCGTCATCAAGGGAGGGGGGGAGGGCCTCCATGTCCGGGAGCCTCGCCGGCGCGGCAAGCGGTGTCGCGCCGTTGCGCATATGGATCATCTCCGCAAGGTGATTCCGACTTTCGGTATTCACGAAGTCCTCCGGAAGGGCAGGTTCGCAGATATGTGGCCGCGTTGCTGACCGGGATCCACTACATGGCGGACGGCCAAATTTGCCAGGAGGCGGCGATGCCCGAAAGAAAGCAAAAGCGATGCCAAAAAAAGCGATGATTTTGCTGCTGCGCGAAATTTCTAGAAAAAATTGTGAAAAACGGCACGGAAACGCGTCCCGACGGCGTCGGTCAATCGTGCGCGGCAGCGCTTCGGGCCGTTTCCGGCGCCTTTTTGACAGAGCAGGGGAGACGCGGGGAGCGCCGGCGAAGCGGACTTGGGAAAAATTTTCCACATGCGCCCGCCATGCAGGGGCGGGAGATGCGGGAAAGGAATGACGTCACCCGAGAAGATTGTGCGCCAATGCCTTTCCCTGCGGGCCGCCCCCGGCCATCCTGGCGATCTCGTCCCGGCGGCCTTCCTCTCCCAGAGGGGAGCACAGTGTATAGGTGGCGGCTTCCCGCACGACCTTGGTGATCTGGAAGTGTCGTTGCGCGCGGGCAGCAAGCTGGGGCCAGTGGGTGATGAGGAGCATCTGGTGTTTTCCTGCCAGGGCCTCCAGCCTGTCCGCCAGTTTGTTGAGGGTCATGCCGCCGACCCCGGCATCCACTTCATCAAAAATATAGGTGGCGTCTTCCTCATCCTCGCGCAGGCCGGCCAGGGCGAGGAGAAAGCGGGAAAGTTCACCGCCCGAGGCGATGCGGTCCAGCGGCTGCGCCGGCTGCCCGGGATTGGGCGCCCAGAGCAGACGGCCGCGTTCATCGCTGACGCCCGGCCAAAGCTCATGGGACGAGAATTCCGGGAGGACCCGCGCGCCCTCGGAAAAGCCGAGTCCGCGCAGTTGGTCTTCAAGGTGCTTCGTCAGAGCCGTCGCCGCCTCACGGCGCAGGGGCACGATGCGCGCCACCACGGCGCCAAGCTCCGCCGCAAGCCGGGCCTCTTCCTTGTTCAGGCGCGAGAGATCCAGCGAGCAGACATCAAGAAAGGAAAGATTTTCAACAATCTCTTCCCGGAGGGCGAGGATCTCCGGAAGTGTGCGCCTGAGCCGCCGCTTGAGTTGTGCAAGGGCGAAAAGGCGTTCCTCCACCTGGTCGAGATCCGCATCGTTTTCCACCGCCGGCCGGCGCCGCAGGTCTCCTGCCATGCGCGAAAGTTCCTGCCGCAAGGCCGCCGCTGTCTCCGCCACGGCCCGTGCCTGTTCGTCGCCGTCACGTCCCATGCGCTGCGCGAGGCGTTCAAATTCCGCCAGCAGGTCCAGCAGGCCGGGGCCTTCATCCCCGTGCAGGAGCAGAAGGGCGCGTTCACTTTCCTCCCGCCGGGCTTCGGCATCGCGCGCCTGGGAGCGCAGTGCTTCAAGGCGTTCCTCTTCCCCCTCTTCCGGCGCGACCTTGTCGATTTCCAGCTGCTGCATTTCCAGCAGGTCCCGCCGCTCGGCAAGGCCGGCCTGCCGGGCGAGCAGGGCGTCCCGTTGTTCAGCGAGCGCGTGCAGCTGTTCCAAAAGCCGGTCGCGTTCCTCAAGCAGTGCGGGTTCCGGAAAGGCATTCTCGAACAGTCTGGCCTGAAAGGCGGGCTGGAGCAGCCGTTGCTGGGCATGCTGGCTGGTATGGCTCACCAGGCGCGGCCGCAGCTCGCGCAGACTTTCCTGCGAACTCAGGACATCGTTGATATAGAGACGGCTGCGGCCGCTTTCCGCAAGAAGTTCGCGCCTGAGCACCAGATCTTCGTCGCGCAGGGCAAAAACCGCCTCCACCTGTGCGCGGTCGGCACCGGGCCGCACCATGTCGGCGCCCAGCCGGTCCCCCAGAAGAAAGCCCAGCGCCTTGAGGATGAAGCTTTTGCCAGCGCCGGTCTCGCCTGTGAGCACATTGATGCCGCGGGAAAATTCCAGCTCCATGTCCTCGATGAGAGCCAGATTGCGGATGCGGAGATATTCCAGCATAGGATCACCCGAAATGCGTTGTCAGGCAGCGCGTGCAGGGGATGTCCGGCCCCGGCGCGTCCGGTAGTTACGCGGAAAGCCGCGGGTCCAGCAGGTCACGCAGACTTTCACCCACAAGATTGTATCCAAGCACCGTGAGCAGGATAGCCAGACCCGGATACACGGAAAGCCAGGGCGCCGTTTCAATGGCGGCCTTTCCCTCCATGAGCATATTGCCCCAGCTTGGCATGGGCGGCTGCACGCCAAGCCCGAGAAAACTCAGGCCCGACTCCACAAGAATGGCGCCCGCAATGCCAAGTGTGGCGGTGATCAGCACCGGCGCGAGCGCATTGGGGAGGATATGGCGCAGCAAGATCTGCGGCGTGGAAGTGCCCGCAAGACGCGCCGCGGCGACAAATTCACGTTCGCGCAGGCTCAGGGTCTCGGCACGCACAAGGCGGCACACGCCCATCCAGGAGGTGAGGCCGATGACGATCATGATATTGGTAAGACTGGGTTCCAGAAAGGCAATGACCGCGAGGATCAGAAAAAATGAAGGAAAGCAGAGCATGATGTCCACCAGCCGCATGACCGTTTCATCCACCCAGCGTCGGAAGTACCCGCTGACAAGCCCGAGCGTCGTGCCGATGCTCACGGAGATGCCCACGGCGACAAAACCGACCCAGAGCGAAACACGGCCCCCATAGAGCAGCCGCGAGAGGATGTCGCGGCCCAGACGGTCCGTGCCAAGCCAGAAGTGGACCGACGGCGCCTCCAGCACATGATCCAGATGTTCGGCATCCGGAGGGTAGGGGGCCAGCCACGGCGCGCCGAGGGCGGCCAGCGACATGAAGAGGACAATGCCCAGGCCCAGGACCAGCATGCCGTTGCGCCCCAGGACTCGGCGAACGGACGCGCGCATCATTTCCGGACTCCGCCGCGGATGCGCGGGTCGGCAAGGCCATAGCAGAAATCGGCCAGCAGGTTGCCCGCCAGCGTCAGCACGGCGCCAAGAACGAGATTGCCCATGATCATGGTGTAGTCGCGCGCCATGACGGCACTGTAGAAGAGCTGGCCCAGGCCGGGCAGGGCGAAGATGGATTCGATGATGACGCTGCCGCCGATGAGTCCCGGCACGGAAAGGCCAAGGAGGGTGATCACCGGCAGCAGGGCATTTCGCAAGGCGTGGCGCAGGATGACCTGGCGCGGGGAAAGCCCCTTGGCTCTGGCGGTGAGGATATAGTCCTGCCGGAGGACTTCAAGCATGCAGGCCCGCATGTACCGCGACATGCCCGCCAGCGAACCCACGGTATATACCGTGATGGGCAGGACAAGATGACGCGCGAGGTCGCAGAATTTTCCCCATGGGCCGAGGCGCTCATACTCCATGGAGACAAGGCCGGAAATGGGGAGCCACTGGAGGTCGATGCCGAAAAACAGCATGAGCAGGAGCGCCAGCCAGAAGGAGGGCATGGCGAAACCAAGAAAAACGAGCACCGTGACGGAGCGGTCAAGCAGTGAATTGCGCCGGCATGCGGAAAGGATCCCCACCGGAATGGCGATGAGCAGGGTCAGGACAAGGGAAACGGCATTCATGGACACGGTCAGCGGCAACCGTTCGAGGATCTTGTCCAGCACGGGGCGCGCGTCCGCGGACATGGAATTGCCGAAATCTCCATGGAGGAGCCGTGTCAGCCACTCCAGATACTGGACGTGCAACGGCTTGTCGAGTCCGTAGAGCGCTTCCAGCTGCTGCCGCGCGGCCGCGCCCGCCAGGGGATTGAGCGTGGTCTCCATATCCGTGGGCGAACCGGGCGCCAGGTGGATGACCCAAAAGGAAATGAGCGTGATGCCCCAGAGCACGAGCAGCATCCAGAGCAGCTTTTTCCCCAGGCGAAGCAGGGCGGAGAAAAGCGGCGTTCCGGGAAGGGCGGCCGGCGAGAGAGCGGGGGAAAGGGGGACGCTCATGGGGGGCGATCATTCCGTGCGCGTCATCCAGAGGCCCATGTCGGTCACTTCCGCCTGCCAGCGTGGCGAGAGCCGCAAGGCCAGGAATCGGGCATAGAGGGCATCCAGCAGGGCAAGGCAGGTTTCCATGAGGTAGATCTTCTCGAGGAGCAGGGCATCAGGCTCATCATCGGCGTCATTCCTGTCCAGCCTGGGCGTCCGAAGGCTGCCGATGGAAAAGTCTTCAGCCCGAAGCGTGAACTGGAACGCCATATCGTCCTTTTCAAGGCGGACAAGCGCCCGCGTGACCTTTTTTCCGGTGCCAAGGCCAAAACGCGCTTCCCGCAGCGGGGACAGGGAACCGGAGACGGAGGCCGTCTCACGGGCTTCCCCCTCGCCGCCGGCCACCACGATGCGCTGTTCCATGGAAACGGCAAAAGGCTGCCCCTTGGCATCGGTAAAGGCGCCGGGCGCGGTGTCGCTCTGGTACCAGAGCCAGGTGAGAAATTCCTGTCCGAGAATGGCATCCGTGGAATCGGAGGACGGCAGACTCATCGGTTTCCCCTACGCGTCCGCGGACGCGAATTGCGTGGCTTCAAGCCGGTCAAGACGGAGCAGGGCGTCCTCGTCCAGCATGCTGACGGCGAGGGTATATGGCGTCAGCTGTTCGAGGCGCAGGTCAAAGGTCTTGAGGAATTCCTCCATGAAAAGGTCGATCATGCCGCTCTGTGTGGACGCGAGCCAGACCTCGTTTTTTTCCAGAGACCAGATGACGTTGAACTCACCGGGAACAGGAAGAAAACGCTGCCGCAGACGAAGCAGGACCTGCTCCTTGAGTTCCTTTTTCCGCTCGCGGGAAATGAAGGTCTTGTTTTTCGCGCGCATTTCTTCCTTTTCCCGCTGCAGCGCCAGGGCAACATGCTTTCGGACCACGCCAGCGGGGATCTTGCGATTGTCGACCCGGAGGGAAAAAACAAGATAATCGCCTTTTTGCGGCGGCGCGGCAGCCCATTCGGCATCAAGGAAATCCTCAAAACAGACCCAGCCCTGGGCATGCATTTCCGGCAGGTCGTCAATATCAACAAAGGCATGCTTGCGCAGCCGTTCGGGAACTTCGCGGATGATTTCATCCGTTACCGTGTCCAGGATGCGGAAGCGGGTGAAACTGGTGCTGGCGTTGGCAAAACCCATGGATGCTCCTTTTGCGGCGTGCGACCGTGGACCTGTTGTACGTCAGAGCCTCACGAACAGCAAGGGCGCCGTCGGCGCGCGGGCCGATGCCTGTTTCGATCATTGCCTGGCGGCCATTCGAGTGAGAGAAGTTGTGCGGAGGGGGGACTCTCTCTCTCAAATCTGGACTCCCGATTGTCCCATTTGTCCCATAATGATAATTATGTAAACTAATGATCCCGCAAAATTGAACCGCAGGCTCGCCTTGACGCGCGGCCGCGCTTCGCGCAGCATACAAACGGACATTGAATCATGTGAGAGATCGCTTCATGAACGAGCGCAAAAAAACGACGAATGCCGCTGACCGGGCCGCATCCGCCACCTCATCGCGTGCTTCGACGCGGCACTCTGGCTCCCCGCAGCCACAGGCTGGTGGCGGAGCTGCGGGAGATGCCCCTTCGCACGGAGCCGAGGCCGAGGACATGCGCCTGAACAAGGCGGTGGCTGCTTCCGGCTTTTGCGCGCGGCGCAAGGCCGATGAGCTTATCTTTGCCGGACGCGTGGCCGTGGATGGCAAAAGCGAAACCAATCCCGCACGCCGCGTCAGTGCCGGAGCGGTCATCAGCGTTGACGGCAAACCCTTGTGCCGGAAACAGAAATTTGCGTATCTGCTCCTGCACAAGCCCGTGCGGACGGTCTGTACGCTCAGCGACCCGCAAGGGCGCCCCACCGTCATGGACTGCCTGCCGGAGTCCCTGCGCGGCATGGGACTTTTCCCCGTGGGACGGCTCGATTACTTTTCCGAAGGAGTGCTGCTGCTCACCAATGACGGTGAACTGGCGAACCTGCTCACCCATCCGCGCCATCATGTGGACAAGGTGTATGAAGTGCTGGTGCGCGGCCCGGTGACGGACCATCAGCTGGAAGTCATGCGCGGCGGCATGCGCCTTTCCGACGGCACTCCCCTCCTCCCGGTCGAGGCGCGGCGTATCGAAGAAAAAGCGGGGCGCGACACCCTCCTGCGCCTCACCCTGCGGCAGGGCGTCAATCGCCAGATCCGGCGCATGTGCGCTGACCTTGGCCTGACCATCCTGCGCCTGCGTCGCGTGGCTCAGGGCGGCCTTCGGCTTGGCGCCCTCCGGGCCGGAGAGACGCGCTTTCTGGCGCCGGAGGAAGTGCAGGCCCTCAGAAGCGGCGCGGGGCTGACTGAAGCGCCGTAACCGCAGTCCCCCTTTTCCACGCGGGCGCCTTATGTTTCAGACAACGCCTTTTCCGCCTGCTTGTACGCTGTCAGTTGCGATTGCAGCTCCTCGATTTCCTTGGAAATGCGCGTACTCATGGCGTTTTTTTCCGTTTCCGGCATGCCGGAGGCCATGACCGACTCCAGTTGGGCGGAGAGGTCCCTGATTTTCCGTTCGAGTTCGGATGCCTTTTTGCTCACCTTTTCCGCCTCGGTGGTCTGAGTGTCTTCTTCCGGCGCTGCAAGGGAAGCATTTTCCGGGGCGTCCCTGTTTTCCGCAAAGATGCCATTGCCGCGATAGGCGGCGAACTGTTTCCTGAACCGGGCAGCGGCTCCGGATTCCTGCCCGGTCGCCGATCCAATGGACTCTTCCTCAAGGGCGTGCAGGGTTTCCCGCACGGCATGGCCGGCCTGAGGCTGTGTTTTCCGGGAGGCAACGGCCGAAGGGAATCGCTCCGTCAGGGAGGCAGCATCACCGCCGCGTTCGGTATAGGCGACCCGGGCCTCTTCGGAAATGGATACCGTATCACAGGAGGTGCGGGTACCGTGAGCCGATAGCCTGCAGGCGCCGTGGGACGGGGAAATTTCAAAAATGTTGCCTATGGCGGCATATCCGTTTTCGATCTGCATGGCATCCTCCGGAACGGCAGGAAGAATTTTCCAGCGCCATGCTGTGTTGCAAATACTATTCCTTAGCAGAGCGGTAATGAGCGTCCAGACCGCGTTCTGGACGCGAAATGATGGCAGCGAAAAGTGCTTGAAAAGGGATATTTTCCATCGAAAAACGCTCTACAGGCAAAATCCTTCCCTGAGAACAGGGGAAGGAAAACAATGGACCCGTCTGACCGGATGCCAGACGGGTCCAGGGAAGATGCGGGATATGTTTCGCAACGTTCGTACCGCAGCCGTTACGGCGCGGGCTGTCGCAGCCTGCCGTGTTTTTGACGCGCAGGTGTCTGCCGCATGGGGGAGCTATGCTCCCGTGTCTCCTTCCTTGAGCAGTTTTTCCAGAAAGTCGATGGCGTCCTTTTGCAGGGCGCACAGGTAGTCCTGCCCCTTGAAGCTTTCCGTATAGACCTTGCAGATGGCTTCCGTTCCGGAAGGCCGCACGGCAAACCAGCCGTCCGCGCTGCTTACCTTGACGCCGCCGATGGGCGCGTCATTGCCGGGAGCGCGCGTGATGACGCTCGTCACAGGCGAGCCGCCCAGAGTCTTCAGCGTCACCTGATCGGGCGTGAGCGCCTTGAGCAGAGCGCGCGTCCTGTCATCGGCCGGGGCGTCCAGGCGTTGATAGACCGGGTCGCCCAAGCTCTTCGTCAGGTCTTTATAGATGTCGCTCGGCGACTTGCCGTCTCTCGCCATGATTTCCGCCGCCAGCAGGCACATGAGCGGGCCGTCCTTGTCCGTGCTCCACGGGGCGCCGTCAAAGCAGAGGAAGGAGGCTCCGGCGCTCTCCTCGCAGCCCATGCCGCAACGGCCATTGAACAGATAGGGCACAAACCATTTGAAGCCCACCGGCACCTCCACCACAGGGCGTCCAAGCTGACCGCCCACGCGGTCGAGCATGGCGCTGGTGACCACGGTCTTGCCGATGCCGCGGTCCGCCGGCCAGTCGGCGCGGGTGCGGAAGAGATGCCACGCGGCCACCGTGAGGAAGTGGTTGGGGTTCATCAATTCCTGCCGGGTGACGATGCCGTGCCGGTCGGAATCCGGGTCGCAGGCAAAGGCCAGGTCGAAATCGTTCCGCATTTCCAGCAGGCGGTTCATGGCATAGGGGGAGGAGCAGTCCATGCGGATCTGTCCGTCCTTGTCACAGGGCACGAAACGGAAGGTGGGGTCCACCTCCCGGTTCACCACGGTGAGGTCCAGGCCATAGGTCTCGGCAATAGGCTCCCACAGGGGCAGGCTCGCGCCGCCCAGCGGGTCCACGCCCAGCTTGAGTCCTGAAGCCGCGATGGCTTTCATGTCGAGCACCCTGGGAAGGTCTTCCACATAGGCGCGGGTAAAATCGAATTCCTCCACCAGCGGCGATTTTCTGGCCTCGCGCAAATGGACGAGCCTGACAGCGCGGTTGCCCGCCTCAAGATACTCGTTGGCGCATTTTTCTATCCAGGCAGTGACGTCGGTTTCCGCCGGGCCGCCATGGGGCGGATTGTATTTGAAGCCGCCGTCACGGGGCGGATTGTGCGAAGGCGTGATGATGATGCCGTCCGCCAGGCCGCGCTCCCGCCCGGCATTCCAGCGCAGAATGGCGTGCGAAACGGCAGGAGTGGCCGTATAGGCGCCATCCCTGGAGATGCGGACATGGACGCCGTTGGCGACCAGCACCTCAAGAGCCGAGCGGAAGGCCGCTTCCGAAAGCGCATGGGTATCCCCGCCAAGAAACAGGGGACCATCAATGCCCTTGGCCGCGCGATAATCGCAGACGGCCTGCGTGATGGCGTAGATGTGCTCCTCATTGAAGGTATGGAGCAGCGAGGAGCCGCGATGCCCCGAGGTGCCGAAAGAGACACGTTGTCCCGGGACCTTGGGGTTGGGAAATTCCGTGTAGTAGGCGCTCATCAATGCGGGGATGCGTTCGAGCTTTTCGGGCGCGGGCAGATGACCGGCATCGCAATGCACAACAGGCATAGGCTACCTCCAGCGTGGATGATGCGAAACTCTACGATGGAACGCCCACGGCCGCAAGGGGCAGCGGGGCACGGACCACCGCAAAGGGCCGCCCATGAGGCGGCCCTTTGCGGGAGTATCCTGTCCGTACGCCTGGTCAGGCTATTTTCCGAGCGGCACCGCGCGGAAATACACCTCGCCGCGTCGCTGGATCTGGAGCATGACCGCCCCGCGCTTCACGCCGACTTCCTTGACGATCTTCGAAAGATCGGCCGCGCTGTTGACCGGCATCTGGTTGGCCTTGAGGATGATGTCGCCCGGCTGAAGGTCCGCTTCGGCGGCCGCCTTGTCGGGTTCCACGCTGACGATGAGCAGGCCTTCGTCCCTGGCGATTTTCAGTTCGTTGCGCTCGGCCTTCTTGAGCGGGCGCACGGAGAGTCCGAGCAGGCTCTCATCCTGCTGCTTCTGCGGGGCGCCCTCCTTGCCCATGGCCTGCGAACTCTTGCGTTCGCCAAGGGTCACGGTGATGTCCTGCGTCTTGCCGTCGCGCCAGACCGTGAGCACGGCGGAGCTTCCCGGGGCCTTGTCGGCAATGGCGCGCAGCAGGGCCGCGGAATCCTCGATATCCTTCTTGTCCACGGCAAGGATGACGTCGCCATCCTTGATGCCCGCCCTGGCGGCCGGCTCGTTCTCCATCACGCTGCCCACCAGCGCGCCGGCGGCATCCTTCAGGCCAAGGGCCTTGGCGGAGTTGTCGTCCACATCCTGGATGGTCACCCCGATCCAGCCACGGCTGACTTTTTTGCCGTTCTTGATCTGGTCGATGATCTTGGCGGCCATATTGCTGGGGATGGCGAAACCGATGCCCTGCCCGCTGGCGATGATGGCCGTGTTGATGCCCACGACCTGGCCTTCCATGTTCAGCAGCGGGCCGCCGCTGTTGCCGGGATTGATGGAAGCATCCGTCTGCAGGAAGTTGTCGAACGGTCCGGAGCGGATATTGCGCCCCTTGGCCGAAAGGATGCCCGCCGTCACCGTATGGTCAAGCCCGAAGGGGTTGCCGATGGCGAGGAGCCATTCGCCGACCTTGAGGGTGTCAGAATTGCCGAAGGTGAGGAACGGCAGGGGATTCTTGGTCTCGACCTTGAGCAGCGCAAGATCGGTCTCCTCGTCCGAGCCGATGAGCGTGGCCTTGAAGTTCCGGCTCTTGCCGTCGCGTTCATCAAGGGTGACGTGGATGACGTCCGCCTCGGCCACCACATGATTGTTGGTCACGATGTAGCCGTCAGCCGACACGAGAAACCCGGAACCGAGCGACTTCTGCTTGCGCTGGGGACGCTTGTTCCCCGGCGCCTTGCGGCCCCGGTTGTCTCCGAACTGCTCGAAGAACTTTTCAAACCCTGGGGGCATGTTGCGAAACATTTCGCCAAAAAACTCTTCAGCGCCGTTGGCCGCTGCCTTCCGCTCGGTACCGATATTGACCACCGCCGGGCCGCACTTGGCCGCCAGTTCGCTGAAGTCGGGAAGATTTGCCGCAGAACCTGTCTGGGCCGCGCCAAGAAAAGCCACGGCCAGCAGGGCGACAAGGCATTTTTTCATGCTCATGAACGCTCCTTGGAAGATTTTTGCATCGCTTTTTGCAAAGCTTGTGCCATAATCCCCATCGAAGGGGCGCCACTGACGGCATGCTGCTTCCAGGAACCGCCGGCGCCCTTGGCGCCCGCGCCGTCCGCCGCTGCCGCCTGAGGCTCGACGCCTTCAGGCGCCAGGCTGATGCGGCGCGCGCCGCTGTCAATATTTTGGACCACAAGGGTCACACTGTCACCCTTGTCCAATTTGGCGAGTTCGGATTTCTTGCTGCTCTTGATCACGCCGGCCGGCAAAAGGCCGGTGATGCCCGGCGCAAGACAGACAAAAAGGCCGTACTGGCTGCGGCTCTCCACCGTGCCGGTGACCGTGGCGCCAACGGGGAAACGCTGTTCGGCATCCTGCCACGGGTCGCCCTCGGCATCGCGCAGGCTCAGGGCGATACGGCGCGTCCCGGGGTTCACGTCCTTGATCTTGACGGAGACCTCATCGCCGACAGAAAGCACTTCCTCCGGCTTGTTCACGCGTTTGGCCCAGGACATCTCGGAAATATGGATCAGGCCCTCCACTCCGGGCAGCAGCTCCACAAATGCGCCAAAGGGAGCGAGGCGACGCACCTTGCCCTGCACGATGCTCCCGGTTTCGAGCCTGGCCGGGGCATCGAGCCAGGGATCGCCCTCGGCCTGCTTGCGGGAGAGCGAGATACGCGTCTGTCCCTTTTCATTGGTACTGATGCCCAGCACCTTGGCGCGGACCGGATCGCCAACGGAAACCGCCTCATCCGCGGCGCCCACGCGCGACCAGGAGAGTTCCGAGAGATGGATCATGCCTTCAACCGCCGGGGCCAGCTCCACAAAGGCGCCGAAAGGCGCAAGCCGTGTGACGCGCCCTTCCACCATGTCGCCTTCCTTCAGACTTTCAAGGAGCTTGTCCAGATTCTCGCGCCGTTCCCGGTCAAGAAGCGCCCGGCGCGAGACCACGATATTGCGGCCCCGGTTTTCCACCCTGGTGACGAGGAACTGGAGTGTACGGCCCACCGGCGTGTCCGCATCCCCAAAGGTCGCTTCCATCTGGCTGCCGGGACAGAAGGCCGTTTTGCCAAGGACCTCCACAAGGTAGCCGCCCTTGCAGGTGCCGCTGACGCGGCCTTCCACCGGAACCCCGGAATCCCTCGCCTCTTCCAGCGCGGCCACGCCGCTGCCGCTCATGGAACGGGACAGGACGATCCCCTGCGGAGTGGCCGCCACGACCCAGGCCTCCACGGTGTCACCGGGGCCGGCGATCTCCTTTCCGTCGGCATCAAGAAGATCCTTGCGGTCCATGATGCCGTCTTCCTTGAGACCCACGTCGATGAAAACGTTCTCGCCCGTGATGGCGATGACGGTGCCGCTGATTTTCTGCCCCGGCTGCGCGTGTCCGGACGAGGCTTCGTCATGCGCCGCCAGAAGCGCGGCAAAATCTTCGGGACCGTCTTCCGCCGCGGAGGTGTTCCGCTGTTCCTCTGTTGTCATATGGTACGCTCCTTGAAACTCGAAATGGCAGTGTGAAGACGCCAAGAATACCGCATCTTGCAGGGAAAAACAATGGAGGCGGCGCATGCGCGCCGCGGCCCTGCGGGGCGAAGCGGGAAGAAACCTGCGGGGGAATACGGCAGGTTGCGAAAATTTTGGCCTTTGGGGAGCAATGTGGGGCTGTTAACCTATTGTAAAGTAACACTTAATTTAAAAATTCGTAACAGAAGATTTAAAAATTAATTTTTCAAAATTATATGAATTTCATTTTTTACTCTTTCCATATTACTGTCTGTTAAAATCGGGATTAAGCTTTTAATTTCTTTTATACTTTTATCCCACCATCTTAACTCTAACATTAATTTTATCAGTTCATCATCAAATCTTTTTCTTATAACTTTAGCAGGATTCCCCGCAACGATTGTATACGGCTCAACATTTTTTGAAATAACACTGTTTAATCCTATTATTACTCCGTCTCCAATATGAACTCCCGGCAGAATGGTTACATTTTGTCCGATCCAAACATCATTCCCTACGATAGTATCACCTTTTAATGGCATTTTTGATAATGGCGGTATCTCTTGTTCCCATCCTTTAAAAATGTAAAACGGATAGGTAGAAACACTATTCATCTGATGATTTGCACCATTCATTATAAAATTAACCCCTGCAGCAATTTGACAGAACTTGCCTATAATTAATTTATCACCATTAAAGTCATAATGATGAGTCACATGTGCCTCAAAATCAACATCTGCGAAATATGTATAATCTCCGACTATAATGTTAGGATTCTTAATTGTTGGTTTTACATAAATCATATTCTCAAGATTTTGTATAGGATTTATTATATTTGGATTTGGAATATTATCATTTTGCATAAAGTTATAGCTCCTTTGAGATTATATTAGCATAAAAGATTTAGTTTTATTCTTCTATTTAAGTAAATGTTTAATATTTTCAAATTATATGTTATTTTGTAGCGATTTCCAAACTTATTATTGTCATTAGTATCTTGCGGAAAAGCTTCTTAACTTGGTTTATCATCAGCGAACAACTTACACCATACCATAGGTGCATAAGATCCTTCTTCAGAATATATGACTGTCATGGGAGGACCACCAGACTTGAGATAAACAATATTGCCGGTTTTAAATTTAAACATGACATTCTCCTTCCTGTTTGCGAGTTTTTATTTTCACCCCTTGCATATCCTGCAGGCCCGGAAACCGGCCTTCTGTGCCTCACCCGCTGATTTGAATACCATCGTGCAGTTCTTGCAGTTGAAATAACGGCATCCGGCGTTGTGGTAGATACGGGACTGGACATTGCCCCGGAACATTCCTGCCGCATCGGCAGCGGCCAAAGGAATGAGGAGCAGCGAAACAATAAGACATCCCGCCCCCAGAATTTTTTGCCAGCTACCTTTCCGCATCACCATCCCTATCCCTGAAGTTGCAGAATCCGCACCGTGGGCTTGCCGTTCTCAAAATTCGTGGTGCCCCAGGCGCCATTGCCGATCTTGTGGTGGGGCGGATACCACATGATGAACACATTCTGAAAGCCATTCCCGCCATTTTCCTCAAAGACCTTGCGCCCCAGTGTCGCCAGCATGGCTTCATCCACCGGGGCTTGCAGCACGCAGTCGATGGAGAGTTTCATGCCGGGCACCTTGCTCACCACCGTGGCCTTGTCGGCTGGAAGATTTCCTGTCGCCTGCACCGTCTGCACGCCCAATAAGACCGTGGTGCATACGAACATCACAAGAAGCGCAACAATGCACAACTGAGATTTTTTCAGCACGGATACACGCCAAAGCTCAAAAATTTCTGCTTGCCCTCAAATCTGTAGGCAAGTCGCCACAATTTGCTGCCGGTGGCCGTCACATGCAGGCACAGGCCGCCGCCGTCAGAAAGTTTTTGCACCTTGCCGTTGGCCTTGGCATTCCGCACAGCGGCATCAGAAAGTTTCATGTTGCTATCCTCCAAAACTGTCCAGAAGTGTGCAGCGAAAACCAGAAAAATCCACCTCCATCCAGTTGAATTCAAAGAAGATTTGTAGCCTGCTGGTATTTCGCCGTGCCGAAATGGCGTCGTGGTATTGGTACCTGCGAATCTACCAACGATTTTTGAGGATGTCCACGTGGGTACTTGGATTTTGGTGGACAAAAAGAGAAGGCCGAAACCACGTTTTTCTTAGTGATTTCGGCCTGCTATGGACTATTTTGGACTTCTTGTTGGTGCGAAGGGGAGACCCAATCGCAAGGTTTATCACGCTGAAATCAAAAATAAACTATGTGGATGAGTTTGTAAATACCGTTCTAAATACCGTCAACAGTTTTTTGTGGATAGCATGGTGGACTTATTGAAGAAATTTCTTTGGGTTTGCGGTCTGCAAATTGGAAGTCAATACTAATAAATTCAAATAGTTATTGAGTCCAAAATTGACGCTGGGAAGATGTGTTATCAGTTCAATTCCTCTACCAAGAACCTAAATAAAAAATTTTCTCCAAATATCCCCATTGTTATCTAATAATTAATTCTCGAATCGCTAATCGGTCTGACATACAAAAAGGTATCCACGATTCAAAATTAGACCCTAACAGAAGCGCCTCCGTAACTAAATCAATGGGGAAAGCAAACGAAAATAAGAAAAATGTTTTACTATATAATTATTGTATATTCAGAAGGATGGGCCATGAAATTTACTTAGGACGACTCCAAGGCCGTGCGAGACAAAAAGAAGCACAGGGTAGCTTTTAAGACACGAAAAAGTTTTTTGAGGATTGCGAAGCGCTGAGGATTTTTGATCGTGCCCATATAAATTAATAGAGAGCGGCTTAGCGCAGCCATATAGATAAAAACGTCAAGATCGAACCGACTGACGCACAAACAGCGGCAACGCCATTTAACCATGCTGAAAGAGAAAAACATTTTTTATCATCATTAATACTCCAGACTAAGCTGAGAATTTTTTCCCATAAGCTTAAGTTTGTGAAAATGGGACCACCGATAGCACCGGAAATAGTTATCTGTACTCTTGCAGCCCGGAACCAATAGAAGGCTGAAAAAAGAAAGGCTACGCATGCGGACCTTTCCAGATAATTCAAGTAGTCCATTTTATAACCTTTTTATCATCTTGTATTAAGTGTTAGTTAAGGAAAGACATGTTTCCAGACGCATTGTCATATATAAAAATTAGAAAGTGAATATTGTGATGAGCTATATTTTAATTTCATGTTGAATGATTGATTGCTTGTAAAATCCTACATAAATTTTCCTCAAGTATTTGCAATGAATGCATTTTATGCGGTAAATCAAATATAATTCTTGATTGATCGGGTACACGTAAAAGTGAAAATTGACTTTGATGGCTTATTATATACTTGAGATAATCATATAGGCACTTCGCTAGAGAAAACTCATTATTCGTATCTATGCGTATAAAATTAGGAATGAATTCTGGAATATAATAAACAAATGATGTTATATCAAAGCTAGATAGGGTAATAGTTGAGCTATCTGGTATATCTGCTTTTATATTTTTTAAAAGACGAATACATTTCCCTATCTTATCATTATAAATTAAATTTTTTCTACTCACTAAGCCGATATGCTTAAAAGGATAGTTTTGTATGAGCTTGGATTCCTGCTCTTTCAATATGGTAACCCCTTTCTCTTCATCAATTCCAGTACGTTGATATTCTATTGTATGGTACCAGCAAGCAGGAACAATATCTACATTAACAGGTAAACAATTTGACACCTTAATAGATTTATCATTGCGCCTAAAAGAATACTTCCTTTTTATAAATAGATCTGTAACTCTATTTTTTATATTTAGTATTATTTCATTAATACTGACTCCAATACGTGTATACCTAGATTTATATATTTCTTCAGGAACATAAAGTTTTTCAGAATGGATGAATAATATGTCTAAATCACTTGAACTCCTGATATGAATATTTAAAGGTACAGATCCTTGAAAATAAAATACTAATGGTAACCCAATTGAACAAATAATATCACTGGAAAAAATTTCTCCTTGTTTACACAAAAAAATTGTACTCGATGCTGGGATTGGTTGCATTGCACTCAAAATATATCTAAGTCCATCATTTGAGATGGAACTTGTAATACTTTCATATAGTGGATCATATTTAACACCAAAATTTTCAACAGATGGAGTCCCATCAATAGGCATTCTTCTATCATGCAGCGCTTCCAAAGACTCCTGCAAATTTATCAAGTTGTTCTTAGTTATACTCTTATCCATTTCATTGTCCCATAGGATAAGCGATCTTTCGGATTTGTAAAATATTCCCCAGCGCCAAAGGTCAAACTTTCAGAAAAAGTAATTCTACATATGCCCTCATGACCTCGCATATCTACAAATGCCCCTGGAATTGTTACATTTTTGTAGGCATAAAGTAATTGACAAGATTTGTTATCAATTACCTCTATTTGTGCCATAAAGCTTTCTGAATTAGATTTGTCAGTCGATAAAGAGATAAGAATACTATTCCATTTTTGGATTATTGTAACACTACCTTCCCATGAATATTGACGTTCTATGCCCCTACATCCAGTTCTTTGTGATTCAGATGGAGACTTTTTATAAGTATTTCCTTCACATTTCCATCTGCCAGATATATTGGGAACATTCCATATTTTATTTAGAAATCGTATTTTCCACATATAATTATTATATATCATAAATAATAATCCAAATACACAGCTAAATGTAATGGGCACTAGTATATATCCTTCAACCAGTGATGTCATATCTATAAACATTCCTATAATAAATTTTAAAAAAATATAAATAAAATTTGATAAAATACAAACAAACATCACAGTTTTTGTTCTGCTTATTCCTCTTATCGTATATCCATGAGGAGTTGCCATATACATCTCCTGAAATTAATAATCATTACTCAAATAAAATTTCCTATTCACAAAAAATTATTTCACCCGCCATCAACTCGGCCTGTTTCATCACCGTTTCAGTTGCCAAAGCCTGCATGTCCGGTGGATAACCGTATTTCCGCAGAGTACGCCTGATGATGACCCGCAAATGTGCCTGTACGTCTTCCTTGATGTTCCAGTCAAGCGAAGTATTGGCACGAACCTTTTCCGTCAGCACCACGGCAAGCTCGCGCAATTTGTCCTTGCCCATGAGTTCGCGGGCGGAGTCATTGTCGGCCACGGCCATATAAAAGGCATACTCGTATTCAGTCAGCCCCAGCTCTCCGGCTTCCTTGTCGGATTCGCGCACCTGTTTGCCGATATTGATGATTTCGTCAATGACCTCGGCAGCGGTGATGATCCTGTTGTGGTAGCGCTTGAGCGCCCCGTCCAACAATTCCAGGAGCTTCTTGCTTTGCAACAGGTTCTTGCGCGAACGCGCCCGCAATTCGTCATTGAGGAGCTTCTTGAGCACCTCCAGCGCGATGTTCCTGTGCGGCATGTTCTTCATTTCCAGCAGGAACTCGTCGGAAAGGATGGAAATATCGGGCTTCTTGATACCCGCCGCGTCAAAGACATCAATCACCTGGTCGGACACCAGCGCCTTGTCGATGACCTGCTTGATGGCGCTTTCCATCTCCGCGCTGCTTCGGGCACTGTCGCCCCCGCCGTCAAACTTGGCGAGCCGCGCCTTCACATCCTGAAAAAAGGATACCTCCCTGGCATGGGCCAAGGCCTGTGGGTGGGGCACCGCCAGGGCATAGGCTGCGGCAAGGGCCGTCACCGCGTCCATGAACCGCTTTTTCCCGTTCTCCAGCCCGAGGATGAACTCCTCGGTCTCAAGAATGATTGCCAGCTTGCGGGCCGTCTCGGCCGTGAAATATTCCTGATACGGAAAATCATGCAGCAGCGCCGCCGTGACCTCCAGCTTCTCCAGCATGATGTCCACCGCCTGCTCCTGCGTCTGGGCCGGATCCCCCTGGCCCCCGGCCTCACCATAAAAGGCGAGCGCCCTTTTCAGGTCAGCGGCAATGCCCAGGTAGTCCACCACGAGGCCGCCGGGCTTGTCCCCAAAGACTCGGTTGACGCGCGCAATGGCCTGCATGAGCGTATGCCCCTTCATGGGCTTGTCCAGGTACATGGTGTGCAGGCAGGGCACATCAAAGCCGGTGAGCCACATGTCGCAAACGATGACCAGACGCAGCGGGTCGGCCGGGTCTTTCATCCGCGCGGCCAGCTTCTGGCGTTCTCCCTTGGTGGTGTGAAACTTCGCCAGCTCCGGCCCTTCGGCGGAACTGGCCGTCATCACCACCTTGATTGCGCCCTTTTTCAGGTCGTCATTGTGCCATTCGGGCCGCAGGGCGATGATATGCCCGTAGAGGGCTGCGGCGATGGGCCGCGACATGCACACCACCAGCCCCTTGCCGGAGATGACGGCCTGCCGCGCCTCGAAATGCTCCACAATGTCCCGCGCTATGGTGGTCAGGCGTTTTTCGCTGCCGATGAGCGCCTCCAGACGCGCGCGCCTGCTCCGGGCCTTGTCCGCCTGCTCCGCGTCATCCGCCTCCAATTCCTCGTCCAGCTCGCGGACGAGCCGCCTGCCCTCCTCCGGCAGCTCTATCTTCGCCATGCGGCTTTCGTAATAAATGGGCACCGTGGCCTTGTCCTCCACGGCGCGGGCAATGTCGTAAATGTCGATATAGTCGCCAAAGACCGCGCGGGTATTGGCATCTTTCTTTTCAATGGGCGTGCCGGTAAAGCCGAGATAGGTCGCATTGGGCAGCGCGTCGCGCAGATATTTGGCAAGGCCATAGACGGTTTTCTTGCCGATGACCTTTCCCTCGCTGTCGCGCACATTGGCCTCACGGGCCTTGAAGCCGTATTGGGTGCGGTGCGCCTCGTCCGTGATGACCACGATATTGCGCCGGTCGGACAGCAACTCATGCGTATTTCCGTCTTCAGGCAGGAATTTCTGCATGGTGGAAAACACGATGCCGCCGGAGGCCACCTTGAGCAGCGTCTTGAGGTCTTCCCGGCTTTCCGCCTGTTTCGGCTCCTGCCCCAGAAGCTGGGCGGAAGCGGCGAAGGTGTCGAAAAGCTGGTCGTCAAGGTCGTTCCTGTCCGTCAGCACGACTATGGTGGGGTTACTCAAGCTATCCACAATCTTTCCGGAAAAGAACACCATGGAAAGCGACTTGCCGCTCCCCTGCGTGTGCCAGACAACCCCGCCCTTGCCGCGCCCCGCGTCGTTGCGCCGCGCCGCCTCCAGCGTTGAGGCCACGGCCTTGTTCACCGCATAGTACTGATGGTACGCGGCGATTTTTTTCACGGTCTCCACGCTGACCAGCCCCTGCGCATCCTCCGTTTTCATCTTTTCAAACACCGTGAAAAAGCGGATGAGATCCAGCAGGGTCGCCTTGTTCAACATGCCGTTGATGAGCACCTCAAGCTGGCTTTTCAGGCGCGGCGCTTCTCTGGAGCCGTCCTCGCTTTTCCACGCGGAAAAGCGCGAATACCCGGCGGAAAGGGAACCCGCCCTGGCCTCCAGCCCGTCCGAAATGACCAGCAGCCCGTTGCAGGCCAGGAGCGAGGGGATGACCTGCTTGTAGGTCTGCAATTGCTGATAGGCGCTCCACAGTTCAGTCCAGGGATACGCGCACTTCTCCGCTCATGAGCTTGGGGAGAAGGGCGTCGCGGAGCTTTTCCAATGTGCGGATTTGCACACAATTAGAGATAATTTTATCATTAAGTGGCGCACTTTTCTTTTCATAACCAGCTACTGCGTTCTTATCTGGAACAGTAATAGCAAGATCATCAAAGTCCTTTTTACTTATAGAACCAAAAACTGTACCCTCATCATTATATATTAAAATATCTCTAAGTAAATGCCGCAGCTTGAAATAGGTATATGAATAAAATGATGGATTTTTCTTATATCTAAATGCAGACAGTCCTCGCCCGATGCAACATTTTTCTTGAGCCATATTTTGGGCACCGACTGGCGCTCTGACACTGATTAAGGTGTCAAATGGTTGGGCAAAGCGTGTTGGGGCCGTCGTATAAACCCTTTTTGATGGAAAACGGAAACCGAAATCCGCATTTCCTTGGAACATGGGCACGCCAAGCCCAACCTCATTGAAGGAATCACCGCTTGGTGATTGTCCCATTGTAAATTCAAATTCATCAGGTATGCAACCTGTCTTCCACTCCTCCTTTGCGTTCTCCACAAACCACTGCTTGAACAACACCTCGGCCATAGCCTCCAGCGTGGCATTTTGACGGTGGAGCAGGTCGATTTTGTCGTCAAGACTGCTGAGGACGGCGGCAATGGCGCGTTGCTCAGGCAATGACGGTATAGGAAATTTCATATTTTCAAACGTTCCAAGATTTATATTATCTTGAACTGAACCTTCACCTAAATATTGTAATTCTCTTTTATAATGCATTAATGTGTAATAAATAAAATTTAAATCAGCTTTATCTTGATTAGGAATAAAGCCTAATACACTATCTGGAAAGCACGCATCAAAATCTAAAATGCCGATTTCAGCAATATTTGCTGCTATTGTTATACATAATGTTCCTTTTGTCCATATTTTACTTTGCTTCAAACCTTCTTCTGAGTAAGTTTGAGTATAACAATTAATATACTTTTTTGCCTCACGGATTTCTCTAGTCTGTATAAAAGGGTATGGTCCACCGTATAGATGAAAAGCATATCGAGGTCTATGACGTGAACGGCCTCTTGCGAGTTCGCCAATTTCCTGCAGGGTGCATTCATGCCATCTCATATTTTCACCTTTCCTAAGCTCTCCAGAATGGCCGCGTTCAGCTTTTTCTCCTCATCTAGCTGAGCTGCAAAGTCTTTTTGCAGGCTGGCGAAGCGCTCCGCAAAATCAAAGTCATCCTCCTCATCAGGCAGACCCACATAGCGGCCCGGCGTGAGCACATAGTCCTTTGCCGCCACTTCGGAGAGCGACACCGAGGCGCAGAAACCCTTCACGTCTTCATACGCGCCGTCCACATTACGCCAGTTGTGATAGGTGTCGCTGATGGTTTTGATGTCTTCCTGCGTTAAAACGCGGGTGCGGCGGTTGATGAGCGTGCCCATGGTGCGGGCGTCAATAAACAGGATTTCGCCACTGCGATTGCGGAATCTGTGATTTGTGCGATCACGGGCCAGAAACCACAGCGCCGCAGGAATCTGGGTATTCAGGAAGAGCTTGGCGGGTAGGTTGACGATGCAGTCGATGAGGTTGCCTTCCTCTATCATCCGGCGGCGAATCTCGCCCTCGCCGTTGGTCTTGCTGGTCAGCGCGCCCTTGGCGAGCACGATCCCGGCCTGCCCCGCCGGGGCGAGGTGGAAGGCGAAATGCTGGAGCCACGCAAAATTGGCGCTCCCCGCCGGGGGCGCGCCATATTGCCAGCGGGCGTCCTTGCGGAGCTGGTCTCCGCTCCAGTCGCTGTCATTGAAAGGCGGATTGGCGAGGATGTAGTCGGCCCGCACATCCTTGAGCGCGTCCTTGAGGAACGAGCCTTCGTTGTTCCACTTGACCTGCGAACTCTCGATGCCGCGAATGGCAAGGTTCATCTTGGCAAGTCGCCATGTGGTCTGGTTGCTCTCCTGCCCGTAGATGCTGATGTCCCGGATGCGGCCCCGATGCTCGCGCACAAACTTCTCGCTCTGCACAAACATGCCGCCGCTGCCGCAGCAGGGGTCCATGACGCGGCCCTTGAACGGCTCCAGCATGGCGACCAGCAGTTCAACGATGGAGCGCGGCGTATAGAACTGGCCGCCCTTCTTGCCTTCGGCCAGGGCGAACTCGCCAAGGAAATACTCAAAAACATGGCCCAGCACGTCAGCGCTGCGCGCCTTGGCGTCCCCCAGGGCGATGCCGGAAACCAGGTCGATGAGCGCGCCAAGCGTGGCCGGGTCCAGATTGTCGCGGGCGTACACCTTGGGCAAAACGCCCTTGAGCGCGGGGTTGTCCTTCTCAAGGGCGTCCATGGCGGCGTCAACAAGGACGCCGATGTCCGGCTTCCTGGCATTGTCGCGCAGCCAGTTCCAGCGGGCGGCCCGGGGCACGAAAAAGACATTCTTGGCCTTGTATTCGTCCCTGTCCTCCGGGTCGGCCCCTTCAAATTCCCCTTTCCCTTCCAGAAGCTGCGCCCGCAGGCTCTCAAAGGAATCCGAAATATATTTGAGGAATATGAGGCCGAGCACCACATGCTTGTAGTCAGCGGCGTCCAGATTTTTGCGCAGCTTGTCCGCCGCGCTCCAGAGCTGCTTTTCCAGCGGCTCCTGCGGCGTTTCCTTCTTGGGGCGTGCCATGCTTTGTCCTTGATAAATGGTGTTTTCATCTTGGATTATAGGGGCCTGGAAGTGGCATGGCAAGAGCGGATGTCCGCAAATGGGATAGCGGACATCCCCTTGGGCCTATAGTTCATCCAGCGGCGTATCCGGGCTGATGGTAAAACCGCCTCCTGTGCCCTGCGACTGTTGGTTATTATCATCCTGTCGTCTGGCAATCCCTTCAATCTTGGCGGCGGTGGGCGAGGGCGTGTCTCTCTTTTGGGTTTTCCGGCCTTCCCGCTGGCGTCTGGCTTCGGTCAGGTATTTGGTCAGGGTTTGGTGCTTCACCTCAATCCCCTTCTCGTGCAGCTTTTCGACGATTTCCTGTGTGTCGAAGCCGCGCTTCTTCATCCGCTCCAGCGTCAAGGCAAGGGAAAAAATGGCCTGCTTCACGGTCATGGCGCGGTTTCCGTCCAGCGTGACGGCGGCGGGCTTGAGCCTGGCGAACTCCTGTCGGATTTCCTTCAGTTGGCTGGCGGTGATGCTCATGGTGGTTTCTCCTGTGATTGACGGGGGAATGTCCCCCGATTTGTCTTTTGCCTTTGGCGGTCAAGCGGCACGCTTGCCCACGGGTTTTCGCCAGAAAACCATAGTGGGCTATGACTCACAGTTGAGTCGAGATTCCCGGCGGACGGTCAGCGCATCCTTGAGTGACGGCGTTGAGGTACGGCTTCCGGCTCTTGCCGGATATGCCGTTCACGCTCGACCTGCTGGCGGGCTTCCGCTTCCTGTCGCTCGCGCGCCTGCTGTTCTTCTTCCTCCCGCTGCCGCTGCTCCTCCTTTTCCTGAAGGAATGCGGCGTGGAGCGGCATGATTTCCGGCTGGAGGGTGAACGCGCGGTATTCCTCCAGTTCATCCTGAAAGCCCCGCTCCTGTTGCATCAGGCTGCGCATGTTGTGGGCATTGACTTCCTGCTCCTGTGCATACTGCGCCTTGAGCAGGGAATATTGTCTTGAAAGCTCTTGCAGCCGCTTTTCAAGCGTTTTGTTTTCGGCCTGCAATTTGTCTCTGGCGGCAGCGATCATGCTTTTTTCAGCAAGGGATTTTTGTTGATGTTCCATGATCGTCTGTGCCTGTTTCAGCACGGATTTGTAATTGAGCAAGGACGCCTGCGGGAGTTCCGGCATATCCGATAAAATGGCTTCCGCCTCGCGGGCCTGCTGTTCCATGGATTGCAGGCGTTCCTGCAAGACTTCCTCCTGCTTCCGCCTTTCAGCCATTTCTCCGATAAGTTGCAAGGCTTCATGCGCTACGGCATCAGCCTCGCTCCGCAAACCGGCGAGAGCTTCCTGTTGCTGCTTGAACTCTCGCGTATCGAGATGCTTTTTCGCTGCCCCCGGCTTCTGCTCGACGCCACGCTGAATCTCAAAGCCCCGGCTTTGCAGGTAGCTCGGCAACTCGGTTTGCAGCTTTTTCAGACTGGCGCGGGTATAAATACTGTTGGCGCTGAGCCGTCCATCCGGCGTTACCGGCACGTGAAGGAAGTGCATGTGCGGCGTCTTTTCATCCATATGCACCATTGCGGAGATGACGTTTTCCTTGCCGACAAAATCCGTGAGATAGGCCGCGGCTTCCTCGAAAAACCGCCTGGTTTCCTCCTTGCCCATGCGGGTAAAGAACGATTTGTCCGAACTGACAATCAGACCGCACATATGCACGGCATCCTTGCGGACAGCCTTGACCATGAGCAGATCGTCAATGCGATTCTGGATGGCCTGCGCGTAGTTGTCGGAGGTTGATTCATGAAGGTCGTAGTTTCCCGCACTTCGGCTGTAATCAATATCAGGGTTGGAATGGCTCTCGCGTTCGCGCCTATTGTGCGACTGGATGCCGCGAACGGCATCCTTTTTGAACTTGCTCATGTGCAGGACGAGTGTGGACATAATGAAACTTCCTTATCCTGTAGGAAACAGGTGTCCCGCTGTACCGACGCTTAAGCAGCGGTACAGCGGGACACCTGAAAATAGGCTCAATCAAGACCTTCCAGTTTTCTTTTCAGTCTGTGGACAGCCGATTTCGATTTGCCCATTTCCTCGGCGCAGTCACGGATGCTGTAGCCCTCGCCAAGCAACCTTTTCAGCTCCTCCAGCTCCACATCCTCAATTTCCCGAACCTGCCAGTGCAGGGCGTTGCCTTCGGTAATCAGGTTGGCCTCGAAAGGTTTGGCGTCATCGCCGAGAATGCCCCTGGCTTTGGTCAGATGAACCTCAAACCTCGCGCCTTCGGCCATTGCGTATTCCCTGGGCCTGCGAAGGCTGATGACCGTATCCATGATGTCCTCCTTCGCACTGGTGCCGCGCTGGTCGCCGGACTTTCCGGCATGGTGAATCAGGAGAACGGTGATGCCCCTGCGGCGCAGATCCAGAAGCCACGCCTGCATGGCCTGCCAGGACTGCGATTCGTTTTCCTTGCCCGTGCGGCAGAGTGTTGCGATATTGTCCAGCACAACCATGTCCACGCCTTTCAGAAGAGGCTCAATCATGGCCTGCCCGTTGGGCGTGGACAAATCCGGCATGGCGCACGGCTGCAAGTCCGGCGTGATGAGCGAAAGGTTTTTCAGCGCCTGCGGCGGGATGGACATACCCCCCACAAGGGATGACAAACGGCTCTGCATGGACGTGGCGGGCATTTCACCGTCCACATAGAGTGTCTTTTTGGGCATGGGCGCGCGCCAGTTGAACACCGCGCCGCCGGAGGCGACGGCCACGGCCACGCTCAGGGCGGCAAAGGTTTTGCCCACGCCTCGCGGAGCATAGAGGATGCCTATCCCTTGAACCGGCAAAATGGGCGATAGAAGATAGCCCCGGTCAGGTATCTGCATGGACAGGAACTCGCTCATGTCCAGGGCAACAAGACCGTGCTGTTTGGTCAGGGCTGTTTCCAGTTGAGAACGGACGGCTTCAAGGCCCTCAATCTGGTGGAGGTCATTGAAATCTGTGCCATTGCCGCTGGTAAAGTGGGGAAGCACAAGTTGAGCGTTTGCGAGTCGGGCCGCTTCTCCGCCTCTCTTGCGTCCGATTTCGTCATTGTCGCCGCAAATGATGATTGCCTTGTCTGTGAATAGGTCTCTTGCCGATTTGGCGACCACGGGCATATTATTGGCGGAGAAAGTCACATGAACCGTCCAGCCAGAAGCAAGATGTATGCTTGCGCCAGTGGCAAAGCCCTCGCAGATGGCAATGGGCTTTTCCGGCTGCCCCTGAATGATGAACCTGCCGTCTGAAACCTTGCCACCAACGAGGAAACGCTTGGTTCCATCAGGATAGATGCGTTGCAGGCTTTGCAGATTGTTTGCAGCATCCAGAACCGGGATAAGCAGAGTACCGTCCCGCGATTGCCGTATGCCTTCCAAAGCTGGAATGCCCTTGCGCCACAAGTAGGGATGGCTGGCGTCGCACACTCTTGCCGCATTCCATTCCTGTCTTGCCTGCTGGGCCGCTTCCGCATGGCGTCTGGTACATTCTTCTTCCCTCTGTCGCCGGATGGAGTGCTGGCGTTCCCGCCATGCGGACATTTCCGCAAATGAAAGTGTCTGCTTTTCTTCGGCGCAGAACGTGCCCTGGTCATCAGTTTCCCAGTTGCACCACCAGAGAGTGGCCGGTTTGTCCAGATGGGCGATATACGCGCCATTCCGCGCGCGGGGCTTGCCTTCTGTGGGGCAGCGGTGAAGATTGCCGTCAGCAAGGATTTCTTCTGGAACAAGGCCATGCTGACCAAGCACGTCATGGAAAGTGTGGAGAAGATCATTCATGGCCTTCTCCTTCCTTACCGGCGTTTTCAATGAAAGCTCTGATGTCTTCGGCTCGCCAAACAGTCGTACGCGGGCCAAGTTTCAATGGCTTCGGATAGCGGCCTGTGGAGCAGCCTTTCCACCATGCGCTCTTGCTTATGGGGAAAAATTCCAGAATCTGGGGAAGCCTGAGAAAACCTGTGGCGGGTATTTGAGTTGCCATAGCATTACCTCCGTATCGTAATGGTCTTTACGGAGTGCTATAGCATATTTATTCAATTAATCCACATTGTTGATGAAGTACGATACCGTGCGATGCGGTTCGATGCAGTCCGATACAGTTCGATAGAGGTGCATGGAAAAGTGAAATTTTCAGAAAAAATTTTTGTGGCAAGCAATTTTGGGGCGCAGATAAAAACGGCAAGGCGTCACAACCGATCTGCCGCAACGCCCTGCCATAAATTTGAAAATTTTGCTTACTAAATTATTCCAGTGAATTGGATGTATCCTGACTTCGCAATTCGTCCAGATAATCAGCCCACCTCTGAAGCAATTCACGTCGTTTATCCAAATATGACGCATGGTTGTACGCATCCCGAACGGCATTCTGCTCTTTGTGGGCAAGCTGGGCCTCAATGATGTCGCCGTCAAAGCCCCATTCCAGTTTCTTTTCATTCAGGATGGTGGAGAACATGGCGCGGAAACCGTGGATGGTCATTTCTTCCTTGCTGAAACCCATTCGGCGGATACCGTTCAAAAGTGCCATGTCGGAAATGCATTGCGAGGCTGAATGCCGTCCCGGAAAGCAGAGTTCGCCCGTACCTGTGAGCAGATGCAGTTCGCGGAAAAGTTTGACTGCCTGAGTGGGCAATGGCACGGCATGGGCAATGCGCATTTTCATGCCGCCGCCATCCTTGGCATTTTCTCTTCTGGCTGCAGGCACAATCCAGAGCGCCTTGTCCAGATCAATCTCTGACCACCTGCCGCCGCGAAGCTCGGCGCTCCGCAAGGCCAGATAGGGCAGTATCTTGAGCGCATAACCGACAACGGCTCCGCCCTGATATTCGTCTATGCAGCGCAGGAGATGGCCGACAGCGGCGGGATCGGTCATGGTGGCGTAATGCCTTGTCTGGATTGGCTTGAGGACTTCCTTGAGGCCGTCAGCCGGGTTGAAGACGATATAGCCGCAGGTGCGGGCAAAACGGCATATCTGCCCGGCGGTTTCAGCCAGCTTGTGCGCCGTTACCGAATGCCCCGCGGCTTCCACCGGCCTGATTGCGCCCAGAATATCGGTTGGCACCAGCTTGCTGATGGGCTTTTCGCCAATCCGCTCATTGAGCAGGGAAATGAGCCATTGCTTTTTCTTGATATTGGCCGCCGCATAGGAATCCTGCTTGGTGGCGAACCATTCCTGAGCGACAACGGCGAAGGTCAGCGCCTGTTCACGCGCCGCCGCTTCGGCTTCTTCCTTGGCGGCCTTTTTCTGAGCGCCGGGATCAATGTCGTTGGCAAGCAGTTCCTTGGCCTTGTCGCGCTTGCGGCGGGCATCCTTCAGGGAGACGGCGGGATACGCGCCAAAGCTGAGCGTCTTTCTTTTTCCGGCATAGCGGTAATCCATCCGCCACAATTTTCCACCGGAAGCGGAGAGGTAGAGGTACAAGCCTTCAGAGTCGGCCAGTTTTGCCGGAGTACCGTCGGACTTCAAATTCCTGATCATGCTGTCGGTCAGTGGCATGGCTAAAATCCTTTGCTGGCAAGGGGTTGCAGGGTGACGGTATTTTTCGTGCCTCGTTTCCTCCATGTCGGCTCATACCGCTGTAAATACCGTCATTTTTGTTGGTTCTCCCCATTTTTCACGACACCTTGCTGGACATAGCATTGCCCAAAAAGCCAAGTCCCGCAAGGCTTTTTGAACCTTGCGGGACTTGATTGGATTCTT
>NZ_CAJUBO010000003.1 GCF_910584445.1 uncultured Desulfovibrio sp.
CTTCGCTCCGCTTCGGGCGGCCAGCGGAAAAATCTCCTTTCCTCGCTGAAAAAACCATAACGGAGTTTAATGAGGTCTGAGCCTAGCAGCGGCGGCCATGCCCGGAATCGCACCAGACCCGCGGCAGTCCGTTCAGATCGCGGCATCCAGCAGCAGATTGTCCCGGTGGATCACATCAGGATAGTGCGCGTCGCCCAGGATGGCCGCCACTTCGTGCCGCTTGAGTCCCATGATCTTGCGCAGATCGGCGGCGCTGTAGTTGGTGAGACCAACGCCGAGCGGGCGCCCCTCATGCTCCACGCGCACGAGCGCCCCCTTGGGGAACGCGCCCGAGACCTCCCGCACGCCCCCCGGCAAAAGGCTGCTCCCCTCGCGCATGAGCGCGGCGGCGGCCCCCGCGTCCACAATGACGCTGCCCGCCGGCTCAGACTGATAGGCCAGCCAGAACTTGCGGCGCGGGATGGCATGCCGCGCCGGGCAGACCCATGTGCCGGACGGCACGGTCCCGTCGTCGGCGCCGGAGAGTCCGAAGGCCCGGGCCAGGGCTTCGGGTTCGCGCCCGCGCAGGATGAGCGTGGGGACCCCCAGTTGCGCCGCCCTGCGCGCCGCCATGAGCTTGGAACGCATGCCGCCGGTGCCTGCGGCGGTCTTGGCGCCGCACAGGCGCCCCAGGTCGAGCCGCGCCACATCCTCGATGCGCGCGAGCACCGGCGCATGCGGGTCGGCCTGCGGGTCATGGGCGCAGACCCCTCTGGCCGACGTCAGGTTGATGAACAGGTCCGCGCCCACAAGATTGACGAGCAGGCTGGCGAGGCAGTCATTGTCGCCGAACTTGAGTTCACTCACTGAAACGGTATCGTTTTCATTGACGATGGGCAGGACGCCCCAGCGCAACAACTCGGCAAAGGTATTGCGGGCATTGAGGAAACGGGGGCGGGAGCGCAGGTCGTCCCGTGTGAGGAGCACCTGGGCCGTGGCGATGCCGAACGGCTGAAAGGCTTCGTCCCACGCGCGCATGAGCAGGCCCTGCCCCACTGCCGCGGCCGCCTGACGCGCGGCAAGGTCCCTGCCGCGGGCGTCCATGCCCCTGGCGCCAAGGGCCGCGCGCCCCGCCGCCACGGCACCCGACGAAACCAGCACGACGCGACGCGCCGGGACAGGAGGCACAGGCTCCGTCCCCCCCTGACCGCCCTGCGGGACGGCGGCGCGCACAGCCGCCATCTGCGCGGCCAGGGAGGCAAGCACCCCGGCATCGAGACCGTCGGCGTCCGCCAGGACGGCGCTCCCCACCTTGACCACGATGCAGCGCGCCCGCGTGAGGAGCTGGCGGCGCTCCAGCGCCCACGCGGCGTCCGCCGCGGATGCGGGCATCGCCGCGCAGGTCCCCCCCGCGCTCTCCAGGGGGCTGAACTTCCGGCCCGCGTCATTCATTGGTATAGACAACTTCGATTTCGGGGAACTCTTCGTCCTCAGACGGCGATTCCGTGTGAAAATGCACCAGCGGCTCATGGCGCGCGAGTTCGTCCTTGAGCCGCCAAAGCTCCTCCACCAGCGGCTCGAGTCCGATGCGCTCCTTCGCGGAGATGAAGAAGATGCGGCGCTCCTCCCGCGCGGCGCGGGCCATGAGGGCCTGAAGCCGCTCCTCGGGAACCAGGTCGATCTTGTTGATGACCTCGATCTGCCGACGCTCGGCCAGCTCCGGGTCAAAGCGGCGCAGCTCCTCGTTGACGAGTTCAAAACCGGCCCAGGGGTCCGCATCGTCCACATCGTCGATGCTCAGCATGTGGACGAGAAACCGCGTCCGCTCCACATGCCTGAGAAAACGGTGCCCCAGCCCCAGGCCCGCGTGCGCGCCCTCGATGAGTCCGGGGATGTCCGCGATGATCATGCGCTTTTCCGGGTCGACCTCGTCGATCATCACGCCGAGATTGGGCGTGATGGTGGTGAAGGGATAGTCCGCGATCTTGGGGCGCGCGGCGGAGACACGGGAAATGAAGGTGGACTTCCCCGCATTGGGCAGACCGATGAGTCCCGCATCCGCAAGGATCTTCAGTTCCAGGCGCAGGGTCACTTCCTCGCCCGGTTCTCCGGGCTGGGCAAAGCGCGGCGCGCGCATGGTGGAGGATTTGAAATGCTCGTTGCCCTTGCCGCCGCGGCCCCCCCGCGCCACCAGGACAAGGCTTTCCGGTTCGCTGAGGTCCGCCAGCAGGCGCTCGCCGCTGCCGGCGTCCTCCCCTGCGGCGCAGTCCTCCCCTTCCGCCGCTTCCCCAGAGGGCACGCCCTCGGCAAAGACGAGCGTGCCCACAGGCAGGCCGAGCACGAGATCCGCGCCTTTTTTGCCGTCACACTGGCCGCCCCGGCCGGGCTGGCCGTTCTGCGCTTCATAGACACGCTTGAGCCGGAAGTCATAGAGGGAAAGGAGGCGGCTGTCCGCCCGGAGATAGACCGAACCGCCGTTGCCGCCGTCGCCGCCGTCCGGGCCGCCCTTGGGCACGAACTTCTCGCGCCGGAAGGACATGCAGCCCCGGCCGCCCTTGCCGGCCTTGACGAGGATCCTGGCTTCATCCACAAAACGCATGGCATGCCTCACAGTGGGGACGCGCGCGGCACGCCATCCGTCCCGCAGGCGCTTCCCGCAACATGGCTCCACTATGCCTGCAAAAACGACAAAAGGGAAGGGCCGCCACAGGGCGGCGCCTTCCCATACAGACCCGAGACGCAGGAGGCGGCGCTTGCCGCCACGGCGCGGGGCTAGGCCGCGGGATAGTCCACATGCACGCGCGTCAGGACGCGGCGCTTGCGGACGAACTTTTCAAAGCGGACCACGCCGTCCACCTTGGCGAACAGCGTATAATCGCGCCCCATGCCCACATTGAGGCCAGGATACACGACCGTGCCCAGCTGGCGAACGATGATGTTGCCCGCGAGCACATGCTGGCCGCCAAACCGCTTGACGCCCCGGCGCTGCCCCGGACTGTCGCGGCCGTTGCGTGACGAGCCGCCCGCTTTCTTGTGAGCCATGGTGCCTCCTCGGCCGCTTTGCCGGCGCTGCCACTTCCGCCGCGCAGGCACGGCGGGAAGGAGCGCCGGAATGCCCGGCCTAGCTGTTGATGCTGGTAATGCGAAGGGCGGTGCAGTCCTGCCGGTGCCCGTGCAGGCACTTGGAGTCCTTGCGCCGACGGCGCTTGAACACCAGCACCTTGGGACCGCGCCCCTGGGCCACGACCTCCGCCCTGACGGTGGCGCCGGCGAGGTAGGGAGCGCCCACCTTGCAGCCATCGCCGCCGATCATGAGAACCTTGTCCAGAACGATCTCGGCGCCCGGTTCCACGGCGAGCTTTTCCACCATGATGCGGGAACCCTGCTCGACCTGGTACTGCTTTCCGCCGGTTTCGACAATCGCGTACATCTGCAACCTCCAAAAAGGGAAACGCATACTTGCCCCAAGCCGCGGGAAATGTCAAGCGGCAACGCGGCAAAAATGCCGCGCCGCTTCCGCTTCAGGCGCGCGCGGCCAGGTCCATGGCCGCCAGGGCTTCCAGGGCCGCGTCATCCGTATATTCAAAACGCAGCGGCGTCAGCGTGACATATCCCTGCGCCAGCAGGGCCTTGTCCGTGCCGGGGCGCACGCTGCTTTCCGGCACATCTCCGGTGAGCCACCAATAGGGGTCGCCGCGCGGGTCGTCCCGGCGTTCATAGATATTCCGCCACACGGCATCGGACTGCGGGCAGACGCGCAGGCCGCGCGCGGCCGCAAGCTCGCCCGCCGGATAATTGAGGTTGAGGACGCGGCGCGGGGCCACACGGCCCCAGTCGATGCGCCCGGCCAGAGCCACGGCGTGCCGGGCGTGCGCCAGAAGGTCCACGCGGCCCGAGTGGTCGGCGTGGGAGACGGCCATGCTCGGCACGGCATCGTGGGCGCCCTCGGCCGCCGCGCCCACCGTGCCGGAATAGAAGATATCCGGACCCACATTGGGACCCAGATTGATGCCCGCCATGACGAGGTCCGGCCGCCGCGGCGCGAGGGCGCCCAGCCCCAGCTTGACGCAGTCCGTGGGCGTGCCGTGGACGCCGGTGCCGGAAAAGTCCGGCTCTTCGATGGTCCGCGCCCGCAGCGGCTCGAACACGGTGAGCGAATGCCCGACCCCGGATTGCTGGCGCAGGGGCGCCACGGCCAGGACCGTATGGCCCGCCTCCACCAGGGCGGCATACAAGGCCCGCAGCCCCGGCGCCATGATGCCGTCGTCATTGGTCAGGAGAACATGCATTTGACAATACCTCGGAAAGAAGGGAATCTCGCGGAAAGGCGGCCCGGAACGCACGCGGGCGGAGACTATCTATATGGAAAAAGGCGTTTTCGTCAAAGACATTGTGCCCAATGCCGAGGCTGCCGGGATCTTCGCCGTGGCGGACGCCGCCCTGGCGCAGTCGCGCAACGGTCCCTACTGGCGGCTCGTCCTCGCCGATGCCAGCGGAAGCGTGGAGGCGAAGATCTGGAGTCCGCTGAGCGGGGACTTCAGCGAGATCGCGCCTGGTACGCTGGCATGGGTGGAAGGGCGCGCCTCGCTCTTCCGCTCGGCGCTCCAGCTCGCCGTGGAGAAATTCCGGCCGCTGGACGCCGCGGAAGCGGCCTCCCTGGACCAGACGGCCTTTCTGCCTTCCAGCCCCTACCCCATCGACGGCATGGACGAAGAACTCCGGGAGCTGTGCCTTCGGGAATTCACGCACAAGCCCTGGCGCAGGCTCGTGTTCGCCGTGCTGGACGACGAGGAGCTGGGACCGAGATTCCGCATCGCGCCGGCGGCCAAGAACGTCCATCACGCCTATGCCGGCGGCCTGCTGGAGCACACGCTCGGCGTGTTCCGGCTGTGCCGGCGCATGGCGGCCCAGTATGCCGAGCTTGACCGGCAGACCCTGCTCGCCGGCGCGCTCTTCCACGATTTCGGCAAGATCCGCGAATTTTCCGGCGGCCTGAACAATGACTATACCGGCGAGGGGCGGCTGCTCGGGCATCTCCTGCTCGGCGTGGAAATGCTCGGCCCCTTCCTTGTCCGCTCCCGGCTGGAATCGGGCCTTCAGGAGCATCTCAAGCACCTCATCCTCAGCCACCATGGCGAGCTGGAGTTCGGCGCGGTACGCCAGCCGCACACGCCGGAGGCGCTCGCCCTCCACTGCGCGGACAATCTCGATGCCAAACTCGCCCAGTGCCGCGGTCTCTTCACCGGTCTGGAGGGCGACGGTCCCGCCTGGACGCCCTGGCAGCCCACGCTGGGGCGCCCCATGTACCGTCCGCCGCGCACCCCGGGCGGCCGCGAGGGCGCCCCGAAAGAGCGCAAAACCGCCAAGAGGGAAGAATGTTTGTCACTTTTGAAGGCATAGAAGGCTCGGGCAAGTCCACGGCCCTGCGTCTGCTCGCCGGGCATCTTCAGGCGCGCGGGCATGATCCCGTGCTCACGCGGGAACCGGGCGGCAGCACCCTCGGCCGCAGCCTGCGGCCCATCCTGCTGGATGCGCGCACGCGCGGGCTTTCCAGCCGGGCGGAGCTGCACCTGTTCCTCGCCGACCGCGCGCAGCATGTGGCCGAAATCATCCGGCCGGCGCTGGAAGCGGGGCAGACCGTGCTCTGCGACCGGTTTTCGGACTCCACGCTCGCCTACCAGGGCTACGGCCGGGGGCATGACGTGGAACGCCTGCGCCGCATCAATGCCCAGGCCACAGGCGGCCTCGCGCCGGACCTCACGCTTCTTCTGGACCTCTCCGTAAGCGAGGGGCTGGAACGCGCGGGCGAACGCAACCGCGCCGAGGGGACGGTCGTCTCCGAAGGCCGCTTTGACGCCGAGAGCCTGGATTTCCATGAGCGCGTCCGGGCGGGCTATCTGGCGCTGGCCGAGGCCGAGCCGGAACGCATCGCCGTCATCGACGCGACGCAGCGGCCCGATGATGTGCTCCTCCAGTGCCTTTCCGCGCTGGAGGCCAGGCTGCCCCACGACGGGCCGGGCATCGTCTGAACGCGGCCCGTACAGGAAACCCATGATGAGCACCGCCCCCGAGATCTACACCCTTCAGGTCGCCGACGGCCGCCTGCGCTTTGCGCCGCGCGGCGCGAACGCCCCGCTGCCGGACCCGCTTGCCGTGGTCAGCCGCATGGGCGATCCCGATCTGCTCCAGTGCGTCGTCCTGCGGCGCGAGGACGCGCCCGGCGGCGTTTTTCGCCTGGAAGACGCCAGCGGCCCGCTCCTCGCCGCCGTGGCGGAGGACAATCTCGCCCTTGCCCTGGGCATGGGCCATTTCGGCGAACTGGTCGCCAACGCCCGCTACGGCGCAGACGTGTTCGAGAACATGGAAGAACCCGATGAGTGAAGCACTGGCAGCCGCGCGGACGCTGGGCGTGGTCTTTTTTCCCGCCTTCGACTGGGCCATCTCCCCCACCCATCCCGAGCGGGAGGAGCGTCTGCTCTACACGCGCGACCAGCTCCAGGAAGAAGGCCTGTTCGACATTCCCGGCATCAGCGAGCACCGGCCGGTCTTCGCCACCCGCGCGCAGCTGGAGCGGGCGCAGTTCTGCCTGCCTTCGGCGGAAGCTGTGAGTACGGAATCGCACCTGGCGGCGGCGGGCGGCGCCATCACGGCGGCGCGCCTGGTCATGGAGGGCAAGACAGACCGCGCCTTCGCCCTGGTGCGGCCGCCGGGGCACCATGCCATGCGCGTCGTCCACGGCAATCGCGGCTTCTGCAACATCAACAACGAAGCCGTCATGGTGGAATACCTCCGGGATCACTATCCCCATCCCGACGGGCGCCCGCTGCGGGTCGCCATTGTGGACACGGACGTCCACCATGGCGACGGCAGCCAGGATATTTTCTGGAACGACCCGCACACGCTCTTCATCTCGCTCCACCAGGACGGGCGCACGCTCTATCCCGGCACGGGCTTCCTCCAGGAATGCGGGGGGCCGGGCGCGCTCGGCCGCACCATCAATATCCCCCTGCCGCCGGAGACCTCGGACGAGGGCTACCTGTACGCGGTCCGCAACGCCGTCCTGCCCATGCTGGACGACTTCAGGCCGGACATCGTCATCAACTCCGCCGGGCAGGACAACCACTTTACCGATCCGCTCGCCAATATGCGCCTTTCCGCCCAGGGCTATGCGGCCCTGACCACGGCGCTGAACCCGGACATCGCCGTCCTGGAAGGCGGCTACGCCATCCGGGGGGCGCTGCCGTATGTCAACCTGGGCATCTGCCTCGCGCTGGCGGGCATCCCCGCGGCCGGCGAGATCCGCGAACCGGGCTGGACGCCCGGCGCCATCCGCCAGCGGCCGGAGGTGGGCGAGTATATCGCGCGCCTGTGCGACCAGGTGCTGGAGCGCTATTTCCGGCCGCCCGCCACGCCCGCCGAAGGCAAGGCGGAATACGGCTGGTGGACGCGGAAAAAGCGTATTTTTTATGATACGGACATGCTCACCGAGCACCAGACGGAAAGCTGGCGCCTGTGCGGCGCCTGTTCCGGCCTTGGCCGCATCGAGACGGAATCGGAGCGCGTGCCCCGCTCCCTCTGCCTGCTCGTGCCGCGCCATGCCTGCCCGGAGTGCCGGGCCGAGGGGCCGCGCCTGGCCGAGGCGGCCCGCAAGAGCGGGCGCTATGCCCATGTCCGGCTCCTGGACGGCGACGCCGCCGGCGCCGACCGTTCCGTGTTTGCCCGGACAGCGTCATAGAATATGGGTATGTTGTACAATGCGATTGATGGATATTTCAGGTTCCGTCTGGAGCGCAGCGACAGACGGATGCTGGTGCCGGAAGAATCCTAAAAAATACGATATTTCGGCGCTGGCAAGGAAGAGAAAAATTTTCGCGGGGAGTGTACTCAGGTACTCGACCAAGAAAATTTTTCTCTGACGCAGCCAGCGCAGAAATAGCTGTTTTTGACGGATAATTGCGGCATTGTCCGCACAGCGCAAGAAGGGCGTCATCGACCCAAAAGTATAATAACGACTAGAATATTCCCGGCCGGGTTCACACCCTCAACAGCGAAGACAGCGAGGCAATCATGGCGGACATTCTCATCATCGGCGCGGGCGGCGTGGGCAGCGTCGTGGCCCACAAGTGCGCGCAGGCAGCGCGGGAAACCGGCGTTTTCGGCAGGATCACGCTTGCCAGCCGCACGCTCTCCCGGTGCGAGTCCGTTGCCGCCAGCGTGCGCGAGCGGTTCGGCGTGGAGATCGCCACGGCCCGCGTGGACGCGGACGACGTGCCCGCCCTCTGCGCCCTCATGCGCGAAGTCAGACCGGAGATCGTCTGCAATATCGCCCTGCCCTATCAGGACCTGCACATCATGGACGCCTGCCTGGAGTGCGGGGCGCATTATCTGGATACCGCCAACTACGAGCCGCCGGACACGGCGCGGTTCGAGTACAAGTGGCAGTGGGCCTACAGGGAGCGCTTCCGCGAGGCCGGGCTGACGGCCCTGCTCGGTTCGGGCTTTGACCCCGGCGTGACCAACGTTTTCGCGGCCTGGGCGCTCAAGCATGAGCTGGACGAAGTCCATGTGCTCGACATCATCGACTGCAATGCGGGCAGCCACGGGCAGGCATTCGCCACCAACTTCAATCCCGAAATCAACATCCGCGAGGTCACGGCCCGGGGCCGTTACTGGGAACACGGCGAATGGGTGGAGACCGACCCGCTCTCCTGGTCCATGGACTACGAGTTCCCGGAGGGCATCGGCAGAAAGAAGTGCTACCTCATGTACCACGAGGAACTGGAATCTCTGGTACGCAACCTGCGCGGCATCCGCCGGGCGCGCTTCTGGATGACCTTTTCCGAAAGCTATCTCAACCACCTTGAGGTGCTCGGCAATGTGGGTATGACCCGCATCGACCCGGTGCGCTTCCAGGGGCAGGACATCGTGCCCATCCAGTTCCTGGCGGCGCTTTTGCCCGATCCGGCCTCCCTCGGGCCGCTGACCACCGGCCGCACCTGCATCGGCGACGTGCTCCGGGGCACGCGAAACGGCCGCCCCAGGGGCGTTTACGTCTATAATGTCTGCGACCATGGCGCCTGCTTCCGCGAGGTCGGCTCCCAGGCCATTTCCTACACCACGGGCGTTCCGGCCATGATCGGCACAAAACTCATCGCCGAAGGGCTGTGGCGCAAGCCCGGCGTGTGGAACATGGAGGAATTCGATCCCGATCCCTTCATGGCGGATCTCAACCGCTTCGGCCTGCCCTGGAACTGCGTGGAAGTTCCCGCTTCCTGACACGGCGCGCGGGAACGCTCAGGTGGACTGCCTCGATCTTCTTCTGGCGGCGGATTCCCCGGTCCCGTCGCCCTGCTTCGTGCTTGACGAAGCCCGGCTCGCGGCCAACGCCGCCATCCTTGACAGCGTGCAGCGCGCCACGGGCGCGAAGATCCTGCTCGCTCTCAAGGGCTTTGCGGCCTGGGCGGTCTTTCCCCTGCTCTCGCGCGCGCGGGGGGGACCGCTCTGGGGCGTGTGCGCGAGTTCCGTGGACGAGGCACGCCTGGGCCGCGAGGATTTCGGCGGCGAGGTCCATGCCTTCGCCGCCGCGTGGAGCGAGGAGGAATTCAGGGAGCTGCTCACGCTCTGCGACCATGTCGTTTTCAACTCCGTGGCCCAGTGGGAGCGCTTTCGTCCGCTGGCCGAGGCGGCCAATGCCGGTCCCCGGGGCGCCGCTCCCGTGAGTTTCGGCCTGCGCCTCAACCCCGAGCATTCGGAAGGGACCGTCCCCCTCTACGACCCCTGCGCGCCCGGCTCGCGCCTGGGGGTCCGGCCCGGGCAGCTTGCCCGGCAGGTGGCGCCCGCGGACCTGGCCGGCATTTCCGGCCTGCACTTCCATACGCTGTGCGAGCAGGGGGCTGATGCCCTCTCCCGCACCCTGGACGCGGTGGAAGCGCGCTTCGGCCCGTATCTGCACGGCCGCCGGTGGCTCAACTTCGGCGGCGGCCACCACATCACCAGGGACGGATACGACCTTGGACTCCTGTGCCGCCTGCTCGACCGCTGGCACGCCCGCTACGGCGCCCAGATATATCTGGAGCCAGGCGAGGCCGTGGCCCTGAACGCCGGCTGGCTCACGGCCACGGTGCTCGACGTGGTGGAAGCCGACATGCCCGTTGCCGTGCTCGACGTTTCCGCCGCCTGCCACATGCCGGACGTGCTGGAGATGCCCTACCGGCCCGAGGTCCTGTATCGCGCGGGCGCGACCCCGCCGCGTCGGGCCGCCCTTCCCGGAGCCGACGCCTGGACATGCCGGCTGGCGGGCAAGTCCTGCCTGGCGGGGGATGTCATCGGCGAATACGCCTTCGCCGCGCCGCTCGCCGTGGGGCAGCGCCTCGTCTTTGCGGACATGGCTATCTACAGCATGGTCAAGACCACCACCTTCAACGGACTGCGCCTGCCCTCCATCGGCATCTGCCGCGGCGCGGACGCCCCCCCGGACGAGCGCTTCCGCCTCCTCCGCCGCTTTGGCTACGCGGACTTCCGCGAGCGCCTTTCCTGACGGCGCCCGCCTTGACATCATCACGAAAAATTCGGATGATTTTCCACGTTTCGGTCCCATACTTGCCTGGACCGACACACATCTTCATCCGGCACACCAGCGGAGAATACCATGAGAACAAAAATCGTCGCCACCATCGGGCCTGCTTCCAACAGCAAAGAGAAACTCAAGGCCCTGGCCGAGGCCGGCGTCAGCGTCTTCCGCCTCAATTTCTCGCATGGCGGCGCGGCGGATTTCGTCAAGATCATCAATTATATCCGGGAAGTTGAAGCCGAACTCGGGCGCCCCATCACCATCATGCAGGACCTTTCCGGTCCCAAAATCCGCCTTGGCGTGGTTCCGGAAACCACCATCCAGGTGAGCAAGGGCATGCGCCTGCTCCTCGGACCCAGCGCGCGGCGCGTGGAGGAAATGCCCTACCTCCCCTTTGACCATGAGATGATCCTGGAAAGCCTCGAGCCGGGCGACCGCATGGTGCTCGCCGACGGCGGCCTCCAGTTCGTGGTGCAGGAACGGCGCGGCGACGGGCTTGTTCTTCTGGAGGCCGACAATGACGGCATCGTGACCTCGCGCAAGGGGCTGGCCCTGCCGGGCAAGGCCACCAAGGTGCGCGCCCTCACGGACAAGGACAAGAAGGACCTCGCCGACGGTCTGGCCCTCGGCGTGGACGCCGTCGCCATTTCCTATGTGCAGACGGCCGATGACGTGCGCGAGGCCAAGTCGCTCATCGCGGCGTCGGGCCGGCGCGTGCCCGTGGTGGTCAAGCTGGAGCGGCAGAGCGCCGTGGACAACCTCGCCGCCATCCTCGCCGAGACGGACATCGTCATGGTCGCCCGCGGCGACCTCGGCGTGGAATGTCCGCTGCCCAAGCTCCCGGCCCTGCAGAAGCACATCATCAGCGCCTGCAACCAGGCCTCCAAGCCGGTCATCGTGGCGACGCAGATGCTGCTTTCCATGGTCAACAACCCGGCCCCCACCCGCGCCGAAACCACGGACGTTGCCAATGCCGTGCTTGACGGCGCGGATTGCGTCATGCTCTCGGAAGAGACCGCCATGGGCAACTTCCCGGTGGAGACCGTGCAGTACATGCGCAAGATCACCACCGAGGCGGAAAAGCTCCTTCTGGACAACCGCAAGCTGGAAGAACCGGAAAGCGACAAGGGCATCCCGGAGTTTCTCGCCTATTCCGCCTGCCTCCTGGCGGACAAGGCCCGCGCCCAGGCCATCGTTTCGCACAGCCTTTCGGGCGGATCGGCCCGGCAGGTCTCGGCCCGGCGCCCCCCCCAGCCCATCTATGCGCTCACGCCCGACCCCTCCACCATCAAGGCGCTCAACTTCGTGTGGGGCATCACGCCCGTCTTTGTGGACAAGTCCCACATCGGGCAGACGCACCTTGAGCGCGCGGAGGAATTCATCAACCGCAGCCCGGACTTCAAGCCCAACGACTGCGCGGTGATCACCGCCGGCCAGCTCAAGGATTCTGCCACGCCCCGCGGCACCAACCTCGTCAAGATCTACTGGAAGTAGCGCATGGACGACAAAAACGCCACCGGCGCCGTTCCCGGGGACATCAACGAAGAGTATTACCAGATCAGCGCCGAGATCATGGCGAGCTTTCCCCGCTATCGGCCCCCGGTGGATCTCTTCGTCTTCCGTGAGGACATCGCGGTGCTCGCGCCCTATTCGCGCAAGGGCACGCGCCTCTCCAACGAACAGGTGGAAGAGGTGACAGAGCTTTGCGCCAGCGGCAACCTCTTTGTCTCCCGCTCGGACCATCACATCTATTCGCGGCACATCGTCCGGCAGCTCGACCTCGTCCTTCAGGATCACAACCTCAAGGAAGCGGAGATCGCCAACATCTGCATCCATGCGCTGTACCTGCGCTACGCGGAATTCTACGAGCAGCCCGTCAAGGCGGTCTTTGACCCGCTCTACCGCGATGTCATGGTGGTCACGGAATACCTCGCAAAGGACCCGCAGCGCATCAACGCCTTCATGCGCCGCCTGTTCCGCAGGTATGAGCCGGCAAAGCACGCGGTCAACACCATGATCGTCGGGCTGTGGCTCTGGCTTCGGAACGCGGGCGACTTTCAGCGCAAAAACCTGGACCGCATGGCGCTTGCCCTGCTCGTGCATGACATCGGCATGAGCAAGGTGCCGCCTTTCATCCTGACCAAGAAAGGTTCGCTCAAGCCCGAGGAACGGGAAAAGATCCTCCCGCACTCTCTTCTGAGCGTGAAGATCATGCAGAAAATGGAAGTGGTCTTCGATGACCTGCTCCAGATCTGCTTTGAGCATCACGAGCGGCTGGACGGCTCGGGCTATCCGCAGCGGATCAAGGGGGGGCAGATCCCCGCCACGGCCGCGCTCGCCGCCGTGGCGGACTCGTTCGCGGCCATGATCACCGAACGCAGCTACGCCCCGGCCAAGGAACCGAAGGTCGCCGCGCAGGAACTTGCCGCGGACCAGCGCTACAATGTCAGCGTGGCCCGTCTCCTGCTTGCCGCCTTTGCCAATGACGCGCTCGGCACCCCGCACGATATGGACGCCTTTGTGGAACAGAAGGACTGACAACCGGGCGCGCCGACCATACTGCTCATCCACGGAGGAGGAACCCATGCGCTCCCTGTCCCTCTCCTGCATGCTCCTGTTCTGTATCGCGGCGCTGGCCTTCCTGTTGCCGCCGGTCTCCGTGCCGGCGGCGGAGGCTGATGACGGGCGCCTGCTCAAGATCGTCGTCCTGTCGCGCCATGGCGTGCGCGCGCCCACCCAGAAGCATGACGTCCTCGCCCAGTGGAGCCGGCGCATCTGGCCGACGTGGCCCGTCAAGCGCGGCGAACTGACGCCGCGCGGCGCCAGTCTTGTCACGGCCATGTGGGGCAACCTTGGCGAAACCTTCCGCCATGCCGGGCTGCTGCCGCGGGAGCAATGCCCGCGCCCGGGCGATGTTTTTGTGCGCGCCGATGTGGACGAACGCACCCGGGCCACCGCCCGCGCGCTGCTGGATGGCCTTGCCCCGGACTGCCACCTCGGCTATGCGGTCGCCTCCGATGCCATCGACCCGCTCTTCCATCCCGTCAAGGCAGGACTCTACGCCTTCGATCCCATCAGCGCCGCCACGGACATCCTGAGCATGACCGATGGCGGTCTCGGGCACCTTCAGGACGACCTCGCCACGCCCCTGGCGCTGGTGGGCCGGCTGGCCGCGCCGGTCTCTCCCGAACTCTGCGCCCGCTTCAGCCTGCCGCCGGACTGCGCCCTTTCGGACATCCCCAATGCCGTGAGCGTCGCTTCGGACGGCCGCAGCGTCGCCATTGCGGGCAGTCTTGCCATCGCGTCGAGCATGGCCGAGATCTTTCTGCTCGAATACGGGGAATGGCCCGGGGCCGCGGCCGGCTGGGGCCAGGTGGACGCCGCCACCCTGCGCCAGGTGCTCCCCGTCCACGCCAGGGTCTTCGATGTCGTCAACCGGGCGCCGCTGGTGGCCTGGGCACGCGGGTCCTCCCTCCTTGCCGAAATGGGTTCCGCCCTTCTGGGCACCCATTATGACGAGCGCTGCAACAAGGCCGCGCTGGTGGTTTTTGTGGGGCATGACACCAATATCGCCAATCTGGGCGCCCTGCTCGGCGTCAACTGGCAGCTTGACGAATATCCCGTCAACGGCATCCCCCCGGCCGCGGCGCTCATGCTCGAATTGTGGGAAAAGAACGGCGCCCGCGAAGTCCGCGTGCATTTCGTCGCGCAGCCGCCCGCGGCCCTGCATGCGCCCTTCGCCACGGCAACAGCCATAAGCCCCGCCGATTTACGCGCGCACGCCCCCCAGGCGGCCACAGTGAGCGCCCCCCCGGTGGTGGGTCAGGCCCGCTTTCCGCTGGAGGAATTCAGCGCGCGCATCGCACGGGCCACCGCCGGCGCCCCGCTGGCCCCGCGCCAGCTCCCGCCCCTGAATTTCGCCCGTGAGGTGACAAAATAGGCGAAACCCTGAATATGCTCCCCATATCCGGGCTGTCCGCCCCACACGCGCATGGCCGGACCCGAAAAGGAGAACCCCCATGACAACCAATCACTGCCCCCACTGCAACGAACCTCTGCCGGAATCGGCCAAGATGTGCCCCAAGTGCGGCCAATGGGCCGTTCCCGCCAGCGAGATCGAGCACGTCCCCACCCGGACCTCGCGCTGGCAGAAGATCGTCATCGTGGTTTCCGTCATCATCCTCATCGCCATTGGCCTGAGCTTCAGGGGCGCGGAAGACCGGGAGAACCAGGCCGCCCAGAAGGAACTCGCCGCGCCCCTCGCCGCCCTGGTGACGGCGCAAACGACGGCCCTGGGCCTTCCGGCCAGCCCCAGGCTCGATCTCAAGATCGCCACCAAGGCCGCCGATGTCTTTGTGGACTTTTCCGCTCCTCTCGGCAGCGACAAGGCCAGGGAATTCGCCCTGGCGGTCTGCGCGGGTCTTGCCAGAACGTATGTGGACAAGGGATACATGCCGCGCGCCCTGGCCGTCCATGTTAATACTGTCATGACGGACGGCGCCCGGGCAAGCTACGGCAAGGCCATTTTCAACGGCAACCTCGATCAGCTCGCCTGGGAACCGGCAACGCAGCAGTGATCCGCATCTCCGGCCAGGCCGCGCGCCAGCCGGAGCCGGCAGCCCCGCGCGCGGGCCGTCCGGGGGAAGTCGTCCCCCTGTGGCGGTCCGCGCGGCTTTTTCCGGCCCGGACCGGAAGAGCGCGCAGACAGCCCTTTACGCCGGCGGGAAAACACGGTATCCCACGGCATGCAAATCCGCGTTTCCTGGAAAAAGCTCCTGCTTTGGAGTTTCCTCCTTCTTGTCCTCTGCGGCCTGCTTGGCGGCGGAGCCGTTGCGACCCTGTTCTACTGGGCCTCGCGCGACCTGCCCAACATCACCCGCATCGCGGACTACAATCCGCCCCAGGCCACGACCATCCTGGCCCGCAACGGCCAGGTCCTCGGCACGCTGTGCCATGAAAAACGCTATGTCATCAGCCTCAAGGACATGTCGCGTTTCCTGCCCATGGCCTTTCTCGCCGCCGAGGACGACGCCTTCTACCGGCACATGGGCGTGGACCCCATGGCGATCCTGCGCGCGGCGATCAACAATTTCCGCAAGGGACATACCGGCGAGGGCGGCAGCACCATCACCCAGCAGCTCATCAAGCAGCTCCTTCTCACCTCCGAGCGCAGCTATACGCGCAAGATGAAGGAGGCCATCCTCGCCTACCGGCTGGAGAAAGACCTCAGCAAGAACGACATCCTCACCATCTACCTCAACCAGATCTATCTGGGCGAACACGCCTATGGCGTGGAAGCGGCGGCGCGCACCTATTTCGGCAAGCACGCGGCGGACATCACCCTTGCCGAGAGTGCCGTCATCGCCGGGCTGCCCAAGGCGCCCTCGCGCTACAATCCCTTCCGCTCGCCCAAGGCCGCCAAGGACCGCCAGATGTATGTCCTCGGCCGCCTGCGCGATCTTGCGTGGATCACCCCCGAGGAATATGCCCAGGCCGCCGCCGAACCGCTCGTGTACTGGAGCATGCCCGACGGCATGGGCGGCCCGGCCCTCTGGTATCTGGAAGAGGCGCGGCGCCTGCTCATCGAGTTTTTTACCGAAAGCAACCTCAAGGCCCTTGGCGTGGATACCCGCAAATACGGCGAGGACTACGTTTACGAGGCCGGGCTTACCGTGCGCACGGCCATGGTGCCCGAACAGCAGGACGCGGCGGGCAAGGCCCTGCGGCGCGGTCTGGAAGAACTGGACAAGCGGCAGGGCTGGCGCGGCGTTTCCGCGGCCGATGCGGCCAAGGGCGCCGCATTCCTCACGGGATCGACCTTTGCGCCGCTGGATCTGGCCGGGGACGCGTGGGTGCGCGCCGTGGTGACGGACGTGGAGTCCGGCAAGGCCGGCGTGGCGCTCGGTCAGGGCTATACCGGCGTCATCCCGGTGGCGAACATGTCCTGGGCGCGCAAGCCCAATCCCAAGGTGGCGGGCATCTACGCCCCCGCCGTCAAGGATGCGCGCCAGGTGCTGGCCCCGGGCGACCTCATCTGGGTCTCGGCCGCGCCCATGCCCGCGCCGCAGGCGCAGGCCGCCCCCGACGCCGGGGACGGCGCAAAGCGCAAACAGGCGGCAAAGGGCGCCGCCAGGACCCAGGTGCCCTATGATCCCGCCCGGGTCACGAAGACCACCCCCATTCTCCTGCGCCTCCAGCAGGAACCGCTCGTCCAGGGGGCGCTGGCCTCGCTGGAACCCCGCAGCGGCGATGTGGTGGCCCTTATCGGCGGCTACAGCTTCGGAGAAAGCCATTTCAACCGCGCCACCCAGGCGCGGCGGCAGCCCGGTTCGAGCTTCAAGCCCGTGGTCTATTCCACGGCGCTGGATTTCGGCTTCACGCCGTCCTCCATCGTGCTGGACGCGCCCTTTGTCTATGTGAATCCCTACACCAACGAGGTGTGGCGCCCCTCCAACTACGAACACAATTACAAGGGCGAGTTGCCGCTCTGGCAGGCCCTTGCCCTTTCGCGCAATACCTGCACCGTGCGCGTGGCCCAGCAGGTGGGCATCGCCAACGTCATCCAGCGGGCCAAGGCCCTTGGGCTGGAGCCGCATTTTCCGCAGGAGCTTTCCGTCAGCCTCGGCGCCGTGGCCGTCTCACCGCTCAACCTCACCCAGGCCTATGCGGCTTTTGCCAATCAGGGCATGGGCGTGCGCCCGCGGATCATCACCTCCATCACCGACGCGCGCGGCCGGGAACTCTACCGCCAGGACCCCGAGCACTGGCAGGCCCTCACGCCGCAGAACGCCTACATGATGGCGACCCTGCTCAAGAATGTGGTCAATGCCGGCACCGGCTCGCGCGCCAGGATCGACGGGCGCTTCATCGCGGGCAAGACCGGCACCACCAACGAGGAGCATGATGCCTGGTTCGTGGGCTTCACGCCCTACCTCGTCACCGGCGTCTATGTGGGCTATGATCAGTTGCAGCCCCTGGGGCGCCTGGAACAGGGCGGCAGGACGGCAGCGCCCATCTTCCGCTATTACCGGAGCGTGGTGGAAGAGCTGTATGAACCGGAAGACTTCACCATGCCGGACGGCATCGTCATGTCCGGGAACATGGCCTACCGCGCGGATCAGCCCATGGAAGGCGTTTCCGCCACGGACAACGTGGCGGGCGCGCCGGGCGGCGAGGATACGTCCGAAGGCGGCGAGGATCTCATGCGCCAGATATTTTAGAGCGTTTTCGCAAGGAGATCGCGTCAACGTTCTGGCGGCTGCGGGAGCGGACGCCCGCGACGCCAATGGCGGTGACTTCAGGCTTCGGCCTTGCGAAAACCACGATGCCCTGTTCCCCAGTTGCGCCCCACGGCAAAGACCTGTTCAGGAAAACCAATGATCCCCTACGGCTCACTCGTCATCTACGTCACGCCCAAGGGGCGCCGCTATCTCAAGCGCCTGGAAGCCGGGCAGGACTGGCACAGCAACGACGGCACCCTGCGCGCGGCGGATGTGGCCGCGCTGGACTTCGGCTCCATGGCGGCCACCAGCGAGGGCGTGCCCATCCGTATCGAAGAGGCCACGCTCCACGACCTTCTGCTTGGTCTCAAGCGCCAGACCCAGATCATCTACGCCAAGGACATCGCCTATATCTGCCTGCGGCTCGGCGCCGGGCCGGGGCGCACCATCATCGAGGCGGGTTGCGGCTCGGGCGCGCTCACGCTGGGGCTTTCGTGGTTCTCCGGCCCCACGGGCCATGTGGTGAGCCACGACGCGCGCGAGGAGTTCACCCGCCTTGCGCGCCGCAATCTCGACTGGGCCGGCCTTGGCGGCAATGTGGAGCTGCATTGCCGCGACATCGCCGAGGGCTTTGCTGCCCACGGCGCGGACGCGCTCTTTCTTGATGTCCGCACGCCCTGGGACTATCTCGATCAGGCCGTGGCCGCCGTGCGCCCGGGCGCCACACTGGGCTTTCTCCTGCCCACGGTCGATCAGGTGAGCAGGCTCCTGCTGGGCCTGGAGAACGGACCCTTCGCCGAGCTTGAGGTCTGCGAGATCCTCATCCGCCGCTGGAAACCCGTGGCGGACCGCCTGCGCCCCGAGGACCGCATGACCGCGCATACGGGCTTTCTCGTCTTCTGCCGCCAGCAGGAACCCAGCGGGGAATTTGACGCCCTGGGACCGCGCGGCACGCGCGAACGCAAACAGGAAGCCGCCCGCCAGGCGCGGCGCGAGGCCTTCATCCGCGCGGAGGAAAGCCTGGAGGAAGCGGGGTAGCATCCGATACGCGCTTCCGATGCGGGCGCGCCCTGGGCGTCCTGCTCATCATCCGCGGCGTGGCCGCGCTCAAACTCTTCTGGCGCCGAAGCGCCCTACGCCGCGCCCCTGACCTTGAAAAAGCGCAGACGCAGGGCGTTGGTCACCACGGAGAACGACGAGAGCGCCATAGCCATGCCGCCGATCATGGGCGAGAGCATGGGACCGCCGAACACATGCAGCAGCCCCGCGGCCACGGGCAGCCCCAGGATATTGTAGCCAAAGGCCCAGCCCAGATTCTCCCGGATATTGCGCATGGTGGCGCGCGAAAGCTCCAGCGCCGCCAGCACGGCCTCCATGCCGCCGCGCATGAGGACGATGTCCCCGGCCTCGGCGCTCACGTCCACGCCGGTGCCCACGGCCATGCCCACATCGGCCAGGGCCAGGGCGGGCGCGTCGTTGAGTCCGTCACCCACCATGCCCACCACCTGTCCTTCTTCCTGAAGGCGGCGCACATGGTCGGCCTTCTCGGCGGGCAACAGCCCTGCCGCCACCTCGTCGATGCCCGCGAGCCGGGCAACGGCCGCCGCCGTGCGCGCATTGTCGCCGGTGAGCATGATCACCCGCAGGCCCATGGCGCGCAGCCGCCGCACCACGGCGGGAGATTCCGGCCGCAGGCCGTCGGCCAGGGCAAAGATGGCGACGATACGTTCCGCGCCCTCCGCGCCGGCATCCTCATCGGCAAGCGACATGAGCAGGGGCGTCTGCCCTTCCCCGGCCAGAGTATCGAGCCGCGCCTCCACCTCGGCGGAAAGCGCGCAGCCGCGCGCGCGCATGAACGCCGCGCTGCCCACGGCAACGGACCGGACGCGCCCCGCCAGCCCCACCCGGCCCGCAATGCCGAGTCCGGGCGAGATGCGCGCGTCCTCCACCTCGCAGGGGGGGCATGCGCGCTCGTTCCCGGCCCGGATGAGCGCCAGGGCCAGCGGGTGCTCGGAACGGCCTTCCAGCGCCGCGGCCAGAGCCAGCAGTTCGTCCTCTTTCAGACCGGCGCCGGGAGCGCCGGGAGCGCCGGCCGCCACCGGAAAGATGGCCGTCAGTTCCGGCGTGCCCGTGGTGAGGGTGCCGGTCTTGTCCACGGCCAGGGCCGTGATCTTGCCCGCGCGTTCCAGGGCGGCGCCGTTCTTGATGAGCACGCCGAGCTGGGCGCCGCGCCCCGTGCCCACCATGACGGACATGGGCGTGGCAAGCCCCATGGCGCAGGGGCAGGCCATGACGAGCACCGCCACAAAAACGGTGAGCGCCGTTGTGACCGGCTCATTGCTGAACACCAGCCAGCAGAACGCGGCAAGCGTAGCCAGGGCCATGACGGCGGGCACGAAATAATAACTGACCCTGTCCGCCAGCCGGGCAATGGGCGCCTTGCTGCCCTGCGCCTCCTGCACGAGGCGCACGATGCGCGCCAGACGCGTATTGGCGCCCACGGCCACGGCGCGCATGACCAGCGGGCCTTCGCCGTTGACGCTGCCGGCCGTGAGACCATCGCCGGGCGCCACGGGCACCGGGATGGACTCGCCCGTGAGCAGCGAAAGGTCCACGGCGCTGGCGCCCCGCTCCACCGTGCCGTCCACGGGCACGCGACCGCCGGGCCGCACCAGGAGGAGGTCGCCGGGGGCGACGGCGGAGAGCGGCACTTCTTCAGGCGCCGCGTCGGCGGTCTTCAGGCGCAGGGCCGTTTCCGGCGCAAGGCTCATGAGCGCGCCCATGGCATCGCCCGCGCGCTGCTTTGCCGTGGCCTCGAGGAACTGGCCGAACTCGATCATGGTCAGCAGCACGGCGCAGGACTCGTAATACAGGTTCATGGCCCGCCATGCGGGGTCATTGCCCGCAAGGCCGAGAACGGTATTCACGAGGCTGTAGAGGAACGCCGCGCCCGTGCCCACGGCCACGAGGCTGTCCATATTGGGCGAGCGGCGCGCCAGGGCCGCCAGGCCATCCACATAGAAATGCCGCCCGAGCCAGACCACCGGCAGGGTAAGCCCGAGCTGGACAAGCATGAAGGCTCGCGGCGAGCCGTGAGGCTCCAGCCATGCCGGCAGGGGCAGCCCGAGCATGTGCCCCATGGAAACGATGAGCAGCGGCACGGAAAACGCGAGCATGGGCCAGAGACGGCGCAGCCTGCGGCGCCGGTCCGCCTGCGCCCGGGCTTTGGACGCGGCGAAACGCGCCCCGGCATCCTCCGTGGCGGCCGGGGTGGCCGTAAAGCCGAGCTTCGCCACCGCGGCCATGACCTCATGGCGCACGGCCTCGGCATCTCCCGCGGCGGGCCAGACTTCGGCCCGGGCCGTGGCGAGGTTGACGCTCACCCTGTCCACCTCCGGCATGCGGCCCACCACCCGCTCGATACGCGAGGAGCAGGCCGCGCAGTGCATGCCGCCGATGTCAAAACGCAGGGGGCAGGCGCCGGAAGGCGCGGAAGCATTTCGTATATCCGCCATGATATGACCTCTTGTTTTTTCAGCGAAAAGCGTGTATCCTTTATTTCACAAGGTCGGCGTTCCCGCGCTGACGCGCGGGCATACCGCCAACGCCATTAACTGAGGAGGATACTATGCCCACAATAAAAGTCAATGGAATGCATTGCGCCAACTGCAAGGACTCTGTTGAAAAGGCTGTTTCCGCCATTCCCGGCGTCAAGAGCGCCAAGGTGGATCTGGATAAAAAGGAACTCTACTACGAAGAAGACAAGAACATGCCCATCGCGCTGGACATCATCATGGGCGCCATCCATGATCTTGGCTACGAACCGGAGAATCCGCGTCCGTAACCCCGGGCATGACATCTGTATCACATTCGCCGTCCGCTTCGCCTTCCGGCAGAAGCGGACGGCGTTTTTTTCCGTCGCTTTCAGGGAGAGGAGGGCGGACCTCCCCACCGCGCGTCACCATTGACATGGCAGGGGGCGGGTGCTAGTTTGAGAAGATAAATTTTATCCTACTGTTAGCCCTTGGGGGGAGCCATGTTCACCAACCGCGGCAAGGCGCTGACCTTCGACGACATCCTGCTCATTCCCGGATATTCCGACATCACGCCCGATGCCGTGGATATCACGACCTGGCTCACCCCTGCCATTCCTCTCCGCATCCCCCTGCTCTCCGCCGCCATGGACACGGTCACGGAGTCCGCCATGGCGATTTCCATGGCCCGCATGGGCGGCATCGGCGTCATCCACAAGAACATGCCCGTGGCCCAGCAGCGCCTCGAGGTGGAGCGCGTCAAAAAGAGCGAGAGCGGCATGATCCTCGACCCTGTGACCATCTCTTCCGGGCAGACGGTGCAGGAGGCGCTGGACCTCATGCGCGATTTCCGCGTTTCGGGGCTGCCGGTGGTGGATGGCGACACGCTGGTGGGCATCCTCACCAACCGCGACGTGCGCTTTGTGGAAGACGCCAACGCCGTGCGCGTTGCCGACGTCATGACCAGCGACCGGCTCATCACCGTGCCCATGGGCACCTCCCTGGCGGACGCCAAGCGCCATCTCCATGAGCACCGGATCGAAAAACTCCTTGTGGTGGACGAGGGCAAGCGCCTGCGCGGACTCATCACCATGAAGGACATCGACAAGGTGCAGAAATATCCCAACGCCTGCAAGGACGAAAACGGCCGCCTGCGCGTGGGCGCCGCCATCGGCATCGGCAAGGACTCCGAGGCGCGCGCGGCGCAGCTGCTTGAAGCCGGCGCCGATGTCCTGGTGTTGGACTCGGCGCACGGGCATTCCGTCAACGTGCTCAACGCCATCCGCAGCGTCAAGGCGAGCTTCCCCAACTGCCAGCTCATCGCGGGCAATGTGGCAACCTACGAGGGCGCGCGGGCCATCCTTGAGGCCGGCGCCGACGCCGTCAAGGTGGGCATCGGGCCAGGTTCCATCTGCACCACGCGCATCGTGGCCGGCGTGGGCGTGCCGCAGGTCACGGCCGTCATGGACGGCAGCCGCGCCGCCCGCGAGATGGACCGCTGCTGCATCGCCGACGGCGGCATCAAGTTCTCGGGCGACATCGTCAAGGCCCTTGTGGTGGGCGCGCACGCGGTCATGATCGGCTCGCTCTTCGCGGGCACGGAGGAAAGCCCCGGCGAAACCATCCTCTACCAGGGCCGCACCTACAAGATCTATCGCGGCATGGGTTCCATCGACGCCATGAAGGAAGGCAGCTCCGACCGCTATTTTCAGGAAAAGAGCAAGAAGCTCGTGCCCGAGGGCATCGTCGGGCGGGTGCCCTACCGCGGCCCGGTCATGGAGGCCGTTTACCAGCTCATGGGCGGCCTGAGGTCCGGCATGGGCTATGTGGGCGCCCATACCCTGGACGACCTGTTCCGCAACACCACCTTCTGCGAGATCTCCGCGGCGGGCCTGCGCGAAAGCCATGTGCATGACGTGGTCATCACCAAGGAGGCGCCCAACTACCGCATTGAAAACTAGAGCGTTTTCGCAATGGGCGCGCAAACGCTCCGGCGGCTGCGGGAACGGACGCCCGCGCCGAATGCGCGTCCGGAACGCGTTCCGGACGCGAAATGCGGAACTTTCGCAGCGAGCCACCAGGGCCGCACAACCAACGGGAAGCTCTCATGCCGCACTCCAGGGTCATCATCATCGACTACGGCTCGCAGGTCACGCAGCTCATCGCCCGCAGGACGCGCGAGGCGGGCGTGTATTCCGAGATCCATTCCTGCGTCACCACCGCCGCCCAGGTGGCGGCCATGCGGCCTTCGGCCGTCATCCTTTCGGGCGGCCCGGCCAGCGTGGGAGAACAGGACGCCCCCACCCTCGACCCCGGCCTGCTGCGCCTGGGCGTGCCCGTGCTCGGCATCTGCTACGGCATGCAGCTTCTGGCGCAGGAGCTGGGCGGCACGCTGGCGCGCTCCCTCACGCGGGAATACGGCCCTGCCGACCTGACCATGACCGCGCCCTGCGCCCTCTGGACGGGGCTTGACCGCGCGGCGCCCACCCGCGTGTGGATGAGCCACGGCGACAAGGTGGCCTCGCCGCCGCCGGGCTTCACGGTGACAGGCAGCACGCAGACGCTCCAGGTGGCGGCCATGGCGGATGAAGCCCGCAAGATCTATGCGGTGCAGTTCCACCCCGAGGTGCACCACAGCGTGGACGGCGAGCGGATGCTCGAAAACTTTCTCTTCAAGGTGGCGGGCTGCACGCCGGACTGGACCATGGCCTCCTTTGTGGAGCGCGCCGTGGCCGAAGCCGCCGAAAAGGTGGGCGACCGGCATGTGGTCTGCGCCCTTTCCGGCGGCATCGACTCCACCGTGGCGGCGGCGCTGCTCCAGCGGGCCATCGGCGACCGGCTGCACTGCATCTTTGTGGACAACGGCCTTTTGCGCCTCAACGAGGCCGAAGAGGTCACCACCTTTCTCCGCGAGCATTTCCACCTCAACCTCACGGTGGTGGACGCGCGCGAACGGTTCCTTTCCCTGCTCAAGGGCGTGGAGGACCCGGAAAAAAAGCGGAAGATCATCGGCCACGCCTTTATCGACATCTTCCAGGAAGAAGCCGAAAAACTCCCGCATGTGGATTTTCTCGCCCAGGGAACGCTCTATCCCGATGTCATCGAGTCCGTATCGCACAAGGGGCCGAGCGCGGTCATCAAAAGCCACCACAATGTGGGCGGCCTGCCCGAGACCATGAAGCTGGCCCTCATCGAACCCTTGCGCGAACTGTTCAAGGACGAGGTCCGCAAGGTGGCCGCCGAGCTTGGCATGCCGGATTCCATCGTCTGGCGCCATCCCTTCCCGGGTCCAGGCCTTGCCATCCGCGTGCTTGGCGAAGTGCGCGAGGAGCGGCTGGACATCCTGCGCCGCGCGGACAGGATCGTGCAGGAAGAACTGCGCGCCGCGGGCTGGTACCGCAAGGTCTGGCAGGGATTTGCCGTCCTTCTGCCCCTGCGTACCGTGGGCGTCATGGGCGACGGCCGCACCTATGAGAACGTCATCGCCCTGCGCGTGGTGGACAGCGTGGACGCCATGACGGCGGACTGGTCGCGCCTGCCCCCCGAGCTGCTGGCGAGGATCTCCGGGCGCATCATCAGCGAGGTCAAGGGAGTCAACCGCGTGGTGTACGACATTTCCTCCAAGCCGCCCAGCACCATCGAGTGGGAGTAGGGGGCGTTCATGTTCGGCATCGGCAGCACCGAGCTTCTTGTCATCCTGGTGGTGGCGCTCATCGTGCTCGGCCCCAAAAGCCTGGCAAGCGTCTCCCGCACGCTGGGCAAGGCCATGGGGGAATTCCGGCGCGTTTCCACGGACTTTCAGCGGACGCTCAATGCCGAATCCGCCGAGGCCGACATCCGCGAGAAGGCGGAGGAGCAACGCCGCAAGGCCGCCGCGGAAAAAGACGCCCCCACGGCGGCCGCCCCGGGTGCTTCCCCCGCTGCCGCTGAACAGGATACGGAAAATGTCCTGACCCCGCCGGAAGGCAGCCCGCTGGCCGAGGCCCTGGCAAAGGCCCGGGCCGAAGCCCAGGGCGCCCCGGCCACGGCGGACGACGCGCACGCCACCGCCGACGCCGGGGCACGCGCGCCAACGCCGCCCCCGACCGCTCCGCCTTCTCCGGATTCCCCCACCCAGCCTGCGGATGGGCCGCGCGCATGACCGGCACCCTGCCCCCGGAAGATCCGGCACCTTTTGAAACCACCCTTTCCGGGCCGGACTGGCAGCCGGATACGGAGTCCGCGGCCGGTGGACCGCCGTCCGGCACGCTCCCCCCAGCAGGCGCTCCGCCCGCCGGAGCCTCCCCGGCGGGACCTCCCGCCGCGTCCCCCAAAGCTCCGCCCGCCACATCCGATGCCGCCCCGCAGCGCGAAGCCGAGGGCGGCGAACCCATGGGCCTGATGGACCACCTCACGGAACTGCGCGGCCGCCTGGTGCGCTGCTGCATTGCGGTCTGCATCGGCTTTGCCGTCTGCTGGGCCGTGGTCGACCCGATTTTCGACATCCTCATCCAGCCACTGCTCGCGGTGCTGCCGCAAGGCACGCACGCCCAGTACACCACCCTGCCCGAAGCCTTTTTCACCCGCATGTATATTGCCTTTGTGGCGGGGGTCTTTCTGGCAAGCCCGGCCATTTTTTACCAGATATGGGCCTTTGTGGCGCCCGGACTCTATGACGAGGAGAAGCGCCACATCCTGCCCGTGGCCGTTCTTTCCGCCATCTTCTTCGTGGCGGGCGGGGCCTTCTGCTATTTCATCGTCTTTCCCTTTGCCTTCAGCTTTTTCGTGAGCTTTTCCACGCCCGAGATCGTGATCACGCCCAAGGTCAGCGACTATCTGAGTTTCGTCCTCAAGCTCCTCATCGCCTTCGGACTTATTTTTGAAATGCCCATCTTCACGCTCTTTCTCGCGCGCATGGGCATCCTCACCGCCGCCATCATGCGTAAGGGGCGTCGCTACGCCATTGTGGGCATCTTCATCCTGGCGGCCATCCTCACGCCGCCGGATGTGGTCTCGCAGCTGCTCATGGCCTGCCCCATGCTCCTCCTGTATGAAGCGAGCATCTGGGTGGCGGCCGCTTTCGGCAGAAGACCCGCCGCCAAAGCCGACATGGATGCCGCCGGAAAGCGGCCGGCGCAGACCGCCGCCGATGCCCGGACACCCGCGGCACCGCCTTCGGAGGATGCATGAACGCCCCCACCCTGACGACCCGCCACGCGGATCTTGCGCGACGCACCGGCGAAACGGACATCAGCCTGAGCCTCACCATCGACGGCACAGGCGAGATCGACATACGCACAGGCTTCGGCCTGCTGGACCACATGCTCACTCTCACTGCCTTCTGGGCCGAGATGGACCTGCGCCTTGCCTGCGCGGGCGACCTGGAGGTGGACGCGCACCACAGCGCCGAAGACACGGGCCTGGCGTTCGGCGCGGCCCTGCGCGAGGCGCTCGGCGACCGGAAGGGCATCGCCCGCGTGGGGCATGGCCGCGTCCCCATGGATGAGGCGCTGGCCGATGTGGTGGTGGACCTTTCGGGACGTCCATGGCTGGAATGGCGCGGCGACGACCTGCTGCCGCCGGTCCTTGCCGGGGAGGAAAAAGACCTCTGGCGCGAATTTTACAAGGCCGTTGCCTCCGCCGCGCGTTGCAACCTGCATGTTTCCTTTATGTATGGCAAAAACGGACATCATCTTCTGGAATCGGCGGCCAAGGGGCTGGGCCTTGCGCTGGGCCAGGCTGTCCGCCGCCGGGGAACAACCATCCGAAGCACCAAGGGAGGCCTGGACGCATGACCAACCGCCATTTGCCCCGCCTGTCTGTTTTTCTTGCGGCCGCGCTCTGCCTGACGCTGGCCGCCGCCTGCGCGCGGCGCCCCACCAGCACGGCGGATGTGCCGCGGCTCGTTTCCTCCAGCTACCGCATCTCGGTGGCGCCCTTCACCCAGCCGCTGCATCCCGGGCAGCTCATCGTGGGCCAGATCCCGGAAAATCAGGGCCGCATCCCCCACGATGCGCTGGTATCGCTCGACATGCAGCTGCGCGAGGTGCTCATCACCGGCACCAAGCGGCAATATACCTTCATTCCGCGCCGCAACCTGCCGCCCGACCTCACCAGCGCCCACAGCACGGGCCAGCCCGGCGCGCTGCCGCGCTGGGTCGCCTATGGGCGCGAACATGGCGCCCAGTATCTGCTCATCCCCCAGGTCCTCGACTGGCATGAGCGCGAAGGCTCCAAGGCGGGCGTGACGCAGTCGGCGCATGTGCGGGTGGAGTTCTTCCTTGTCAACGTGGCCGAAGGCACGCCGGGCAACCGTTCCATCTTTGAGGAAAAACAGGTGGGTCTCACCGAGAACCTGCTCACTGTGGGCGAATTTCTCAAGCGGAAGGGAACCTGGGTCACCGCCCAAGACCTGGCCGTGGACGGCATGAAAAAAGCCGTCAAGGATCTGGGCCTGTGATCATCTTTCCCGCAGTCGACATCCGCCAGGGCAAGGCCGTGCGCCTGCGGCGCGGCCGCCCTGACGAGGCCACGGTCTTTGCCGATGATCCGGCCGAAGCCGCGCGCCACTGGGAACGGCAGGGCGCGCGCTGGCTCCATGTGGTGGATCTGGACGGCGCCTTTGACGGCCACCCCGCCAGCGCGGCCATCGTGGGCCGCATCTGCGCCGGCGCTTCCATTCCCGTCCAGCTCGGCGGCGGCATCCGCGATGCGGAAACTGCCCGCGCCTATCTTGACGCCGGGGTCCGGCGGCTCATCATCGGCACCATGGCCCTGGAAGCGCCGGAACGCTTCGCCGCGCTCTGCCGCGCCTTCCCGGGCAGGATCGGCGTCTCGCTCGACGCGGCCGACGGACGGCTCAAAAGCCGGGGCTGGCTGGCGGACACGGGCCTGACCGTGGCCGAGGCGCTCCCCCGGCTGGAAGATGCCGGGGCCGCCTTCCTCATCTACACGGACATTGAACGCGACGGCATGCGCAGCGGCGTCAATCTTGATGCGCTGCGCCGCCTCGTCCTGGCGTCCGGCATCCCGGTCATCGCGGCGGGCGGCGTGGCGACGCTGGAAGACGTGCGCCGGCTCTATCCGCTGTGCGGCGAAGGACGCCTCGAGGGCGTCATCAGCGGACGCGCCCTTTATGAAGGCACGCTCGACCTTGCCGAGGCCATGGGATGGATCGCGGCGCAACAGGCGAACGCGGCGCCTGCCGGCCAGCGCGCAGGCGGCCGGGACGGGCGCTAGGGTCTGGACCTATTAATGTGACTGCTGGCTTGGGATATGGCAGCTTGTGCAATGCCACAATCATCCGTCAAAAACAGCCTTTTTTGCGCTGTCGGCGTCACTGGGCGATTTTTGTCGGTCATGTACCTGAGTACACTCCCTCCAAAAATCGCCCACTTCCTTGCCAGCGCAAAAAAATCTTATTTTTTAGGATCCTTGCGGCGACAGCCCCGCCCTTCGCTCTGCTCCGGGCGGCCAGAGGAAAAAACTCTTTTCCTTGCTGAAAAAACCATAACGTAATTTAATGAGGTCTGAGCCTAGGACCGCTCTGGCGAAGGGGTGAAAATGGATATTTTTGGTCAAAAACTGCTCTGAAGAACGGCGAAAAACGCACGCAATGGAACAGACCAGACCCTATCACTGGTATTGCCTGCTCGGCGCCATCGTTCTGGAGGCCGGGGGCACGACCCTGATGAAGCTCTCCCAGGGCTGGGGCTTCGCGCATGCCGCCCTTCTGGGGCTGGTGCTCATGTGGGCCGCCATCTGCCTTTCCTATTATCTTCTGGCGCTTTCCACCACAGGGCTTCCCGTGGGCGTGGCCTTTGCCTGCTGGGAAGGGCTTGGTCTGACCCTGATCACGCTCTCCAGCGTCTTCATCCTTGACGAAGGCCTGAGCCTGAAGCGCCTGCTCGGGCTTTTCTGCGTCCTTGCCGGCGCGCTGCTTGTCCACCGGGGCACGGGGCACGGCGATGAGCCGGCAGCAGCGCGCCGCTCCGGCAGCGTGCCGCCCCCGGGCAGGAAGCACTGATGGAAACGCTCGCGGCCTTTTTCAGCATTTCCACCGTCCTCGTCCTGCTGGCGGCGCTGCTGGACATCCTCGCCAACCTGCTCCTGGCGCGCTCCCGCGGCTTTCGCCGCAAGCTCGTCAGCGTCACGGCCCTGGCCCTTGTGGGCGCGGCCTTCTACTGCCTTTCGCTGGCCGTGCGGCACATGGACCTGGCCGTGGCCTATGCCCTCTGGGGCAGTTTCGGCATTCTCGGCACCTCGCTCGGCGGCTGGCTCTTTTTCAGGCAACGGCTCCGGCCCGTGGCCTTTCTCGGCATGGCCGTACTCATCACCGGCATGCTGCTTCTGCGCTTCGGATAGACGCATGGCATATCAGAGAGGGAGCGGCGTTATGAAATTCTGCCAGATGCTTTTCTGCGATATCAATCTTGAACCCGCATCCGTGCAACCGTGCTGCAATGTGCACGGCTGTGAAGTCCCCTCATTCCCGTTTTCCGGCGACAAGCTGGATATGGACGCCTATGCCGCGCATATCGAAAACAGTTATCAACGGCTCCAGAAGGGCGATGACACCCTTTGCCGTGGTTGCCCGAATCTGACGGAGGTTTCGGATCCCCCTTCGCTCCACAATATCCAGTTGAACTTTAAATCGGTCAGCATCAATACGCATCGCTATTTGTGCAACTGCAAATGCGTCTATTGCGACCTGTGGGAGCAGCGGGAGCGCGGGACGGGATACCCGGTCCTGCCTGTGCTGAAAAGTCTGTACGCGCAACATGCCCTCGCTCCGCACTGCTTCTTCAGCTGGGGCGGCGGCGAACCGAGCATCCTGAAAGATTTTGAAGCGGCGAGCCTCTGGGTGACAAAAAAAGGATACTGGCAAAACATCCATACCAACGCGCTGCGCTTTTCGCCGGCCATAGCTTTTCTGCTGCATGAACAACGCGGAGAGATCAATATCAGTCTTGATTCCGGCAGCGCGGCGACCTATCAGAAGGTCAAGGGCGTGGATGGATTTGCCAAGGTATGCAAGAGCATTGACCGCTATGTCAACGAATCGGCCACTCCCGCGGCCATCACGCTTAAATATATCATTTTTGACAGGAACAACAGCATCCCGGAAATTACGGGTTTTTTTGACCTGTGTACACGTTTTGGCATTACGAACGTCGAGTTTTCTCTCGACTTCCGTGAACTGAATGGTCATGGCCCGTCACAGAAGACGCTGCTTGCCGCGGCCTTTTTCGCCTCCCGCGCAACGGCGCTTGGCCTGCGCTGTACGCCCTTTTTCATCCCGCCCAAGGAACAGGCGGAAATAGAGGCGTTACGGAAGCACTACTTTTCATGAGTCACAAAAGCCGCGCCCCACAAAAACGCGGAGCGCGGCTGAAACGGTGCCTGGAACGGCGCGGGCTACTGTGCGGCCCGATTCTCCCCGGCGGCGCCATCGCCGGAATGCGCGCGTAACGAGGCCCAGAGCGGCTGCGCCGTCGCCCTGCCGGAAAAGATCTCTTCCGGCGTGGCGGCAAGCGCCTGCGGCAGCACCTCGTCCACATGCTCCACAAAAACCAGCTCCAGATCGCGGAGCACCTCGTCCGGCACTTCCCTGAGGTCCTTTTCGTTGTCCGCCGGCATGATGACCTTTTTGATGCCGCTGCGCCGCGCGGCCAGCAGCTTCTCCCGCAGGCCGCCAATGGGCAGGACCCGGCCGCGCAACGAAATCTCGCCGGTCATGGCGACATCGTTGCGCACGGGAATGCCGAGCAGGGCCGATGTGATGGACGTAGCCAGCGTGATGCCCGCCGAGGGTCCGTCCTTGGGCGTGGCACCCGACGGCACATGGACATGGATGTCCACCTTGCGGTGGAAACGCGGCTCCAGCCCGAGGATGTCCGCGCGCGAACGCACATAGGAAAGCGCGGCCTTGGCCGATTCCTGCATGACATCGCCAAGCTGGCCCGTGGTCACCACATGGCCGGAACCGCTCATGAGGCTGGTCTCCACCAGCAGGATCTCGCCGCCGCGCTGATTGTAGGCCAGACCGGCGCACACGCCCACCCGAGGCTCGTCCTCGCGTTCCTCGTGGCGGTATTTCTTGACGCCGAGCAGGGATTGCAGGCTCTGGCGCGATACCTGGACGCAGCGCTCCAGATCGTTCTCTTCCACCAGCCGGATGGCCGTTTTGCGGCACAGGGCCGCGATTTCGCGTTCCAGATTCCGCACTCCGGCCTCGCGCGTATAGCCGCGGATGATCTCCAGCAGGGCATTCTCGGATACGCGCAGGTTGTCCGGCCTCAGCCCGTGTTCCTCAAGCTGGCGCGGCAGCAGGAAGCGCCGGGCAATGTGCCGCTTTTCCGTTTCGAGGTAGCTCGGCAGCTCGATGATTTCCATCCTGTCCAGCAGCGGGCCGGGGATGCCGTGGAGCGAGTTGGCCGTGGTGATGAAGAAGATCCTGGAAAGGTCGTACTCCAGGTCGAGATAATGATCCATGAAGGTATTGTTCTGCTCCGGGTCCAGCACCTCCAGCAGGGCGGACGCCGGATCGCCCCGGTAATCCGAGGTCAGCTTGTCCACCTCGTCGAGGCAGAAAAGCGGATTGTTGAACTTGACCCGCTTCAGGGACTGGATGATCTTGCCCGGCAGCGCGCCCACATAGGTGCGCCGGTGGCCGCGGATCTCCGCCTCGTCGCGCACGCCGCCCAGGGAAAGGCGCACGAAATCGCGCCCCGTGGCCCTGGCTACGGATTTGGCGAGCGAGGTCTTGCCCACGCCCGGAGGACCCACAAAGCAGAGGATCGGACCCTTGAGTCCGTGCGAAAGCTTCTGCACGGCCAGGTATTCGAGGATGCGCTCCTTGGGGCGTTCCAGCCCGTAGTGGTCGCCATCCAGGATGGCGCGCGCCTTTTCAATGTCGATATCGATCTGCTTGAGATCGTTCCAGGGCAGATCGAGGATCCAGTCCACATAGTTGCGTACGACCGTGTATTCCGCGGCGGCGGGCGGCATGGCGCGGAGCTTCTTCACCTCGGCCAGGGCCTTTTCCCGGGCCTCCTCGGGCATGTCGCGGGCCTTGAGCTTCTGCTCCAGCTCGGCAACTTCGGCCTGGGGGTCGTCCTCGCGCCCCATTTCCTTGTTGATGGCCTTGATCTGCTCGGTGAGGTAATACTCGCGCTGGTTGCGCTCCATCTGCACCTTGACGCGGTTCTTGATCCGCTTCTCCACGGTGGAGAGCGCCACCTCGCCCTGAAGGTACTCATAGGCCCGTTCCAGGCGCTCGGTGACGTCGGAAAGCTCGAGCACCTCCTGCTTCTTGCGGTAGTCCACCTTGAGCTGGGGCATGACCGCGTCGGCGAGGGGACCAGGCTCCTGCAGCGCCATCATGGCAAGGATGGCTTCCTGCGAGATCTTCTTGTTGTTCTTGCCGTATTCCTCCAGCGCCTCGTGGACGGCGCGCACCAGCGCCTCCTTTTCCTCGGGACGGCTCTGGCTTTCCGCCAGGCGGCGCACGAAGGCCACGGAATACTGGCCGCGCTCGCGCAGTTCCTGCCACGCGGCCCGGTAAAGCCCCTCGAACAGCACCTTGATGGTGCCGTCGGGCAGGCGCAGGATCTGGAGGATCTTGCTCACCACGCCCACCGGGGAGAGGTCCCCGGCATCCGGCTTTTCCAGTCCCGCCTCGCGCTGGGCCACAAGGAAGATCTGTTTGCTGTAGGTGGCGTGCGCGGCCTCAATGGCCTTGATGGAAGCCTCGCGGCCCACGAAGAGGGGCATGATGGAACGCGGGAACATGACCACTTCCCGCAGGGGCATGACCGGCAGTTCCTCAAAGGCGCTCCCGCGCGCTGCGTCCGACATGATGTTCTCCATTCCGCCAAGCCCCGTCAGGAGGCGTCCCTGGCCGAGGCGCTTTCGCAGGCGCGGACCTCGCCGTTTTCGCCATAGAGCAGGACAGGTTCCTTGCCCTTCTCGATGACCGCGCGGTTGATGACGCACTCCCGCACATTGGGCAGGGAGGGCAGCCGGAACATGATGTCCAGCATGATCTTTTCCATGACATTCCGCAGGCCGCGCGCGCCGGTCTTGCGCTCGATGGCGCGCCGGGCAATGGCCTTGAGCGCATTGGGCGTGAAGCGCAGGTTCACGTTGTCAAGCTCGAAGAGCTTCTGGTACTGGCGCACCAGCGCGTTCTTCGGCTCCGTGAGGATACGCACCAGGTCAGGCTCGTCCAGCTCATCCACATGCGTGATGATGGGGATGCGGCCCACGAATTCGGGGATAAGGCCGAACTGGACAAGGTCCTGCGGATGGATCTTTTCCAGCAGCTCGGCCATGGGCATCTCGCGGCTGGAGCGCACCCTGGCGCCGAAGCCCATGGAGGCGCCGCGCACGCGCGACTCCACGATCTTGTCAAGCCCGACGAACGCGCCGCCCACAATGAAGAGGATATTGCTCGTATCCAGGCGGATGAATTCCTGCTGCGGATGCTTGCGGCCGCCCTTGGGCGGAATATTGGCCTCCGTGCCCTCAATGATCTTGAGCAGGGCCTGCTGCACGCCCTCGCCGGACACGTCGCGCGTGATGGAGGGTCCGTCGCCCTTGCGCGAGATCTTGTCGATCTCGTCGATATAGATGATGCCCTTGCTCGCGGCGTCCAGGTCGTAGTCCGCGTTCTGGAGCAACTGGACGAGAATGTTCTCCACATCCTCGCCCACATAGCCCGCTTCCGTAAGGGTGGTGGCGTCGGCAATGGCAAAGGGCACGCGCAGGACGCGGGCCAGCGTTTTGGCGAGCAGGGTCTTGCCGCTGCCCGAAGGACCCACCAGCAGGATATTGCTTTTTTCCAGCTCCACGTCCTGGCCGAGCGCCTCGGCGCAGAAAACGCGTTTGTAATGGTTGTGCACGGCCACCGAGAGAATCTTCTTGGCCTCGGTCTGGCCGATGACGTATTCGTCGAGCCGCTCCTTGATCTCCTGCGGCGTCAGCAGGCGCTCGTCACTGTCCGCACTCTCCATCCTGTCGCGGGCGATGATCTCGCCACAGGCCTTGACGCAGTTGTCGCAGATGCTGGCGCCGTCCTGCACGATGAGGTTACGCACCTCAAGCTCGCTGCGCCCGCAAAACGAACAGCGCAGCGGTTCGTTGACCGTGGTTTTTGTACTCATGCCTTGCCTTCCTTGGCGGCATCGCGGCGGGAGACCAGGACCCGGTCAATGAGGCCGAAGTCTTTGGCTTCCTCCGGTGTCAAAAAGTTGTCCCGCTCCGTGGCCTGCACGACCTCTTCATAGGGGCGGCCGGTATTTTCGGCCAGGATGCGGTTGAGCCGTTCCTTCAGGCGGAGGATCTCGCGGGCGTGGATCTCCACATCCGTGGCCTGCCCGCGAAAACCGCCCGAGGGCTGATGGATCATCACCTGACTGTTGGGAAGTGCAAAACGCATGCCGGGTTCGCCCGCGGCCAGAAGAAAGGCCCCCATGCTCGCCGCCAGCCCCATGCACACCGTGGAGACCGGCGAGGTGATGTAGCGCATGGTGTCATAAATGGCGAGGCCCGCCGTGACCGAACCGCCCGGCGAGTTGATATAGAGGCTGATCTCCTTTTCCGGGTCCTGCGACTCCAGAAACAGCAACTGGGCGCAGATGAGCGACGCAACGGTATCGTTGACCTCCGTGCCCAGCAGGACGATGCGGTCCTTGAGCAGGCGGGAATAAATATCATAGGCGCGTTCAGAGCGGCCTGTGGTTTCAATGACCATGGGGATGAGCGACATGGTGTGCCTCGTCGTGTCTGGCAGCCGGAGTTTCCGGCCTGTGCGCTGAAGGGTCTTTCGGACGCGCCGGTGCGCGGCCCGAAAAACGACAGGCCGCGCACCGGAAAAAACAGGACACGGCGGCCGCGCGGCCGCCGCAAGGATCATTGCCCGGCAGTGGCCGCCGGAGCGTCCTGGGCCGCCGCGGTGTTCCCGGCATCGGCCGGGGGCACTTCCTTCACCTTGGCCTTGGCATAGACGCGATCCATGGCCTTGTCGGCCAGGAGCCGGTCACGCAGGAGGAAGATCAGCCCGCTGCGCTCATATTCCTGCTGAAGGGTCTTGAAATCCTGGCCGGTACGCAGGCTGTTCTGGTAGATCTGCGTGACCACTTCCTGCTCGCTGACCTCCAGCCCTTCCTTCCTGGCGATGCTCAGGAGCAGAACAAGGCTGCGCGTGGCTTCCTCGGCCTGGGGCAGGAGTTCCTTGCGAAGCTCCTCTTCCGTCTTGCCGAGCGCATCCAGGCGCTTGCCCTGGCGCTCGAGCCTGACGGCAAGGTCCGTCATCAGGGTACGCATATCCGCTTCAAGCATGGCCTCGGGCAGGGGAAAGTCCACCATCTTCAACAGGCTGTCCAGCAGCTTTTTCTGCGCCGCGCTCCGATGCAGGCGCTCACGCGTCTTGACATAACTGTCGGTGATGGCGGCCTTGAGCTTGTCCACATCCTCCTGGCCCATGGCCTTGGCAAGCTCGTCGTCGATGGGGGGGAGCTGGCGCTCCTTGACGGCATGCACCTTGACCTTCATGGTCACGGTCTTGCCCGCCAGGTCAGGGGCCACAAAATCCGCGGGGAAGCTGATCTGCCCTTCGCCCTCCCCGCCGGGACGGATGGACTTGACCAGCGCCTCAAAATCCTCCAGGGCTTCGCGCTCGCCCAGGGTCAGGTCAAAGCCCTCGGCCTTGACGCCCGGCACAGGTTCGCCGTTTTCAAAGGCCTCAAAGTCGATATTGGCGATCTGCCCGTCAGCCGCGGGCGCTGTGCCGTCCACCGGCACGATCTTGGCGCGGTCGCGCCGGATGCGCTCAATGACCTCCGCCACTTCGGCATCGTCCACGCGCACCGCTTCCTGCTCGACCTCCAGCCCCTCGTAGGGCGGCAGGTCAAAGGTCGGCAGCACCTCAAACTCCATGCTGTAGGTGTAGCCCTTGCCGCGCTCCAGCGGCGCCTCGGCCCCGCTGATGGAAATGCCGGAGACCGGCTGCGCGCCGAGCTTCTGCATCACGTCATTGATATGCACGTTGATGAGGTCCTGGCGGGCCTCGTCATAAATCCTGTCATGGAAGCGCTTTTCCACCACCGACGCCGGAACCTTGCCCTTGCGGAAGCCGTCCAGCTGGACGGAATCCCGGTACAGGGCCACCGCGCCGAGAATGGCGGCCTCCGCCTCCTGCGGCTCGGTGGTGATGGTCACCTTTTTCTTGACCGGGGAAATGTCTTCAACGCTGTATTCCACAAGTGGCTCCTTTTGTTTCTCGCCTGTGCCGGCAATGGTGCGAAGGGGGGGACTTGAACCCCCATGCCCGAAGGCGCTGGATTCTAAGTCCAGTGCGTCTGCCAGTTCCGCCACCCTCGCAAAGCGAGGAAATCTAGCATGGACGCCGGGTTCCCGCAAGATGCGCGCCCCGGGCATGCCCGGAGGCCGACGCGCAACCGGTCGTCCGTCAAATATACGAACAAAAGTCACGAAGGCAAGCAAGGAAGCCGCAATGGCCGGTCAGCCCGGGATGGCCGCCCCCCCTGTGTCGCGGACGCCCCCGCGCGCCGCGCGCAAGGCGCGCAAAACGCCATGGAGGCGGAACGGGGAGGCACGGGACAGGCTTTGGCGGCCGCATGCGCCCGTGCGGGGCGCCGCGCACCAGGGGCGTGGCCTGGCCCGCGCATGAACCCGCCATCTCACGAAAAAAGGCAGAAAGAAAGGGAGGCCAGGGCCTCCCTCGTGCAGGTTCACGGTATGGCAGCGGTGTCAGCCGTTCTGACCCGCCAGGCCCTGTCCTCAGGCCGCGGGCTTTTCCTCGGCGGGCGCGGCTGCCGTACGGGAAAATTCGATGATCGCCATGGGCGCGTTGTCACCCTTGCGGGGCATGGCGAGCTTGAGCACCCGCGTATAGCCGCCGGGCACCTCGGCAAAGAGAGGGCCGACCTCATCAAAAAGCCGCTTCACCAGCGCATGGTCGTTCAGCACCCGGTACGCCAGGCGGCGGGCATGAAGATCATTGCGCTTGGCGAGGGTGATCAGCGGTTCCACGACGCGGCGCAGATCCTTGGCCTTCATCTCGGTGGTGCAGATCCTGCCATGAATGAGCAGCGCCTTGGCGAGATTGTGCAACATGGCCTTGCGGTGCGAGGGCGTCCGCGAGAATTTTCTGCCGGAATTGCTATGCCTCATTTTGCTGCTTCCTTTTCCATTCCTGGTACTTCTTTTCGAAGCCGTCCACCTTCATGCCGAAATCAAGCCCCATGTCCAGAAGGACGCTCTTGATCTCGTCCAGGGATTTACGGCCAAAGTTCTTGGTCTTGAGCATCTCGCTCTCGGAGCGCTGCACCAGTTCGCCCACAGTGGCGATATTGGCGCTGCGCAGACAGTTTGTGGCGCGCACAGAAAGCTCAAGATCGTCAATGCTCTTGAAGAGATGTTCGTTAAGCTCGCTGTTGTCGCCCGCGCCGAGATGCATGTCTCCGGAGACGCGCTCATCAAAATTGATGAAGACCGAAATCTGATCCTTGATGATCTTGGCGCTGTAGGCCACCGCGTCCTCGGGCGTGAGGGAGCCGTCGGTCCAGACCTCAAGGATGAGCCGGTCATAGTTGGTCATCTGGCCGACACGCGCCTGCTCCACGGCATAGGCCACCTTGCGGACCGGCGAAAAGCTCGAGTCCAGCTTGATGAGTCCGATCTCTTCCGCGAGGCCCTCGTGCATGTCGGCGGGCATATAGCCCTTGCCCATCCGGGCCTCAAGCTCCATTTCGAGGGGAATGTCCTCTGTGAGTGTGGCGATATGCAGCTCGGGATTCAGCACTTCCACATGCTGGTTGGCCTGGATCATGGCGGCGGTGACGCTGCCTTTCTTGTCCGCGCGCAGGGTCAGGCGCTGGGGTTCGTCCGTATCCATGCGCAGGCGCACCTGCTTGAGATTGAGCACCACATCCGTGACGTCTTCCAGCACGCCGTGGATGGTGGTGAACTCGTGCTGCACCCCGGAAATGCGGACGGCCACGAATGCCGCCCCTTGGAGGGAGGCGAGCAGGACACGGCGCATGGCATTGCCGATGGTGGTGCCGTAGCCGCGTTCCAGCGGCTCGCAAATGAATTTGCCGTAGGTGGCGCTTGCGTTTTCATCGTCGCGCAGGATCTGTTCGGGCTTGACAAGCTCCGACCAGTTGCGCGCGTTGATGAGGCGTTCGCCCTGTTTGATAAGCATGCGGCCCCCAGCTTATTTCGAATAGAGTTCGACGATGAGCTGCTCGTTGACGGGGAACTGGATGTCGTCACGCTGCGGAAGCGCCTTGACGGTCCCCTTGAACGCGGCGCCATCCGTTTCAAGCCAGCCGGGGCAGCCACGGCGCGCGACGGCCTCCTGAGCGGCGGCGAGCGTGGGGATCTTGCGGTTCTTCTCGGGCACGGCGATGATGTCACCCACGCGCACCTGAAGGGAAGGGATATTCACCTTGCGCCCGTTGAGGGTGAACAGGCCGTGCCGCACCATCTGGCGCGCCTGGTCACGCGAGCCGGCAAAGCCGAGGCGGTAGACCACATTGTCCAGACGGCGCTCAAGCGTGACCAGCAGGTTGGTGCCGGTGACGCCCTTGTGCATCTCGGCCTTTTCAAAATACCCGCGGAACTGCCGTTCCAGCACGCCATACGCGCGGCGCGTCTTCTGCTTCTCGCGAAGCTGGACCGCATATTCGCTGACCTTCTTGCGCGCGCGGCCATGCTGGCCGGGAGCATAAGGACGGCGTTCATACGCGCACTTGTCGGTAAAGCAGCGGTCGCCCTTCAGAAAGAGCTTGCAGCCTTCGCGGCGGCAAAGACGGCATTTGGCTTCCGTATATTTAGCCATGAGTATATCCTCTTCGTTTGTCCGGCGCTGCGGAGCTTCGCAAAGCTACACGCGCCGACGCTTGGGCGGACGGCAGCCGTTGTGCGGGATGGGCGTGACGTCGCGAATGAAGGCGACACGGAAACCGGCGGCGGCAATGGCGCGCATGGCCGCCTCGCGGCCGGAGCCGGGGCCTTTCACATACACGCCCACCGTGCGCATGCCGTTTTCCTGAGCCTTGCGGGCGGCCGTTTCAGCGGCCACCTGGGCGGCAAAGGGCGTGGACTTGCGCGAACCCTTGAAACCGCTCTGCCCGGCGGATGCCCAGGAGACGGCGTTGCCGCGCGTATCGGTGAAGGTGATGATCGTATTGTTGAACGAAGCCTGGATATGGGCGATGCCCAGAGGCACGTTCTTCCGTTCCTTTTTCTTGACCGCTTTCTTGGGTCTTGCCATGACTGTCCCTCAAATTGGCTGAATAACGGGAGCCGGATTACTTTTTCTTGCCCACGGCGCCGCGGCGCGGCCCCTTGCGCGTGCGCGCATTGGTATGGGTGCGCTGCCCGTGGACAGGCAGGCCCCGCCGATGCCGCAGGCCGCGATAGCAGCCGATGTCCATAAGCCGCTTGATATTGCCCGACACCTCACGGCGCAGGTCGCCCTCCACCTTGTAATGCTGTTCGAGTTCCTTGCGGATCTCGTTCACCTCGTCGGCGGAGAGATCATCAATATTGCGCTCCCAGTTGACCCCGGTGGTGTCCAGGATCTTCAGGGCAGTGGTACGGCCAATCCCGTAGATATAGGTAAGCGCAATGTCCACACGTTTGCCACGCGGCAAATCAACACCTGCTATTCTCGCCACAATCGTTCTCCTGCCCTAGCCCTGGCGCTGCTTGTGCCGGGGGTTTTCGCAGATGACTCGAAGCACTCCCTTGCGCCGGATCACTTTGCACTTGGGGCATATTTTCTTGACGGACGGTCTGACTTTCATCTCGCTCTCCACTGGCGTCTGCCGGTTTCACCAAAAAACGGGCCGCGCAAACGCCGCTGCAGCGCGCGCCTCCCCATCTGTCTGGCAAGAACGGAAATCTTTAGCCGTGTTATGCCAACTTGTCAAGCGGCAATGGTATGCCGATTGAGGCCGCGGTCAGAAATGCTCAAGATCCTGGGTCCGTCGGGCGTGATCGCCACGCTGTGCTCAAAATGCGCGGCCCATTTTCCGTCCCTGGTGACGGCCGTCCACTTGTCGTCGAGGATGTCCACCTCATGGGTCCCAAGCGTCACCATGGGTTCAATGGCGATGACCATGCCGCTGTGCAGGACAAGGCCGGGGCTTCCCGGTCTGAAGTTCGGCACTTCCGGCTTTTCATGCATCTTCGCGCCGACGCCGTGCCCCACAAAACGGCGCACAACGCCAAGGCCGGCGGCTTCCACATACTGCTGGATGGCGGCGCCGATGGCATAGACGTCATTTCCCGCGCGGGCCTGCTCGATGCCCACATAGAGGCTTTCCTCGGTCACGCGCATGAGGCGCCGGGCCTCGTCGCTCACCCGCCCCACAGGATAGGTGCGCGCCGCATCGCCCACAAACCCCTCAAACACGACGCCCATATCCACGCTGACGATGTCTCCCTCCTCGAGGGGGCGCTCCGAGGGAAAGCCGTGCACCACCTGCTCGTTGACCGAGCAGCAGGTGGCGAAGGGGTAGCCGTAATATCCGAGAAAGGCCGGCCTGACCTTATAGTCGGCGCACATGTCGCGCGCAAGCTCTTCGAACTGCCGCGTGGTGACGCCGGGGGCCACGAGATCCCCCACGGCATCCAGGATATTTGCCACCATGCGGTTCGCCTCCCGCAGGCAGCCCACTTCCCGCTCGTTCTTGATATAGGCTCCGTGATACTTTTTCATTGCGGCTACCGCCTGCTCAGGCCCGGCCACTCCTGCGGGCCTTTTGCATCAGGCCCTGGTACTGGCTGGAAATCATGTGGGATTCGACCTGATTCATGAAGTCCATGGCAACGCCCACGAGGATGAGCAGGCTGGTGCCGCCAAAATAGAACGGCACGTTGAACTTGCTGATGAGCAGCATGGGCATCAGGCAGACCAGGGAAATATAGACGGCGCCCGAAAGCGTCAGCCGGGAAAGGACCGTATCGATATACTCCTGGGTCTTTTCGCCGGGACGGATGCCGGGAATGAAGCCGCCCGCCTTCTTCAGGTTCTCGGCCATTTCCTTGGGGTCAAAAATGATGGCCGTATAGAAGTAGCAGAAGAAGAACATCAGCCCCACATAAAGGATATTGTACATCAGGCCGTTGGGCGAAAAGAACTCCGCGGCGCGGCGCACGTATTCATTGCCGGAAAACTGGCCTATCGTGGCCGGAAAGAGCAGGAGCGACGAGGCAAAGATGGGCGGGATGACGCCCGCGGTGTTCAGCCTGAGCGGCAGATGCGAATTCTGGCCGCCGAACATCTTGCGCCCCACCTGACGCTTGGCGTAGCTGATGGGGATCCGCCGCTGCGCCCGCTCGACAAAGACGATGCAGACCGTGACGGCGGCCATGAACACAAGAATGACGACCGCCATGAAAATGCTCATGTCTCCGGCTTCAATGAGCGCGAACGACTGGATGATGCCGCGCGGGATGCCGACGACGATGCCGCAGAAAATGATGAGCGAGATGCCGTTGCCGATGCCGCGCTCCGTGATCTGCTCACCCAGCCACATGACGAGAACGGACCCCGCGGTGAAGGTGATCATGGTGACCAGGCGGAAGTCCCATCCCGGGTGCAGCACCACCGGAGTGCCGGCGGGGCTGGTCATGTTTTCCAGGCCCACGGCGATGCCCAGTCCCTGCACCAGGGTGATGAGCACGGTGAGATAGCGGGTGTACTGGGTGATCTTGCGGCGCCCGGCCTGCCCTTCTTCCCGGGCCATGCGCTTGATGTCCGGGCTTACCACCTGCAAAAGCTGCATGATGATGGACGCCGAGATGTACGGCATCACGCCCAGCGCGAACACCGAAACGTTGGAAAGACCGCCGCCGGAGAACATGTCGAAAAGACTGAAGAGCGTCCCCGCCATGCTCTCGAAAAACGAGGCCAGAGCGGCCGCGTCCACGCCGGGAATCGGCACATGGACGCCGATCCGGTAGCAGCACAGGATGAGGAAGGTCCAGCCCAGGCGCTTCGCCAGGGCCGGCTGGCCCGCCATCGTATTCGCCGTTCCTGTTGCCATGCAAGACTCGTTGCGTTTGCGCGGCCCCGAAGGGCGCAATTAGAGCTTTTTGCCGAGGAAAATATCCGGAAGACAGATATTTCCCTCAGGTTTCGCTGCCGTCATTTCCCTCTGGAGCGGGACAAACGGCGGAAAAGCGTGGTTTTCCGCCGCATTCCGCTGTATTCCGGCGCGGCGCGTTTGCGCGGAAGGCTCCAGACCAGACAAGACGCGCAAGCGCATCACAGCCCGATGGGCTGTGATGCCGCCATGTTGCGCGTCAGAGCACGGCGAACGGCTATTCCGCCGCTGCTTCTTCAGCCTCGGTGCAGACCTCGGCCAGGAGTTCGCTCACCTTGCCGCCGGCGGCGCGGATCTTCTCCGCCGCCGCGCGGCTGAAGCGATGGGCCTCGATATTCATGGGCGCGGCCATGTCCCCGCGGGACAGCACCTTCACGAGAGCGCCGGCGCGCGCGAGGCCGCGCGCATAGATGTCTTCCAGGCTGATGTCGGTCTTGCCGGCGAATGCCGTTGTCAGCGCATCCAGGTTGACCACGTCATAGCGGACCCTGAAGGGCGCATTCTTGAAACCGTGCTTGGGCAGACGGCGCTGGAGCGGCATCTGGCCGCCTTCAAAGCCGGGGCGCACGCCACCGCCGGAACGGGCGTTCTGGCCCTTGTGTCCACGGCCGGAGGTGCCGCCAAGGCCGGAACCCTGGCCGCGGCCCACCCTGCGGCGCTGTTTGCGCTCTTCCGGAAAAGGATAGAGATCGTGCAGTTGCATGGTATTCTCCTCGCGCGACCGCTAGTCCACTACGGCCACAAGATGCGGAACCTTGGCGATGATGCCCCGGATGGCCGGGGTGTCCTTGAACGTCTTGACCATCTCGCGGCGCTTGAGGCCAAGGGCGTCCAACATCCTGCGCTGATGAGGCGTTGTGCCGATGCGCGAGCGCACAAGCTTGACTTTGATTTCGGCCATGCTCACTTCCTCGGAGCTTCGAGCTTCTTGCCGCGCAGCTCGGAAACGTCTGCGGCGCTACGCAGGGAGGCAAGGCCCTGCATGGTGGCGCGAAGCACGTTATGGGGATTATTGGTGCCGATGGCCTTGGCGAGCACGTCGCGCACGCCCACGGCTTCCATGACCGCGCGCACGGCGCCGCCCGCGATGATGCCCGTACCTTCGGAGGCGGGCTTGAGCATGACACGCCCGGCGCCGAACCTGCCCAGCACCTCATAGGGGAGCGTCCCCTCCAGAAGGGGGATGCGCACGCGGTTCTTGCGGGCGCGCTCCGTGGCCTTGCGCAGGGCTTCGGGCACTTCCTGGGCCTTGCCCAGGCCGTAGCCCACGCCGCCCTTGCCGTCACCGACGACCACCAGCGCGCTGAAGCTGAAACGGCGACCGCCCTTGACCACCTTGGCAACGCGGTTGAGGGAGACGATCTTTTCGATTTCCCCCAGCTCGTTCTGCTGGGTTTCGCTATTGTTCGAGTTTTCCTGACGCATATCAGAACTCCAGGCCGCCTTCGCGGGCGCCGTCGGCCACGGCCTTGACGCGGCCGTGATAAATGTACCCGTTGCGATCGAATACCACCTTGCTGATATTCTTCTCCTTGGCCAGGCGGGCGATCTCCTTGCCCACGCGCTCCGCGCCGCTCTTGTTGCAGTGCAGCCCCGGCTCGCTCTTGGCGAGGCCGAGGGTGGAGGCGGAGACGAGAGTCGCGCCTTCGAGGTCGTTCACGATCTGGGCGTAGATATGCATGTTCGACCGGAAGACCACAAGCCGGGGGCGTTCCGCTGTGCCGCGCACCTTTTTGCGGATGCGGATCTTGCGGCGCTGCCGGGATTCGTTCTTGCTGATGTTCATATACAGCCCCTACTTCTTGCCGCCGGACTTGCCCACCTTGCGGCGGATGGTCTCGGTCACGTACTTGATGCCCTTGCCCTTGTACGGCTCGGGCTTGCGGATACGGCGGATGCGGGCGGCGGTTTCGCCCACAAGCTCCTTGTCCACCCCGGAAAGGGTGAGCACCTGCCCCTCGGCGACGGCCTTGATGCCGTCGGGAAGGTCCACGATGACAGGGTGGGAATAGCCCACGGCAAGCTCCACCACATTGCCCTTGACGGCAACGCGGTAGCCCACGCCGATGACTTCGAGCGCCTTGGAAAAGCCCTTGGTCACGCCGTCGATGCAGTTGGCGAGCAAGGTGCGGCGCAGGCCGTGCTGGGCGCGACTCTCGCGCGTTTCCTCACGCCGGGTGAGGGTGACATGGCCGTCGGCCAGCTCGTAGTTGAGCAGCGGGCAGACCGGCGTGGTGAGCGCCCCCTTGGGACCCTTCACTTCCACAACATCCGTCCCGATCCTGACCTCAACGCCAGCGGGAACGGGAACGGGCAATTTGCCGATGCGAGACATATGACACCGCCTACCAGATTTCGCACAGAAGTTCGCCGCCCACCTTCTTTTCCTGGGCGGTACCACCGTCCAGAACGCCGCTGGACGTGGAGAGAATGCAAATGCCAAGGCCGTTCTGCACCCTGGGAATCTGGCGCGAGTTCACATAGACGCGCCGGCCGGGCGTGCTCACGCGCTTCAGGCCCGTGATGACGGGGCGCCCCTTCATGTACTTGAGGGTGATGGTGATGACGTCGCCGTCCACGGCCACATCTTCGACGTAACCTTCCTGCTTGAGGATGGCGGCAAGCGATTCCTTCATCTTCGAGCGCGGCACATTCACTTCCTTGTGCAGGGCCAAATGTGCGTTGCGGATGCGCGTCAGCATATCCGCAATGGGATCTGTCAGCATCGAAAGCTCCTGAGGTTGTGTCCGCGGGGTTGACGGCCCCATGCCGCCACTTCCCGCGACGCGAAACGCGTCGATATGGCCCGGAACACCCGTCCGCCGGCTCACCAGCTGGACTTGCGCACCCCGGGCAGCTCGCCCTTGAGGGCAAGGTTGCGGAAGCAGATACGGCAAATGCCGAACTGGCGCAAGAAGGCGCGGGGCCGTCCGCAGAGCGGGCAGCGGTTATAGGCGCGGGCGCTGAACTTGGGCTTGCGCCGGGCCTTCACTTCCAGCGAAGTACGGGACATGGCGATCTCCTATTTGCGGAAGGGCATGCCAAGCTGATCGAGGAGGAACTTGCCTTCCTTGTCAGTGGTGGCCGAGGTGACGATGGTGATGTTCATGCCCTTGGGATTTTCCACCCGGTCGATCTCAAGCTCGGGGAAGATGGTGTGCTCCTTGACACCGAGCGTGAAATTGCCGCGCCCGTCAAAGCCACGGTCGGGAATGCCGCGGAAGTCGCGCACCCGGGGCAGGGCGAAGTTCATGAGCTTGTCAAGGAAGTCCCACATGCGGTCCTTGCGAAGGGTGACGCGGGCGCCGATGGGCATGCCCTCGCGCAGCTTGAAGGCGGCGATGGACTTCTTGGCGCGCGTGACCACGGCTTTCTGCCCGGCGATGGCAGTCAGCTCGGCCACGGCCTCTTCCATGAGCTTGTTGTTCTGCGTGGCGGCGCCAAGGCCGATGTTCAGAGAGATCTTCTCGATCCCGGGAAGCTGCATGGGGGAGGTGTAATTGAACTCCTTCTGCAGCACCGGGACCACTTTCTCCCGATATATCTTTTCAAGGCGTGTCATCGTATCACCTTATTCCATGACTTCGTTGCACTTCTTGCAGAAGCGCACTTTCTTTTCCTTGCCCTCGGACTCGATGCGGCGGTACCCCACGCGGGTGGGCTTGTGGCAGGCCGGGCAGACGACCATGACATTGGAAATATGGATGGGCATTTCCTTTTCCACGATGCCGCCGGGCTGCTGGGCATAGGGATTGGCGCGCATGTGACGCTTGACCAGATTGACCTTCTCCACAAGGATGCGGTCATGTTTGCGAAGGATCTTGAGCACCTTGCGGGGCACGTCCTTGTCCGCGTCTTTGCCGGCGATCACCATCACATTGTCGCCCTTGCGGATGCGAAACATCTTCATGGCGGACTCCTACAGCACTTCCGGCGCAAGGGAAATGATTTTCATGAAATTCTGGGCGCGCAGCTCACGGGCCACAGGGCCGAAAATGCGCGTGCCCACAGGCTCGCCCTGGCTGGAAAGCAGGACGGCGGCATTGCCGTCAAACTTGATGTAGCTGCCATCCATACGGCGCACTTCCTTGGCCGTGCGCACGATGACCGCCTTCATCACGTCGCCTTTCTTCACCTTGCTGTGGGGCATGGCCTCCTTGACGGAAACCATGATGATGTCGCCCACCGAAGCGTACCGGCGGTGCGAGCCGCCCAGCACCTTGATGCAGGCGACCTTCTTGGCGCCCGAATTGTCGGCGACCTGGAGCGTGGATTCTACCTGGATCATGGCGTTAACCTACACGGCTTTTTCGATGATGGAGACGAGATGCCAGCGCTTGTTGCGCGACATGGGCCGGAACTCCACGATCCGGACCTTGTCGCCCATGCCGCACTCGTTCATGGGGTCATGCGCCGTGAACTTCTTGCGGCGGCGCACATACTTCTTGAGCAGGGGATGCTTGACCAGAGTCTCGACGCGCACGACGATGGTCTTGTCGTTCTTGTCGCTCACCACGATGCCGGTCAGCGTCCTGCCCTTGCGGTGTTCCAGAGCTTGCATGTTCAGGCCCTCTGTTCCTTTTCGTTCAAGATGGTGGCGATGCGCGCCACCTGACGGCGGCGGGCCTTCAGCTCGGAGGTCTTTTCAAGGGCGGCCGCGGCATGGCGGAAACGCGCGCGCATGAGTTCCTCGCGCTCCTCGGCCAGCTTCTCGCGCAGCTGGGCGGCGTCCATGCCGCGCAGCTCGGCAACGTCGCGGACGATCTTTTCGCCTTTCTTCTTGGCAGCCATTACATGCCCTCCCTTACCACGATGATGGTCTTGATGGGCAGCTTGTGCGCGGCGCGCGTGAGCGCTTCGCGGGCCAGATCAAGGCTGACGCCCTTGATTTCATAAAGCACGCGGCCGGGCTTGACCGGAGCGCACCAGCCGACCGGAGCGCCCTTGCCCGAACCCTGACGGGTCTCAAGAGGCTTGGCCGTTACGGGGCGATCCGGGAAAACGCGGATCCAGACCTTGCCGCCGCGCTTGATGTGCCGCATCATGGCAATACGGGCGGCCTCGATCTGCTGGCTGGAAAGATGCCCGTGCTGGATGGCCTTGAGTCCGATATCGCCGAACGCGATGGAAGCGCCGCGCGTCGCCAGCCCGCGCAAGCGGCCTTTCTGCCACTTGCGGAATTTCACTTTCTTGGGCGCAAGCATTACTGTTCAACCTCTTTGTCAAGGATTTCACCCTTATAGACCCAGACCTTGACGCCGATGATGCCATAGGTGGTGCGCGCCTCGGCAAAACCGAAATCGATATCGGCGCGCAGCGTCTGCAAGGGCACGCGGCCATCGCGGTACCATTCGGTGCGGGCGATCTCCGCCCCGGCCAGGCGCCCGGAGCAGGTGACCTTGATGCCCTCCGCGCCGAACTTACGGGCCATGGAGACCGTGCGCTTCATGGCGCGGCGGAAAGCCACGCGGCGCTCCAGCTGCTGGGCGATGTTCTCGGCCACCAGCTGCGCGTCGATCTCGGGGCGCCGGATCTCATTGACTTCCAGGGAAAATTCGCGACCGAACTTCTGGCGCAGGTCCGTACGCAGCTTTTCGATCTCCACGCCCTTGCGGCCGATGACGATGCCGGGACGGGCCGTGGAAAGGATAAGGCGCACCTTGCCGCCCGCACGCTCAATCTCGATCTTGGAAAGCCCCGCGTGGTAGAGGAGCTTTTTCACGAAGGCGCGGATCTTGTGATCCTCCTGAACAAAGGCAGGATATTCCTTCTTGCTGAACCAGCGGGACTGCCAGTTCTTGTTGTACCCAAGCCGGAAGCCGAACGGATGTACTTTCTGACCCATAGCCTATTCCTGCCCTTCTGCGAGTATGACGGTGATGTGGCTGGTGCGCTTGTGGATCTTGCTCGCGCGACCCTGCGCGCGGGGCATGAAGCGCTTCCAGGTAGGCCCTTCGTTGACCACCACTTCCTTCACCACCATGGCGTCCACATCCACGCCCCCGAGCTGGGAGGCATTGGCGAGGGCGCTCTTGAGCACGCCGAAGATGACGCCCGCGGGCTTGTTGGGGGTAAAGCGCAACAGGTTCATGGCCTCCTCGACCCCAAGGCCCCGGACGTTCCTGGCGACAAGGCGGGCCTTGCGCGGCGAAACGCGCTGGAATTTCGCAATGGCTCTCGATTCCATATCCCTACCCTACTTCTTGCCGGCCTTGGCTTTCTTGTCGGCGGCATGGCCGTGGAAGGTGCGCGTGGGCGAAAATTCGCCCAGCTTGTGCCCGACCATGTTCTCGGTAACAAAGACAGGCACGAACTTTTTGCCGTTATGCACCGCAAAGGTCAGCCCCACCATTTCCGGAAGGATGGTCGAGCGACGCGACCAGGTCTTGAGCACGCGGCGGTCATTATTTGCCACCGCGGTATCGACCTTTTTCAGCAGATGGCCGTCAACGAACGGCCCTTTCTTCAACGATCTGGGCATGATCTACTCCTACTTCTGGCCGCGGCGCTTGACGATGAGCCGCGAAGAGGGCTTCTTCCTGTCGCGGGTCTTGTACCCCTTGGCGGGCATGCCCCACGGCGATACCGGATGGCGGCCGCCGGAGCTTCTGCCCTCGCCGCCGCCGAGCGGATGGTCGATGGGGTTCATCGCCACGCCGCGCACCTGCGGGCGCCGCCCCAGCCAGCGGTTCCGCCCGGCCTTGCCCAGCGAAACATTCTCATGGGAGATATTGCCCACCTGGCCGACGGTGGCGATGCAGGCGGCAAGCACCCGGCGCACTTCGCCGGAAGGCAGGCGCAGCAGGGCGTATTTGCCTTCCTTCGCCACAAGCTGGGCGTAGGTGCCGGCGGCGCGGCAGAGCTGGCCGCCCTTGCCGGGCGAAAGCTCGATATTGTGGAGCACCGTGCCCACGGGGATGCGGGCCATCTCCAGGGCATTGCCCGGCTTGATGTCCGCGCTCTGGCCCGTGCGGCCGTCCACGCCGCTCATGATCACGTCGCCCTGCTTCAGGCCGACGGGCGCCAGGATATAGCGCTTTTCGCCATCGGCATAGTGCAGGAGCGCGATGCGCGCCGTGCGGTTGGGATCATACTCGATCTCGGCAACCGTGGCGGGGATGCCGATCTTGTTGCGCTTGAAGTCGATGATGCGGTAGAGGCGCTTGACGCCGCCGCCGCGACGACGGCTCGTGACGCGGCCGCGGTTGTTGCGGCCGGCCTTCCGGGGAAGGCCCTCGGTGAGCGACTTCTCGGGCGTGGTCCTCGTGATTTCCTCGAAATCGGAGACCGTCTGGAAGCGGCGGCCCGCGGAGGTCGGTTTCAGCTTGCGGACAGCCATGACTACACCCCCTCGAAGAACTCGATTTTATCGCCCTCGGCCAGCGTCACATACGCCTTCTTCCAGCCGGGCTTGCGGCCGACCACACGGCCCTGGCGCTCCCTGTCGGCAGGGGCGCGGCGCACCACATTGACCGCCTCGACCGTAACGTCGAACGCCTTTTCCACCGCCCGCTTGATCTCGACCTTGTTGGCGCCGGGATGGACATAGAAAGCGACCTGGCGCGACGCGTCCTTGAGCATGGTCGTCTTTTCCGTGAGCAGGGGCTTGAGGAGAACAGTGGTCAGTTCCATCTTACTCTCCCTTGACAAAACGCGCCTGCACCGGCTCCACGGCACCTTCCAGCAGCACAAGCTGCTTGTGCCGCAGGACCTCCAGCACGCTCAGCTGATCGGGCGTGGTGAAACGGATGCCGGGAATGTTGCGCGAGGAGCGGATCAGGGTTTCATTGACTTCGGGCGCGACGATGAGCGCCTTGGAAAGGCCCAGGGCCTTCGCCACGGAGGCGAAGAGTCTGGTCTTTGGCTCGGCAAGTTCGATGGCCTTGACCACCAGCAGGCTCTCGCCGGCAAGGCGGCTCGAAAGCGCCATCTTCAGCGCGAGCGCGCGGACCTTCCTGTTGACCTTGAAGCTGTAGTCGCGGGGCGTCGGCCCGAACACGATGGCGCCACCGCGCCACACGGGCGAACGGTTGGAGCCGGACCGCGCGCGGCCGGTGCCCTTCTGCTTCCAGGGCTTGACGCCGCCGCCGGAGACAAAGGCGCGGGTCTTGGCATTGTGCGTTCCCGCGCGCCGCGCGGCAAGCTGCGCCCGCACCACGAGGTGGAGGATCTCCGCCCTCGGCTCGATCTCGAACACCTCAGGGGCCAGCGTGATCTCGCCGCTCTCCTGCTTGTTCTGGTCATATACTTTCACGGTAGCCATGTCGCTCCCCTACTGCTTGCGAACCAGGACGAGGCCGTTCTTGGGGCCGGGCACCGAGCCTCTGACGAGAATGACGTTGTCCTGCGGACGCACGCCCACGATCAGGAGGCCCATCTCCGTCACGGTTTCATTGCCCCAGTGGCCGGCCATCTTGCGGCCCTTGAAGACATGGCCGGGGAAGGTGTTGTTGCCGACGGAGCCGTTGTTGCGGTGCACCTTCTCGCAGCCGTGCGAATCCTTGGAGCCGGCAAAGTTCCAGCGGCGCATGCGGCCCTGATAGCCCTTGCCCACGCTCGTGCCCGTCACCTTGACGACATCGCCGGGGGCGAACATCTCCACGGTGAGCGCGTCGCCCGGCTTGTGTTCGGGCGCGCCGGCAAGGCGGATCTCGCGGGTATGGCGGTACAGGCCGTCATCGGCCTTGGCGAAATGGCCCTGCATGGCCTTGGTCACATGCTTGGCCTTGGCCTTCACAAAGGCGATCTGGAGGGCGTTGTAGCCATCCTTCGCTTCAGACTTGACCTGGGTGACGGGGCAAGGCCCGGCTTCAATGACCGTCACGGCCACAGCCGCGCCGTCCCCGCCGAAAATGCGGGTCATGCCCAGCTTGCGACCCAGAATTCCCAATTTCTCAGCCATGGCTGCCTCTCGCTAGAGCTTGATTTCCACATCCACGCCAGCGGGCAAGGAAAGCTTGCCAAGCGCGTCGACGGTCTGCTGCGTGGGTTCCAGAATATCCATGAGGCGCTTGTGGATGCGCATCTCGAACTGCTCGCGGGACTTCTTGTTCCCATGCACCGACCGCTGGATGGTGTACTTGTGGATATTGGTGGGCAGGGGGATTGGCCCGGCCACGCCCGCGCCGGTATTGCGCGCCGTGTCCACGATTTCCGCAACGGCCTTGTCCAGGATGCGGTAATCGTAGGCCTTGAGCTTGATCCGGATGCGATCGCTGCTGACAGTCGTCATTATGCCTACTCCATTTGCAAAAAACCCGGGCCGCGCGAACGCGGGCACTCCCGGCGCGGCCGCATGCGCGGCCGGCAAGCCACGACACCCCTGACGAAAAGGGGGCGCTTCCTGCGGGAAACTCCGGGATGACTCCGGCTGCGTGGGAGAAAAACGAACGCCGGGCGCACGTCACAGCCACGCGAAAACCTCGCGGGAAGCCCCTGACGCGGCCCGATCATGCCACCGAAACGGCGGCTGGCGGGACCCGCAGGGTCGCCAAACGGGGGAAGTTCCCCCACTCCTTACAGCCCCGGTCGCGCGGGCGCGCCTTGCGGCGTCGACCCTGCGCTGGCTCCGTCACTGGGCTGGAACGGCTCGACATTATGCGGCATCTGGCAACGCCTGCGAATGTCAAAGCCCTGGCGCGCGGCGCAGTGCCGCACGGCCCGGGCGCAGCAGGACAGGCTCGACCTGCCCTTCCCTGCCGTCCAGGGATTGCCTCACAAAATGTGGGACGTGGGAGGTTTTAACGGACATTCCCCCCGCCGTCAAGAATTTTCGGAAAAAATTTCCCCTGCCTGCCGCCCCGTCGCAAAAGCGCCGGCTACTCCCCCGCCGGTCCGCCCAGCAGGGCGCGGGCAAAGGCGTCGCCATCAAAGGGACGCAGGTCCTCCATTTTTTCGCCCAGCCCCACATAGGTGATGGGCAGCCCCTCGCGCAGGGCCACGGCGATAGCCACGCCGCCCTTGGCCGTGCCGTCCAGCTTGGTGAGGATGAGTTCGTCCGCCCCCGCGGCCTCCTTGAAAAGATGCGCCTGCGAAAGCGCGTTCTGCCCGGTGGTGGCGTCCAGCACCAGGACGCAGCGATGCGGCGCGCCGGGATGCTTCTTGCCCAGCACCTGGCGGATCTTGCCCAGCTCCTCCATGAGGTTGACCTTGGTCTGGAGCCTGCCCGCCGTATCCACGAAGAGGACATCCACCCCCTCCCGCACGGCGCGGTCCATGGCCTGCCACGCCACCGAGGCGGGATCGGCCCCCGGCGCTCCGGCATGGAATCCCGCGCCCGCGCGCCGCGCCCAGGTCTCCAGCTGTTCCACGGCCGCCGCGCGGAAGGTGTCGGCGGCGGCGATGAGCACCTTCTTGCCCTGCATGCGCGCCCGATGCGCCAGCTTGCCGATGGTGGTGGTCTTGCCCACGCCGTTGACGCCCACCATGAGCACCACTTCAGGAGGGTTCAGCGCGGCGATGCGGCGCGGCCGGCGGAACAGGTCCTCCAGTTCGGCGAGCAGGAGCGGACGCACCCCTTCCGTGCGCGTGACCTTTTCGCGCCGGGCGCGCTCCCGCAGCCGGGCCGTCATCTCCAGCGCGGTCTCGACCCCGAGGTCCGCCGTGATGAAGAGTTCTTCCAGCTCCTCCCAGAAGGCGTCGCTCAGTTCGCCATGGCTGGCGAACAGGCCATCCAGCCGCCGGGCGAACTGCTCGCGCGTGCGCGTCAGCCCCTGGCTGAACTTGAGGAAAAGACGGTTGCGCTCATCCTCTTCATCCTCCAGATCCAGGGCGAGAGCAAGGCGGTACTGCAACTCGGAGCGGAATTCCTCCACATGGCGGTATTCCATGCGCGCGAGCCAGTCCTGAAACTCGGTGACAAAGGTCTCCGCCTCGGCGGGCGGCGTCTCCAGGGCGCGCAACAGCAGGGCGAGCCTGCGCCACAGCTCGTCCCCGGCGGTATCCACGCCGTCAAGGACAACGCCGAGCCATGTCGAAAGCCGCGGCTCGGCCTCGCGCAGACGGAGGATGAGAGCGGCATCCGCAGCGTCATCGCCCGCGGGGATGGCGCCGGACGCGGGGGACACCGGCGCGCGCGCGCCGTCGGGAGCGGCTGCGCCGCCCCCGGAAAACAGACGACGAACCCTGGAAAAAAAGCCCATTACCGGCCCCCCTCTCCGCTTCTGGTCCCATTGCCTCCGCCCTCCAGGGCCGCGAGCACCTCTTCGAGGGCACGCGCGCATTCCTCCACGGGCAGGGCGCGCGTTTCGCACTCAGGGTCGTTGAGTGCCGCCTGCATCTTTCTGGCGGCGGCGGCGAGGCGCTCCGCCCCCAGGCAGGGCGCGGCCTGCTCCAGCATGCGCCCCAGATGGCAAAGCCCGGCGGTCTCGCCATCCGAAAACAGACGCTCCATGAGCCGGGGCGCGCGGGAAAACGTCTGGCGGAACATGCCGGCCGTCACGCGCCAGGCATCGGGATTCCTGCGCTGGAAGCGGCGCCCCAGGGCCGGGTCCACCGCCGGGAGCGCCGTCACGGGGGACGCCTTTGGCCCGGACGCGCTCTCCTCGGGCACGCGGGGCGCAAGGCCGAGCACCACGGGTTCGGGCGCGGCCGCCGCCGTTTCCGCGTCAGGCGCGGCGCCAAGGCGGCCGAGACGCCGGCGCACGGCACTCAGGTCTCCCCACAGCCAGAGCAGAAGCAGGAGCGCCAGCGTCCAGAGCGCCGCCCCAAGGACGAAGCGCCAGCGCTCGCGCGCCACGAGCTGGGCCTGTTCCTCCTCGTTCAGCCGGGGCGAGAGCCAGACTTCCACGGAACCCACGGTCTGCCCTTCCATCCTGAGCGGGTTCATGCCCTGCACGCAGTTCTCGGCCAGTTCGTCATCCCAGGGCACCGGTTCCCAGAGATAGTTGCGGCGCTGGCCCTCCAGCATGCCCTGACGGGTCTCCACCTTGACGGCGTAGAGGCGTTCGTCCTCCATGGCGCCCATGACGATGGTGCGCGCCGTGATTTCGTCCAGTTCCCAGGCGGGCAGGGCCAGCAGCGTGGCAAGCTGGGCCGCCGTGCGGCCGGCCTCGCCGATGAGGCGGTTTTCCGCGTCGCGGCGGCTGCTTTCCAGATTCCAGAGGCCCAGGATGAAGAATAGCGCCAGACCGGCGCCCCAGAGGCAAAGGGCGATCCAGCGGCGGCCCGCGCGGGAAATGCGTGGCGTGTGCGGCAATGCGTTCCTGGGCATGGGTTATGGCGTATCCGGGGGCTTTCGCCCCGATTTGCGGCGCGCGTCCGGCCCGTGGCCGTTTCCCCGGGCGCCGGGCGTTCCGGGCGGCCCTGACTATGCCTCACGCGGGCGCGGCGCGCAAGGGAGATGTCCGCGTCAGGGCCGGTGGGGGTCCCCCTCGGTCCGCCAGGCGGCCACCAGGGCGCGGACGGCGGCCTCGCGCGGAGCGGGGAGCGCCTTGGACTCCTCGGCGAAGACATGGATGCGCGTGCCCCCGCGCGGCACGAAAAGGCCCTTGACCCGGCACCAGGCCGGGGCGAGCACGGTCACGAGGTCCTCAAGGATCGTGTTGGTGATGCTCTCCATGAAGGACTGATGATTGCGGAAGGCGAACATGTAGAGCTTGAAGCTCTTGGATTCCACACACCACTCGTCCGGGATGTATTCCACGCTGATGGTGCCGAAGTCCGGCTGGCCCGTCACCGGGCAGAGCGACGTGAATTCGGGGAACGTGATGCTGATCACATACGGCCGGTGCGGATAGCGGTTGGGAAACGCCTCCAGCAGCGAGGCCCGCGGGCCGTCCGTCACGGACGGCAGGGAGCCGCCGCCAAGCAGGCGCAGGCCGGTAACGTCATCCCTCTCACGGCTGGACATGGCTCCTCCTCTTCCCTTCCGGTTTTGCTTTGGCTTTATTATACTTTTGCGTTGGTGAGGCGCCTGTGCGGTATGGATACCGCCGAAATTCTCCGTCAAAAACAGCTCTGCGTTGCTGTCCATTTGCGTAAGCCGCGCTTCGCGTGGCAACGCAAACGCGCCTGCGGCGCGCCCTTCGGGTGGCTTCGGCGCTGGCTGCGTCAGAAAAAAATTTTCTTGGTCGAGTACTTGAGTACACTCCCCGCGAAAATTTTTCTCTTCCTTGCCAGCGCCGAAAGATCTTATTTTTTCGGATTCTTCCGGCACCAGCATCCGTCTGTCGCTTCGCTCCAGACGGACTTAAGGATGTCTATCAACTGCAGTATACAACAGGGCCTTTGCCTTGGCGCGCGGATGCTTGTAAGCTGCGGCGCCACAGGCTATGATGAGCGTTCTACGACATTCCGGTCCTGACGTCCAATGCCCCGCGGCGGGCGGCGGGGCCGCCGCGGAGCCTGACCATGCATACCCGTTTCGGACACTTCGGCGACATCTGCCGGATGATCAAGATCGAGCATTCCATCTTCGCCCTGCCCTATGCCTGGGCCGGGGCGGTCCTCGCGGCGCGCGGCCTGCCGCCGTGGCGCGCGCTGCTGCTGCTCACCGTGGCGATGGTGGCCGTGCGCTCCTTTGCCATGACCTTCAACCGCATCGCGGATGTGCGTATCGACGCCGAAAACCCGCGCACCAGGGACCGGCCGCTCGTCACGGGCGCCATCAGCATGGGACAGGCGCGGGCTTTCTGCGCCCTCATGGCCGTCATCTTCATCGCGGCCTGCGCCGGGATCAACAGCCTCTGCCTCTGGCTCTCCGTGCCCGCCCTGCTCTTCGCCGGCGCCTACAGCCTGCTCAAGCGCGTGACGCCCCTCTGCCACTACTGGCTCGGCGCCACACTCGGCCTGGCCCCGCTGGCGGGCTGGATAGCGGTCACTCCCGAAAGCATGGGCCTTGCGCCCGTGCTCCTCTTTTTCGCCGTGACCTTCTGGGTCGGCGCGTTCGACATCTATTACGCATTCCAGGATCTGGACTGCGACCTGGCCCAGGGCCTGCATTCCATCCCCGCCCGCTTCGGGCCGGACACGGCCCTGGCCCTGGCCGGATTCTCGCACGCGCTCACGGTCATCTTTCTCACGCTCACGGGCATGGCGGCCGGGCTGGGCTGGGCATGGTACGTCATCTGCGCGGGCATCGCCCTCCTGCTCGTGGCGGAGCACCGGCTCATGCGCCCCGGCGACCTGCGCCATGTGAACACCGCCTTTTTTACCCTCAACGGCATCATCTCGCCCGTGGTGCTCGTCGGCGTCATCCTGGGCCTGTATCTCTGAACCCGCTCCACAAGGAGGACCCATGCCGCGCAAGCGCGCCGCCGCCCCGGGACCGGAAAACGATCGCCCGCAAACGCCGAGCCGCTCCGCCAGCAAGCGGGACAGCCACGCCCGGCAGGCCCTGGGCATGGAGATCGCGCGCCTCACCGCCGCCGAGCGCGCGGCCCTGCCGCTGACGCCCGAACTCGCCGAGGCCATGGACCTGCTGGACCGCCTCACCGATCACGAAGGACGCCGCCGCCAGGAGCAATACATCGGCAGGCTCATGCGCGAGGCCGACGGAGAGGCCCTGCGGCGCGCCATGGCACGGCGCCAGACGGCCAATGCCGCCGCGGTGGCGCGCTTCCATGCGGCGGAGTCCTGGCGCCAGCGCCTGCTGGAAGCGGCCGATGCCGATGTGCCGCGCCTGCTTGAGGAATTCTGGCGGCGCACGGGGGAAACGGCGGATGCGGATGCGGAGCTGCCCCGCGCGGTGGAGGCCGCCAGGGCGGCGCGCGCCCGGGGCGACACGTCGCCCCGCGCCTCCCGCGTCCTGTTCCGCCGCCTTGCCGATGCTCTGGCCGCCCCCGGGGAGGCAGACCAATGACCCAAACGTCCTCGGCCCGCGTTCCCCTTGCGGCCACCCTGGAACGGCTCGCCGCGCTCCTGTGCCGGGAACTGCCGGAGGATGGACGCCGCGCCGCGCCGGGCGGCATGTTCTTTCTTGTGCGGCATGACCGGCCGAGCCTCGGCGGCCACTGCTTTGAAAAACCCCTGGCCTCGCTCGTCGTTCAGGGGGGCAAGCGCATCCTGCTCGGCTCGCGCGAGGTCGCCATCCATGCCGGCCAGAGCATGGTCGCGGCCGTGGACCTGCCCAGCGCCACGCTGAGCATGGAAGCCACGCCGGAACGCCCCTTTCTCTCGCTGTTCTTCCTGCTCGACCGGCGCATCCTGTCCGATCTGCTTCTCGAACTGCCGGCCGGCGGGGTCGGGGAGGCAGCGCCGGCGGGCGTATCGGTCACGGATGCGACGCCGGACTATGCCGACGCCATGCTGCGCCTGGCCGCCCTGCTGGAAACACCGGACAGGCTCGCCGTGCTCGCGCCCATCTTCCTGCGCGAGCTGCATGGGCTGCTCCTGCTGGGACCGCACGGCGGCGTCCTGCGCGCCCTCTACGCCCGGGGCAGCAAGAACCGCCAGATCATCGAAGCCATCGCCTACCTGCGGCGCAACCTCACCCAGCCCCTGCGCGTGGAGGATGTGGCCCGGGAAGCGCATATGTCCGTTTCCAGCCTGCACCGCCATTTCAAGGGCGTCACCGGGTTCAGTCCGCTCCAGTTCCGGAAGAAACTGCGCCTGCACGAGGCCCTGCGGCTCATGCTCACGGAAAACGAACGCGCCGCGACGGCGGCCGCCGCCGTGGGCTATGAAAGCGTGACCCAGTTCACCAGGGAGTACAAGCGCATGTTCGGCGAGCCGCCGCACCGCGACATCGCCCGCCGCCGCGGGGACTGAGTGGCGCGGCGGTCCAGGGGCGCCCCCTCCCGCATGGTCCGCATCCGGGCGGCGCGCCCGCGGAGGAAGGCCCCGCCGCTTCAGCCGCGCGGCGTGAAATCCACCGGCACGCGCGCCCGTTGTCCGGCCTTGTTGGTGAACAGCAGATAGCCCGTCTCAAGCCCGAACAGGTAGAGACGCCGCGTCAGTTCCACATCCTTGCGGCAGTAGGCCGCAATCTCACTGACGCGTCCTTCCTTCCACCAGGTGAGCGCCTGCAGGCCGTCCGCGCTCTTGGGTTCGCCCAGCGTGGCCTGGCCGAGATTGCCCAGCGAGACCCGGTAGCCCAGGCGCTCGTGGACCCGCTGGAGCAGATCCAGGCTCGGCAGCCGGGCCAGCTCCGTTGCCGCGCCGTGGGCGCCCGGCGCGGGCTTTGGCGAAGCGCCCGGGGGGAAGCCCGGCGGCGCGAACGGCGCCAGCACCGCATAGTCAAAACGCAGGCTGTTGAACCCCACCACCAGGCGCGCCCCGGCCAGCCGCGCGAAAAGCGCGTCCAGCTCCTCCTGCCGAAAACTGAGATACGCATCGTCGCGGCTGTCGTAGAGCACGGCCACGCTCACGCCCATTTTATGGGCCAGGCCCCAGCCGCCCACCTCGGCGGCGGAACGCCGGGTCTCCACATCAAAAACGACATACGGCTCCGGCGGCGTGAGTCCCGAAGGCCGGGCGGCGTCCGGCGCGGAAGGGACGGCGCCGGCAGCGGCATCGGGCCTTGCCGCTGTCGCCACGGGCGCGGGAGACGACGCGGGGGCGTCCACGCGGAACACGGACGCCGCTTCCGGCGGCAATGCGGCCCTCACAGCCGTTTCCGGGTCCAGCCGGTCCGGCGCCGGGCTGAGCCGCAGGGAGGCCGCCAGCCGCTCCCCCTCGTCGCCGGGGGCCAGCAGTTCCTCCACCAGGGCCAGCGCGCCCGCCTTGCTGATGGGCCTGTTCCCCGAACCGCACTTGGGGGAATGGACGCAGGAGGGGCAGCCGTCCTGGCAGGGACAGGCGGCAATGGCGCGGCGCACCGCCTCCAGGAGAGGACCGGCATCGGCAAATGCCTCGCGCGTGAGTCCCGCGCCGCCGGGCAGCCCGTCATAGACGAAGACGGCGGCATGCCCCAGCTGGGGATGGAGCGGGAGGGAAATGCCGCCGAAATCGTTGCGGTCCGCCATGACCAGAAGCGGCAAAAGCCCGATGGCCGCGTGTTCCAGCGCGTGGATGGAACCCATGAAATGGACGAAGCGTTCTTCCAGCGCGGCCCGCACAGGCTCGGGGATCACATACCAGAAGCCCTCGGTCTCGAAGATCTGGGGCGGCGCGTCCAGAGGCGCCACGGTCAGCAGGCGGTTGCCGCTGGAGGCGCGTTTTTCATACCCGGTGATGCGCTCGGTGATCCTGAGCCGCCCCCGGCAGACCAGGCAGCGCCCCAGCGGGCGGCGCCCGGTCTCTTCCAGGATGTCCGTGCTTTTCTGCCCGCGCGGGCGCGTGAACCACGAGACGCGCGCCGCTTCCACGCGCACGCGGCCCCGGCCCGTGTCCAGCTCCCGCACCACATAACTGCGCCCCCGGTGCAGATAGACGGCGCCGGGATGCGTCTCGCGCCAGGCGCGAAAGCCATCCACCGTGCCGATGACCGCGCCCTTTTCGTCCTCGATGGTCATGCTCTGCCCCGCCCCGCGCAGGTCCACATGCCGCTGCGGCCGCTTGCGCGCCGCGAGCCATCGGGAGCCGTCCGCGGACTGGAGGAGAAGCCCCCGGTCGCGCAGGTCCGCCAGGGCGCGCAGGCCGCCGGGCTGGCTGAGCCACGGGTCGGCGGCGGTGAGGGGCAGCTCGGCGGCGGCGCATTCGAGGTGGCGCGCCACAATGACCTCATTGTCGGGATTGACCACGGCCCGCTCCGGCGGCCTGCGGAAAAAGTCGTCGGGATTGCGGACGAAATACTGGTCAAGGGCGTCCTCCCCGGCCACGAGGATGACCGCCGATTCCTGCTGCGCGCGCCCCACCCTGCCCCCCCGCTGAAGGGTCTGCATCACCGTGCCGGGATAGCCCACGAGGATGCAGACATCGAGTCCGCCGATGTCGATGCCCAATTCGAGCGCGCTCGTGCTCACCACGGCGAGCAGCTCGCCCGAGGCCATGCGCCCTTCGATGGCCCGGCGTTCTTCCGGGAGAAAGCCCGCGCGATAGGAGGAAATGCGTTCCCGGTACGCCCCGGCCTGCGAACCCGCCCACAGGCTCACAAGCTCGGTCATGCGCCGGGACCGGCAATAGACGATGGTACGCAGCTCGCGGGCCAGCGCCGCCTTGAGCAGATCGATGGCGGCGGTGGCCGGGCTTTGCGCGGGGTTGAGAAAGACGAAATGGCGCGGTCCCCTGGGCGCGCCCGAACGGGAAATGACCACCGGCGCGTCCGCCCGTCCCGGGGCGGGCGCCGTGCCCCCCGCCGGGCCTGCCGGAGCGCCCATGAGTCCGGCCGCCAGCTCGCCGGGATTGCCCACCGTGGCCGTGCAGAAAATATAGGTGGGCCGCGCTCCGTAACGTCCGGCTATCCGGTTCAGCCTGCGGAAGACCTGGGCCATGTGGCTGCCGAAAACGCCGCGGTAGGTATGGGCCTCGTCCACCACCACATGGGCGAGTCCGGCAAAAAAGGCCGCCCACTGCTCGTGATGCGGCAACAGGGCGAGATGGAGCATCTCCGGATTGCTGATGAGCACCGTGGGCGGATCGGCGCGGATCTTGCGCCGGAAATGGTCGCTGGTGTCGCCGTCATAGAGCGCCACCGATGGGCGGGACTCTTCCGGCCAGGAGGCGCACAGGCCGGTCAGGGCCGCCAGCTGGTCCTGCGCCAGGGCCTTGAGCGGAAAGAGGCAGAGCGCCCGCGCCTCCGGATCCAGCAGATGGCGCTCCAGCACGGGGAGCGCATAGATGAGGCTCTTGCCGCTGGCCGTGGGCGTCGCCACCACCACGGAATGCCCGGCGCGGATGTGGTCCGTGGCGAGCGCCTGGTGCGAATACAGGCGGATGCCGCGCCGGGCGAGCAGGTCGGAGAGGGCCGTGGGCCACGGGTTGCGGTTGTCCGCGTAAACGGCTCCGGCGCCCGGCTCCACGCGATGGCAGGTGACCTGCGGACCCAGGCGCGACGAGTCCAGCAGGGCCGCCACATATTCGCCCACCGGTCCTTGCCCGGGCCGCGCGGACGCGTCAGGCACGGGAGCCTTCCCCGGGTCCCAGGCGGCGCACCACGCGCGCGGGCACGCCCGCGGCAAGGCAGCGCGGCGGAATATCCGAAGTGACCACGCTGCCCGCGCCCACCAGGGCGCCCTCGCCCACAGTCACGCCTTTGAGGATGATGCTCTGCATGCCGATCCACGCATGGTCGCCGATGGTCACGGGCGCGTCCCGTTCCAGGCCCGGTTCCGTGGCGCGGGCCTCGGGCGGCCAGGGCGCATGAAAATCCGAGTCCACGATGACGCAGTTGGGCGCCATGAGCACCTGCCGCCCAAGGCGCACGGTCGTGGAACGCGCCGTGATCGAGGCGCCGCTGAGCTGTGCCCCGGCGCCGATCTCGATGCAGGCGCCCGGTCCGAAAACGCGCAGGCGCACGGGCCACGCAAGGCAGGCCGCCGTGGCGCGCCGCCAGGAAGAAATGAGGCTCACGCCCGCGCCGATGCGGATGATGCCGCCCGGCCAGCGCATGAGTCCCACCGGGCCGTGCGCCGTGACGCCGGGTCCAAGCTCCACGCCGAGCAGCCGCGCCTTGAGTCGCAGCCGCAGCGTCCCCCAGCAGACGCCAAAAAAGCGCATGGATTCAAGGCTCGCCCAGGCGGCCACATTGGCGGGGGCAAGCCCGCGTTGCAGGGCCTTGCGGAAGATGTCCATGCGCCGAGCCTACCGTGAAGCGGGCAGCGGGTAAAGAGCGCCGTGGCCCGGGCAGGGGCGCGCCACAGCAAAAGGAGGATGCCACCCAGGCGGCATCCTCCCCACATATCCGCCCGCGGTGGGAGGTTCAGGCGTTCTGGTGATGGGCCGCGCTTCCCGGCGCGGGCCTGGCCTCGATGAGTTCGAACATCTTGTCGCTGATGGCCTGAAGATCCGGCTTGGCGAACTGGGCATCCGCCCCCACGCTTTCGCATTTGCGCGCGAGCGACGTGGAGATGAGGGACGAGAACATGGCTACCGGGATCGTCCGCAGGATAGCGTCTTCCTTGATAAAGCGGCAGAGCGTAAGCCCGTCGAGGTTGGGCATTTCGATATCGCTGATGATGCCCTGCACGATGTCCGTGACCGGGATATTCTTTTCCTCGGCCTCTTTCTTGTATTCGAGCAGCATGTTCCAGGCTTCCTCGCCGTCGTTGGCCTGGGTGACCTCGAAGCGGCCCTCCTTTTTCAGGAGGTCGAAGACAAGGTGGCGGATGCTCACGGAGTCGTCGGCGTGGATGATGTGGTACTTGCGTTCCATCGCCGTGTCCTCGCGGTCGTCCATACGCACGGAAAGCGCGGGGTTCATGGCCGCCACGATGGCCTCGGCGTCGAGCACGAAGACCACGCGCCCCTCAAGACGCACCACGGCCGTGATGGAGCCGCCGCTGATTTCCAGCAAAAGCGGCGTGGGCGCCTCCACCTGTTTCCAGCTGATGCGGTGGATGCGCGTCACCCCGGAGACCAGAAAGGCCGTGTGGGTCTTGTTGAATTCCGTGATGATGATCCGCGGGTCCTCGCTGACCACGCCGCCCTTGTTGAGAAATTTGCTGATGTCGATGAGCGGGACGATGCGCCCGTCACGGAAAGGAAAGGCGCCGAGCACCGAGGGATGGGGCATCTGCGGCATGGCCGTGATCGGCTGGGAACGCGAGATTTCCACCACCTTGGAGACATTGATGCCGTAGTAGCCGCGATAGCCATCCGCCTCGTCGATATAAAATTCGACGAGTTCCAGCTCATTGGTGCCTACTTCCAGCAGGATCTGCGTCTGCGACATGGGCCTGTCCTCTTTTTTTGCACCATACCTGTTCAGCGCAAGACCTGCAATGCCTCATGCGTGGCCTCGCGCCGCCGCTCACCGGGCGCGCGTTTCTGAACCTTTCCCGGACGCTTCACAGGCATCTATCGGAGGATGCGCGAAAAGGATTAGGCCAGAAACCGGCGCAACGGGTCAACTTTGCGGTTTTCCGTCATCGATATCCGGAAGAGTGCGTTCCCGTACCGGCGCCGCGCCCGGCGCGGGCATGCGCCATTCGCCCGGCAGGGGCGCTGTCAGCGCCGCCCTGTCCCCCAGCCAGGGGTTGAAATAGCCATAGCGCAGCCACGGGCAAAGCCGGCGCAGCCGCTTCATGAACGACGCAAGCCCCATGGAGGCCTCGCCTTCCGCGCCGGCCGGGGAAAGGCCGCGCCCGTTCCCGGCGGAGAGGGCCACGCCTTCGGGAAGGCCCGTCATGATCCGCCAGTACCATTCAGGGTCGATATTGAGGTTGCGCCACTGGATCATGCTCACGCCGTTTTCGCCCACCAGACGGGCCAGGGCCTCCAGTTCCGCCTCGGTGTCCGTGATGCCGGGAAAATAGAGCAGATTGAGGGACACGAAGACGCCGTGCCTGCGCGCCACGCGGATGGACTCCGTGACATCCCCGAAGTCATAGTCCGTGGGGCGGTAATAGCGGGCATAGCGTTCGGGCAGGGCGCTGTTCAGGCTGACGCGCAGACTTGTGAGTCCCGCCCCGGCCAGACGCGCCACGGCCTCAGGGCGCGAGGCGTTGGTGTTGCAGTTGACCGTGCCGTGCCCGCTCCAGGCGGCCGGGTCCGCCGAGCCGCGAAAACGGCGCACGCTTTCCACCAGCAGGTCCGCATTGAGGAGCGGATCGCCCTCGCAGCCCTGACCGAACGAATAGATGGGCGTCGCGGTCTCGCGGCGCTCATGCACGCGCATGACTTCCACCAGCTCTTCCGGCGACGGAGTGAACGCCAGGCGGCACTGGGGCGTCACCGTCACCGGGGACTCCGCGTCTTTCGCGGAAATGCAGCCCCGGCAGCGGGCATTGCAGGCGCGCGAACTCGGCAGCGGGGCCTCAAAGCGCCCCAGGGCGAAATTCCGCGCCGCCGGGCAGGAATAGCGGCGCACGCAGTTTTCGATGATGTGCCGGATGAGCCTGTTCTCCGGATGGTCCCGCAGGAGGGCGCCGGCCTGGCGCTCGATGCGCGCGGGAGAGATGCCGCGGAACTGCTGGCGCGGGTCTTCATCCACCCTCCGGGCGCAGACCCAGAAACGCCCCCGGGCAAACCCCACCGCGCCGTAGGCGAAGAGCGGCAGGAGCGGCGCGTCCGCCTCCGTGACATAGGCCGGATGCGCGGAGAGCGTATGGGCGGGCGCCGCAAAGGCGGCCACGGCCAGGCCTTCCACCGCCTCCATGACGCCGCTTTGCGGATCGAGTCCCACGGCCCGCCTGCCGGGGAGCAAAAAAAGTTCGCTCTCCTCCGGGAGGGGCATAAGTTCGTCCGGCCGCGGCAGGCCCCACTGGCCGCCACGGCGGCAGACCATGAGCAGGCCCGGCGCATCCACCACATTTCCTTCGGCATCGGCCATGACAAGGCGCGGTGCGAGACGGGCCATACTTCCTCCTTGCCCCTGCCGGGCCAAGCGTATATAAGCGGAGCCACGTTCCGGCGCATGGCCGGCGCAAGCGAGGTTGCGTATGTTCTCCGCCCTGCTCTTCATGTTTTTCTGTTTTTTCGGCATCCTGGCGGCGATTTTCTATCTGCTCAAGCGGCAGGAACACGCCTGGCAGCTTCTGCGTGACGAGCACGCCCAGTTGCGCGTCCTGCTGCGCGCGCTGGAATCCCGGCTGGAATACCTGGCCGCCGTGACGCTGGACCCGGAGCAGACGCGCCGCGCGCGCGACCCCGCCAGGCAGGAGACGGAGCGGGAGAACGCGGTCCCCGCTTCGCCCTTCGCCGCCGCACCGGCGGAAGCATCCGGCCGGGACCCCCTCCTGCGGCTGAGCTTTGAGGAGCCGGGGACCGCGCACGATCCCTCCGACGCGCGGGCCGGGCATGACCCCGCGCTGGAACTCCACTTCGACCCCGCCGGGGAGCCTGCGCCCGGCGCCGACCGGCAGCGGGGCGTCTAGGGTCTCTTTAATTAAGGCCAGACACTGGCCTTTCAGGATGCCCCGCCGGCGCCGAATCTGCCCCGCGCCGCATCCAGATAGGCGGCCTTCAGTTCCGGCTGCGGCACCTCCCGCGCCCAGAGCAGATAGGGCACGCTCAGGCAGTTGCGGCGCACGGCCGCGGCCCGTTCCCGTCGCGCCGCCACAAGCGGCTCCACGCCCTGCATCCAGATATCGCACAAATGGTCGGTGAGCGCCTGCGCCCGGTGCCGCGCGCGGTGTCTGGCATTGACCTCGGCGAGCGCCGTCTCGCCGATATAGGTGATGAGATCGGGGTGTTCCAGCAGAAAGCGGATGCGGTAGCAGGCATCCCCCGCGTCATGCGGCGCATAGCCCACCAGATGCTCGCCATCCACGAACAGTTTGCCGAAGCCATGGCCCACGCGCGGCGTCACCAGGCAGCCGCCGCAGCCCATGGACTCGAAGACGCGGAAATTCAGGTCGCCGTGTTCGCACTGGTTGAGCAGGACGCGCCCCTGGGGGAAAAGCTCCCGGTAGTTGCCGCGCGTGACGTGCAGGCCGGGCAGGCGGCCGCCCAGCTCCCGCAGAAAGGCGGCGCGGCGCGGCATGTTCGCGGCATTGACCGTGCCGACGAAAAGGCAGTCCCAGCGCTTGGGCAGGTCCGGCCGGGGCTGGTCCTCCTCATGGGCAAAGGGCGGCGACCACCAGACCCTGTCCGCCGCAAGGAACGGTCCGGCGAAGCGTTCCACATGGTCCCCGAGCGACACGAGGCAGGCGTCAAAGGCCTGGGCGTACATGGATTCCCAGGCGTGGATATGCGAATCGACGCTGTAAAAGATCGTCAGGCAGGGAAACTCCTCCATCCCGAGCACAAAGGGCGGCCGGCTCTTGTCCGCCACCACGAGAACGTCCGGCACAAAGCCCGCCAGACGCACGAGGTCGTCCCAGCCATAGACGCGGGGTTCCTCAAAATTGTGGAAGGCCACGTCCTGCCAGCCGCACTCCTTGAGCGACGAACAGAAAAACGGGCTGCCGATCCAGAGAAGTCGTTGCATGAGTCTCCGCCCTGGCCGCGCGCGGACGCGGTTGCCAACATGGACAAGATTGCATACTATTTGCAAGATACTGTTCACGGTCGGCGGCGTCAAGGCGTAGCGCCTTCCGGAAATTCCGTTCGCCGCATATCGCAGGAACGCCATGCGTCGCCCCTTGCGCCTCTTTCTCCGCGTCTGCCTTGTGGCGCTCCTTGTGCTCGCCGCGCTCATGGGCGCAGCCTACTGGTTTCTCCAGCGCGACCCGGCGGGGCTGGCAAACCGCTATCTCGGCGCGGCCGCCCGCGACCACGGGTTCACGTTCCGCATGGACGCCGTGGATGTGAGCCTGCTGCCCTCGCCGTCCGTGGCCGTGAGCAATGTGGCGGTGGAAGGGGACGGCCTGCGGCTTTCCGCCGCCTACCTCACGGTGCGGCCGGATATCTTCGCCCTGCTGCGCGGCGCCTTCTCCCCGTGGAGCGTGACCCTCGTGCGCCCGCGCCTTGACGCGCGCCTTTCCGGACCGCTCGGGACGCCGGAGCAGCTCGCCGGACGCCTGCGCGCGCTTTTCGCCGACAGGGGGGACTCCGCTCCGGCCCCGCTGGGCTTTCTGGAAACCACCTGCCGGCTGGAAGTCACCCAGGGGGACGCGCGCCTCACGGACCCGGACGGCGCGAGCCTTCGCCTGCACGGGTTCCAGTGCCGCCTCAAGGGCGCGCCTTCCGGCGGCATCAGCGGCTGGCTCCGCTTCTCGTCCCTGAGCTACGCCACGCGGGCGGGCACGGCGGCACGGCTTGAACATTTCCGTCTTGAAGGGGAGAGCGACCTCACGGACCCGCTGACCGCCACGCCGGACCTCAGGCTCGGCGCCACGTTCCGCGGCAGGGCATGGCCGGACGCCGGGCGCCTCACGCTGACGTTTCAGGGGCAACCGGGCGGCTGGAACGGGACCTTCGCCCTGGCGGCCGATCTTGCCCTGGGCGACATGGCCGGCGAGACCGTGCCGCTGCGCGTGGCCGGCACCGCCGCCATGGCGCGCGGCAGCCGGGAGGTGAACCTGCGCGCGGTCATGCTGGCCCTTGGCGCGGACAGCGGGCGCCTGGACGGCACGCTCCGTCTGCCAGGCGGAACGCAGGGTCCGGCACTGGATGGGCGCCTGCTCCTGCACCGCGCCAGCCTGACCCAATGGCTCGGCTTTGCGCGCAATCTCGCGCCCGGCCTGCAACTGGCGCTGGACAATATCACCGAAGGCAGCATCGACTTCCATCTCGACGGCACGGGGCTGGACGCGCCGCGCATCTCGGCCCTGTGCACGGGCGCGCGCTTCACGGGAAGCGGCGGCGTCCCTTCGTGGAAAACGCCTGTGGTCACGCTCGACCTCAGCGCAAAAAGCGTCGATCTCGGCCTGGCGATCCCCGAATCCGTGGGCAAGCCGCCGGAATCCGTGCATTTCTTCCATCCGCCGCTCACACCGCTGCCCGGCGAGCCTCTCAAGCCGGGAGAAACCGGCATCGGCTACGACATCCGCCTGAACGCGGACACGGTGCGCTATGGTCCCCTGACCATCACCGCCGCGAAGACGCGCATCCACCCCGGCAAGCTTGACAAAAACGGTCTGGAAGACGTGCTCATCGACGCCGAGGCGCGCCTCTATGGCGGCAGCTTTCGCGGCCAGTGCATCCTCGGGGGCAGCGCCGTCCTGCCCTATGCCATCACGGCCCAGGTCCGCGGGGTGAACGGCGCCCCCCTGGCGCGGGACATGCCCGTCCTCCCCTTCCGCAGCGGACGTTTCCGCGCCGACGTCAGCATCCAGAGCCGGAGCCGGCAGCTCGATGTCTTTCTGGACCGCCTGCGCGGCAGCCTTGACGTGCGCGGCGAACAGGGCGCACTGGCCGGGGGGCCGGCCCCGGGCGGCGTGAAGTTTTCCCAACTGGGGCTGGAACTCGCCCTGCGCTCCGGCGTCTGGCGCGACAAACGGCTCGGACTTGACGGCGTGTGGGACATGCGGCTGGAAAGTCCCGATCTGGACGGCAGCGCGACCCTTGACGGCAGGCTCTGGTTCGGCGCCTCGGATGCGGGCGCGGGCATGGAATTCCAGAAAACGCCGGCCAGCGGCAGCCTGCGCCTCGGACCGGACCTGAGCGGCCTGCCCCATGGGCTTCGCGCCACCTGGAGCGCCGCGCTCGGCTGCCAGAGCGCGCGCAAGCGGCTCACGGCAAACGGGCTGCGCCTCGAAGCCCTGGGCGCCGGCATCAGCGGCGATCTCACCCTCAACGGCAGAGCGCCCTCCGTGCAAGGCGCCATCGACGCGCGCAGCGCTGACCTTGCCCATACCCTCGAGCTGCTCGGGCTGGGAAGACCGCGCCTGCCCCCGGCGCTCCGCAGCCTGTCCCTCACGGCGGAACTCTCGCTCAGGCCGGAGGAACTCCGGCTCGGCAAGCTCCATGTCACGGGGGCGCAGCTGGCCGCCACCGGCTCGCTGGCCCTGTCCCGGCGCCAGGGGCGTCCCTTTCTGGAGTTTTCCCTCGCCTCGGACGCCATTGACGTGGCGCGCCTGGTGGACTCCGGCCACGCCACCGCAAAAACGGCAGGCCGCCCGACAGCGTGGGAAGTGCCCTTCCTGCGCGAATTTGACGCCAGGGGCGAACTGCGCGTGCGCGAACTCAGCGGCTGGCGTTTCCGCCTGCGGGACATGGTCATGCCCGCGTCCCTCTCGGGGGGCAGGCTCACGCTCGGGCCGGGCAAGGGGCGCTTTTACGGGGCGACGCTCCACAGCAGGAGCACCGTGGATTTCCGCAAGGCCGTGGCCTTTGATTCCAGCGTTTCGGTCACGGCCTTCGACCTTGGCGCCGCCACGAGGGACAGAAAACTCGACTCGGCGCTCACCGGCAAGGCCACCCTTGAAGCGAGCATACGCGCCCGGGACCTCGGCCCGGGACGCCTGCCCTCCGCCCTGGACGGCGACTGGAGTTTCAGCGTCCACAACGGCTCCTATCAGTCACGCGCCAAGAACGGCGAACTCAAGAGCCAACCCACGCGCTTCGATCTCGCCGCCGCATCGGGGACCATCAGGGGGGGCGTGGCGCACAGCGGCAATTTCCGCATCCAGGGACCGACGCTCACAGCCACCGGCGGCGGCAGCATCGATCTTGTCAGCAAGAAGCTGGACTGCAATTTCACCGTCAACATGAAGGGCCTGCCGGAATTTCCGCTGCGCCTCTACGGCAACCTGGACAAGCCAAAGACCTCCATCGGCGCCGGCAAGCTGATCCTCAACACCATCAGCGGCATCACTTCCGGCTTTGTCGATGTGCTCGGCGGCATCGTGGAGGGGACCTGGCGCCTGTTCCGCTAGGGTCTGGACCTATATTAATGTGGCTGCCGGCTTGGGATGTGGCAGCTTATGCAATGCCACAATCATCCGTCAAAAACAGCCCTTTTTGCGCTGGCCTGACGCGTTGCGGACGATGCCCGTACCTCGCTTCGCTCGAACGGGCACGGCGCTTCGCGCCGCCTTCGGTCGCGTCACTGGGCGATTTTTGTCGGTCATGTACTTAAGTACACTCCCTCCAAAAATCGTCCACTTCCTTGCCAGCGCAAAAAAATCTTATTTTTTCGGATCCTTGCGGCGACAGCCCCCGCCCTTCGCTCCGCTTCGGGCGGCCAGCGGAAAAATCTCCTTTCCTCGTTGAAAAAACCATAACGTACTTTAATGAGACCTGAACCTAGGCCCCTGACGCTCCCGCCGCGAAAAACCGGATTTTGGGCCGGCATGGCCCACGCCAGACAGCGGGCGAACGAAAAAGGGTGGCGGCGCGGGCCGTGGCGATTGCGCCGCCCAAACGCCGGCATGCCCGTGCCCCGTGCCCACCCGTCCGTTGAATCCGCCGCTTGACAAGAGGCGCCGTCAGGAATACAAGGCAATCTCACCTGTGGGGAAGTAGCTCAGCTGGGAGAGCATCGCCTTCGCAAGGCGGGGGTCGAGGGTTCAAATCCCTTCTTCTCCACCAATGATTTCAGGGGGGTAGAGCAGCATCACTTTGCTCTGCCCCCTTTTTGCTCATGCAGGTCCGGCCTTTCGGGCATACCGTGCAGAGCGAAAGAGCGTTTGCAAAGGCGAACGTGCGGCGCCGTCCGCAGGGCCGGGGATTCCTGGCATTTTGCCGCGCGGACACAGGCAGCGGGCCTTGAGGCGCGCCGCGCTCCAAACGCCGTATTCTCCAGCGGAGCGGACATGACGGTTCGACCTTCCCCCATTTTCGGTGGCACCATGGTGGTGGCCGGCACGGCCATCGGCGCGGGCATGCTCGGTCTGCCCATGATCTCCGCCGGCATGTGGTTCTCGTGGTCCGCCGTGGTGCTCCTGCTTTCCTGGTTTTGCATGTTCCGGTCGAGCCAGGCCATTCTTGAGGTCAATCTGCACTTCCAGCCGGGCGACAGCTTCCACACTCTGGTGCGCGAGCTGCTTGGCCCCGCCTGGACGGTCATCAACGGCCTCTCCGTGGCCTTTGTGCTCTACATCCTCGTCTATGCGTATGTGAGCGGCGGCGGCTCGGTGGTGCAGCATGCCCTGACGCCCGTACTCGGCAGCGAACCCCCGCGCCTGCTCACGAGCCTTTTCTTCGCCCTGCTGCTCGCCGCCTGCATCTGGTGGAGTTCCCGGGCGGTGGACAGGTTTTCCATCGTGCTCATGGGCGGCATGGTCATTGCGCTCCTCCTGTCCATGAGCGGCATGTTCCGCCATCTGCGGCTGGATGTCCTGCTGGACGCGGGCGGCGAAGGCGGCCAGGCCATCTTTGTCTGGGGGGCACTTTCCACCTATCTCACCTCGTTCTGCTTCCACGCCTCGGTGCCAAGCCTGGTCAAGTATCTTGGCAAGGACGGCCGCAGCATCAACGCCTGCCTGCGCTACGGGACGCTCATCGCCCTGGTCTGCTACTTCGCGTGGATCACCGCCGCCGATGGCGTCATCCCCCGCGAGGGCTTCAAGGCGGTCATCGCGCAGGGCGGCAATGTGGGCGACCTGCTGGCCGCCGCCGGGCACAACCTGGGCGGCGGCTTCGTGCTCCGGCTGCTGGAGGCATTTTCGCTGCTGGCCGTGGCTACCTCCTTCCTGGGGGCCGGGCTGGGCCTTTTCGATTATATGGCCGATCTCTGCAATTTTGACGACAGTCGTCTCGGCCGCACCAAGACGCTGCTGGTGACCTTTCTGCCGCCCATGTTCTGCGGACTCGTCTGGCCGGACGGCTTTCTCGCCGCCATCGGCTGGGCGGGCCTGGCGGCCTCGGTATGGTCGGTCATCGTGCCGGCGCTGCTGCTGCGCGCCTGCCGGCGCCGTTTCACCCCAACCGGCTACACAGCGCCGGGCGGAGCCGCCCTTGTGCCCGTGCTCCTGCTGTACGGCGTTCTTGTGGCCGTCTGCCACACGCTTTTCGTCTTCCGGCTTCTGCCCATGTATGGATAGCGCCGTGGCGCAAAGGAGAACATCATGAAAAAGGACGTCATCAGCACGAACGCCGCTCCCGCCGCCGTGGGTCCCTACAGCCAGGGCATCCGCGCGGGCGAGCTTCTCTTCCTTTCCGGCCAGGTGCCGCTGGACCCGGCCACCGGCAAGCTCGTTGACGGCGGCGTGGAGGCGCAGACCGAACAGTCCTGCCGCAACCTCAAGGCCGTGCTCGCCTCCCAGGGGCTGGACCTCGCCAATGTGGTCAAGACCACGGTCTTCATCGCCCACATGAGCGACTTCCCCAAGGTCAACGAGGTCTACAAGCGCTTTTTCACCTATCCCTGCCCGGCCCGCTCCTGCGTGGAGGTGGGCGCCCTGCCCCTCGGCGCCCTGGTGGAGATCGAAGCCATCGCCGTGGCCTGAAGGGCGCCCGCACGGCGGGATGAGATCCCCGTGAGGGATGCGCCATGAAACGCCCCGCGGCACACGCCCGGGAAATGCCCGGCACCGGGGGCGCCCCTTCCGCCGGAAAGGGACGCCCCCCGGGCCATGAGCCGTCGCGCCCGGCCGATGTGGTCATGGCGCGTTTCGTGCTGGAAGCGCAGTTCCACCTCCTGGAGCGCGCCCTGGCCGCGTGGCCCCGGCGCGCCGCCGCCCTGCTGGATGTCAACTGCGGCTCCGGCGCCCTGCTGCCCTTTCTCTGGGCCTGCGGTTTCGAAGTGGACGCCGTGGAGGCGGACGCCGCCGCGCGGGCGCGGGCGCAGACGCGCTGCCCCTCCGCGACCATCATGGCCGGCAGGGACGACGACCTGCCCGTGGAGGACGATGCCTATGATTGGGTGCTCCTGCATCTTCAGGAGCCTCACCGGCTCGTCCCCGCCCTTGCCGAGGCGCGCCGCGTGGCCCGGCGCGGCTTTGCCGTCACCTTCTGGAACCGCCACTCCCTGGCCGGCCTGTGCGCGCGCCTTGCGCGCGCTTCCCTTCCCGGTCCCGCCGCCTCCTGGTGGGAGGTGCGCGGCGCCCTGCGCCGCCTGGGCCTCGGCCCGGGCGGGACGGCCAGCCTGAGCGTTCTTGCCGCGCCCATGAACACCTGGCGCAAGGCAAGCCCGCTGGCGGCGTGCAATCACTGGCTCACGGGGCTGCCCCTCGGGGCGTGGGGCGTGTTTCGCTGTTTCCTCGGCGGCGGGGGCAGCGTCACGCCGCTGGCCCTGCGTCTGGGCGCGCGCCTCGGGCGCGGCATGGATGAACGCCTCGGGCCGCCGGAACCGGCCCTGGAATATGGACGCAAATCTTTTTCCGCCCGCGCCCGGGACTGCGACCGGGAGGGGAGGGTCCCATGAAGCTGGCGTTCCTTTCGGGCCTGTTTTCCGCCGTGGCGGCCAGGGCGCGCGCCCACAGGCGCATCGCCGCCGTTGCGGCGCTCCTCCTTGTGGCGGCGCTGGCGGCCGGGGGCTATTATGGCTGGCGCACCTGGCAGTATCGGCAGAGCAGCGAATTCGCCCTGCTCCGTCTCAAGGAAGCGCTGTCGCCCCCCAATACGGAAGAGCTGGCAAAACGCGTGGATTTTCGGACGCTCTTCACGGATCTTGCCCAGGCTGTCGGCCGGAGCTTTCCCTTTTACAAGGCCGGCCCGGAGCAGGAACACCAGTTGCGCCAGCAGTTGCAGACCGCCCTGCTGAAACGCCTTCTTGAAAAGGACGTCACCCGTTCCGCCAAGGAGGGCGAACCGGATGCCGAGACCAAGCTGCGCCAGCCGCTTGTCCTGTTTCCGCCGGATTTTCTGGCCCAGCTTCCGGCCGGACTCACCCTGACCGAGAGCAGGGGCGACACGGCGCGCATCAGGGCGGAGATCAGGCATCCGCTCCTGGACCTGGTCTTTCCCTTCGAGTTTGAGATGCGGCGCGGCCCGGACGGCTGGATCGTGCGCCACCTGCTCAATGCCGACGCCGTGGCGGGCGCCCTGCGCGAGGCGCTCCTTGCCCGGCAGCAGGCGCGCGTGGATGTGGTCGTCCGCAAGAATGCGGCCACGCTCAAGCGCATGCAGGAGCTTCTGCCGCTCCAGTCCTGCGAGGCCGAGGCCGGCCTGCTTTCCGACGGCCGGACCCTGCTGCTCATGGTCCTCATGCGGGGGCACAATCTGGGCGGCATCCAGGTGAACAACATGGATCTGGACACCACCATCCTCGGCGCCAACGGCGAGCCAGTGCTGCACCGTTTTCTCAACGCCGCCGAACCCGTCCTGCCGGGCGGCGAGTTCCGCCACCGCTGGAGCATCGAACTGGACGGCCAAAGCCCCGAAGGCAGGAGCATCCTCGCCGCCGGGCCGCTCACCTGCCGGGCCACCTGGCGGACCATGGGCCTTTCGAGTTCGGAGGTGCTGCACATCGTTGAAACGCCGGACCTCAGGCAGTTCTGCGAGCGGCCGGGGCACAGGCATCCGGTGGGTTTCTGCCAGTTGCCGGTCTTCCTGAAATAGCAAGGCGGCGGGAGCGGGTCCGGGATTCCTTGGGCATGTCCCTGGCATTCACAGGCTTTGCCGCACACAGGACTTGCGGACGCGGAGCGGACGCTGCCTTCGGGAGCTTTTCCGCATGGCGGGATGCTCTACGGCTCCTCATCCGGGAACGACACGGGCAGCACGCCCGGCGTGACGGCGCCCTCCCCGGCGGCGTTCTCCTCCGCCGTTGCCAGCGCGGCCTGTTCCGCCTCCCGCGCGGCCAGCTTCGCCGCCTCGGCATCCATGGCCTCCCAGTGCCGGAAGACGCGGGGCAGCGCCGCCGAACCGTTGCGCTCGATATTCAGCCAGCGCAGCTCCTCGCCGGGGGTGCCGGCGTCCAGTTCGTCGCAAAAGCGGATCCGCAGCGCCGCCGAGCCTTCGGGGCGCGGATAGACGCCCACCTTGCGCCCCAGAAAGACCAGGGGCCTGGCCGCCCGCCCGGGCGTGCAGGGAACGAACGACAGCAGATAGCGCTCCTGCGCGGCCATGAGCTTCTGGCGGATGGACTCGCCCGCCAGCAGGCAGGCGCCGCTGACCGACAGGTTGAGCAGGCTCGGCGCCTCGCGCCCGGCAAACGGGGCGGCCAGCAGCCGCTCCAGATCGCCCCGGCGCCGGGGCGGCGCCTCCACGAGCACGAGGGCCGCGTCCTCCACGCGGCCGGGACCGCAGGCGATGCGGTCATGGCGGCGGCGCCGCCGGATCTTCGAGGGCAGCGAAACGCGAAGCTCCAGCGTTTTCGGCAGATTGTTGCGGCCAAGCTCGCGCTCAAGGATGGTGGCGCGGCCCTCATACTCCACGCGGATGACATCCCGGAGCGCGCGCGGCAGGTCCAGGGAGAAGGCGTAGGCGCAGGCCGGGTCCTGCGGCGCGCGGTCGCCGAAGGCGAAGTCATAGCCCTCGGCCCTGAAACGCGCCATCTGGCCGCTGACGGCCGTGATGCCGCCGTGCAGGGTCACGTCCGCCTCGTTGATGGCGTCCAGGCGCAGGTGGCACCTCAGGGTGACGGCCGAGCGCTGCGCCCGGGCGGCCTGGAAGATGCCCAGGATGTCCGGCTGCCAGAGGTTGAGCTTGTCGCGCGGGTTCATGGGCCGGTCAATGCCAGTCCTGAAGGGTCATGGTCAGGGCGTGGGGATTGTCCCGATAGTCCAGCGCGCAGAAATTCCGTTCAGGGAAGACATCGTGGATGAAGCGGTCCACGGCGAGCAGGAGCAGGTGGATGATGAGGTTGGTGTAGAGTTCCTCATGGCGGCGCATCTCGGGGTTGCCCAGCGGCAGCAGATTGTCCTTGGCCGCCACATGCAGGGCCAGCTCCGCCTCGAGGAGGACGCCGAGCCAGGTGACGATCTCCGCGTTGTCGGCAAAACGCGTGGCATAGGTGCGGTCGGTCTCGCGGATGATCTTGACGGGGAGATGCATCATGCCCTCGCCCGCTGAACGCAGGAGCCACGCGCTCACCGGGCTGGTTTTCTCGATCTGCGCGGCAATGGCCGCGGCACACTGGTGCTGGAGGCGTGTGCGGCCGGGATCATCATCTGGCATGGGGGACTCCTTGTGGCCGCTTCAGGCGCGGTCGCGTTCCTTTTTCCAGGCGGCGCGCGCCTGCATGACCCGGGCAAGATGGGCCGGCGCCACGACCTCCTCGCTGAAATGCGCCAGCACATCGCGCCGCGCCATGCGGGCCACGGGCGAAAGCTCCCGCGCGCTTTCGCGCGGACGGTCCGGCGCCAGGACCTGGACCACGGCCCGCGCCACGACCTCCGCGCCGCCTTCGGGCAGTTCAAGCATGTTGACGCCCGGACGCAAAAAATTGGCCGCCGTGGAGCGAGCCATGAGCAGAGTCTCACAACTCATGCATTCCAGCAAGCACCTTTCCGCGGCATCGCCCCCGCCGGGGCAGACCACCAGCCGCGAGGCCGCCAGAAGATCGCGGTAGCGGTCGAACGGCAGGGAATTGTACGCCGCGAACCGGCTGCGGCTTGCGGCGGGCCACGCATCGACGGCCGTTTCCACGGCTTGGCGCAGGCTCCCGTTTTCCGTGAGCATGACCACCCGGCAGCGGGGCAGGGCCTGGAGCACGGCGCGGCCGACGCCAAGCAGGGCCGCCAGCCGCTGCCTCTCAAGACCGGTGGCGTCCAGCGTCAGCAGCGGCGCGGCAGGCTTCCCTCCGGTCGCCTCTCCGGCGCCCCACGGGTCCGCCGCCGCGCGCGAAAAGACTTCGGCATCCACGCAGGGCGGCACCAGATGGATGGCCGCCCGGAGCGGCTCGGGAAACAGCCGCCGCTGCCGTTCGCTGAACGCGAAACAGAGGTCCCCCTGCAGGAAAAGCGCGCTTTGCAGCAGGCTCCAGGCGTCGCGCACCGCTCCCGGCAGGAGGGAAAGATTTTTCAGCCCGCTTTCCGCATAGGTCACAAGAAAGGCTTCGGGAAACGCCTGCGGCGCGAAAAACGCGGCGCCCCCGGCAAGGGAGGCAAAGATGATGTCCGCCGCGCCCCAGGACTGGCGCAGCGCCAGCAGGGAGCGCAGGCCGCCGCTCCCCCGTCTGATCGCCTCTTCCCAAAGTTGCGGCACGGTGGGCGGCGCATCGCCGAAAAGAGGGGCGTTTTTCAGGCGCACGCGCCGCACGCCGGCCAGCGCGTAGTCCTTGCGCTGGCGGTTGGAGGCGAAGAGAACCTCGTTTTCCGGCGCGGCCGCCAGCGTGCGCGCCAGCGGCCCGAGATCGCCGGGGAAATAGTTGCTGATGAAGAGTATGCGCATGGCAGGAAACGGCGGCGGCCCAAAGGCCGCCGCCGGAGTTGGTTAACCGTTGGAGGTGGCGAGTTCGTTGGCCGCGGCCTGCACGGCATGGTCCTCCGCGCTCGTGGTATCGACCGAGAGCGTGGTCTCCAGCGTGACGCCTTCGCCGTTCTCATAGGTGGTCGTGGTCCCGTTGTCCGAGTCCCCCACCTTCTGCCACTGGTCGCCCAGGATGAGGATGTCTCTGCCGTTCTCATCCTTGCCCATGGAGAAGCCGTACTCCTTGGCAAGGGCGTCCATGTTCTGGAGGCTCGTGTCAACGCCCTTGAGCATAACTTCCACGCCATTCACCATGGGCATGTCCTTGTCATGCTGCTCCCAGTTGCCCAGCATGTCGGCAAGGGTATGGCCCCCCTTGTCGGCGCTCAGCAGGAAGTCGATGCCCTCGCCGCCGTCGATGAGATAGTCGGAGGGGTCATAGACGATGAGGTCGTCGCCGGAGCCGGCGTAGATGGTGTCGCTGCCCGCGCCGCCATCGAGGTAGTCGTTGCCCGCGCCGCCATCGAGGAGATCATTGCCGGAACCGCCGTAGAGGATGTCGTCCCCCTCACCGCCGTAGAGTTTGTCATCGCCCGCGCCGCCATACAGGATGTCGTCTCCGGCGCCGCCGTCAAGAACGTCATTTTCCGCCCTGCCCGCCCCGGAGGAGGAGACGTCAAACTCCTTGTGATGCTCGCGGATGTAGTCTGCGCGGTGCGCGGCGTCCACTTCGTCGGGCAATACGCCTTCGGGGATCTCGTCGCCGAAGAGGATATCGTTGCCCTCGCCGCCCATGAGCGTGTCGCCGGAATGGGTAGGACCGAGGATGGACGAAGCGATGTCTTCGGGAGCGCTGCTCTCGGCACCGGGATAGTTACCCATGTTGAGAGTGCCGCCGTCCGGGACAACGAAGGCGACGTCTTGTCCAGAATTACTCATCAATTCTTTGAAGGCATCCTTAGTGTCATCTATATGCCATTTCATTTCTGAGTTGGCATCGAGTTCACCCGCGATTGCCCCGAGCATCCAGACATTCTTCTCCGCATTCCAGTAGGCGACTACCGGAACTTCTTTCCCGTTGTCACCGTTATGATTGTCCGTCAATTGAAGACCGATACGGTCACCCTTATTGTGTATGAGCCGGCCACCAATATACCAGTCAAAGGCAAATTCAGCGTAGCCCTTTTCGTTAATCGTGAGAACGGCCTTTTCACCCGCGTAGACGGTATAGGACTCGCCTGGCCTGTAGCCCTCGAGGGCAAGCATATTTACATGGATTGCTGGATTATCGTTCAGCATGCCCAGCACATTCTCGACATGGATATCATAGGTGAAGTCACCGCTCTTGCCGGAATCAAAGTCGACCAGAGGGACACGGCCAATTGCAGAATTCGCCGTCATATCAAGGCGGAAATGCACGCTGGCGTCGCTATCCGTGAACATGAAGGTCTTGTTGACGAAACCATCATCCTGCTGTTGGGCGAACCACGCGCTGGCATAGTTGAAGGCCAGTTCATGGTTGGTCTGCTCTTCCATGACGGAATGAATCGAGTCCATCCCGTTCGGACCCTTCGGGTGCGCTTCCGCAATATCCTCCAGGGCAGCCATAAGGCGATCGAACGCGCCGTCCTCGCTAAGGTTGACGGTTTCCAGTTGGGTGGCATGGGAATGGTAGCCCATGAGCATGATGTTGATGGTACCCCCGTTGTCGGCCATGCCGTCCCGGAGTTCCTCAAAGGTCTTCGTCAGTTGCTCCTTGATGGCGTCAATGTTGCTCCCTTTGGACGTATCCACCAGAAAAGCGAGGTTGGCATTGACGGCTTCCGTGTCGCTGCCGCCCACAAGGATGTCGTCGCCGCTGCCGCCAAGCAGCACGTCCCGGCCCTCGCCGCCGGAAAGGAAGTCGTCGCCGCCGCCGCCGATGAGCACGTCGTCTCCCTTGCCGCCGAAGAGCAGATCGTTGCCGTCGCTCTCCTTCTCATGAGCAGCCACCTTCTTCTCAAAGGTACTCAGCTCTTCGCGGTTCATGCCCTGAATGGACTCGACAGGAGGCATGTCAGAGAACATGCTCTTTTCGCCGTCGCCGAGCAGGATGTCATCCCCACTCATCCCAAAGAGCAGATCGTTGCCCGCGCCCCCGGCCAGAGCATCGTCTCCTCCCTTGTCGGAAAGGTCATCGAGCTTGTCCGCCACGCTTTCCGCATTGGCCCACAGGGAGGCGGCGATATCTTCCGCGCTGTCTTCAGACTCCGCATCGACAAGACCCCGCAGGGCATCATCGTTCGCCTTTTGCGTGCCCTCCTTGTCATAAGCGCCGTTTTCGTCAAACTCGGCTCCCACGATACGGTCGCCGAAGAGGACATCGTTCCCCGCTCCCCCATCAATGGTGTCATTGTTCTGAACTACCAGCTTGTCGTTGACAATGCCCAGAAATTTGTTGGCGATGAACGTCCAGTCGGGCAAATATTCCACATGGGAAGCATCTGTAGCGTAGTCATTGAGTCCCTTGGCATCAGTGGCTGAGGTGCCGATGACGATAGTCGTGACATCGGATACTCCCTGAAGCGAACCAGCGGTCCCCAGCGTATGCTCCTGGGAACTGCCGTAAATATCCTGACCCTCATATTCATTAAGGAGGGTCTCGTTGGCAAGCGAACCCTTGACGATGCAGGGGGCGTAGTAACTCTTGCCATCGTCAGTGGTGAAATGCCCCATGACAACAGGCACAGACCATTTCTTCGCGCCATCATGGCATTCTTCGCTGACCTGCTTCAGCTGGGTAGCATCTCCTTCGGTGTTTACACCCAGAACAAGCCCCTGTTCGTTGATGACAAGAGCATTACCGTCTTTGCACTGCACGATGAATACCTGTCCCGGCTTCCAGGGAATATCGCTCCACGCGCTGATAGAATGGTTTTCTTGAATACCTGTCTCCGTATTCAGAAAGGAATAGGAAGAAACTTGCGATAAATCCCAGGTGGAGAACTCGGTTTGATAGTTGGGCATAGAGGTATTCAGGTAGTTTCCGGAGCCGGTGATGGGTTCCAGATAGGCGGTGGCGCCGCCATCGGAAATCACAAAGCTTTGGTTAACGAAGTTGCCGGCAGAGTGTTCCGCAAACCAGCCTTCTGCAAACTGCATAGCTGCATCATAGTTCGTTGCTGTATATGTATAGTTACCATTAAATCCCCATGATGAACTGACATTGTAGATGACTCTTGAATTGAAGTCGGAAATGATATGGTCGATGAAGCTTTGCGGGTCTGCATAGTCTTTTCCTTCTCCAAATTCATCACTATAGATGCGTGTGACGATCTGTCCAAGCCCTGCCGTCTTGTCAGGATTATTGTTGCTCGTCGTTTCCGTGAGTTTGCCGTTGTCATATTTATATCCAGCGGCATCGCACACGCTGTATTCTATGTAAGCGCGCCCCCCCTCATTACCAACTGTTACTGTTGCGTAAGATTCAACTTTAACGTCAAATCCCTCAAGGAGAATATTCAGAGTTGATCCTTCTGGAAGTGTGTCATAGGCATTAGCAATATAGTCGCCCGTCTTTTCCAGACTCGCGTACAGGGCAGGATAGCTCAACACCTCACCCTTGCAGGAAATGAAACAGCGACACTCCTCTCCATCGTGATTGTAGAGGAAGGAACCGTCCGGCTGCGGAGTCAGCCCGAGGTTAGCGAGCGTCTCCTGATTTGCACTCCACTTGCCCGACTTGTCATCATACTCCATTCGATCCGCCACATTGAGGCCGACCTTTTCGACGCTGCCGTTGCCCGAGGCGTCAAGCAAAAAGGCGAGATTGTAGGTCGTATGCGGTGTGAACTGTGTCTCAGATTCACCACCGATGACGATATTGTGTGCGCCATCGGCATCGGGCACCGGGTCCGGCGTCACCGTGATTTCGGTGGGCAGTTCGGGGTCTTCGGGAGTTCCGGGCGTCGTCCCCGGAATGACCGGCCCCTGGGCCAGCAGGCCGCCCTCGTCATCCCCGCCGCCCACGGCGTTGGGGTGGTCCTCCCACTCGAAGGCGCGGGAAAAGCCCCAGTCCAGCCCGTTGAGGTGGTCGATGCCGTCCGCGAGGTCCGCGTTGCCCCATTCGTGGAAGCGGCCGCCCGTGGGCGTGGCGCCCGTGCCGGGACCGGCGGCGGGCATGAGGTCAGGCTCGTTCATGGCCGCGAAAAAGTCCGCCGCCGCCACCTCGGTGCCGTCGATGCTGAACGAGGGCAGGTTCTCCTCGTTGTATTCCGTGTAGAAGCCCTGGAGGTTCAGGCTCGAACCGTCCTCGAACTGGATGGCGAGATCGTCGCCCTCCCGCGCCAGCGTGGCGTCCGTGGTGGGAAAGTCGAAGACGAAGCGCGCTTCGGGAGCGCAGGGAATGGTCTGGGAAGCGCCCGCCGCGGGCTTTGCGAGAAGGATGTCGGCCATGATGAGTTCCCCCTTGGCTTGGATTTCTGATGTGGTCGTCGTCTGCGTCGTTGCTCAGTTGTTGTTCAGGTATCGGACATTGGTCATGGATGCCCCGGGCCAGTGCCGCCGGGCCATGTCAGGCCCGGAAAACAGAACACCCCGAAACGGACGAAGGCCGTTTCAGGGTGTCGGAGCCTGGGATTTGGGCACGCGAAACAACGCCGCCCCGCGAAGCACGGGAGCGTTATAATTGATGTGAGGGTGAGTGAGTGCGAGAACACTTGAGTACCTGCCCATGACAGACGGGAAACCTCGACATCGGGCGCGCCGGGCGACAACGCCACCGCGCGCGGCAACTTCCGGTGGCGTGCCCGTCATGACGACACGGCAATGCCCGGCCGGAAGACCAGTCGAGTTCCAAGGTCGGCAGGAACTCTTCCGAAGTGCAGCTTCAGATGGCTTCACAGTAGCCGTTCCCCCAAAAATGTCAAGCGCCGGACGCCCCACGGGAAAAATGGCTTTTCTCCCGGGCGCGTCTGTGGCATACTTCGCGTGCGCCGCGCCCTTCCGGAGCGGCCAAACGCAAGGAGCCGCCAATGACGGGCCGCAGCCGTTCCATCCATCTTTCGCTCCACATCCACAAAACTCCGGAGGCCATGGCCGAGCGCGCCGCCCACCTCTTCGCCGCCGCCTGCGAAGAGGCCGTGAACGAGCGCGGCGTCTTCAGGGTCGCGCTCTCCGGCGGCCAGACGCCGGTGCCGCTCTTCCACCTGCTCGCCCAGAGCGACTGGGCGGACCGTCTGCCCTGGGACAAGATGGTCTTTTTCTGGGCGGACGAGCGGTGCGTGGGTCCCGACCACCCTGAAAGCAACTACGGCATGGCCCGGCGCGAACTTCTGAGCCATGTGCCGGCCACCCATTTCTACCGCATGCGCGGGGAGGAAGACCCCGTGGAAGCCGCCGCGCGCTACGAGGCGCAGATCCGCGAGGATTTCGCCCTGGCGCCCGGGGCGCTGCCCCGCTTCGACTTCATCCTGCTCGGCATGGGCGAGGACGGGCACACGGCCTCCATCTTCCCCAATTCGCCGCTGCTCGGCGTCAAAAAGCCGGAGGAAAAGCGCCGCCTCGTGGCCGATGTCTATGTGCCCGAGCGCAAGGCCGACCGCATCACCCTGACGCTGCCGGTACTCAACAACGCCCGTTGCTGCATGTTCCTCGTGGCCGGCGCGGAAAAGCACGCGGCCCTCGCCAACGCGCTCAACCTGCTCACCGAGCCGGTATTGCCGGCCCAGCTCGTGCGTCCCCGTATCGGAGACCTCATCTGGATCGTGGACGAGGCGGCGGCCCTGGGCCGCTGAGCGGCGCAGCGCCGGCCGACCATGAACGGCACGCGCCACGAGTTGCAAACGCCCGGAAGCCATGACAGCCAACGCCGCCCTTGAGGCCCGCCTGCACGCCGTTCTGGCCCAGTTGCCGGGAGGGGTCTGCGTTGCGGACGACTGGCGCCTGCTGTACGCCAACACGGGGCTGCGCGCCCTTTTGGACAGCGCGGACGCGGAACCGCCCGCCACGGCCATGGGGCGCTGGCTGGCCCAGGGCGCGCTGGAAGGCTTCGGCGCCCACGACGCCGGCGAGATCCCGGGCCAGCGCGGCCGCCTGCTCTTCCGGCACGGCGACGGCGCCACCTACCTGATCCACTGGTGGGACGCCCCGGCCGACGACACCCCGGCCGCCCATGCCGGCGCGGGGGACAGCGCCCCCGGCGACGGCGCGCCCGACGGCGCGCGGCTGCGCTGCTTCACCGTGCAGGAGCTGCCCCCGGGCGGCCTGGAACGGGCGGCGCGCCAATCCCTGCGCGAGCTGGACAGCGTGCTCGAATTCATCCACGACGGCATCTGGGTCATCGACGGCCAGGGCGTGACGCGGCGCATCAACCGCGCCATGGAGCGCATCGCCGGCATCCGCGCCTGCGAGGTGGTGGGGCGCCATGTGAGCGAGCCACTGCGCGAGGGGCGCTTCAAGACCTGCGTCACCCTGCGCGCCCTGGAAACGCGGCACACGGTGACGCTGTTCGACGACTATTCCAACGGCAAGCGCTGCCTCAACACCAGCACGCCGGTCTTTGACGAGGACGGCAGGGTCTGGCGCGTCATCGCCGCCATCCGCGACATCACGGAACTGGAGAACCTCCAGACCAAGCTCTCCAACCTTGAGGTCGAGGCGCTGGCCTACCGCCTGCGCGCCCAGGGGCTGGAAGGCGAGAGCAAGAGCGGACTGCTGGGCCAGAGCCTGCTTGTGCAGCGCGTGCGCCAGGACATCGCCAAGGCCGCCCAGGCCGAGGCCATGACGCTCATCCTGGGCGAGACCGGCACGGGCAAGTCCATGGCGGCCAAGCTCATCCACGACATGAGCGCCCGCGCGGACAAGCCCTTCGTGGCCGTCAACTGCGGCGCCATCCCGCCCGCGCTCATGGAGTCGGAGCTTTTCGGCTACGAGGGGGGCGCCTTCACCGGCGCGGCGCGCGGGGGCAAGCGCGGCATGCTGGAGCTTGCCCAGGGGGGGACCCTGCTGCTGGACGAGGTGGGCGAGCTTTCCCTGCCCATGCAGGCCAAACTCTTGCATGTGCTGGACGGCCAGCCCATCTATCGCGTGGGCGGCACCCAGCCCATCGTGGTCGACACGCGCCTGATCGCCGCCACCAACCAGCCCCTGGAAAAGATGGTGGCCGACGGCCGCTTCCGCGAGGATCTTTTCTACCGCCTGCGCGTGCTCTGCGTGGAGATGCCGCCCCTGCGCGAACGGCGCGACGACATCCTCCTGCTCGCCTGGTACTTCCTGCGGAAGATCGGCCAGGAGACCGGCACCACCAAGCGCCTGGACCCGCGCACCGAACAGATCTTCCTGGCCTATGCCTGGCCCGGCAATGTCCGGGAGCTTCAGAGCGTCATCCAGTCCCTGCTCACACTCTGCGAGCGGCAGAACATCCTGCCCGGCGACCTGCCCTCCTATATGCGCGAGGCGGCCGAGGAGGCGCCCGAAGCCGCCGCGCCCAGAGAATCCCTGACCTCGGCTGTGGAACGCCTGGAGCGGGACATGCTCTCCGCCGCCCTTGCCGAGACCGGCAGCACCTACAAGGCCGCGCACCGTCTGGGCATCAGCCAGTCCTCGGTGGTGCGGAAGGCGCGGAAGTACGGGCTTCAGGCGGCCGCCGCGCCGGGCTGGACCGGAAGGATAACCCCCAGGACCGACAGGGTGAAGTGATGGAAGAACTCGCCGTGGGCAAGATCGTGGGCCTCGCCATCAAGCTCTATGCGCTCATGACCCCGCCGGCCGTGCTCAGCGCCTTCATCTCGCATATGCGCGGGCACAGCAAGCGCGAGAAGTATCTGGTCGCCTGCAAGGCTTCCATCGCCATTTTCCTTGTGGGCGAGGTGCTCTTCATCTTCGGCTCGCACCTTTTCGCGCTGTTCGGCTTCACGCTGGACGCCTTCCGCATCGGCGTGGGCCTGCTCCTCTTTCTCACGGCCATTTCGCTGATGAACGAGGACGAGACCGCCCCGCCCGTGCGCCACGGCGCGGACATCAGCGTGGTGCCGCTTGCCATCCCGCTGGGCATGGGACCCTCGGCCATCGGCACGGTCATGGTCCTGGGCGCGCAGTCCACGGGGACGCTGGATCTGCTGGTGGGCACCTTCTGCCTGCTCCTGGCCTCCATCTGGATGGCGGCGCTCCTCTGCCTGGCGGACCCGGTGCAGCGGGTCATCGGGCGCACGGGCATCGCGGTCATGGCTAAGCTCACGGCACTCCTGCTTTCGGCCATCGCGGCCCAGGTGATCTTTACCGGCATCAGGGGATTCCTGCGCCACTAGCGCCCGCACCGGGGCGGAACTTTCAGGGGACGGAAACGGTATGGACGGTCTCATCAGCGATGTGGTGGGAACAAGCATCAAGCTCTATGCGCTCATGACGCCGCCGGCCGTGCTCAGCGCCTTTCTGGGCCACACGCGCGACTATGACGCGCGCAAAAAGCACGCCACGGCGCTCAAGACCTCCACGGCCATCTTCATCATCGGCGTGGTGCTCTATCTCTGCGGCTCCAGCCTGTTCGAGCTGTTCGGCTTCACGCTGGACGCCTTCCGCATCGGTTCCGGCGTCCTGCTCATGCTCACGGCCATCGCCCTCATGCGCGATGACGGCGAGACCGAACATACGCATACCGAAGGCGACATCAGCGTGGTGCCGCTTGCCATCCCCCTGGGCATGGGTCCGGCCTCCATCGGCGCGGTCATGGTCATGGGCGCTTCCGCGCGCACCTCGCACGAGCTGACCCTGGGCGTCTTTTCGCTGTTGCTGGCCGCGCTGGGCATGTTCCTGCTCCTCCGCATGGCCGACATCGTGGGCCGCCTGCTCCATGCCACGGGCATCGCGGTGCTCGCCAAGCTCACGGGGCTGCTGCTGGCCGCCATCGCGGCCCAGGTGATCTTCACCGGGGTGCGCGGCTTTCTCGGATAATCGCGGGAGAAGATCTTCATGAGCGAACGCACCTCCAGACAGGCATCCTCCCCGGAACACGCCGCCGAATCCCCCTCCCGCGCGCATCGCGCCAGGGGGCTGCGCCTGGTGCTGGTCAACAGCGTCATCCTCATCCTGACCATGGCGCTCTTCGTCTTTCTCATCCACACCACCATCCACATGGCGGATGAATACAAGCGAAGCGCCAAGGCCATGGAGACCTATATCGCCTGGGAGGAGGCGGGCCAGAGCGTGCGCCGCGGCTCGGACCTGCTCACCGATCTGGTGCGCCTCTTCGTGCAGACTCTGGACAGGAAATATGCCGACCGCTACTTCATGGAAGTCTATTCCACCAGAAGCCGGGAAACGGCCGTGGAGCGGCTCGCGGGCGAGCATGTGCGCGCCGGGGAGCACAACTGCATCCACACCGGCATCGCCCTTTCCAACGCCCTCACCCACCGGGAGATCTACGCCATCCGGCTCGCCGCCGAGGCCGCGCATCTGGACCTCGCGACCTTTCCCGAGCAGGTGCGCGAGCTTCGCCTCAGCGCGGCCGACCGCCAGTTGTCCCCCGAGGGCAAGGCCGCGCGGGCGCGCGAACTCGTCTTTGACCGGGAATACCGCGAGGCGAAACTGAAGATCCTGAACGCCGTCTCGCATTTCATGGAAGACGTGCTCGTCCGCGCGCGGGAGGCGCAACTGCAGAGCACCGAGGACCTGGGCATCGTGCTCGCGCGGCAGCGCCTGTTTCTCGTGGCTCTGAGCCTTCTGGCCGTCATCACGTTCGTCATGGGGATCATCCTCGTCATCCGGCCGCTGCGGATCTTCAACCGCTGCATCCGCGAAGGCCGGCCGCTCGCGTCCGTCGGCGCGCAGGAGTTCCGCGAGCTTGCCGGAACCTACAACGAGATCTTCGCCCTCAAGGAACAGCAGGACATGCTGCTCCGCCACAAGGCCGAGCATGACCCGCTCACCGAGCTTCTCAACCGCAGCGCCTTTGACGGCCTGCGCCAGGTCCTGAACGGCGAAGACCACCCCGTGGGACTCATCCTCCTGGACGTGGACCACTTCAAGGAAGTCAACGACATCCACGGCCACGAGGTTGGCGACGCCGCCCTGAAACGCGTGGCAACGCTGCTGCGCACGACCTTCCGCTCCGGCGACTTCTGCATCCGCCTGGGCGGTGACGAGTTCGCGGTCATCCTCACGGACAGGGCGCCCGGCATCCGCCAGGTCATTGCCGACAAGATCGCCGCCATCAACGAGGCCCTGAGCAGCCCCGAAGGCGCGGTGCCCCCGCTTTCCATCAGCGTGGGCGTGGCCTTTTCCCGCGCGGGCTTCCCCGACAGCCTCTACGGCGATGCGGACAGCGCCCTCTACCGCGTCAAGGAGGGCGGCCGCCGGGGCTGCGCGTTTTTCGAGGAGACCGGCGCCGGGGCGGACCGCTCCGCGCGGGAAGGACGCCCGCGCCATGACGGCAGCACGACGGACGCCGACCCGGCGGCGCGCGACGCCTGACCCCGGAGAGCGCATGCAGCTCCTGGAACGCCTTTTCCATCTCCGCGAGCGCGGGACCACGCTCAGGACCGAATGCCTGGCCGGGCTGACCAGCTTCATGTCCATGTGCTATGTGCTCTTCGTCATCCCGGCCATGCTCGCCGATGCGGGCATGCCCGCGGCGGAGACGGGCACCGCCCTCGTCTGGGTCACGGTGGGCGCCACGCTCGTCATGGGGCTGTGGGCGGGCTTTCCCGTGGCCGTGGCCCCGGGCCTCGGCATCTCGGCCTTTTTCGCCTACTATGTCTGCGGGCCGGCGGGCTATACCTGGGAGACGGGTCTCGGCGCGGTCTTCATTTCCGGCGTGATCTTTCTGCTGCTCACCGTCACGCGCCTGCGCCAGATGATCATCGACGCCGTGCCCATGGACCTCAAATACGCCATCGTGGTCGGCATCGGGACCTTCATCGCCTTCATCGGCATGAAGAACTGCGGCCTGGTGGCCGCCTCACCCTCCACCTTCGTCACCTTGGGCGACCTGGGGCAGCCGGCGGCCCTGCTGGCCGTGGCTGGCGTTTTTCTCATCAGCGCCCTCATGGCCCTGCGCGTCACCGGCGCCATGGTCATCGGCATCGTGGCCGTGACCGCGGCGGGCATGCTCCTGGGGGCAACGCCCGCACCCACGGCCGAAACGCTTGCCGGAAGCTTCAGCCGCGCCGGCTCGCTCGTTCCCTCGGGGCTTTTCCTGCGCATGGACCTCACGGGCGCCCTGAGCCACGGGCTTTTCTCCATCATCTTCACCCTGACCATGGTGGACCTGTTCGACAACATGGGCGTGCTCATCGGGCTGGCGCAAAAGGCGGGCTTCATGCGGCCGGACGGACATATCCGCGGCCTGGACCGCGCCCTGATGACGGATTCGTTCGCCACCATGGCGAGCGCCCTTCTCGGCACGACCACCGCCACCAGCTACCTCGAATGCGCCGCCGGGGTCGCCGCCGGCGGCCGCACCGGACTCACGGCCGTGGTCATCGCCGGGCTTTTCCTCCTCTCGCTCTTCCTCATGCCGCTGGTGGCCCTGGTGCCCGCCTTCGCCACGGCGCCGGCGCTCATCATCGTGGGCGCGCTCATGATGCAGGAGGTGGGGCGCATCCGCTTTTCGGACTTCACCGTGGCGCTGCCCGCCTTTCTGACCATCATCAGCATGCCCCTGACCTTCAATATCGCCACGGGCTTCGGTTTCGGCTTTGTGAGTTATGTGGGCCTCAAGACCCTGACCGGGCGTCTGGGGGAAGTGCGGCCCATCATGTTCGTCATCGCGGTCTGCTTTGCCGTCAATTTCGCCCTGCGGCTCCAGTAGCGCGGGCGGCGACGCGGCTTTTCCGAAATCCATCGCATCAGGAGACAGGATCATGGACAAGAACGCCACAGGGAGCGGACGCGGCGGACGCGAGATGCTCGGCAGCCGCCTCGGCTTTCTGCTGCTTTCGGCGGGCTGCGCCATCGGGCTTGGCAACGTCTGGCGCTTTCCCTTCATCACCGGCGCCTATGGCGGCGCCATCTTCGTTCTTGTCTATGTCTTCTTTCTCTTCGCCATCCTGCCCGTCATGATCATGGAGTTCGCCGTGGGCCGCGCCTCGCGCCTGAACATGGGCCTGGCCCTTCGCAAGCTGGAACCGGCCGGCACCGGCTGGCACCGCTTCGGCTGGGTGGCCCTGGTGGGCAGTTACCTGCTCATGATGTTCTACACCACGGTCACGGGCTGGATGCTCTCGTACTGCTGGTTCGAGATCTCGGGCGCCCTCTCGGGCCTTTCCCCGGAGGGCGTGGGCGCCTTCTTTTCCGGCACGCTCGGCGACCCCGCCATCCAGGTGGCGGGCATGAGCGTCGCCGTGGGCCTGGGCTTCGCCGTCTGCGCCATGGGCGTGCGCCACGGGGTGGAGCGCGTGGTCAAGGGCATGATGCTCGGGCTTCTGCTCATCCTCGTCCTTCTGGTCATCCGCGCCCTGCTCCTGCCGGACGCGGAAAGCGGCGTGCGCTTCTACCTCATGCCCGACTGGGAGAAGTTCCGCGAGGTGGGCTTTTTCAACGTCTGCAACGCGGCCATGGGACAGGCGTTTTTCGCGCTTTCCGTGGGCATCGGCTCCATGACCATCTTTGGCAGCTACCAGCCGAAAGACCGCTCCCTCACCGGCGAGGCGCTGTGGATCATGGGCCTGGATACCCTGGTGGGCCTGCTGGCCGGTCTCATCATCTTCCCGGCCTGCTTCTCCTTCGGCGTGGCGCCCGGTTCCGGCCCGGGGCTTGTCTTCGTGACGCTGCCCAACATTTTCGACCACATGGAGGGCGGCCGCCTCTGGGGCGCGCTCTTCTTCGTCTTTCTCGCTTTCGCCTCGCTTTCCACGGTCATCGCGGTCTTTGAAAACATCATTTCCTACAGCGTGGATGTCTGGGGCATGCCGCGCCGCCGCGCCACGGTGCTGCACGCCGTGGTCATGTGGCTCCTCTCCCTGCCGTGCGCGCTGGGTTTCAACCTGCTCTCCGGCATCCAGCCTCTGGGCGCGGGCAGCACCATCCTTGATTTCGAGGATTTTCTCGTCAGCAACAACGTCCTGCCCCTGGGCGGCCTGCTCTTCCTGCTCTTCTGCTGCCTGCGGCGCGGCTGGGGCTGGGACAACTTCCTCCATGAGGCGGACCTGGGCCAGGGCATGAAATTCCCCCGCTGCCTCCGCTTCTACCTGACGTGGATATTGCCGTGCCTCATCCTCATCCTCTTCGCGGCCGGCTATGCCGACAGATTTCTGAAGTGACCCGGAACTCAACCAAGGAGACAATCATGCGTATCGTCCTGCTGGAAAACCTCGGCTGTTCCCCCGAACTCGTGGAAGAAAACGCCGCAAGGCTGCGCGCCCTGGGGCACGAGTTCACGGCCTGCCAGCGGACAACGGACATGGCGCGGCTCAAGGCCGAGACAGGGGATGCCGATGTCCTCATGCTCGCCAACATGCCTCTGCCCGCCGAAGTCCTGGCCCAGGCCCCGGACGTGAAGTTCATCGACGTGGCCTTCACGGGCGTGGACCATATCCCGGTCGCGGACGCGCGCTCGCGCGGCATCGCCATTTCCAATGCCTCGGGCTATGCCGACGAATCCGTGGCCGAGCTGTGCGTGAGCTTCATGATCCAGTTGCTGCGTCACCTGCCCGAAGCGGAGCGGCGCTGCCGCGAAGGGGGCACCAAGGCGGGACTGGGCGCCAATCTGCTCCAGGGCAAGACCGTGGGCCTGGTGGGCGCCGGCGCCATCGGCAAGCGCCTGGCCGCGCTCTGCAAGGCGTTCGGCTGCACGGTGCTGGCGCACAACCGCCGCCCCGTGAGCGACCCGGCCATCGACGAGAGCGTGAGCCTGGACGAACTGCTGCGGCGCGCGGACATCGTCTCCCTCCACTGCCCGCTCACGCCCGAGACCAGGGGCATGATCGGCGCGCCCGAACTGGCGAAGATGAAGAAGAGCGCCTTCCTCATCAATACCGCGCGCGGCCCGGTGGTGGACAATGCGGCCCTGGCCGCCGCGCTGGACGCGGGCGACATCGCGGGCGCGGCCTGCGACGTGTTCGACATGGAGCCGCCGCTTCCGGCCGACTATCCGCTCCTGCGCTGCAAGAACGCCATCGTCACGCCGCATCTCGCCTTCTACTCGCAGGAATCGCTGGAAGAACGCGCGAAGATCGCCTTCGCCAATCTCTTCGCGTGGCTGGAGGGCAGGCAGATCAACAAGATCTAGCAGCCACGTCCGCACGGAGACACCGATTTCCAGATCCCGCGCAGGGCCGGGTCCCCTTCCCGGCCCTGTCGCTGAACATCGTCCCCCATCATATGGAGAGAACCTCCATGCGCCGCATGCTCGCGCTCCTGCTCCTCATGCTTGGCCTGTGGCCGGCCGCGCCCGCCCGGAGCGCCGCCGACCTGCGACAGGAGCTGGAGACCTTCGTCGCCGGCAAGCCCGCCGACATCGGCATTGCCGTCATCATCAACAGCGACCGGACGGTCACGGTCAACAACGACCGGCGCTACCCGCTCATGAGCGTGTTCAAGTTCCACCAGGCCCTGGCGGTGGCGGACCGCCTGCGGGAGCTGCGCCTTCCGCTGGACACCCGGCTGTGGATCACCGCGCGCGACCTTGCGCCGGATACCTGGAGTCCCCTGCGCGACGCCCGGCCCGGCGGAAACTTCAGCATCTCCATCGCCGACCTTTTGCGGTACACGTTGCAGCAGTCGGACAACAACGCCTGCGACATCCTCTTCGAGCGCATCCGCTCCGTGGAGGACACCGAATCCTACATCCACAGCCTGGGCAGCCGCGACTGCGCCATCCGCGCCACAGAGGCCGAGATGCATGCCGACCTCGCCAACTGCCGGAAGAACTGGACGACGCCCCTGGCCGCCGCGCGCCTGCTGGAGAGCTTCCTGACGCGGGACATTCTGCCGCCCGCGTCCCACGCGTTCCTCACGGCCACAATGACCGGCTGCGCCACAGGCAAGGACAGGCTGGCCCGCCCCCTGGCGGGCACAGGCGCCATCTTCGGCCACAAGACCGGCACCGGCGACAGGGAGGCCGACGGCCGCCTCATCGCCTGCAACGACATGGGATTCGTCCTGCTGCCGGACGGCCGGCGCTATGTCATCGCCGTGTTCATCAGCGATTCGCGGGCCACGGACGCGGCGACCGCGCGCATGCTGGCCGACATTTCCGCCCTTGTGTACCGCCATGTGACGGCCGCCGCCGGGGCGCCCGGGGGGCGCTGATGCCGGCGCGACATATTCCATAAAAATTTCACAAATCATTTTTCCCTTATTTTTCAATAGATTATAAAAAAATCCTCCCCGGCGTACCTCATAAAGCCCTGAAAGCCTACTGACAAAACCCTTGCCTCTTGCTATGCTTGGGAAGAAATGCGCTTTCATGCAGTATTCGCCATTCCGGAATGGTTGTCTGCGCGTCATGGGCATGTGCAAAACGCAGTGATGGAGGTATTGGGAAGATGGGTACAGGCAGGCGTCTCTATGATTTCCTTCTTGCAAGCAGCGAAGCATATGCAAGATGGGATTTTGAAGTTTCCACATCCATATTGAAAAATCGTAAAAAGCTTCTGATCATTCTCGGACTGGCGACACCTATTTTTCTATGTTGTCTTGCTGAAGCGTATACCCAGCATGAAATACTTGGCGGTCACGCGGCCTATGCGCCTGCTTTCTATACCGTTCCCATCTTTCTGGCGGCCATCGGCGTCGGCGTCGCCGCGGGGCTGATCACCGGTTGTATCGGCGCGGGCGGCGGCTTCATCATCACGCCCGCGCTCATGGCCGTGGGCGTCAAGGGCATCCTGGCCGTCGGCACGGATCTCTTCCATATTTTCGCCAAGGCCATCATGGGCACCACCATCCACAAGAAGCTCGGCAACGTTTCCGTGCGCCTGGCGACGTTCTTCCTGGTCGGTTCCATTGTGGGCACCTTTATCGGCGGCGCCATCAACAAGGGCCTGTACGACGCCAATCCGCTGCTTTCCGAGCTGTTCATCAGCTCGGTCTATGCGCTGCTGCTCGGCTTTCTCGGCTTTTATGCGCTTGCGGACTTTCTGCGCTCCGTCCGCCCCGAGGTCCGGCAGAACACCGCCGCGGAGGAGAACAAGAACGACCTGAGCGGCCTCGCCCGGCGCGTCCAGAACATCGCGCTGCCGCCCATGATCCCCTTCGACAGGCGCGTCATTCCGGGGGGACGGCGTATCTCCGCATGGATCGTCGCCAGCGGCGGCGTCCTGGTCGGCTTTCTCGCGGCCATCATGGGCGTGGGCGGCGGCTTCGTCACCTTCCCCATGTTCGTCTATGTGTTCGGCGTCTCGTCCATGACCACCGTGGGCACGGACATCTTCCAGATCATCTTCACGGCGGGTTTCGCGGCCATCGGCCAGTACGCGGTGTATGGCTACGTCTTCTACACCCTCGCCATCGGCATGCTGCTCGGCTCCCTGCTGGGCATCCAGATTGGCGCCCTGACGACCACGGTGGTCAAGGGAAACCACATCCGCGGTTTTTACGCGGTCTCCATCATCGCGGGCTTCATCAACAGGGCCGCCACCCTGCCCAAGAAGCTGGTGGAGCTTGAAGCCCTGAACCTGTCGGACTGGCTCGTGAACGGCATCGAGACCGTGGGCAATATCGTGTTCTGGGGCGTGGTGGCGTTTTTCGGCCTCTGGGTCTGCAGCAAGTTCTTCCTGAACATGGGCAAACTGCGGAGGCACGCATGCTAGGCATCATCAGGGACAAATCGCACTTTCTCAAAGGGTCCTGCCTGATCGGCACGTTTTTCGTCCTCTTCTACTTCATGCTCTCGCCGCTGTTCCCGGGCGAGGATGGCAGACACCTCACCGGACTGGAGTACGCGGACGAGATCTTCAATGAACTTTCCAAGGGTTCCTCCTATTTCATCCCCTCCGTGCGCGAAGAGATCGGGCCGCTGGCGGGCAAGGAGGCCCAGCTCAAGGTGTCGCTGCAAAAGCCCGACCTGGCGCCGCTGGCGAAACGCCTGCTGGAGCATGCCGGAGTCACCCGCGCGGAAAGCCAGGGCGCGACCATCACCTTCCAGGGCGATCTTGGCGCCATCCTGCTCCAGGCCACGGAGGACGCGGACCTGCTCTACCACAACAACGGGCAGGCCGTGAGCGACAAATATGCGGGCGCCGCCCCGCTCCAGGTGGCCTCGGCCTGGTGGTATCTGCTTGAGCCGTGCGTCCAGGAACTGCAAAAACAGCGGCGTGTGGCGGACGCGAAGATCGTTGACCGGGTCGTGACCCGCGCCATCGAACCGGGAAACAACTTCTACGGCATCCTGCCCGCCAGGATGTCCGAGCATGTGGCGCTCGTCTGCGCGCTGCTCGGCTTTTATGTGCTCTATACGCTCTGGTACGGCTTCGGCATCTATGAGCTTTTTGAAGGCGTGGGCCTGATCACGGCCTCCCAGCACGGGAAGGAGGACCCCAAGGCGGAAGCGGAGAGCGCGAAATAGCGCGCGCAGCCCGCCGCACAGGGAAGATCCCAGCACGAAAAAGGCCGCCCGCGGGCGGCCTTTTTCGTGTCGGCCATGCCCTGCGCCGGAGCGCACGGCACGGCGTTTCTCTCCATTATTGCTTGATGACGCTGACGATATAGTTGCCGTCCACCACTTCCACGCCATGGTTGTCGTGCCCGAAACCGGGGAACTTGCGGTCAAAGGCTTCCAGCGCCTTGAGATAGCCGAGCACCGGGCCATCGGCGGGTCCCGCGTTCTCGCCGGGCATGAGCAGCGGGATGCCCGGAGGATAGGGCACGACGCCGGTCGCCAGGACACGGTTGGCGCAGCCCTCCAGGCCGACGCGCTCGATCTCGCCGCGCACGAGCAGCTCGTACGCCCTGGAAGGCGTCATGACCGCTTCCGGCAGGAGGGAGAAGGCTTCGGAGAGGAATTGCGTGGTCCGCAGTTCCTTCATGGCCGCAAACATTTCCGTGCACAGGTCCTTGAGTCCCATGCCGGCGTAGCGCGCGCCATTGGCTTCGACCACGGCGGGCAGCACCTCTTCCAGCGGGGCGTTGGCGTCATAGTCTTCCTTGAAGCGCAGCAGGGAATTGATGAGCGTGCCCCACTTGCCCTTGGTGATGCCGATGGAGAAGAGGAAGAGGATGGTGAAGTCCTGCGTCTTTTCCACCACGATGCCGTCCGCATCCAGATAGGCCGTCAGCACGGAGGCGGGAATGCCCCAGGACTCCAGCTCGCCCTTGCGGTCCATGCCGGGGGTGGTGACCGTCACCTTGATGGGGTCGAGCATGCAGTAGTTGGCCTCAAGCTCGCCGAACCCGTGCCAGGACTCGCCGGGCCGCAACACCCAGCAGCGCGGGTCGGTTGCCAGATAGTCCTCGTCCGCCTGCCAGAACGGCACCGTCGTGCCGTCGGGCAGGGTGGCGGTATCCGGCTGCCAGGCATTGACGAACCACTCGCCCTTTTCGCCCATTTCCGCATGGATGCGCCCGAGCAGGCGCCGGAAGGCCACGGCTTCGTGGATGGACTCGTCGGTGAGGATCTTGCCGCCCGGCCCGGCCATCATGCCCGCGCTCACGTCGTTGGAGGCGATGATGGCGTAGTTGGGCGAGGTGGAGGCGTGCATCATGTAGCTCTCATTGAACCGGTGCGCGCTGATGGGCCTGCGCCCCTCGCGCACATGGATCATGGACGCCTGCGACAGCGCGGCCAGCAGCTTGTGCGTGGACTGGGTGGCAAAGACCGTGGGTTTGTCCGGCCCGTGCTCCTTGGGGTCGCCATGCATGGCGAAGCGCTTTTCATAGATGGGATTGAAGCGGGCATAGCCGTACCAGGCCTCATCGAAATGGAGGCGGTCCACGCTCTGGCCCAGCAGTTCCTCCACGCGCTCCACGTTGTAGCACAGCCCGTCATAGGTGGAGTTGGTCACCGTGGCATGCACCGGGGACGGGTCCGTGGCCTCTTTGGCAAGCGGATTCTCCCGCACCGAACGGGCAATGGCTTCCTTGGTCATCCGTTCCGGCGGGATGGGACCGATGATGCCGTAATAGTTGCGCGTGGTGAGCATGTAGGTGGGGATGGCCCCGGACATGGTGATGGCGTGCTCGATGGACTTGTGGGCGTTGCGGTCGCACAGGGCGATCTGGCCGCGCGCCACCGAGGCCATCATGATCACCCGGTTGGACATGGACGAGCCGTTGGTCACGCAAAAGGTGTAGTCCGAACCGAAGACCTTGGCCGCGAACTTCTCCCCCTCCCCGATGGGTCCGGAATGGTCCAGCAGGGAGCCAAGCTCGCCCACGGAAATGGAAAGGTCGGAGCGGAACAGGTTTTCGCCGAAAAAGTCGAAATACGCCCGGCCCACCGTTGACTTGAGAAAGGCCGTGCCGCCGGTGTGCCCCGGCGTGTGCCACGAATACTCGTGCGTCATGGAGAATTTCGCCAGCGCCTCGAACATGGGCGGCAGGAGATGGCCGCGGTAGCGCCGCAGGGCCGCCAGCACGCGCCCGGCGATGAAATCCGCCGTGTCTTCAAACAGCCAGATGAAGTCGTCCGTGTCCGCCAGGATGTCCAGCGGTATCTGGGCCGCGCTTTCCCGGTTGGTGAAGAGAAAGAGCGGCATGTTCGCGTTGCGGGCGCGCAGGCCCTTGACCACCTCCATGGCCGGATGGTGGTTGACGGCGTCCTCCATGTCCCAGTCCAGCAGGAGCGCCTGGATCTGCGGGTCGGAAGCCAGGATGAGGCTGCCGTCGCGGGCGGTGTCCGCCGTGACCACTGCCACGTCCTTCTCTTCGAGCTGGTCGCGGAGCTTGCGCACGAGGCGCCCCGCCACGCAGTCCTTGTTGCATTCGCCGTGGACGAGCAGGACCTTCATGCCCAGTTGGGCCGGATTCTGATCAGTGGAGAGGATCATAAGCACTCCTTGGGGTTGCCGGAAGGGGAAATCCCGGAAAAGCCGGAAACAGGGGCAATGCCGCCGGAGGTGGCGGCGTCCGCGCGGGAAACGGCGGCATGCGCGGGGGACTCCACGTCGCACCGGGCGGCCGCGGGCCTTGTGCCGGAAAGGGCGCCGGAAAGCGCCGGGGGAAGGGACTCGGGCGCGATGGCCGCCGGCGGAGCCTGCGGCGCGGGCGCGCTCTCCTCCATCAGGTGGCGCGGCAACGGCGCCCGCCGCTTCTGCGGCGAATGCCGGTCTTCCACCGTGAGCCAGAAGGTGACCGCCAGGACGGCGATGGTCACGACCAGGGTCAGCCAACGGATCCACTGCGGGGAAACGCCGCCGGTATGCACATGCCCCTCCTCGATCTCACGCTTGCGGGTGATGGCCGCCGAATAGAGCACGATGGTGGCGATGACGAAAATGAGCGACCAGCGCGTCTGCGAGCCGTCCGAGCCGATCAGGGCCGTCATGCAGTACACCGCGCCCACAAAGCCCACGATGATATAGAGCAGATACTGGTTTGGCGGCAGCACCTTGTAGCCCAGCACCTTGACGGCGATGCAGGAGTAGATATAGGGCAGCAGCGTAAGGATGACGGCGATGGACGCCAGCTTGCCGAACTGCTGGCTGGCGCCGGGGGAGATGGTGCCCAGCACCATGAGGCTCATGATCAGGGCCACGATGAAAAGCCCGGCGGCCGGCACCTGCTTCCTGTTGACACGGGAAAAAACGTTGCCGAAAAGGCCGTCATCGGCCGCCGCCTTGGCGCTCTGGCCCACCAGCAGCGTCCAGCCCGCCAGCGAGCCGAGGCAGCCCAGGGCCGCGCACAGGGCCACGGCATTGGCCGCCGTGTCGCCCAGAGCGATGCGCGCCGCGTCGGCAAAGGGCGCGGACGAGGCCACCAGTGCCTTGTTGGGGATCATGCCCATGATCACCGAGGAACTCAGGATATAGCAGATGCCCGCCAGGATGACGCCGCTGATGGTGGCAATGGGCACGTTGCGGCGCGGGTTCCTCACCACGGCCGCCGAAACCGAGGCGCTCTCCACGCCGATGAAGGCCCAGAGGGTGAAGTTGAGCGTGCCGCCGATGGCCGAAACATCGCTCTGCCCCGTGACGTTCCAGCCCGCGCTGAAAAGTTCGGGCCTGAACCAGAACCAGCCGAGCACCGCCGTGGCGATGATGGGGATGAGCGCCATGATGGTGGTGAAGGACTGGATGCGCCCCACGAGCCGCGGGCCGAGCATATTGGCCCAGGCAAAGAGCCAGATCACAAAGAGCTGGGCAAACGCCGCCACATACGGGTTCTTGAGCGCGGGCACGAAATGCGTGAGATAGCCGATGCCCGCCACGGCCAGGCCCACGTTGCCGATGACATTGGCTACCCAGTAGACCATGTTGGTCTGGTAGCCCATATAGTCGCCAAAGGCCTTGCGCGTGTAGGCGTAGGGTCCGCCCGCCGCCGGGTCGATATTGGCGAGTTTTGCGAAGGTCAGGGCCAGCGCCACGGCGCCCACGCTCGTCAAAAGCCAGCCGATGAGCGAAATGCTCCCGTAGGCCGCGAGGTTGGCGGGCAGCATGAAGACGCCGGAACCCATCATGTTGCCGGCCACCATGAACGTGGCGGCAACAACGCCGATCTTGTTGCTGTCGCCGCTCTGGGCGACATCATGCGCAGCGTCCTGTGCCATGGGGATCTCCTTGAAAAATGCGTGATGAAGGATCCGCCTAGTCGCGGACGGCCATGACCGGTGAAGGTGGCAGCATGCCGGTCCGGCGACGGCGGAAACGATTGCGGCTCACGCTGCGGACGGCAACGGGCGCACCCCGCCGACGGTCACGCCAGACGCAATACAGTGACGTCAGTCCCAGGAACCCGGCTATAAAAAAAATGCTCACCTGTATAAAAATCAGGCAGAAGACGAAGCTGCTCATTTCTTCCTCCAAACGTGCCGTCATGTGCCGGAAAGCCCGCATCTTCACCGCTTCCCGGAGGATCCGGCCCTGTTTCCCGCTGTATGATTTTTTGTTCCTCGGGGGGGAGTTTCGTCCCCCGCATCCCGGAAAAAGCATATGCCGTGCCAAAATCCGCCGCTGCCGTCCGCCACGCCAGCCGCGTGCAGCCCCCCACCGGGCACGCGGCTGGCATGGATGGTGCATCAGGGTCCGACAAAAAAACCGGCGCAAGACCCGGGCGCCGCCATGCGCGCCCCGCCGTCCGCAGCCCTCCCGCAGCGCGGCGGCGGACATGGCGGAACGCATGCGCGCTTGCCGCACTCCCCGGAAACAGCCGGGCGATACCTGGAGGAGATCATGCGCTTCTCGTTCCTTGGGCTTGGCAATATGGGCGCCCCCCTGGCGCGAAACATCCTCCTTGCCGGAGGGGACCTCACGGTTTTCACCCGCAGAGAGGACTGCGCCCGGGCCTTTGCCGCCGAGGGCGCCGTCGTCGCCACGGACAGGAAAGAACTGGCCGCCTGTGATGTGCTCTGCACCTGCCTGCCCCTGCCGGAGCATGTGCGCGATGCCGTTCTCGGCGCCAGCGGCGCGGACGGACTCTATGCCGCCATGGCGCCCGGCGCCGTCCATCTCGAATTCAGCACCATCGACCCCGCCACGGCAAAGACCCTGATGCAGGCCGCCGCGGCCCGGGGCATCGCCTATGTGCAGGCCACGGTGGGCAAGACGCCGCAGATGGCCCTACGGCGCGAGGAACCGCTCTTCGTGGGCGGCGACAGGGAGGCCGTGCACAGGCTGCTGCCCCTCCTGGAAAAAATCGGCAGACCCCATGATGTGGGCAGCGTGGATGCCGCCTGCGCGGTAAAACTGCTCAGCAACATGATCGGCATGGCGAACCTGGCGGTCCTTGCCGAGGGGCTGCGTATCGGCGCCGCCGCCGGGATCGGATCGCATGCGCTGTTGCCGCTGCTCCAGGATACCGGCGCGCGCAGTTTCCAGATGGATGTCCGCGGCCCCTGGATCGCGACGGACGACTTCAGCCCGCGTTTCAGCGTGGACCTGGCGGCCAAGGATCTGCGCCTGGGCTGCGCCATGGCCCGGAGCTGGAACTGCGACCCGGAGCTGACGGAACGGGCCTTCGCCGCCTTCGGCAGGGCGCAGGAGGCGGGACTGGGCGGGGAGGACGCCTGCGCGGTCTTCAAGGCCGGCCGCTGACGGCAGCCGGCGGCGCGGATGATGCCCCCGCTTCCCGGCGGTCATGCTTTCAACGTCCGTGACGGGGCGCGGGGCGCATTCCCCGCCCTGCCCCGCAACGGGCATGCACGCGGCGCCAGGCCGCACGCGCGAGACCATCGCATGGATATCCTGCTCTTCGTCTATCTGAACGGCATCTGGTTCCTTGCCGGCCTGCTGACGGGCCTGACCTCCTTCGGGGGCAATCTTTTCGCCATCCCGCTGCTCACGCTCGTCATGCCCGCGCGGGACGCCATCCTGTTCGGCTGCCTGAGCGGCACGGTCATTTTTCTCGGGCTGGGCTTCCTCTACCGGCGCGAGGCGCGCTGGCGGGAAATCTTCCTTCTCGGCATCGCCACCCTGCCGGGCGTGCCGCTGGGCGTGTATTTTCTCCACCATGCGGGGTCGCGCCTTCTGCTCCTCGCCGCGGGGGGGAGCCTGGCGCTCTTTCTCCTCTGGCAGTTTCTGGCGGGGCGCCTCCATGTGGCGGAAACGCCCATTTCCCGCTGGTGCTGCCTGCCCTTCGGCTTCCTTTCGGGCATCATGATGAGCGCCGTAGGCATGGGCGGACCGCCGCTCGTCCTCTACGCCTATCTGCGCCATTGGGGAAAGGAAAGCACCATCTGCGGCGCCAATCTGGCCGCCGCCATGACCATGCCGGCGCTGCTGCATTCGCAGTGGGCCGCCGGACTCTACAGCCCGCAGCTCCTGCATGCCGCGCTGTTCGGCGCCCTGTTCGGTCTTTTCGGCATCGCGGCCAGTGTGCCCATCGTCCACAACATCGACATCCGCCTGTTCCGGCGCCTGCTCCTGCTCATGATCGGGCTTTCGGCGTGCATGCTGCTCGTGCGCGGCGCCATTGCCTGAGCGGACGTTTCCGCCGGCGCCCTCCCGGGGCCACGGTCTTTGTTGCAAAAATGCAATATGAACACAACCTGCTAATATTGCTGATAATTCTTTCTATTTTGTGTTTTTTTGCCTTGCTTCCCTGTGCGGACATGCGCGCGCACCCGCAGATTTCTCCGCATAACCCTTGGAAAATCAAGAGGATATGCTGTTGGCACGGCTGATGCTTAGAGGGGCGACATTGGGCGTTTTCTCACAAGCGCCCGGAGCTGTTCCCCCAAGCAAGGACTGTCACCAATCGAGGAGAAGACCAGTATGAGCCAGTGCTGCTGCATGTCGCCCCAGGAAGAGCGTGTCATCAACAAAAACGTCAACCGCCAGGGCCGCGAGCGCATCTACAGGATCCTTGAGCGCAACCAGTTCACCCTGCCGCATGTGGATGTGGAGCGGGCCAAATATTTTACCGAATCCATGCGCGAGACAGAGGGCGAGCTGCTGACCCTGCGCTGGGCCAAGGCGCTCAGGAATGTGGCCGAAAAGATCACGGTCTGGATCACGCCGGACCAGCTCCTTGCCGGCCGCGTGGGCAAGCTCGGCCGCTACGGCATCCTCTATCCCGAAATCGACGGCGACTTTTACCGCGAGGTGCTGGCCGACCTTGAGCACCGCGACAAAAGCCCCTTCCAGATCTCCAAAGAAGACATCAGGACGGTCATGGAGGACATCGCCCCCTACTGGGAAGGCAAGACCTACCACGAGCACCTCAACCGGGTGCTGCCCGCCGATATCCGCACCGTCACCTATCATGACGAGCGCGGCCTGAAGTCCAAGTTCGTGGTCAGCGAGACCTCCTCCTACCGCTCGGCCCTCCAGTGGGTGCCGGACTACGAGAAGGTCATCACCCGCGGCATGCTCGCCATCCAGCAGGACGCCAGGGACAGGATGGCTACCCTTGACCTGAACAATTCCGTGGACCTCTGGGAGAAGAAGCCCTTCCTCGAAGCCATGATCATCGTCTGCGACGCCATCATGATCTGGGCGCGCCGCCATGCCGACCTTGCCCGCGACATGGCCGCCAGGGAAGAGGACCCCAGGCGCAAGCAGGAGCTGCTGGAAATCGCCGAGATCTGCGACCGCGTGCCCGCCCTCCCCGCGCGCACCTTCCGCGAGGCCGTGCAGAGCCAGTGGTTCGTCCAGATGTTCTCCCGCCTGGAGCAGAAGGCCAGCGCCATCATCTCCAACGGCCGCATGGACCAGTACCTCTATCCCTTCTACAAGAAGGACATCGAGGAAGGCCGCCTGACCCGCGAGCAGGCCAAGGAACTGCTGGAGTGCATGTGGGTGGACATGGCCCAGTTCATCGACCTCTACATCAATCCCACGGGCGTTGAATTTCAGGAAGGCTATGCCCACTGGGAGGCCGTGACCATCGGCGGCCAGACCCGCGAAGGCGAGGACGCCACCAACGATCTCACCTACCTGTTCCTGGAATCCAAGCGCGAGTTCCCGCTCAACTACCCCGACCTGGCCGCGCGCATCCACTCGCGCTCGCCCGAGCGCTTCCTCTACGAAGTGGCGCTCACGGTCAAGGACGGCTCCGGCTTCCCCAAGCTCATCAATGACGAGGAAGTGGTCTTCCTGAACACAATCAAGGGCTGCCCGGTGGACGAGGCCCTGGACTATGCGGTCTCCGGCTGCACGGAAACGCGCATGCCCAACCGCGACACCTACACCTCGGGCTGCGTCTATGTGAACTTCGCCACTGCCCTGGAAATGACGCTCTACAACGGCAGGATGCTCCACTACGGCGACGAGCTTATCGGCCTGGAGACCGGCGACCCGCTGAAGTTCAAGAGCTGGGAGGAGTTCTACGAAGCGTACAAGGCCCAGCATCTCAACCTCCTCCGCAAGGCCTTCCAGCAGCAGCATGTGGTGGACAAGCTGCGTCCCCAGCATTTCGCCGCGCCGTTCTCCTCCGTGCTGCACGACCTGTGCATGGAAAACATGCTCGACCTGCACACGGAAAAGATCCCCGGCGGCGTGGACTACTCCTACTTCGAATTCCTGGGATACGGCACGGTGGTGGACTCCCTGGCGGCCATCAAGAAGCTCGTCTTCGAGGACGGGAAGCTGAGCCTCAAGGAAGTCATCGACGCCTGCAAGGCGGACTTCAAGGGCTACGAACCCGTGCGCGAGATGCTCCGCAACGCCCCCTGCTACGGCAACAATGATTCGTATGCCGACAGCATCGCCAAGGATGTGGACCGCTTCACCCAGGTCGAGGCGGAAAAGAGCACCCGCGAACGCGGCGTCCATGTGGATGTGCGCTATGTGCCCATCACCTCGCATGTGCCCTTCGGCAAGGTTGTCTCGGCAACGCCCAACGGCCGCCATGCCTGGACAGCGCTCTCCGACGGTTCCTCCGCCTCCCACGGCGCGGACAAGAACGGTCCCACCGCCGTCCTGCTCTCCAACTACCATTCCAAGAACTACGGCATGATCAACCGCGCCTCGCGCCTGCTGAACATCAAGCTCTCGCCCAAGTGCGTGGAGGGCGAGGAAGGCACGGAAAAGATCATCAACCTCATCCGCACCTGGTGCGACCTCAAGCTCTGGCACCTCCAGTTCAACATCGTCAACCGCCAGACCCTGCTCAACGCCCAGAAGGAGCCGGACAACTACCGCAGCCTTCTCGTGCGTATCGCGGGCTACAGCGCCTACTTCTGCGATCTTTCCCGGGATCTGCAGAACGACATCATCGACCGCACCGAGCACAGCGCCTTCTGATGCCACGACATCCGGGGGGGGACCTCCTCCCCCCCCGGGTGTCGCGGGCGGCGGACGCGCCGCAGGGCCGGGCATGTCACCATTTCGTGAAGGGGATCCCCCTTCGGCCAATCCGTGGAGCAGAGCATGAGCGACGCGCAGACGAGCGGCATCGTTTTCAATATCCAGAAATTCAGTGTCCACGACGGCAAGGGCATCCGCACCCTGGTCTTCCTCAAGGGCTGCCCCCTGCGCTGCCGCTGGTGCAGCAACCCGGAATCCCAGCGGCACGAGCCGGAGCACGCCTTCAACCCCATGCGCTGCCTCACGGCGGAAGTCTGCGGGCGCTGCCTGCGCGCCTGCACGTCGGGCGCCCTGAAGCTGGTGAACGGACTCATCGCCTTCGACCCCAGGGCCTGCGCGCAGTGCTTCGCCTGCGCCGAGTCCTGTCCCTCCGGTTCGCAGAGCGTCTATGGCGAGCGCATGACTGTGGACGCGGTGCTGAACAAGGTCGAGGAGGACGGCGTTTTCTACCACCGTTCCGGCGGCGGGCTGACCCTTTCCGGCGGCGAGGCCCTGGCCCAGCCGGATTTCGCCCTGGCGCTCCTGCGCGAGGCCAAACGGCGGCGCATCAATACCACCATCGAGACCTGCGGGCACTACCCCTACGCGCTCCTCGCCGAGGCCTGCGCGTCGCTGGACAGGCTCATCTTCGACATCAAGTGCGCGGACCCGGCCCTGCACAAGGCGCATACCGGCGTGGACAACGCGCGCATCCTGGAAAATTTCCGGCGCGTCTGCGAGGACTTTCCCCTTCTGCCCATCCGGGCCAGAACGCCCGTCATCCCCGGGTTCAACGACAGCGAGGCCGAGATCCAGGCCATCCGGGACCTCATACCGCGGCGCCCCAATGTGGAATACGAGCTGCTGGCCTACCATCGCATGGGGCAGCCCAAGTATGGCTACCTGGGCCGGGTCTATGAGATGGAGGGAAAAAATCTGGTGGAGGACATCATGCGCCGTCTGCGCGAAATCGCGCAGTGACCGTCTGCCCTCCCCCGCCTGCGGCGCCCGCGCTTTTCCCGCGGGCGTTTTTTTGCGCTTCATCAAAACAGGCGATGCTCCCGCAACGTCCCTCATGGCGCAGTGTCCGTTCTCCGGAGCGCCGCGCCTGCCGGGAACGTCGTCTTCCTTCGGCGCTGTTCCGCTTTTGCGTTGCTGAAGCGTCCGTGCTGCGCGGACTGCCGGAAGTCGGCATTTTTAAATTAAAAAACAGCCTTTTCCTTTTGCCCCGCTGGTGCATGGACACGCCCGGCATGGTTGCATTCTTCCACTTTTCGCGCCGATCATGATGTTTTTTTGCATCACTCCAGAGATTTGACATGATAATTTATTGAAATCAAAAGAAAAATAAAAAAATCCCCAAATTGTGCAAAAATACACATACCAAAACTTCCGACAAATTAAACTATTATTTCAACATATTATATAATTCCCTCCGCTCGCGTGCGGCGTATCGTCACCCCCCCGTTTCCCCCATCCGCGGGCCGGCGCGCCGGGGGCATTCCCCGCGCAGTCGCGTCCGCCCCGCGCGGGGCCGCTTTCGGCCGGCCATGTTTCCCTGTCCCCGCGCTATACAGGAATTGTTCCCATTTTCACAACAGGCACGAATCCTGCTTAGAGGGTGATACCATTCAGGAACACCGGACAATGCCGGTCCCGGGCGCCGCTTCGCTGCCGCACGGCCGGGCCTGGTCCGCAACAGGAGCCGCCATGAAGATCATTGATTTCCGTTTTCGACCGAGCACGCCCGAGGCCGTCAGGGGCATGCTCGCCAAGGGCGGGGTCTTCAGCCCCATGTTCGAGCTTTTCAAGTTCGCGGACCGGGCAAAGCCCGAACCCCTTGAAAAGATCGTGGCCGACCTGGAACGGTGCGGCGTCGTCAAGGGCGTCGTGACCGGGCGTGACGCCGAAACGACCTATGGACTCGCGTCCAGCAATCCCGGCATCCTGGAACTCATGGCCGCCTACCCCGACCTTTTCATCGGCTTTGCCGGGCTGGACCCGCACAAGGGCATGGACGCCCTGGCAACGCTTGCCGACATGGTCGAAAAGCGCGGCATGCGCGGCGCCGCCATCGACCCCTATCTGGCGCGCATCCCCGCCAGCCACGCCAAATACTATCCCATCTACGCCAAGTGCTGCGAGCTGGAGGTGCCCATCGTCATCACCACGGGTCCGGGCACGCTTGTCCGCGGCGCGGTCATGGACGATGCCCATCCCCGCCACATCGACCGGGTGGCCGCGGATTTTCCTGCGCTGAAGATCATCATCAGCCACGGGGGCTATCCTTTCGTCAGCGACGCCATCATGGTGGTGCACCGCAACCGCAACGTCTATATGGACCTCGCGGAATACGAGGAGCAGCCCTTCTCGGAAGGCTACATCAAGGCCGCCAACACGCTCATCGGCGACAAGATCCTTTTTGCCAGCGCCGCGCCGTTCATGGATTTTCAGGAGCAGATCGCGCTGTACCGGCGCCTGCCTTTCACGCCCGCCGTGCGCGAGAACATCATGTACAACAACGCGGCCGGACTTCTCGGTCTCTGAGACCCGTTTTTTCGCACCATGCCCAGCACCGGCGGGGGGAAAAGAACGGCCCTTCCCTGCCGGATAAATGACCGGCCGAAACGAGGTTCCCATGAAACGTTGTTCTCTGCTCCTGTGTGCACTGGCGGTCCTTGTCCTCTGCGTCGGCACGGCTGACGCGGAAGAGTACAAGAAGCAGACCATCCGGGCGGCCACGGCCAATCCCGAAGGCAGCCAGATGACCACTGCCATCAACAAGTTCAAGGAAATCGTCGAACGGGATTCCAACGGTCAGATCACCGTCCAGACCTTCTATGGCGGCTCCATGGGCGACGAGCAGGCCAATGTGAAGCAACTGCGCAACAACGAGATCAATCTCGGCGTCATGAGCACCGGCAACCTGACGCCCTTCGCGCCCTCGGCGGGCATCTTCTACCTGCCCTATCTCTTCCCCACCACGGATGACGCCAAGAAGCTCCTCCGTGACGAGGAATTTTCCAAAAAGCTCGCCGACCAGATCGCCAGGGAAAGCCGCACCCGGCCCCTGGGCTGGCTCCTCGGCGGCTACCGCGTGCTGACCAATTCCAAGCATCCCATCAACACCATCGACGACCTCAAGGGACTCAAGATGCGCGTGCCGCCCGTGGAAATGCAGCTGGCGGCCTTCCGCTCCTGGGGCGTTGAACCGCATCCCCTCGCCTGGTCCGAAACCTTCAACGGACTCCAGCAGGGCGTCATCGACGGCCAGGAAAATCCCCATGCCGTCAACCGCGACCAGAAGTTCTGGGAAGTGCAGAAATACATCACCGACGTGCCCTACCTGCTCTGGACAGGTCCCTTCCTAGTCTCCGAGCAGTGGTACAGGAAGCTGGACCCCAAGACCCGCGCGCTCGTTGACCGCGCGGCCAGGGAAGCCCTGGAGCACGAATGGAACTGGATCGCCGAGCAGGAACAGCTGGCCCTCAGGCAGTGCGAGGAGCACGGCATGGTGAAGGGCACGCCCACCGACCTGCCCAAGTGGGAAAAGCAGGCGCGTTCCACCTGGCCGCAGTTCTATGACAAGATCGGCGGCAAGGACATGGTGAACACGGCGCTCAAGGCCATGGGCCAGCAGCCCGTGGAATAGGGATGAAACGACGGCCGCGCGGCCGGGCCTGTCCCCGGCCGCGCGCCATTTCTCCATTCCGCGCGGGATGCGCGCCGTGTTCAGGGGAGTATGCCATGGGCTTTTTGAAACTGTGTTTTGCGAACTTTGAGGAATGGACCTCCGCCTTTCTGGTGGGGCTGATGATCGTCTGCCTCATCATCCAGGTCTTCATCCGCTTCATTTTCGGCTCCGCCCTGGCCTGGACGGAGGAACTTTCGCGCTACGCGTTCATCTGGGCCGTCTATGTGGGCGCGGCCCTGTGCGTCAAGCGGCGCATCCATGTGCGTATCACCGCGCAGTTCCTCAAACTGGACACCAGGGGACGCCTGTTTTTTCTCACTGTCTGCGACGCCATCTGGATCGCCTTCAATATCTTCATCTTCATCAACAGCGTTGAAGTCATCCGCGACGGACTGGAGTTCCCCGAGGTCTCGCCCACCCTCGGCATCGTCAAGTCCTGGGTGGAAGCCATCATTCCCTTCAGTTTCGCGCTCATGAGCTTTCGCCTGCTCCAGCAGTATTATCTCCACTGGAAAGCGGGCACCATGGCCGAACTGGTGAACTTCGAGGAGATGGTCTGATGTCGCCGCTTGAAATATCGCTACTCGCGCTTCTGGTCTGCTTTCTCATCGGCATGCCCATCTTCATGGGCCTGATCATCTCCGCCATCGCCGCCATCCTGTGCAGCGACATCCTGCCCCTTTCCATCATCCACAACACGCTTTTTGACGGACTCAACCTCTTCCCGCTCCTGGCGATACCCTGTTTCGTGGTCGCGGGCACGCTGATGGAGTACGGGAACATCACCGGCCAGATCGTGGATGTGGTCAAGCAGATCGTGGGCCGCTCCTACGGGGGCCTCGGCATCACCACGGTGCTCGCCTCCACGTTTTTCGCGGCCATTTCCGGCTCTGGCCCGGGCACGGTGGCCGCCGTGGGCACCATCCTCATCCCGGCCATGATCCGCAACGGCTACTCCAGGGAATACTCGGCGGCGGTGGCCTCGTCGGGCGGCACCATCGGCGTGCTCATCCCGCCATCCAACCCGATGATCATCTATGCCATCCTCGGCAACCTGTCGGTGACGGCCATGTTCACCGCGGGCTTCATCCCCGGGTTCATCGTGGCCTTTCTGATGTGCGGCACCGCCTGGCTGCTGGCAAAGAAAAACGGCTTTGCCGGCGACAGGGACGCCCCGCCCTTCCATTTGCCCACCTTCCTGCGTACCTGCGGCAAGTGCATTTTCGCCCTCATGACGCCGGTGCTCATCCTCGGTTCCATCTACACGGGCATGGCAACGCCGGTGGAAGCCTCCATCGTGGGCATCGTCTGGGCGCTCTTCGTGGGCATCGTCATCAACCGGGCGCTCAGGTGGGAGCACATCTACAAGTCGCTCATCGAAGGCGCCATCATCTGCGGCGGCGTCCTGCTCATCGTGGGGGCGAGCACCCTGTTCGGCAAGATCCTCACCTATGAGGAAGCCCCGCAAAAACTCGTCTCGCTGGTGCTGGGCTTTTCCACCACGCCGGAAGTGGTGCTCCTGCTCATCATCGCCATCCTGTACATCCTGGGCATGTTCCTCGAGACGCTTGCCACCATCATCATCCTGGTGCCCGTGCTGCTGCCGCTCATCCTCAAGCTCGGCATCGACCCCATCCACTTCGGCATCATCCTGGTGGTGACCAACAATGTAGCCATGCTCACACCGCCGCTGGGGGTGAACCTGTTCGTGTCCTCACGGCTCTCCAAGCTGCCGGTGGAAAAGGTCTCGATGGCGGTTCTGCCGTATATCGGCGCCCTCACCCTGGCGATCCTCATCTTCACCTTCTTCCCGTCCATCGCCACATGGCTGCCCGAAGTCATGGGCTACGGCGGATAGACGGCGCTTTCCCCCGCCGGCGCCATCGCTCCCGGACGAAGGCGGCGCCGGCGGGGGGCCTGGACACGGCGGGTCCTGTTCACGCTCCCTGGTCCCGGGCGCCCCTTCCCGGCGGGCCGGGCCGGCCGAAAAGCGCTTTGCCGCAGGGGCGGATGCATGTATAACTCCTCCATGCTCGCCGACTACATCGAACAGCTCTATGACACCTTCCGCGACGCCGTCTGCGTGACGGACGCCCGTGGCGTGGTCGTCCTCGTCAACCGGCGCCATTCCGAACTGACGGGCATCCCCAAGGCCGACATCCTCGGCAAGCGCGTCCAGGACATGGTCCAGAACGGCATCTTCGACATCGTGCTCAATGCCAGGGTGGTCAACAGCGGGGAAAAGGTGGCGAGCGTCCAGCACCTCTACAACGGGCGCATCCTCCTGCTGGACGGCTACCCCATCAAGAACGCCGCCGGAGAAGTGGTCTATGTCGTCACCATCATCCGCGACATCACCGTTCTCAGCGAGCTGCGCGAGGAAGTGACCGCGCAGAAGGAGCTGCTGGAGACCTTCCAGGCCCTGAACAGCGACGCCGCCATGCCGGACGCCGTCCAGTATCCGCGCGTCCTCCAGAGCCAGGCCATGCAGCGCATCTATGGCGAGGCCGCCGACATCGCCGGCACGGACGCCATGGTCCTCCTGCTGGGCGAGACCGGGACGGGCAAGGATGTCATGGCGCGCCACATCCACCACCTGAGCCGCCGCGCCGAAGCGCCGTTCATCAAGGTGGATTGCGGCAGCATCCCGGAAAACCTCATCGAGACGGAGCTGTTCGGCTATGTGCCCGGAAGTTTTTCCGGCGCCAGCAAGAACGGCAAGGCCGGTCTCGTGGAGGCCGCCAACGGCGGCACCCTCTTCCTCGACGAGGTGGGCGAGCTGCCCATGCCCATGCAGACGCGCCTTTTGCGCGTCCTGCAGGACTGGGAGGTGCTCCGCGTGGGCGCCACCGTGCCCAGAAAGGTGGATGTGCGCGTCATTGCCGCCACCAACAAGGACCTGGAAAAGGAAATGGAGCGCGGCGCCTTCCGCTCCGACCTTTACTACCGCCTCAAGGTGGCTGTCCTCACCCTGCCGCCCCTCCGCAAGCGCAAGGCGGACATCCTGCCCCTGGCCCAGGGCTTCCTCACCTACTACGGCAGGCGCTACCGCAAGAAAGCCCGGCTTTCCGAAGAGGTGGAGCACATCCTGCGCGGCTATGCCTGGCCGGGCAATGTGCGCGAGCTGGAGAACCTGATCCAGGGGCTGATCGTCACCTGCAAGGGAGGGTGCATCCAGGCCGCGGACCTGGCCGGCATCCGCCCGGAAGCCCCGGCCCCCGAGGCCGAGGGCGGCCGCGCCCGCCTGCCCTCCATCGAAGGGCGCTCCCTCAAGAGCATCATGAAGGAAATGGAGGCCCAGGTGCTGGAGGCCGGTCTCAGGCGCTACGGTTCCATCGGCGAGCTGGCCCGGCATTTCCAGATGGACAGGAGCACCATCTTCCGCAAGGTGCGCCACATGGAAGGCGCCACCCGCCCCAGGCGCGGGAAGGGAAAACCCCGGGAAAGGAGCAACGGCGATGAACGGGCTTGAGCTTGCGCGCGCCTTTTATGCGGCCTGCCGCCCCGCTCTGGTCGCGGCCATGCCGGACATCATGGCCCGGGCCGCCGCGGGGCTTGCGGGGGAAGGTTCGGAATGCCTCGGCTGCGATGACGCCACCTCGCGCGACCACGATTTCGGCGCGGCCTTCTGCCTCTGGCTGCCGCAGGATCTGCTGCGGGCCGAGGCCCGGCGCATCGAGGACGTGTTCGCCTCGCTGCCCGCGGAATTTCACGGGTTGCCCTCCCGCCTTGCGCCGCAGGCGCGCCAGGGACGGGTCGGCCCAGTGCCGGTGGAGGGCTTCTACGCCTTTTTCACCGGCCTTGCCGCGCCGCCGGAGGACTGGCGGCAGTGGCTCGCCATTCCCGAGCACCGGCTGGCCGCCGCCACCAGCGGCGAAGTGTTCGAGGACGCGGATGGCCGGTTCAGCGCCTGGCGCGAGGCCCTGCTCGCCTATTACCCCCGCGATGTCTGGCTGAAAAAGCTGGCGGGCAAGGCCATGCTCACGGCCCAGGCCGGGCAGTACAACCTGCCGCGCGCCCTGCGCCGGGGGGACGCGGCCTCGGCCATGCTGGCCGCGGCGCGCTTCGCGGAATCGGCGCTGGCCCTGGTCTTCCTGCTCAACCGCCGCTATATGCCGTTCTACAAATGGGCGCCCCGCCTCGGCCGTCAGCTGCCCCTGCTGGGCGCGCCTCTTGGACGCCTGCTGGACCTTCTGGCGGCGCACCCCCTGCGCGGGCCGGAGGATCTGGACGTGGCGGGACCCGTGGAGGACTTTTGCGCCGCCGTGGCGGCGCACCTGCGCGCGACCGGACTCAGCGACGAGCCGGACGCCTGGCTGTGGGCGCATGGGCCGCGCATCATGGCCCATGTGGAGACCGACGCGCTCCGGCGCCGCAACCTTCTGGAAGAATAACCATGGACGACACGAAAACAACGCCCGCGGGCGCCGCCGCCGTCCGCCATGCGCTCGACCTGCTGGGGCACGGCCGCGCGGCCGAAGCGGAAGGCGAACTTGCGGCCCTGGCCGACGCGCCGTGGGAAAGCGACCCCGAGGCCACGCGCCTGCGCGCCCAGGTGCTGGACGGCCTGGGACGGACGCGCTTTGCCCTGGGCGATCGGGAAGGCGGCCTCGCGGCCCTGCGCGCGGCTGTGGACACGCTGGCGGCCGCCACCGGCGCCCGCCTCCCGCAGGCCGGCGCGGCCCGTGCAGGCGGCGATGCCGGGGCCGCGCTCGTTCCCCTCCGCTGCCGGGCGCTCCAGAACCTGTGCTTTGCTCTGGCCGAGACCGGCGCCGTGGAGGAAAGCGCGGCCGTGGGCGAGGAGGCGGCCCGGCTCGCCGAAGCCCTCTTCGGTCCCCAATCGCCCGAGCTTGCGGGCGCGCTGCTGCGGCTCTCCTCGGCCCCCTACCGCGCCCGCGACCTTGACGCCGCCGAGGCGCTCATCCGGCGCGCCAGGGACATATGGGAGGCGCAGCCAGGACCCACGCCCCAGGAAGTGGGCACCTGCCTGAACAATCTCGGTCGCATCCATGAAGAGCGCGGCGACATGGCGGCGGGCATCGCCTTCCACCGGCAGGCGGTGGCCTTTCGCCGCACCCTGCCGGACCGGGAGGATCTGGCCTTTTCGCTGGGCAATCTCGGCGTCGCGCTGGCGCAGGACGGCCAATGGCGCGCGGCGTGCGCGGCGCTGGAGGAAGCACTGGAACTGTATGCCGCCCTCGGCAAGGGGAGCGGACCCGAAGCGCGGGGCTATGCGGACAATCTGGCCGTCTGCCGCCGCGCCCTGCTTGCGGAAACCGCGGAAACCACAGGAGACACCCATGAACAGCAGCACTGAGCGCGACGCGCTCCTGGACGAGATCATCGACCGCGAACTTGCCATGTTTCTGGAAACGCCCAATGAAGGCGGCGTCGCCTCCTGCCAGCAGCGGCCGGAGACCTTCCGCGTCATGCGGCGCATGGCCCATGTGACGCACGATGACGAGACGCTCCGGTCCTATCTTGAGGACCTGCGCGCGGCGGAGTCCAGCGGCCGCAACTTCATGCTGGAAAAATATGCGCGCATGGACGACAGGCTGCCTCCCCTTTCCGACAGCCCGCTCCTGGACGAGATCGCCGATGCGGAAAACGCGTTTTTGGAAGAGGCGGCGCGCCTGCGCCCGGACCGCGTCAAGCGCAACGGCTCCGGCATGTTCCGCCGCTACCTGCGTTGCGAGCTGGAGACCCTTTCGCCCAGGACCCTTGCCCTCTACGCGCGGGAAGTCCGCCGCGCGCGGGAGGAAGGCCGCAATCCGGTGCTGGAGCGGCACGACTGGCTGGCCGGCTACCTGGCCTCCACCCCCCGCACCGGAATGTGACGCCACGGCGGCGAAAGTTCCCGCTCCGCGGCCTTGCGCCCATGCCCACCCGACGGTCGCCCCCTCGCGGGGCGCCGGTTTTCGCCGTCCGCATGCGCGGCCGGCGGCGGCGTTCTTTCGCCAGAGCGGTTTGGATGCTTTCCTTGTCAAACAGCTCTAATAAGGCGGAAAATCTCGCTTTTCCCTCGGAGTGACGGCAACGGGACCTGATGCGGCCCTCTGTCTTGCGGAGCGTTGCATCAGAAAAATGTCCTCGTGAACGACGCCGCCGTTTTCGCCGCCCCGTTTCAGGCCGGAACGCCGTCAGGACTCCATCCCCGCCACGTTCCTCCGCCATCCCGAACATCCCGCGTTTTTACGGCACGATACGTCCGCGCTCGGCATCGCAGCCGCGCATGGCCGGCCGCCCGAACTGGCGGCGGGACAGGGCGGAACACGGACGGCGCTATTTGATTTAATCGAACACTATTGCTTTTTTTTCAATTTGACAGAACAGCCTCCTCGCCATGATACCATTTTCACAAAAATGGTGACCGACTGGGCAGCGGTCAGCCGAAACCCCGGCGACAGCCTCCCCCCATGCGGACAGGGGAAGCCGCCGGAGACAGACGCAACGAGGATGCTCGTCATGACGCAGAGTTCCGCTTCCGCAGCGGGCGCCGCGGCGCCCAAAAAGGCCGTTTCGCCGCTTTATCTGGTGCATGCGGCCGTCTGCCTGATCATCATGTTCGGCTTTGGTCAGCTTCCGCCCTTTGAGCCGCTCACGCCCCTGGGCATGAACCTCATCGGCATCTTTCTCGGCGTGCTCTATGGCTGGATCTTCATCGAGATCGTCTGGCCGAGCCTGCTCGGCCTGCTGGCGCTCATGCTCATTGGCGGCATGAAGCCCGTCCAGCTGCTCAACAAGAGCTTCGGCGACCCCATGGTGCAGATGATGTTCTTCATTTTCGTTTTCTGCGCCACCATCAACTATTACGGCCTTTCCCGGTTCATTTCGCTGTGGTTCATCACGCGCAAGTGCCTGGCCGGGCGCCCGTGGCTGTTCACCTATGTGTTCATGGGTTCCATCTTCATCCTCGGCGCGCTGACCTCGGCCTCGCCGGCGGCCATCATCGGCTGGTCCATCCTCTACGGGGTGTGCGACGCCTGCGGCTACAAGAAGGGCGAGGGCTATCCCACCATGATGGTCTTCGGCATCGTCTTCGCGGCGCAGGTGGGCATGTCCATCATCCCCTTCAAGCAGGTGCCGCTCACCGTGCTCGGCGCCTATGAGAACATGAGCGGCGTGAGCATTGACTACGCCAGCTACATGATCCTCGCCGTCGCCATCTGCGCCCTCTGTTCCGGGGCCTTCATCCTGCTTGGCAAGTACATCTTCCGGCCGGACATGAGCAAGCTGCTCAAGCTCGAGGCCGAAAAGCTGGATACCGAGGGCAGCCTCAACCTGAACAAGGTCCAGAAGACGGTGCTCGTTTTCCTGTTCCTGCTCGTCCTGCTCCTGCTGGCGCCCAATTTCCTGCCCAAGGGCTTTTTCGTGACAAAGTTCCTGCGCTCCATCGGCAATACGGGCATCGTCATCCTGCTGGTCACCGTCATGGCGGCCATCAAGGTGGATGGCAAGCCCCTGCTCAACTTCAAGGCCATGGTGGATTCGGGCGTGACCTGGGGCATCATCCTCCTGCTCGCCATCGTCCAGCCGCTGGCGGCGGCCATGGCCCACACGGACAGCGGCATCACGGCCTTTCTCATGAATGCCATGGAACCCATCTTCAGCGGCAGCACGCCCATGACCTTCGCCATCATCATCGGCTTCGTAGCCACGGCCCTGACCCAGGTGATGAACAACGGCGCCACGGGCATCGCGCTCATGCCCATCGTGCTCAGCTACTGCCAGGCCTCGGGCGCCTCGCCGGACCTGGCGCTGGTGATGGTCGTCATGGGCTGCCACTTCGCCTTCCTCACCCCGGCGGCCAGCGCCAGCGCGGCCCTGCTGCACGGCAACGAGTGGGCCAGCGCCAGCTCCATCTGGCGCACGGCGCCGGTGGTGGTCCTGGTCTCCTGGCTGGCGACGGCTCTGGTGGTCGTCACTCTCGGGGCGGTCGTGTTTTAACCTTCGACAGGACGCGCGCGTTCCTTTCCGGGCCGGGCCTTGCGCCCGGCCTTTTCCTTTTTCTCCTCCCGGCCTTCCGGGATCTGGCGGGCGCTTTGCCACACGGTTTCCGCATCCAGCGAGGGGAGCGAAAGGAAAAACTCGCGCAACGCCTGCATGAGGGCGGCCGCCTGGGGACTGACGCGCTTGTTGCGGCGCAGGAGCAGGCCGTAGAGCCGGTTGGGAAAAAGGTGGTCCAGCGGGCGCGCGCCGATCTGCTCCCACTCCGCCCCGAAATTGGTGGCCTGGAGGCACAGCTCGTCCATGATGCTCACGCCGAGCCTGTGCCACACGAAGCGCATGATCAGGTGGTAATTGTTGACCCGGATGGCCGCGTTCTTCTGGATGAAATCGCCCATGCCCGAATTCCGGCACCAGCAGCCGAGGTCGTCCGGGTCCTCGTCATTGGCGAAGGCCACATAGGGCAGACGGCGCAGGTCCTCGAGGTCCGGCACCAGGGGGATGTTCCAGGGATTGTCGCGGCGCATGACCAGAAGGGGCCGCGCCTTGAAGACCACGTCCAGCCGGTCGTCCTCGGGCCTGCTGATCACCGGCAGCAGGCCGAAATCCACGCGGGATTCGGCCACCGCCTTGCGGACGTCCGAGGAGGGGCCGCGCTCCACCGCCAGTTCCACGCCGGGATGCTGCCGCAGAAAATCCACGGTGGTCGGCACGGAAAGCGTGGCGATGGGCAGCGTGGCCGCCACGGTGACCGCCCCCTTGAGCGCGCCGTCCGCGCTTCCCACCGAGGAGCGCATGCTCTGCAGGGCCTCAAAGGTGGTGATGGCCCAGTCCAGAAGCTTTGTCCCCTCCGGCGTGATGCGGAGGGATTTTTTGTAGCGGTCGAAGAGGACGGTATCCAGCTCCTCCTCCAGCGAGCGGAGCTGGTAGCTGATGGTGGAGGGGTTGCGGTGCATGCGCTCCGCGGCGCGGCGCACGCTGCCCGTCTTGGCGACCCAGTAAAACCCGCGCAGCCACTGGAGAAAATCACCATTCAGCTCATCGATCATGGCCCGGCGCTCCTGTTGGGTTTTTTTGTACAATGCGTGATTTTTATTTATTTGACAATACAGCGCCGCCATATGATTTTTCCTTCACAAAGTCCGGACGGCCCCGGTGGGGGGCATGCCCACGCCCGGACGAACGCAGTGTCCGCACACCTTCATCCCAGGATATCGGCATGAGAACGACCAGGCACAGTCTGGGCACGCTCGTGGAAACCGACGTGCTCGTCATCGGCTCCGGGGCATCCGGCTGCGGCGCGGCGCTGGGCGCACGCGACCAGGGCCAGGATGTCGTCATCATCGACAAGGGCAAGCTTGAGAGTTCGGGCTGCATCGGCGGCGGGAACGACCATTACATGGCCGTTCTCGACGAGCCTGGCGAACCCTTCGACACGGCTGACGACCTTGTGAAATTCTACGCCAAGCCGCTCAACGGCTGGACGCGGAACATGCTCGTCAACGGCTGGTACAACCACATGCGCCATTTTCTCGATATCCTCGGCGCGGCGGGCGTGGACTTCGGCCGCAAGAGCGACGGCACCTATGTCCGCACGCAGGGCTTCGGCCAGCCGGGGCGCTGGTGGGTCCACATCTCCAACGGCATGACCATCAAGCGGGTCATGGCGCGCCTGGTGCACGAGAGCGGCGTCCATGTGCTCGACCGCATCATGGCTATGCGCATCCTCACGGATCACGGCAAGGCCTGCGGCTGTCTCGGCTGGAACGTCCGCACCGGCGAGTATGTCATCATCCGCGCCAAGACCGTGGTCTCCACCCAGGGGCGTTCGGCCACGCGCGGCACGGACAATTCCACGCACAACGCCTTCAACGTCTGGATGTACCCGTACAACACCAGCGCGGGCGTCGTCCTCGGCTACCAGGCGGGCGCCGCCGTCACCGAGCTGGACACCTACCAGCGCGCCACCCTGCTGCCCAAGGGCTTCGGCTGCCCGGGCATGAACGGCATCAACAGCTCCGGCGCGCACGAACTCAACGCCCTGGGCGAGCGCTTCATGTGCAAGTACGACCCCATGTGCGAGAACGGCGTGCGCAACAACCAGATCCAGGGCACCTTCCAGGAACAGATGGAGGGCGCAGGCCCGCCGTTCTACATGGACATGCGCCATGTGGACCCGGAGGTCGTGCGGGAACTCCAGTACGTCCTCATGCCCGGCGACAAGGCCACCTTCGGCGACTGGGCGGACTGCACGGGCACGGACTTCCAGCACAAGCTGCTGGAAGTGGAGATCGGCGAGCTGATCTTCGGCGGCGCCATCGCCGTCAATGACGCGTTCGAGTCCAGCCTGCCCAACCTCTTCAGCGGCAGCGTCTTCCTCTACTGCTCCGGCGCCATGTGCGGCGGCTACGAGTCCGGCCGCCAGGCCGCCATGCGCGCCTCGGGCATGACCGAGGCCGGACAGGTGGACGAAGACATGGCCCGCGACGTCAAAAACGAGATTTTCGCGCCCATGGCCGAACCCGTGGGCGACCCCGTGAGCTACGAGGAGCTGGAACAGGCCACCCGCAACGTCATGGACTACTACATGGGCTTCCGCCGTTCCATGGCGGGCATGGAGCGGGCGCTGGAGAAGATCCGCTTCCTCTCCGGACAGGCGGGGCGGCTGCATGCCACGACCCTGCGCGAGCTTATGCGCTGCCACGAAAGCCGCGACATCCTCGCCGTCTGCGAGCTTGCCATCCAGGCCACCATGGAGCGCAAGGAATCGGGCCGCTGCGTTTACCGCGTGCGCGAGTTCCCGGATCTCAATCCGGAAATGGCGAAACCGCTCCTCCTCATCCGGAGCGAGAACGGCCCCCGGTTCCAGTGGGGCAAGGCGCCGCTGCTGTAATCATTGCCGCAAGGAGTTCACATATGCCTCCCAAGTACAGCCGAGAATTGCGCCAGCCCGTGGCCCACGGGCCGCGCCTGAAGGAACAGTTCCGCACCTCGCCCTGCGAGGCCGCCTGCCCGGCGGGGACCTCCATCCAGAAGATGCAGGCCCTGGCGGAAAAAGGCGAGTTCACCGAGGCCCTGCGCTACCTGCGGGCCAAAAACCCCTTCCCCGGCATCACGGGCCGGGTCTGTCCGCACTTCTGCATGGGCGCCTGCAACCGCAACCATATGGAAGGCTGCGTCAATACCCGCGCCCTTGAGCGCGCGTGCGCCGACCTGGCCGAACGCGGCGCCGTGCTGTTCCGCAACCGGCCGTCCACCGGCAAAAAGGTGGCGGTCATCGGCGGCGGACCCGCCGGACTTACCAGCGCCTACTTTCTCGCCCTGCTCGGCCATGCCGTCACGGTGTACGAGGCCGAGCCGATGCTCGGCGGCGTGCCGCGCTATGGCGTGCCCAATTTCCGCCTGCCCCGCCATGTGGTGGACCGCGAGGTGGGCCTCGTGCTGGAGACCGGCGTGCGCGCCCATGTGAACACCCGCGTGGGCGTGGACATCAGCATGGACGAGATCCGCGCCCGCTTTGACGCCGTCATCATCGCCACGGGCGTGCCCGCCGAGAACAGCCTGCCCATCCCCGGGGCGGACAAAGCCGTGCGCGCGGTGGAGTTTCTCCGCGAGGCCGCCATGGGCCGCGCCGCCGGCAAGGTGGGCAAGAAGGTGGTCGTCATGGGCGGCGGCGGCGTGGGCTTTGACTGCGCCTTCACGGCCAGACGCCTGGGCGCGGAGGAAATCCACGTCATCTGCCTGGAAAAGCCCGGCGAGATGCGCGCCCCGGCCGAAGACCTGGAACTGGCCGCCAGAGAGGGCATCCAGATCCACAACTGCTGCACCATGTCCGGCATCCGCACGGACAACGACGCCGTGACCGGCGTGGACTTTTACGAGGTCAAGGAATTCCGCTTCGACGACGCGGGCCGCCCGGTCTTCGACCCCGTGCCCGGCGGCAGCCACACCCTTGACTGCGACACGGTCATCTTCGCCGTGGGCATGAAGACCGACCTGGGCTTCCTCGGCGAAAACGCGGGCGGCCTCGCGCTCACCCCGCGCCGCTGGATCGTGGTGGACGAACGCCAGGCCACGAGCTGCGAAAAGCACTACGCCGCCGGCGACGTGGGCAACGGGCGGCGGGCGGCCTTTGCCGTCCACGCCTTCCTGACCGGCGAGGACGCGCGCGTCTGGGTCATCAACGAGGAAAACATGCTCGAGCCGCGCGACGACATGGCAGGCACGGCCGACCCCTATGTGGTGCCGTTTGAGGAGATCTACGGCATCAGCCAGTACGCGCCCGCCCAGCCGGAAAAGGAAGCCGTCAACGACTGCGCCAAGCCCTTCGCCGAACTCAACCTGGGCCTCACGCGCGAACAGGCCATGACCGAGGCGGCGCGCTGCCTGCACTGCGGCCACTGCAAGGCCTGCGGCACCTGCGTGGACGACTGCCCCGGCTATGTGCTGGAGATGGTGCCGTGCGGCGGCCTTGAACGCCCGCAGGTGGAACACGGGGACGAATGCTGGCATTGCGCCAACTGCCGCACCAGCTGCCCCACCGGCGCCATCGGCTTCGCATTCCCGCTCAGGATGCAGGTCTAGGCATTTCTTCCGCCGTCCGGGGGAGGACGGCGGGACCGCCGCCGGGATGCCCGACCGGGCATCCCCGGCGCATCGGACGGCACGAGACTGTTTTCAACGCCCCGCAGGGGCGCACAAGGGGGATATGCATGCTTTCCTGTTTCTGTGCATCGCGCAAACTGGTTCTGGGTTTTCTGGCGGCGGCCCTTGCCTCGGCCGCCCTGCTCGGCGCGCCGCTCAAGGCCGAAGCCATCGACTTCAAGGCGCACGGCTGGTGGCTGTTCAGCGCCCAGTACGGCCAGAACGGCAACTTCAGCAACAAGGGACACACCGGCTATGACAGCCTGGAAGACGACTTCGAGGCCCGCTCGCGCGTGCGCCTCCAGTTGGACGCCGTGGCTTCCGAAAGCCTGAGCGGCCAGGTCTATTTCGAGATCGGCAAGTTCATCTGGGGCAAGGCCAGCGGCGCCCAGAGCGGCGGCGCGCTGGGCGCGGACGCCACCAACATGATCAAGCTCAAGCGGGCCTTCATCGACTGGATGGTGCCCAATACCGACCTTTCCGTGCGTATGGGCATCCAGGCCTTCCGCTCGCCGTTCTTCGCCCTGGACGGTCCCACGGTGCTCACGGCCGACGGCGCGGGCATCACGGCCAGCTACAAGGTCAACGACAATCTCTCGCTCACCGGCTTCTGGATGCGGCCCTACAACGACAACTATACTTCCGAAAACGGCTCTCAGGACGGCTTCCTCGACAATGTGGACTTCGGCGGCCTCTTCGTGCCCCTGCGCTTTGACGGCGTCGCCATGACGCCCTGGGGCATTTACGGCGCCATCGGACCCAATGCCTTCCGCAGCGGGAAAAACTTCTTCCGCCCGGCCTTCGGCAACAAGGTGGACACCACCTATTTCTACAGCGGCATGTTCCCGCTCCTGGCCGACAAGAAGGCCATCAACCGCAAGACGCCCAGCGAGTACGGCAACGCCTGGTGGGCGGGACTCACCGGCGAGCTGACCCTGTGGGACCCCTTCCGCATCGCCTGGGAATTCACCTACGGCGGCGTGAACTGGATGGACGACCCGGCCATGGACCGCAAGGGCTGGATGGGCGCCCTGCTCTTCGAATACAAGACGGACTGGGGCGTTCCCGGCATCTACGGGTGGTACGCCTCGGGCGATGACGACGACCTGGGCAACGGCTCCGAGCGCATGCCCTATATCGTCAACGACTTTGGCGTGTCCGGCTTTTCCGACACCTTCGCCGGGCCGGACATCAACGGCCTGGAGCGCGACCGCGTGCTCGCCAATACGCTCATCGGCACCTGGGGCGTGGGCGCGCGCCTGAAGAACGTGAGCTTTTTCCACAATCTCCGACACACCCTCCATGTGAGCCTGTGGGGCGGCACCAACAGCTCGGGCATCCTGGAGAAGATCCATGACCGCACCGGCAAGTGGATGTCGCCCAACGTCAATGATTCCACCAACTTCACGGTGCCCGTGGGCCGCGACAACATCTACCTCACGGACAAGGACTATGCCCTGGAGATGGGCCTGCTCAACCAGTACAAGATTTACGAGAACCTCTCGGTCAATCTTGAGGCGAGCTATGTCCACCTCATGCTGGACAAGTCCGACGACACCTGGGGCCTTGCCACCACCGGCGGCGGCAAGCGCGGCATCCGCGACGCCTGGAACGTGAGTGCCCTCTTCATCTATTCCTTCTAATCAGGCAGCCCTCCCTCCAGCCTGTGCGGCGCGGGTGGCCCTTTCCCCGGAAAAGGCGCCATCCGCGCCGGGAGAAACCACGCATGATCAAGAGCATCGACCCTGAAACCTGCATCGGCTGCGGCGCCTGCGTGCGGATCTGCCCGCTGGACGCGCTGCGCATGGGCGAGGACAAGAAGGCGTTCATCGCCTATCCCGAGGACTGCATGACCTGTTTCCTCTGCGAGCGGGCCTGCCCTTCCGGGTCCATTGACGTGGACCCGCTGCGCGAAGTGCTGCCGCCCACCTTTCCCGACGTGCCCGTGGAGCTTGGAGGAGGCCGCGCATGAAGACCGCCATGAAGATCAACCGCGTTGACACCGACCTGCTCATCCTCGGCGGCGGCTCCGCCGGACTCTGGGCGGCGCACCGCTTTGCCGAGCTTATGCCGGGCCGGAAAATCTGCATCGTGGACAAGGGACCCCAGGACTGGGGCGGACTCATGACCATGGCCGGGGGCGATTTCGAGGCCGTCCTGCCGCCCGACACCGTGGACGGCTGGCTGGAAGACCTGGTGTACTACTTTGACGGCCTGTGCGACCAGCCGCTCATGGAGGCCCTGCTCTCGCGCTCGGCCGACCGCATGCGCGACTATGAGCGCTTCGGCTGCGAATTTTTCCACACGCCGGACGGCAGGCTCAAGAGCGTGCCCCAGCGCGGTCTGCCCCACGTCAAGCTCTATCCGGCCCAGTTCAAGGGGCGCGGCGGCGAACTCATGGTCAGGAGCCTGGTGGCCCGGCTCAAGGATGCCGGCGTCACGCGCCTGGGGCGCATCATGCTCACGGACTACCTTGTGCAGGATGGCCGCATCACCGGCGCCGTGGGCTTCCACAGCATCAGCGGCGAAGGCTACATTTTCAGGGCCGGCGCCGTGGTGGCCGCCACGGGCATGGGCGGCTGGAAGACCTCCTACGGCAAGAACACGCCCACCGGCGAGGGCATGCGTATGGCCTTCGAGGCGGGCGCCGAGCTGCAGGACCTGGAATTTGCGCGCGTCTGGAACATGCCGCGCCTCTTCGCCTGGGAAGGGCAGACCCATCTTTTCCCGCTGGGCGCGCGTTTCGTGAACCGCCTGGGCGAAAATTTCATGAGCCGCTACTCGCCCGTGCTCGGGTCCAATACGGACCCGCACTTCACCACCATCGGCATGGCGCTGGAGATCCGCGCAGGGCGCGGTCCCATCATCTTCGACGTCAGCCCCCTGCGCGACGAGGACATGGTCCTGCTCAAGCCCCAGACCGGCTGGCAGAAGCTCAACTATGAAAAACTGTGCAGGCTCGGCCTGGACCTGTTCAGGGACAATACCGAATGGGTGCCGCAGATGACCGTTTCCCACGGCGGCATCCGGGCGGAGATCGACGGTTCCACCGCCGTGAAGGGGCTTTTTGCCGCGGGCACGGCGCGCAGCCTCGAGCCGGGGGTCTATGCGGGCGGCTTCGCCCTCATGACCACGGCCGTCACCGGGCATATGGTGGGCGAAACGGCCGCCGCATGGCTCAAGGACGCGGACGCCGCGCCCGCCCTGGACGAGGCGCGGGCCGAGGCCCTGCTGGAACGGGCCTTTGCGCCTCTGCGGCCCGCGGCCGCGGACAGCCTGACGCCCAAGCAGGTCCTGACCAGGATCCAGGCGGCCGTCTTCCCCTACGATGTCTCCATCGTCAAGAACGGCCCGGCTCTGGAGCGGGCGCTGGCCGAGATCCGCCGCCTGCGCGCGGAGGAACTGCCGCGCATGACCGCCGCGGACCCGCACTATCTGCTCAAGCTGCATGAAGTGGAGTCCGTGGCCTTTGTGAGCGAGCTTTTCGTGCGCGCCTCGCTGGAGCGCAAGGAGAGCCGGGCCGGGCACTTCCGCGAGGATTTCCCGCGGATGGACCCGGCGGGACCCGCGTGGCTCTTCATCCGGCACGGAACCGACGGCCGGCCGGAGTTCGCGCGCGAACGCGTTCCGCTGGAAAAGTGGCGCGTTCCGCTCACGCGCTGCTATCAGGACAATTTCACCTTTATGGAACCGAAGCCGGCGGAAAACGCCTAGCCAACGTTCCAGCGGCAAACGAAACAGGCCGTCCCCGCGGGGATGGCCTGTTTCGTTTGCCGTGGCGATGATGATACACAACGACGATGCAAAAATACGCCGCAAAAAAGGGACCGCATTGCCGCGATCCCTTGCCTGCTGTTCTGGTACCGGGAGCGAGACTTGAACTCGCAAGGGCGTGAACCCGGCGGATTTTGAGTCCGCTGCGTCTACCAATTCCACCATCCCGGCACGGGCGAAACCCCAACGTGCCTGTCGGCACTGGGATTTTCTAGTCCGGTGCGCGCGATTCGTCAAGCGCTGTTCCCTGCCGCCGGGGCGCACGCGCGCTGAACGCATGCGGAGGGCTTCCGCCCGGGTGCGGCGGTGCCAAAAAATTTTCTCAAAAAAAGCATTGAATTTTAACCGCCACGTCAAGTAAAATTGGTTCCAAGCGATAGCTCCACGGATCTTTGCGATCCATCCTGGCGCGGCATGGGCGCCACCGGAAAGCCGGTGGGGCTTCCGCAATGCCCCGCCGCCACGTCTCCCGGTCGGTACGCGGCGGAAACGGCGGGGCAGCCGGGTTCACCATCAAAGGAGGATTTCTGTGATGAAACGTCTTCTCGCCATGTGCGTGGCGCTGGGTCTGTTCTGCGGTCTGGCGCTCTCCGTTGCCCCCTCGGCGGAGGCCAAAACGATCATCAAGATCGCGGGCATGAAACCCGAGGGCGAGCCGGAAACCATTGGCATGCACAAGTTCGGGGAATATCTGGAAAAACTTTCCAATGGCAAGTACGAAGTCAAGGTTTACCCCAACAGCCAGCTGGGCAAGGAAGACTCCTACATCGACCAGACCCGGCGCGGCACCATCCAGATGTGCGCCACGGGCACCCAGATGTCCAAGTTCCATCCGGCCATGGCCATGCTGGAAACGCCCATGCTCTATGAAGACCTTGACCATGCCCATCGCGCCATGCAGGGCGACACCTTCAAGCTCATCACGGACGGCTTCACCGAAAAGTCCGGCATGCGCACCATGAACGTCTTCCCGCTTGGCTTCCGCCACTTCTACACCAAGAAGCCCGTGAAGAGCATCGACGACATCAAGGGCCTGAAGATGCGCGTGCCCAATATTCCGCTCTACACCAACTTCGCCAAGGAGGCCGGCATCTCCGGCCAGCCCATGCCCTTCGCGGAAGTCATGACCTCCATCGAGTCCGGCGCCATCGACGGCGGCGACAGCCCCCTGAGCGACATCGCCTCCACCGGCGTGTACGAGTACGCCCCCGAAGTGACCAAGACCGGCCACATCCTGGTGCTGCACTCCCTGTTCATCAATGACAAGTTCTACAAGAGCCTGCCCGAACAGGACCGCAAGTGGTTCGACCAGGCCGCCAACCAGGCCGCCGAGGACGTGTGGAAGCTGATGGTCCAGGCCGACGAGGACGCGGCCAAGAAGATCACCGCGGGCAAGGGCCATATCTCCGAGCCTACCCCCGAACTGAAGAAGTACATGACCGAAGCCGGCGAGCGCAGCTGGACCCTCTTCACCGATCCGAAGAGCAAGCAGCATGTGCCCAACGCCAAGGAGATCCTCGAGAGCGCCAAGCGCTACGCGAAGTAGGTCCCGTTCCTCCGGGGTCCCGTGCCGGAGGCATGGGACCCCGTTTGCCCTGTCCCGCCCGGTCGCGGCCCGCCCCACGGCGGCCACGCGGGCGGAGAGACATGAGCGGCCGTCGGCCAGCGGCACGGCAACGGCGGCCCGCACAGGCTTCCTGCCTGCGTGCGGCGGCAGCCGGAGGCAGCCGGCACATGCGGCCCCGGGCGGCCCTTCCGCGCGGAGGCAACGACGGCCGGGCTGCCAGAGGGCCGGGCCACTGCGGTTTTGCGGCGCACCGGCAACGCCGGCGCTGGATGTTCCTGCGGAAATTTCCGCTCCCTCTCCACTCCCGATCATCCGTTGATGAGGTCATTATGCCAACACAGCCCGACAAGGAAACGCAGGACAGCGCCAGAGACCCGGCCGAATACGCACAAGTTCTGGATACGGTTCCGGAGTCCGAGCCTGCTCCCAAGCAGGATACCGTTGGTGAATTTCTCTTCCAGATTTTTTGCGCCGTCATCTTTCTGGGCATGATCGGTCTTGTGTTCTACAACGCCATGCTGCGCTACCTGTTCTCTTCCAGCTATCCCCCCAGCGAGGAATGGGCCAGGTTCCTCTTCATCTACATCACGTTTTTCGGCTCCATCGAGGCCTTCTACCGGAAAAAGCACATCGCGGTGGACATGTTCGTGGACATGCTCCACGGCGTCTCCCGGAAGACCGTCGAGATCATCGCGAGCCTCGTCGGCATGGCGGTCGTGGGCGTCCTGCTGTGGGGCGGCGTGGTCTATGTGATGTCCACCTATGACCAGGAATCGGTGTCCACCGGCGTGAACATGACGTTCATTTACGGCACCCTGCCGATCATGGCCGCCGCGGCGCTCATCATCCAGCTGCGGGACTTCATCGCGCTGCTGAGGCGCCCCGTCTCCGAATTCGAGAAGGCGTAGGGGGGAACCATGGAACTGTTCATCTTTCTTGCGACCCTTTTCTTCTTTCTCGCCTTCGGCATTCCCATCTGTCTTGTGCTGGTGATCTGCGCCCTGGTGCTCATGGCCTATTCGGGCTTTTTCGACCCGATCATCATCGCCACCACCATGCTGGACGGGGCCAACAACTATCCGCTCATGGCTATCCCCTTCTTCGTCTTCGCGGGCGAGATCATGGCCGCGGGCGGCCTTTCGCAGCGGGTCGTCCAGCTCGCCCAGCTCATGATGGGCCGGGTGCGCGGCGGCCTCGGCTATGCGGCCGTCGTTTCCAGCATCATCTTTGCCGGTCTCATGGGCAGTTCCGTGGGCGAGGCCGCGGCCCTCGGCTCGCTGCTGCTGCCGATGATGAAAGAAGTGGGCTACAAGCCGGGCCGGGCCGGGGCCATCATCTCCTCCGGCGCCATCCTTGGTCCCATCATCCCGCCTTCCACCAACTTCATCCTCCTGGGCGCGACGGTGGGCGGCCTTTCCATCACCAAGCTGTTCATGATCGGCCTGTTCCCGGGCATCTTCATCGGCCTGGCGCTCATGACCGTGTGGTTCTTCATCGTCCGCATCGACGGCTACAATGAGACCATCACCTTCACCCGGCAGGAAAAGATCAAGATCATTCTCGATTCCACCCCGGCCTTCCTCATGCCGGTCCTGCTTCTGGGCGGCATCCGCTTCGGCATCTTCACCCCCACGGAAGGCGGCGCCTTCGCCTCCGTCTATGCCATTGTGGTCTGCGTGCTCTACTACCGCGAGCTTACCGTCAAGCAACTGCTGCGGGTGAGCGCCGCGGCGGCCCGCACCACGTCCGTGGTCATGCTCATCGTAGCCACCGCGTCGGCCGTGGGCTATTTCATCACCTCCGCCGACATTCCCCAGCAGATGGGCGCGCTCTTCGAGCCGCTGATGGATTCCCCCATCCTGCTGCTCCTGTGCATCAATATCTTCCTGTTCCTCATCGGCATGGTCATGGATCTTACGCCCAACATCCTGATCTTCGCCCCGGTCTTCTTCCCCATGATCCAGCAGGCCGGCATCGATCCCTACTACTTCGGCCTGCTCTTCATCCTCAACCTCGGCATCGGCGTCATCACGCCGCCGGTGGGCACGGTGCTCTATGTCGTCTGCGGCGTGGGCAACATCAAGATCGTGGAACTGGTCAAGCATCTGATCCCCTTCCTGCTGATGGAGATCTTCATGCTCTTCCTGCTCCTCTTCTTCCCCAAGCTCTCGCTCGCGCCCATGAACTGGCTGATGGGCAACTAGCCCCTCCCGCCCCGTTCCGCTCCCTGACCCCGGCCGCTCAGCGCGGCCGGGGTTTTTCAGCGCCTTTTCCCCTCATGCGCGGCGATGCGGGAGAGCGCCCCCCCGGCTTGCCATCCGCCGTGTTTTCCTCCATGCTGCGTGAAACCGGAAACCAGCAGGAGCCTCCATGCCTTCTTCTTCCTTTGCCGTGGTCGGCGCCGGCCTTGCGGGCTGCGAATGCGCCCTGCAACTGGCGCGCGCGGGCCATGCGGTGACGCTCTTTGAGCAAAAGCCCCTTTTCCGTTCCCCGGCGCATGTGAGCGACCTGTGCGCGGAGCTGGTGTGCTCCAATTCCCTGCGCTCGGACGAACGCACCTCCGGCGTGGGCCTGCTCAAGGCCGAGATGCGCGTCCTGGGCAGCGTTTTCCTGTCCACGGCGGATGCCTGCCGCGTGCCCGCGGGCAAGGCGCTGGCCGTGGACCGCGAGGCATTCGCCCGCGCCATGACCGGGGCGGTGGAAGCCCACCCGGGCATCAGCGTGCGGCATGCGCGCATCGAGAGCCTGGACGACCCGGAGCTGGCCCGCCACGGTGGCGCGGGCATCGTCATTGCGGCGGGTCCCCTGGCTTCCGACGGGCTTTCCGCCGCGCTGGGCGCGGTCATCGGCAGGGAATACTGCTATTTTTATGACGCCATCGCGCCCATCGTCTGGACGCACTCGCTGGACAGGTCGGTGGTTTTCCGCGCTTCGCGCTACGGCGCGGAAAACGGCGAGGCCGAAGGCGAGGGCGACTACCTCAACTGCCCCATGAGCCGCGAGGAATACGAGACCTTTTTCGCGGCGCTGTGTGCGGGACGCGTCATGGAGACCCGGGACTTCGAGCGGGAAGTCCACTTTGAAGGCTGCATGCCGCTGGAGGCCCTTGCCCGGCGCGGCCCGAGGACGCTGACCTTCGGGCCGCTCAAGCCCGTGGGCTTTGTGGACCCGCGCACCGGACGGCGGCCATGGGCCGTGCTTCAGCTCCGGGCGGAGAATGCCAATGCGGAGACCTGCAATCTGGTGGGCTGCCAGACAAAGCTCCTCCAGGCGGAGCAGGAGCGCATCTTCCGTCTGGTGCCCGGCATGGAAAATGCCGAGTTTGCCCGCTATGGCAGCATGCACCGCAATACCTACGTCAATGCGCCGGAAGCGCTCACCCCGGAGCTGGAGCTGAAAAACCGGCCCGGCGTCTTCCTTGCCGGGCAGATCTCCGGCGTGGAGGGCTATGTGGAATCCGCGGCCAGCGGACTCTGGCTTGGCCTGTTCCTCGCGGCGCGCGCTGGCGGCCGCAGCCTGCCCATGCCGCCGCCGGAAACGGCTCTGGGCGCGCTGCTTGGACATCTGCGGCGGCCGGAGAAACGCTTCCAGCCGTCCAATGTCCATTTCGGCCTCATGCCGGAGCTGGAGGAACACGCGCGCAAAAAGGAACGCAAGGCCCTCTACGCCGCCCGCGCCGAAGCCGCGTTTGCCCGCTGGCTGGCCGCAAGCGGCCTACGGAACGGATGACTTTCCCAACCCTGGAGAAATCCATGCAATGGGATTCCGCGCTGTATGACACACAGCATGACTTTGTGGCGGAATACGGCAAGGGGCTTCTGGAATGTATCGCTCCCGATGCATCCCAGTCCATTCTTGACCTCGGCTGCGGCACCGGGACACTGACGGACCAGCTGGCCGCCCGTGCGGGCAGCGTTGTGGGCATTGATGCATCGCCGGAGATGATTGGCAGGGCAAAACAGCGCTTTCCGCATCTTGCCTTCATGGTCGGTGACGCGCTGAGCCTGCCCTTTGAACGCCAGTTCGATATCGTCTTTTCCAATGCCGTCTTTCACTGGATACCCGACCACGACCGCCTGCTGAAAAGAATTCGCCGCGCCTTGAAGGCCCAGGGGCGGCTGATATGCGAGTTTGGCGCGCGAGGAAACGTGGCGACTATCGAAGAGGCCTTTTCCCGCGCCTGCGGAGAGCATGGTTATGCCTATACCGGCAGGTTCACGTTTCCCACGGCGGAAACGTTTGCGAGTCTCCTTGTGGACAACCGTTTCACCTGTGAGCAGGCAGTGGCCTATGACCGCCCAACGCCCCTGCGCGGCGGCGAACAGGGCTTGCGGAACTGGATGCGGCAGTTTTTTGCCGCCGACCTGGGGACGATGCCTGAAAGACGGCAAGAAGCGCTTCTGGAGCGCGTGGAAGAACTGACGCGCCCCCGCCTGTGGAACGGCAGCGTCTGGATGGCGGATTACAGGCGATTGCGGGTGGTGGCGCGGAGCTGAGCGGCACAGGTAGCGCGAACCGTAAAGGACCCGACCGTTTCCGGACGGGTCCTCTGCGTCATGTCTTTCAGGCAGCGCCTAGCGGGACAGGTCCACCATGACCGGATTTTCTTCCAGTTCCTCCAGGAACTTGTCCGGGCGTTCCTTCTGTTCGGGCACCTCGATCTCGCCGTTGACGTATTCGCGGTAGCCCGTGCCCGCCGGAATGAGGCGGCCCACGATGACATTCTCCTTGAGGCCGCGCAGGTGGTCCATCTTGCCCTTGAGCGAGGCTTCGGTGAGCACCTTGGTGGTTTCCTGGAAGGACGCCGCCGAGATGAAGGAAGAGGTCGTGAGCGAGGCCTGCGTGATGCCCAGCACCAGCGGTTCCGCCGTGGCGGGCGCGCGCCCCTCGGCGATGGCCTTCTGGTTCTCCTGCCGGAACTCGGCCTTGTCCACCTGCTCGCCCACCAGGAAGCTCGTGCCGCCCGCGTCGAGGATGGTCACCTTCTTGAGCATCTGGCGCACGATGACTTCGATGTGCTTGTCGTCAATGCCCACGCCCTGGAAGCGATAGACTTCCTGGATCTCGTCCACCAGATAGCGCGCCAGGAACTTTTCGCCGCGGGTACGCAGGATGTCGTGCAGCTCGGGGTAGCCTTCCGTGAGCGCGTCGCCGGCTTCCACAAAGTCGCCATCGGCCACGGTGATGTGCTTGCCCTTGGGCACAAGGTATTCCTTGGCTTCGCCGATCTCCGGCGTGACCACCAGCTTGCGCTTGCCCTTGGATTCGCCCTCATAGGTGACGGTGCCGGCGATCTCGGAGATCTCGGCCTTGTCCTTGGGCTTGCGGACCTCGAAAAGCTCGGCCACGCGCGGCAGACCGCCGACGATATCCTTGGTCTTCGAGGTCTCGCGCGGCTTGCGGGCGATGATGTCGCCGGCCTGGATGGCCTGGCCGTCCTTGACCATGATGATGGAACCCACAGGCAGGGTATAAACGGCGGCCGCGGAACCGTGCCCGCGCTTTTTCACCGTGCCGTCCTCATCGCAGATGGAGATGGCCGGCCGGAAGTTGGTGGTGCGGTACTCCATGATGGTCATGGAGGCCTGGCGCGTCACATCGTCCACCTTTTCCTGCACGGTCTTGCCGTCGATGATGTCCGAGAAGCGGACGACGCCCTCCTCCTCGGCCACGAAAGGCTCGTTGAACGGGTCCCATTCGGCGAGCACCGCGCCCTTGGCGATCTCTTCGCCGTCGTGCACCATGAGGCGCGCGCCGTTGGGCAGGATGTACTTTTCGCGCTCGCGTCCCTGCGGGTCAACGATGGTCAGCTGGCCGCTCTTGCCGAGCACGAGCTGGGCGCCATCGCGGTTGGTGACGGCGCGCACGCGGTTGAGGATGACGCGGCCCGCGTTCTGGGCCTCGAACTTGTTTTTCTCGATGGTGCTCGATGCCGTGCCGCCGATGTGGAAGGTACGCATGGTGAGCTGGGTGCCCGGCTCGCCGATGGACTGCGCCGCGATGATGCCCACGGTCTCGCCGGTATTGACGAGGTGGCCGCGCGCCAGGTCGCGCCCGTAGCAGAGGGCGCAGATGCCGCGTTCCGACTGGCAGGTCAGCGGCGAACGCACCGTCACCGAGGAGATGCCCTTCCTGTCGATGAGCCTGGCCTCGGCCTCGGTGATGAGCGTGTTTTCGGGCAGGAGCACGGTCTCGGGTTCGTCCGGGTCCATGACCGGGTAGAGGAGGACGCGGCCCACCACGCGCTCGGAGAGCGGGGTCTTGATGTCGCCGCCCTCCTTGAGGTGCGTAAGCTCGATGCCATCCACCGTGCCGCAGTCATGCTCGGAAACGATGACATCCTGCACCACGTCCACCAGGCGGCGGGTAAGATACCCGGAGTTGGCCGTCTTGAGGGCCGTATCGGCCAGGCCCTTGCGCGCGCCGTGGGTGGAGGTGAAGTACTGGAGCACCGAAAGCCCCTCGCGGAAGGACGAGGTGATGGGCGTCTCGATGATCTCGCCGGAAGGCTTAGCCATGAGGCCGCGCATGCCGGCAAGCTGGCGCATCTGGTCCTGATTGCCGCGCGCGCCGGAGTTGGACATCATGAAGATGGGGTTGAAGCTCTGGTTTTCCTCCGTGCGGCCCGTCACCGGGTCGGTGACGACATCGTGGGAGATCTCCTTGGTCATTTCCGCGGAGACATCCTGGGTGGCCTTGGTCCAGACATCCACCACCTTGTTGTATTTCTCGGTGCGGGTGATGATGCCGTCGCGATACTGACGCTCGATGTCATCGACCTCGGCCTGGGACTTGGCGAGGATGTCCTTCTTGCTCTCCGGGATGGTGAGGTCCTTGACGCCGATGGTCACGCCCGCGCGGGTGGCGAACTCGTAGCCCATGTCCTTGAGCCGGTCGCAGAGGATGACCGTGGACTTGATGCCGCAGCTGCGGTAGGCCGCGCCCACGAGCCGGGCGATGGCCTTCTTGGTGAGCACGGTGTTCACCGTTTCAAAGGGCAGCTCGGGCGGCAGGATGCCGCTCACGAGGACGCGGCCCGGTGTCGTGTCGTAGAGCTTGCCGTCAGGCATGCGCACCCTGACGCGGGCATGCAGCGAGACCTGGCCCGCGTCGTAGGCGCTCTCCACCTCCCACGGGGCGCAGAAGGTCATGCCCTCGCCCTTTTCAAAGCTGCGTTCCACGGTCATGTAGTAGAGGCCGAGCACGATGTCCTGCGAGGGCACGATGACCGGGCCGCCATTGGCCGGGGAAAGGATGTTGTTGGTGCTCATCATGAGCACGCGGCACTCGATCTGCGCCTCCACCGAGAGCGGGATGTGGACGGCCATCTGGTCGCCGTCGAAGTCCGCATTGTAGGCGGTGCAGACGAGCGGATGCAGACGGATGGCCTTGCCCTCCACCAGGAGCGGCTCAAAGGCCTGGATGCCCAGGCGGTGCAGGGTGGGCGCGCGGTTGAGCAGGATGGGATACTCGCGCACCACTTCCGAAAGGATGTCCCAGACCACCAGTTCCTCGCGCTCCACCATCTTCTTGGCGCTCTTGATGGTGGAGGCGTAGCCGCGTTTCTCCAGCTCCGAATAGATGAAGGGCTTGAACAGCTCCAGGGCCATCTTCTTGGGCAGGCCGCACTGGTGCAGCTTGAGGTACGGTCCCACGGTGATGACCGAACGGCCGGAATAGTCCACGCGCTTGCCGAGCAGGTTCTGACGGAAGCGGCCCTGCTTGCCCTTGATCATGTCGGAAAGGGACTTGAGCGGGCGCCCGTTGGTGCCGGTGATGGCGCGGCCGCGGCGGCCGTTGTCGAACAGCGCGTCCACGGCTTCCTGGAGCATGCGCTTTTCGTTGCGGATGATGATCTCCGGCGCGCCCAGCTCCATGAGCCGCTTCAGACGGTTGTTGCGGTTGATGACGCGCCGGTAGAGGTCGTTGAGGTCCGAGGTGGCGAAACGGCCGCCATCCAGCGGCACCAGGGGCCGCAGTTCCGGCGGGATGACCGGGATGACCTCCATGATCATCCATTCCGGCTTGTTCTGCGACTCCAGGAAGGCCTCCACGATCTTGAGGCGCTTGGTGATCTTCTTCTTGCGGGTCTGGCTCTTGGTGGACTCGCCCTCTTCGCGCAGCTCCACGCGCAGCTTCTCCAAGTCCAGCTCTTCCAGCAGGGTGCGGACGGCCTCGGCGCCCATGCCCACGGTGAGGGCGTCCTCGCCGTAGCGCTCGATGATCTGGAGGTACTGGTCCTCGGAAATGACCTGCTGCTTCTGGATGCCGGGCACCTGGCCGGGGTCCAGCACGATATAGGAGTCAAAATAGAGCACCTTCTCGAGATCGGCCATGGTCATGTCGAGCAGGGTGCCGATCTTGGAGGGGAGCGTCTTGAGGAACCAGATATGCGCCACGGGCGCGGCAAGCTCGATGTGGCCCATGCGCTCGCGCCGCACCTTGGAGGCAATGACCTCCACGCCGCACTTTTCGCAGACGATGCCGCGGTGCTTCATGCGCTTGTACTTGCCGCAGTTGCACTCGTAGTCCTTGACCGGGCCGAAGATCTTGGCGCAGAACAGGCCGTCGCGCTCCGGCTTGAACGTGCGGTAGTTGATGGTCTCCGGCTTTTTCACCTCGCCGTACGACCATTCCCGAATGGCCTCCGGCGACGCGATGGAGATCTGGATGGCCTTGAGGTTGCGGATATTGGTCGCGTTGGTGGAGGTGCCGCGTGCCGTGAACAGATCGTCCAGACTCATATATCTCTACCCTGCCTTGTGAAAAGCTCGTTGAGGGTCTTCGCTCCGCCGCTTCCGGGCGGCCGCGCCGGGGTCCGGGGCCGCAGCGCAGCCCAGGAGCCGCCTATTCGGCGTCGTTGCCGCCATCGTGCATCCAGCCCACGCGCCGGGGCTTCTTGCCTTCTTCCTGGTGAAGGTTGACGTCCAGACCAAGGCTCATGAGTTCCTTGACAAGCACGTTGAAGGATTCCGGCAGGCCGGCTTCAAGGAAGTTGTCGCCCTTGACGATCTTCTCGTACATCTTGACGCGTCCGGCCACGTCGTCGGACTTGACCGTGAGGAATTCCTGCAGGAGGTACGCCGCGCCATAGGCCTCCAGCGCCCAGACTTCCATTTCGCCGAGGCGCTGGCCGCCGAACTGCGCCTTGCCGCCCAGGGGCTGCTGGGTGACGAGGGAATAGGGACCCGTGGAACGGGCATGGATCTTCTCGTCCACCAGGTGGTGCAGCTTGAGGATATACATGACGCCCGTGGTCACGCGGTTTTTGAAGGGTTCGCCCGTGCGGCCGTCGTAGAGGACGGTCTTGCCGTCGCTGGCGAGGCCCGCCTTTTCCAGCCAGCCCCAGATCTCCTCTTCGGTGGCGCTGTCAAAGACCGGCGTGCGCGTGACGATGCCGTTACGCAGCTTTTTGACCGAGGCCACGAACTCCTCGTCGTCCATGCCGTCCACCAGGGCGTCGATCTCGGGCGACTTGAAGACCGCCTTGACCTCCTTGCGGACGGAATCGAGCATGGCGCCGGAATCCACCAGCTCGGCGAGCTGGCGGCCAAGCTCCTTGGCGCCCCAGCCGAGGTGGGTCTCCATGATCTGGCCGATATTCATGCGCGAGGGCACGCCCAGGGGGTTGAGCACGATGTCCACGGGGCGGCCGTCGGCGAAGAAGGGCATGTCCTCCTCGGGCAGGATGCAGGAAACCACGCCCTTGTTGCCGTGGCGGCCCGCCATCTTGTCGCCCACCGAGAGCTTGCGCTTGATAGCCACATAGACCTTGACCATCTTGATGACGCCCGGCGCGAGGTCGTCGCCTTCCGAGACCTTTTCGCGCTTGGAATCGTAGATGCCGTGGAGGTAGTCCACCTCGCGGTCATAGTCCTTGAGCAGGGCGGCCACTTCGTCGTTGACTTCCTTGCTCTTGAACAGGCCGGCCAGCTTCTTCACCGGCAGTTCCGCCAGTTGCGCGGCGGTCAGCGCGGCGCCGGCCTCCACCAGGATCTCGCCCTTCTTCCTGCCGGCGACGGAGGACGCGGTCTGCTTGCCGAGCACATGGGGCGCGATCCTCGCGCGGGTGCGCTCGCCCAGGGCGCGCATGTGGTCGGCCTCTTTCTGGTCCAACACGGCCGTATCATGCGCCTCGATGGCGAGGGTGCGCTCATCCTTCTCGCCCGAGCGGCGGTTGAAGACCTTGACGTCGATGATGGTGCCCTCCACTCCCGGCGGCACCTTGAGGGACGTGTTCTTCACGTCGCGGGCCTTCTCGCCAAAAATGGCGCGGAGGAGCTTCTCTTCCGGGGTGAGCTGGGTCTCGCCCTTGGGCGTGATCTTGCCCACGAGGATGTCGTCCGGCTTGACCGGCGCGCCGATGCGGATGATGCCGCTCTCGTCAAGGTTGCGGAGCATGTCCTCGCTGACATTGGGGATGTCGCGGGTGATCTCCTCGGGGCCGAGCTTGGTGTCGCGCGCCACCACCTCGAATTCCTCGATGTGGATGGAGGTGAAGGTGTCGTCGCGCACGGTGCGCTCGGAAATGAGGATGGAGTCCTCATAGTTGTAGCCGCACCAGGGCATGAAGGCCACCACGAGGTTCTTGCCCAGCGCCAGCTGGCCCTCGTCGATGCCCGGGCCGTCCGCCAGGATCTGGCCCTTTTTCACCATGTCGCCGGGGCGGCAGGTGGGCTTTTGCCCGAAGCACGAATTCTGATTGGACTTGTGGTACTTGAGCAGGTCATAGGCGCGCACGCCGCCCTGCTCCTTGTAGATGTCGCCCTCGTAGGCCACCACGATGCGGTCCGCGTCCGCGTATTCCACGCGGCCGTCGGCCGGGGCCACGATGCAGGCGCCGGAGTCGCGCGCCACGTCCGTTTCCATGCCGGTGCCCACCAGGGGCTTTTCCGAACGCAGGAGCGGCACGGCCTGGCGCTGCATGTTGGAACCCATGAGCGCGCGGTTGGCGTCGTCATGCTCCAGGAAGGGAATGAGTGCGGCCGAGATGGAGACCATCTGGCTTGGCGAGATGTCCATGAGCGTCACCTCGTCGCGGTGACGCATCTCCACCTCGCCCTTGACGCGCACGGTGACGTATTCGTCCAGCAGATGCCCGTCCGCGTCCATGCGCGCGTCGGCCTGGGCCACCACTTCGTCGCCCTCGCGCGAGGCGTCCAGATGCACCACCTCGTCCGTGACCGCGCCGCCCCGCACCACGCGGTAGGGCGTTTCGATGAAGCCATAGTCATTGACCTTGGCATAGGTGGTCAGCGAAACGATGAGTCCGATGTTCGGGCCTTCCGGCGTTTCGATGGGGCAGATGCGGCCATAGTGCGAGGTGTGGACGTCGCGCACCTCAAAGCCCGCGCGCTCGCGCGTGAGGCCCCCGGGTCCGAGGGCCGAAAGGCGGCGTTTGTGCGTGACCTCGGAAAGGGAGTTCGTCTGGTCCATGAACTGCGAGAGCTGGGAGGTGCCGAAAAACTCCTTGAGCACCGCGGCCACGGGCTTGGGATTGATCAGATCGTGCGGCATGAGCGTGGAGATCTCCTGAAGGCTCATGCGCTCCTTGATGGCGCGCTCCATGCGTACCAGGCCGATGCGGTATTGGTTTTCCACCAGCTCGCCCACCAGGCGCACGCGGCGGTTGCCCAGATGATCGATGTCATCGGCGGGTCCGTGGCTGTCCTTGAGCTGGACCAGCACCTTGATGGCGGTGAGGATGTCCTCGTCGCTCAGAACGCGCAGGTCCGCCGGTTCGTTCAGCCCCAGGCGCTGGTTGAGCTTGTAGCGGCCCACCGGCGAGAGGTCATAGTAATCGGGATTGCGGAACAGGTTGTCGAAAAAGCTGGCCGCGATCTCGGGCGTGGGCGGAGAAGAGGGCCGCAGCCTGCGGTAGATCTCCTCCTGGGCCTTCTGCTGGTCGGGGATGCGGTCCTGCACCAGGGTGTCGCGGATGGACGAGGAGGTGTCCGTGCCCTTGGTGTGCAGGACGGAGATGCGCCGGATGCCGGCCTCGCGGCAGCGTTCCAGAAGGCCCTGCGTGATCTCGTCGGCGGCTTCGGCCAGCACCTCGTGCGTTTCGGGGTCGACCGCGTCCTCGGCGAGGAACATGCCGTCCAGCAGATCGGGGCGCACCTCGATGGCCGGGATGCCCCCCTCGCAGATCTGGCGCCAGGCCCGCTTGGTGACGGGCTTGCCCGCCCGGACCAGCACATTGCCTTCCTTGTCGGTGATGTCGGCGTAGGCCGTGTCCTTGCGGTACAGGTCCTTTTCCACTTCCCAGAGCAGGCGGCCGCCGTCTTCGAGCAGATAGTGCTCGCGGGTATAGAAGTAGTTGAGGATCTGCTCCTTGCTCATGCCCATGGCCTTGAACAGGATGGTGGCCGGCATCTTGCGGCGGCGGTCGATGCGGACATAGAGGATGTCCTTGTGGTCGAAGTCGAAATCGAGCCACGAGCCGCGCATGGGGATGATGCGGCAGGAGTAGAGCACCTTGCGGCTGGTGTGCGTCTTGCCGCCGTCATGCTCGAAAATGATGCCCGGCGAACGCTGGAGCTGGTTGACGATGACGCGCTCCGTGCCGTTGATGATGAAGGTGCCCTTCTCGGTCATGAGCGGCAGCGTGCCGAAATAGATGTCCTGCTCCTTGATGTCGCGGATGGTGCGGTTCCCCGAGGTCTCGTCCGTATCATAGACTACCAGCCGCACCCGGATACGCACCGGGGCCTCGTAGGTCAGGCCCTTGGAAATGCACTCGGCCTGGTCGTACTTCGGCTCCTGGATCTCATAGGAGACAAACTCGAGGCTCGCGGTCTTGTTGAAATCCTCGATGGGAAAGACCGTATGAAAAACGCCTTCAAGCCCCTCATTGCGATCGCGGTCCGCCTCGGGTACACCTTCCTGAAGAAACTTCCGGTAGGAATCGATCTGGAGATTCAGCAGATGGGGAATGGGCAGGGAAGTCTTGATTTTGCCGAACTGTTTGCTGAGCTGGCTCATGAGTACCTCAAGAGGTCTAGCGGTTGCGTCCGCCACGGGAAAAAGGGGACTCGCGCCGTGGCTGTGCCGGGAACGCGCGTCGGGGGAAACGCCAAACACTACCTGCCGAACGCGACAAAGACGACAAAAACCCATCCCTGCCGGACCGCAGGGCCTGGGTCATTGCGCCATGTATTTAAAAAAACCTTCTTTTGCAGCAGGTTATCGAAAGCAGAACTGCACCCTCCCGCATGCTTCGTGAACGAAATCAAATATCCACAATTTCAACATTTGGCAAGTGCGCGGAAAAAGAAATTTTCGGGACGGCCGCGCAACGCCCCCGGCCGCCGTCCGGTGCCCTCCCCTTTCCCGGACTTTTGCGATCTCCCCGCAGCGCGGGCGGGGCGGCCGGCCCCCTGTCCGCACGCGCGCCGCGCAGGACCAAGAGCGGTCAGCGGGTGGCGATATGGAGGAAAAAGTCGCGGTAGGGGCGCCATTTTTCCCCGTCCAGTTCAGCGGCCAGCATGCCAAAGGCCACGCGGGCATGAACGCGATGGCTTTGGGCCGCGCCCAGGCGCTGGCAATGCTTTTTGGCTTTCCGCAGTCCGTCGATCATCTCCAGCAAGCTCCGGGCGCGGCTGGTGACATCGTGCCGCGAGATCGCCAACTGACGCCCGTTGGCGGCGATCTCCGCCAGCGCCTGCGGCCGTTTCAGATAGATGGAGGCGATCCTGGCGGCCTCGGCCGCGTTGTTGCGCGTATATGTGGGCAGGATGTTTTCGCCCGGGCGGAAAAGCTCGTCCATGCCATTGCCGCATTTTTCCATCAGCAGCGCCGCGCCCAGGGCCATGGCCTCAAAACAGCGGAAATTGATCTCCGAAAAGGCGGTCTGGTTGAGCACGATCTTGCTGTCGGCAAAAACGGGACGAAAATCGCCGCTGTGAAAATCGAGCGGCAGCAGGGCATCGAAGCGCTCGAGAAACGGCTTGCGGTCCGGATTGTTCCTGTGCCCCAGCGTGCCCACGAAAGAAACCGGCACCCGCCGCTCCGCGAAGGGACGGTCCTCCCCGTGCAGCATGCAGAACAGGGGCAGCCAGCGGGCGTCCTGACCATCCTCCCGGAACAGGGGCACAAAATCCTTCTGGGCGACGCAGACCATGTCGAAAGTGTGGGCGTAGGGCACATGCCAGGGATTGCAATAGGTATCTATGGAATAATACACGGCCGGGCAGGGGATGGCATAGGGGTCGAGCAAAAAGGGCAGGTTGCCGTTGTCGGTATAGATCACCGCGTCGGGAACGAAACCCGCGGACCGGAGCGCCCGTTCGATCCGCTGCCAGACGACCGGATGCTCGAGCGGCAGATCGGCATCGGCGACATGATCCGCCCCCATGACGGCATGTCCCAGCGCGCGCAGGGGCGCATTGAGCACTTGCAAGCCCAGACTCAGGATATTCATGTCCATGCCCCCGGAGCCTATACATGCGGATTTCCCCGGTTCCGGCGCAAAAACGGCGACCCCCGGGGGGGCCGCCGTTCCAGCAAGATATCCGGGTGCCGCCCAGCGGCGGCCCAGGCTTACTTGATCTCCACTTCGGCGCCGGCCTCGGTGAGCTGCTTCTTGGCTTCCTCGGCCTCTTCCTTGGAGACGCCCTCCTTGAGGGTGGAGGGGGCGCCGTCCACCTTCTCCTTGGCTTCCTTGAGGCCAAGGCTGGTCAGGGCGCGCACGACCTTGATGACGCCGATCTTGTTGGCGCCCGCGGCCTTGAGCACCACGTCGAACTCGGTCTTCTCCTCGGCGGCGGCAGCGGCATCGCCACCAGCGGCCGGAGCGGCCATGACCATGGCGGCAGCCGGGGCGGCAGCGGAAACGCCGAACTTCTCCTCAAGCTCCTTGATGAACTCGGAAAGCTCGAGGACGGTCATATTGGAAATGAATTCAACCACTTCTTCTTTGGTAACGGCCATGATGAATCTCCTGATCTTTGGCTGGATGGTTACGCGTCCAAACCGCCGCTAGGCCGCGGCCTTGCCCTTCTGCTCCTCAATAGCCTTGAGGGCGTAGAGCAGGCCACGCAGCATATTGGCGAAGAGCGACACAAAGTTGGTGGGCACGGCGTTCATGGTGCCGAGCAGCTGGCCGAGCAGCTGCTCCCTGCCGGGCAGCTTTGCCAGGGCCTCGACCTGGTCGGCGGACATCTCCTTGCCGTCCAGGCTGGCGCAGCGCAGGCTGAACAGCTTGCTCTGCTTGGCAAAGTCACTCAACGCCTTAGCCACCGCCACAGGGTCGTCGAACCCAAAGGCCACGCCGCAATTCTCATGGAACTTGTCCTTGATGGCGTCGTGGGTGCCGCCGGTAAGAGCGATCCGAGCCAGGGTGTTTTTGACGACATGATATTCGCCGCCCGCATCGCGCAGGCGCACCCGGAGGTTCGTCAGCTCTTCCACCGGCATGCCCTTGAAGTCCGTGAGCGCCGCAAAGGAGGCCACGTCAGCGCGTGACTTGATGGACTCGATGATTACGGCTTTTTCAGACCTGTTCACGTGATACCTCTCACGTCAGGGGTGCCTGGTGGAATGCCGAGCCAAAGATGAAGTCTGGGCAGGAAATTGAGGGCAAGCCCGCCTGCCGTCTTCGACCCGCATTCCGTTTCCTCAGCCAGTGGTTGCAAAGCAACCCCTGAAAGCCGGACCCGGAGGGAAAAACTCCGGGCGGGCGCGGAAATGCCGCGCCCTAGCCTTCAAGAAATTTTTTCACCTGGGTCATGTCGACCTTGAGTCCGGGACCCATGGTGGTGGAAACAGCCATGGAGAGCATGTAATTGCCCTTGGCCGCGGAAGGCTTGAGGCGGTTGACCGCTTCCAGCAGGGCCTTGAGGTTGCCCAGCACCTTTTCAGGCCCGAAGGAGACCTTGCCCAGCGGCGCGTGCAGCACGCCCGCCTTGTCCACCTTGAAGTCCACGCGGCCGGCCTTGAGTTCGTTCACGGCCTTGGCAACGTCAAAGGTGACGGAGCCGGTCTTGGCATTGGGCATCAGCCCGCGCGGGCCAAGCACGCGGCCGATCTGGCCCACCAGGGCCATGACGTCCGGGGTGGCAACGGCGGCGTCGAACTCCAGCCAGCCTTCCTTGATCCGGGCCACAAGGTCCTCGGCGCCCACCACATCGGCGCCGGCGGCCTTGGCCTCGGCCTGCTTCTCGCCCTTGCAGAACACGGCGACGCGCACCGTCTTGCCCAGCCCATGGGGCAGGGTCACGGCGCCGCGCACCATCTGATCGGAATACTTGGGGTCCACACCAAGGCGCAGGGCCACGTCCACGGTCTCGTCAAACTTGGCGAACGCCGCGCCCAGGGACTTGCTCACCGCGTCCTCGACGCTGTAGCGCTCCTGCACGTCGCAGGACTCGACCGCCTTACGGAAATTCTTGCCATGCTTGGGCATGTTACAATCCTTTGCTTATCTCCTGACGTCGCCGGATCTGGGTCGGCGCGGCAGTACGAGTGATGGTCAGAAAACGGCGCCTTTGCCGGAAGCGCCATGCGGCGGCCTGTTACGGCCGTGCGCGCGGCGCGGCCCATGCCGCTATCTGATGTCGATGCCCATGCTCCGGGCCGTGCCCGCGATGGATTTCATGGCCGCCTCAAGGCTTGCGGCGTTGAGATCCGGCAGCTTGAGCCTGGCGATCTCTTCCACCTGGGCCTGGGTGAGGCTGCCGACCTTGGTGCGGTTCGGCTCGCCGGAACCCTTTTCGATCTTGGCCGCCTTCATGATCAGCACCGCCGCGGGAGGCGTCTTGGTGATGAAGGTGAAGGAACGGTCGGCATAGACGGTGATGACCACCGGAATGATCATCCCCTTCTGGTCCTGCGTCCGCGCATTGAATTCCTTGCAGAAACCCATGATGTTCAGGCCGTGCTGGCCCAGGGCCGGACCCACCGGGGGCGACGGATTGGCGGCACCGGCGGGAATCTGCAGCTTGATCTTGGCAACTTCTTTTTTAGCCATTTCTCACATCCTTCATCTCAGACGCGCCCCGAAACGAACGGCGCGGGGCAGGTTCACCCCTTGGAGACCTGCCCGAAATCCAGCTCCACCGGGGTCTGCCGCCCGAAAATGGACACCGAGACGCGCAGTTTCCCCTTGTCGTGGTTCACATGCTCCACAACGCCATTGAACCCGTCGAACGGCCCTTCAATGACGCGCACATCATCGCCGACCTCAAAGTTGAACTTGGGACGCGGCGTTTCCTGACGCATCTCCATGAGCCTGAGGATGCGCTCCGCCTCACCGTCGCGCATGGGCGCGGGCCGGTTCTTGCCGCCCACGAAGCCCGTCACCTTGGGGATGGACTGCACGAGATGCCAGGAAAGATCGGTCATGACCATGCGCACCATGATGTAGCCGGGATAAAACTTGCGCGTGGTCGTGCGGGATTTTTCGCCGTGGCGGCTCGGCTCCTGCACCTTTTCGGTGGGCACCACCACTTCCTCGATGAGTCCCTGGTCCTGCCCGGTGCGGCACATTTCGGCAATGGTCTTCTGCACGCGCTGCTCGAAGCCCGAGTAGGTGTGCACGATATACCAGCGCGCCTTCTTCCCGGCTTCCGGCGCGCCGGCCTCCCCGCCGGGGACGGTTTCGTCAACGGAATCGTTCATAGCGGCCTTCAGGACAGTATGGTCTTGATCAGGCTCGACAGGCCAAGGTCTATCAGGCCCAGAATGACGGCCATGACGGCCACGAAGCCCAGGACCGCCAGCGTCGCCTTGCGCGTCTCCTTGAGCGTGGGCCAAGTGACCTTGCGCAGTTCAGCCTTGGCGGCTTCCACATAACGGATGAAGCGCGTGATGGGATTCGGCGTCTTTTCGGCCCTGTCGTCCACGGCCTGCGCCTGCTTCTTTGCCATAGCGTGCATCCCGGAAGATAAAAAATGGCAGGGCAGGAGGGATTCGAACCCCCAACTTGCGGTTTTGGAGACCGCCGCTCTAGCCGTTAGAGCTACTGCCCTGCGCGCCGCCGGGGGAAGAGGGTCCCCTCCCCCGGCGGAAAGTGACTACCTGGTTTCGCGATGCAACGTGTGCTTCTTGTCCCAGGGGCAATACTTTTTCATTTCCAGACGCCCGGTGGTGTTCTTCTTGTTCTTCCGGGTGCTGTAGTTGCGCCGCTTGCACTCGGTGCAAGCCAGAATGACGTTGACTCTCATGGCCCTACTCGATGATCTCGGTCACAACGCCGGAACCCACGGTGCGGCCGCCTTCACGGATGGCGAAGCGCAGGCCGGCCTCCATGGCGATGGGCGCGATAAGCTCGACGATGAACTGCGAGTTGTCGCCGGGCATGACCATTTCCACGCCTTCGGGCAGGTCGATGACGCCGGTGATGTCCGTGGTGCGGAAGTAGAACTGCGGCCGGTAGCCGGAGAAGAACGGGGTGTGGCGGCCGCCTTCCTCCTTGGAGAGGACATAGACCTCGGCCTTGAACTTCTTGTGCGGCGTGATGGACTTGGGAGCCGCGAGCACCTGGCCGCGCTCCACTTCGTCACGCTTGGTGCCGCGCAGAAGGACGCCGATATTGTCGCCGGCCTCGCCCTGGTCGAGCAGCTTGCGGAACATTTCCACGCCGGTGCAGGTGGTCTTCTGGGTGGGCTTGATACCCACGATCTCCACTTCATCGCCCACCTTGATGACGCCGCGCTCCACACGACCGGTCACGACGGTGCCGCGGCCGGAGATGGAGAACACGTCTTCGATGGGCATGAGGAAGGGCTTGTCGATGTCGCGCACGGGATCGGGGATGAAGCTGTCGCAGGCGGCGAGCAGCTCATCGATGCACTTGGCGGCGGGGGCGTCGGCCGAGTCGCACTCCAGCGCCTTGAGGGCGGAGCCGCGGATGACGGGCACGTCGTCGCCGGGGAAGTCATAGGAGGAAAGCAGCTCGCGCACTTCCAGCTCCACCAGCTCGAGCAGCTCCTCGTCGTCCACGAGGTCGCACTTGTTGAGAAAGACCACGAGCTGGGGCACGCCCACCTGACGGGCGAGCAGGATGTGCTCGCGGGTCTGCGGCATGGGACCGTCGGTGGCGGCCACCACGAGGATGCCGCCGTCCATCTGGGCCGCGCCGGTGATCATGTTCTTGATGTAGTCGGCGTGACCGGGGCAGTCCACATGGGCGTAGTGGCGCTTGTCCGTCTCGTATTCCACATGGGCCGTGGCGATGGTGATGCCGCGTTCCTTTTCTTCGGGGGCCTTGTCGATCTCGTCGTACGAGACGAAGCTGCCCTCGCCCTTGAGACCGGCGATCTTGGTGATGGCCGCCGTGAGGGTGGTCTTGCCGTGGTCGATGTGGCCGATGGTGCCGATGTTCACATGCGGCTTCTTGCGTTCGTATTTCGCTTTGCCCATCTTACGTCTCCCTGGAAAAAAATTGCTGTTTCGGTTCCACTCCGCCGCCGCCGGCAGGGCAACGACGTCTGTCGCGTAACCAGGGGCGCGGCGCGCCCGAATCTTTCCCTGTTCCCAGGGAAGCGCATCGGCGGGGAGTCAGGATCGGGAAACCCTGCAGGAATGGAGCGGGAAACGGGATTCGAACCCGCAACCCTCAGCTTGGAAGGCTGATGCTCTAGCCGTTGAGCTATTCCCGCACAGTGGCGGCGCATTTTCGCGCACCGGGCGCATCACCCGGCGTCCGCCGCGCCGTAGTTCCCCGACAGTCTCACTGTCTCCTACAGCCAAGGCAGCCATATCGTCTCCCCGCATCGCCCGTCCGGGCCGGAAACGGAAGCCGCCCGGCTTCCGCAGGATGCAAGGGATGGTGGAGGGGGGTGGATTTGAACCACCGAAGTCTCACGACGACAGATTTACAGTCTGTTCCCTTTGGCCACTCGGGAACCCCTCCCCACATGCCGCAAAAGCCGCGCAGGGCCTTTGTTCAGCGTCTCGTGGAGCTGGCGATGGGACTCGAACCCGCAACCTGCTGATTACAAATCAGCTGCTCTGCCAGTTGAGCTACGCCAGCGGCAAGTTGCTTTCTTAACCACTTTCACTTTTCTTGGCAAGCAAAAAATATGTTTTCCGCCGCAGGAAACTCCGGTTTCAGCGCCGCCGGGCCACGGTGCAGCGCGCATGCCCGGCAAGATCCGCGCGCGTGCGCGGTCCGTCCAGGCCTTCGGCCGCCAGCAGGCCGCGCACCGCCGCCCCCTGTCCGGCGCCGTGCTCCACGATGACATGTCCCCCCCGGCGCAGCAGGCGGCGCGCCCCGGCGCAGACCGCGGCCAGATGCGCCAGCCCGCCGCGCGGCGAAAACAGCGCCGCCGCCGGCTCGAAGCGCAGCACTTCGTCCATGACTTCTCCGCGCTCGGACTCGCCTATATAGGGAGGATTGCTGATCACAAGATCAAAGGAATGTTCCCGCAGCGGCGGCGCGAAAAGATCGCCCCGCGCAAGCGCAATCCGCGCGTCCTCCCCGGGGGGCAGGAGCGCCACGGCGTTTTCCCGCGCCACGGCGAGCGCCTCCGCGCTTGCCTCCAGCAGGATGCCCCGCCAGGCGGGCCGCTCGCAGACCAGGGTGAGTCCGATGCAGCCGCCCCCGGCGCCGAGATCGACAAAATCCACCGGCGTCGGCGGCAGAAGCTCCAGCGCGGTCTCCACAAGAAGCTCTGTTTCCGGACGCGGCACGAGCGTATGCCGCGTGACGCGAAAATCCCGGCTGAAAAATTCCCGCTTCCCGAGGATGTGGGCCAGGGGTTCGCCCGTGGCGCGCCGCGCCGCCAGCGCCTCCAGCCTGTCGGACTCGGCCGCGCTCAGCGGGCGTTCCGGCAGGAGCGCCACGCCGAGCTTGTCCAGCCCCAGGGCATGGGCGCAGAGCAGGCGCGCGCAAAGGCGGGGGCTGTCCACCCCCGCCTTGTGCAGACGTTCGGCAATATCGCGTTCATGGTCGGCCAGGCGCATGGCTCTCGGCGTTGGGTTCAGGCCGAAGGCCTGTCTGGCAGGCGGGTGACCGGGGTCCTTCTCCGGCGCGGCAGGGGCGCCTCGCCCGTTTTTTTGCCGCTCCCGGCGGCGCGCTTGCCGTTGACGCCGGCGGCCGCGCCGCCCGCGAAGGCCAGGGCCAGCACCTCATCATACCGGCGCACGGGATGCACCCTGATGCGCTTGAGCAGGTCGCCGGGAACGTCCTCAAGGTCCTTGACGTTCTGGTGCGGGATGATCACATGCCCAAGCCCGCGCGCCACGCCGGCGAGGATCTTTTCCTTGATGCCGCCCACGGGCAGCACCCGGCCCCGCAGGGTGATCTCGCCGGTCATGCACAGGTCGGCGCGCGCCGGCCGCCCGGTGAGCGCGGAAATGAGCGCCGTGGTCAGCGTCACCCCCGCCGAGGGGCCGTCCTTGGGGGTGGCGCCGGCGGGCACATGGATGTGCAGGTCCTGCTTGCCCGCAAAGGCCGGGTCCAGCCCCAGGATCTCCGCGCGGGAGCGGATGTAGCTCAGGGCCGCCTGGGCGCTTTCCTTCATGACATCGCCGAGCTGGCCCGTGAGCAGGAGCGCCCCCTTGCCCTTGACCGCCGAGGCCTCCACGGTGAGGACTTCGCCGCCCGCGGGCGTCCAGGCGAGGCCCAGGGCCATGCCCGGATCAAGCTCTGCCTCGGACTCGTCTTCCAGAAAGCGCGGCGCGCCCAGCAGCTTTTCCACCTCCGCCGGGGTGACGCGGAAGGGTCCCCTGGCGCCCTCGGCCTTGCGCCGCGCCAGTTTGCGGCACACGGCGCCGAGTTCGCGCTCCAGATTCCGCACCCCGGCCTCACGCGTGTATTCGCTGATGATCTTGTCCAGGGCGGCGTCGGCCAGGCGCACGTCGCCGGGCTTGAGTCCGGCGTCGGCCACGCGTTTGGGCAGCAGGTGGCGCTTGCCGATCTCGGCCTTTTCCTGCCGGGTGTAGCCCGGAAGGGTGATGACCTCCATGCGGTCGCGCAGGGCCGCCGGGATGGTGTCCACATGGTTGGCGGTGCAGAGGAACAGCACGCGCGACAGGTCGAAGGGCACGTTGAGGTAGTGGTCGCTGAAGGTGTTGTTCTGCTCGGGGTCCAGCACTTCCAGCAGCGCGGAGGAGGGATCGCCGCGAAAATCCGCGCCGAGCTTGTCCACTTCGTCAAGGACGATGACCGGGTTGCGCGTGCCCGCCTGGCGCAGGGCCTGGAGTATCCTGCCCGGCATGGCGCCGATATAGGTGCGCCGGTGACCGCGGATCTCGGCCTCGTCATGCATGCCGCCAAGAGAGAGACGCTGGAACCTGCGCCCGAGCGCCCGGGCGATGGAGCGGCCGAGCGAGGTCTTGCCCACCCCGGGAGGGCCGGAAAAACAGAGGATGCTTCCCTTGGAGCGGGGGTTGAGCTTACGCACGCTGAGAAACTCGAGGATCCGCTCCTTGACCTTGTCAAGCCCGCAGTGGTCCTCGTCGAGGATGTCACGCGCGCGGGCGATGTCGAGCCGGTCGCGGGACTGCTTTTTCCACGGCAGCTCGGCGAGCCATTCCAGATAGGCGCGCAGGACGGAGGCCTCGGAGGAGTCCGCATGCATGGACGCCAGACGCCGGAGCTGGCGGTCGGCCTCGGCGCGGGCCTCTCCGCTCAGGCCGGCCTTGTCCAGGGCTTCCCTGAGGGACGCCATGTCGTCGTCGGACTCGTCCTCGGCGTCGCCCAGCTCGTGGCGGATGGCCTTGAGCTGCTCCCGGAGGAAATACTCCTTCTGCGCCTTGTCCATGCCCTCGCGGGCCGCGCCCTGGATGCGCGCCTGCACGGTGGCGACCTCCAGCTCGTGCTGGAGGCGCTCATGCACCAGGCGCAGGCGCTCCACCGGGTCCACGGACTCGAGGATGGCCTGGGCATCGGCCATCTTCATCCGCAGGTTGGCGGCGATGATGTCCGCCAGGCGGCCGGGATCGTCCACGCCCTGGAGCACGCCGAGAATATCCGGCGAGGAGATGCCGCGCAGGGAAAGCACCTTTTCGCTCTGCTCGCGCACGGCGCGCAGCAGGGCCTCCACGTCGGCGCCCTCCGCCACGGGCGGTTCCGCCACATGCTCCACGCGGGCCTCCAGATACGGCTCGGCCTGGCGGTATCCCGCCACGCGCGCGCGGCTCACGCCCTGGACGAGCACCTTGAGGCGCGAATCCGGCATCCTGAGCATCCGCATGACCTGCACCACGGTGCCGGTCTCGTAAAGATCGGCCGGGCCGGGATCTTCCACGCCCTCCTCGCGCTGGGCCACCACCAGCAGGTGCCGTCCGCGCCGCACCGCCGCCTCCACGGCCCTGACGGATTTTTCCCGGCTGATGAAGAGCGGCAGGATCATGTAATTGAACACCACCACATCGCGCACGGGCAGCACCGGAAGCACGGGCGGCAGGGTCCGCTCCGCATCGGCGGGTCCGCCGGTTTCGCCGTCCTGACGCGCGGCGTCGGCGGCGGCATCGGCCGCGAGGGCTTCGCCGGGTGCCCCGGCCCGAGGGTCCATATCGTCATCCGCAGGGCTTGCGCCCTCCGGGAAGGTATCGGGATTCTTGGTATCGTCGGCCATGGTTTCCCCCTGAAAACTCAGAGAACCTTGCACTGTGTGATGCTGTAGCAATCGCCATCGGTGATGATGACGTGGTCCAGAAAGCGAAGCCCCAGGCACGGGGCGAGACGTTGCAGCTCCGCCGTGAGCGCCAGGTCGGGCTGCGAGGGGTGCGTGTCGCCGCCCGGGTGATTATGCACAAGGATGATGCCGCTCGCCTTGCGCGCCAGCGCAACTTCCAGCACATCGCGCGGCTGGACGGCCACCGCGCTCACACCGCCCCGGTTCAGACGCTCCCAGGCGGTGAGCCGGTTCTGCGCGTCCACCAGGGCGATCCACGATTCCTCATGCGGACAGGCCGCCAGCCGCTCCCGCGCCATATGGGCGACAGCTTCAGGAGAGGCCAGCACTTCCCGCCGGCGGAGCGGCGAGGACGCGCGCCGCGCCAGCACCTCGCGCAGCAGCTGCCAGAAGGCCAGCAGGCCGGGTCCGAAGCCCGGCACCTGCGCCAGCTCGTCGGGCCTGGCGTCCAGCGCGCCGCGGATGCTCCCGAAACGGCGCAGCAATTCCTTGGCAAGCGGTTTCGTATCCTTGCGGCGCAGGACATGGCCCAGCAGAAGTTCCACGACCTCGTAATCGGCCACGGCCTGCGGCTCGCGGACGAGCCGCTCGCGGAGACGGGCGCGGTGGCCGGCATGGGCAGGCGGGGAAGCCTCGGCGCTGGCTGACATAGAGTAAGCAGTCCTGGACGTTTGACAAGGGCGGCCCCGGCGGATCAGCGGGCCGGACGGGCCTGTCTACCGCACTTCGGGGCAAAAGCAAAGGCTCTGTCAGACAATATGGCAATATGGTTGGTGGATATTCCGGATTCCGTCTGGAGCGAAGCGACAGACGGGTGCTGGTGCCGGAAGAATCCGAAAAAATACGATGCTTCGAGGCTGGCAAGGAAGAGAAAATTTTTCGCAGGGAGTGTACTCACGTACTCGACCAAGAAAAATTTTCTCTGACGCAGCCCGCATCGAAGCCATTCGGAGGGCGCGCCGCAGGCGCGTTTGCGTTGCCGCGCGAAGCGCGGCTTACGCAAATGGACCGCAACGCGCAGTTGTTTTTGACGGATAATTTCGGCAGTACCCACACAGCACAGGCGCGTCGCCAACTCAAAGAGTATAGCAAAACAAAAAACAAAGCGGCGGCGCCGGAAGCCTCAGGAACTGCGCGCCGGAGCGCAGAGCGTCGCCAGTTCAACGGCGAGGCTCTCCAGCGCCTGCGCGGGGCTGCGCCGCCCGCTCTTGACCTGCCATTCCGCATCCGCCAGGACGGCGAAACCGCGGGCAACGCCGGCGGCGCCCAGGCGTTGCGCCAGCGCCCGCTTGGCTGCGGCATCCGAGGGATGGAGCCGCACATCCTCGCCCGCGAGGAGCTGCCAGAGCAGGCGCCAGTCACGGGCCAGGAGCGCCAGCAGGGAAAAGAGCAGCCGGTCATCGTCTTCGCCGCGCGCGAGTTCCCGCCATGCGCCCGCAAGGTCGCCCTGCTCCAGCCGGCGGATGCAGGCAAAGACATTGCATTCCGGGCTCCAGCCGGCCGTGGCCGTCATGGCGGTGTCCACCGTCGCCCCGCCGGCCATGAGCAAAAGCTTGCGCAGCTCGTTCTCGATGGCGAGGCCGTCCGGGGGCACGGAGGCGCAGAACTGTTCCAGCGCATCCGGCGCGAACGAAAGGCCCAGTGCCCGCGCCCGCGCCCGCACATGACGGCCCAGGTCGCGCTCGCTCAGGCCCTCCCCGCGCCAGACCCAGCCGCGTCCATCGGCAAAGGCGAAACAGCGCAGACGCGTGATATGGGCCGGGAGCCTGGGGCGACGCTTCTCCCATTCGCCCTCGAGGCAGAACAACGGCCACGCGCGCGCCGAGGGCCGGGCAATGGCCCGCGAGAGTTTTTTCCACACCGCCGCGGGCCAGAGCTGCGCCTGCCGCACCACGATGGCGCGCGACGCCCCGAAAAGCTCCTCAAGGCTCAGGAGTTCCCAAAAGCGGGGCGCCGGTTCCTCGTCCCCCCAGAAAACATGCCGTTCCCAAGCGCCGCGTTCCGGCGGCCATGCCGCCAGCGCCTCCTCCAGGGCGCAGCGAAGCATGTGGCCGTCCGGACAGACAAAAAAACTGAAGCCCGGACGCTCCCCGCCCGGCCCGGCCGGGGATGCCGCGTTCTGGGCACCGGACGCCGCCATGAGGACCCCGCTAGCCCGCCACGATGTTGACGAGCTTGCCGGGAACCACCACCACCTTGCGCACGGTCAGGCCCGCAAGGTGCCGCTGCGCCGCCGGATCGGCCAGCGCGGCCGCTTCCAGCGCGGCCTTGTCCGCCCCGGCCGGTGCCTCCAGCGTGCCGCGCAGCTTGCCGTTGACCTGCAGGGCCACAGTGATGGTGTCCCGCGCAAGGGCGCCTTCATCCCACACGGGCCACGGCTCGGCGCCCACGTCGCCGTCATGGCCGAGACGCTCCCAGAGTTCGGCGCAGATATGCGGCGCCACCGGCGACAGAAGCGTCAGCACCGTAGCCATGACCGAGGAGAAGACGCGGCGCTCCGCCTCGTCGCGTCCGAGTTTTTCGCGGGAGAGATACAGGGCGTTGACCAGTTCCATGACCGCCGCGATGGCCGTATTGAACTGGAAACGGCCCACGGCCATGTCCGCCGAGACCTTTTTTACGGTCTCGTGCTCCTTGCGGCGCAGATCGCGCGCGGCGGCCGATGCGGCGTCCGCCGCCGTGGCGCCGCAGGCATGCAGCGGCAGGAGGCGCTCCCGCTCTTCCATGAAGAGCCGCCAGATACGCGAGAGAAAGCGCGAGGCGCCCTCGATGCCCGCATCCGTCCATTCAAAATCGCGCTCCGGCGGCGCGGCGAAAAGGCAGAACAGGCGCACCGTGTCGGCGCCGTATCTGGCGATCATTTCCGACGGGTCCACCACATTGCCCTTGGACTTGGACATCTTGCTGCCGTCCTTGAGCACCATGCCCTGGGTGAGCAGGCGCGAGAACGGTTCGGAGAGGTCCGGGGGGTAAAAGCCCAGGTCGCGCAGGGCCTTGGTGAAGAAACGGGCGTACAGGAGATGGAGGATGGCATGCTCCACGCCGCCGATATAGAGGTCCACGGGCATCCAGTAGGCAAGCGCCTCCGGGTCGAAGGGCGCCCCGGCCTCACGGGCGGCGGTATAGCGCGAGAAATACCAGGAGGATTCCACGAACGTGTCCAGGGTATCGGTCTCGCGGCGCGCCGGGCCGCCGCAGCGCGGGCAGGCGCAGTCAACGAAGGACGGCGTCTCCGGCAGGGGCGAGCGGCCATCGTCGCGCACCTTGACATCCAGCGGCAGGATGACCGGCAGGTTTTCCTCCTTTTCCGGCACCATGCCGCAGCGTTCGCAATAGACCACCGGAATGGGCGCGCCCCAGTAACGCTGGCGCGAGATGTTCCAGTCCCTGAGGCGGAACTGGATGGCGGAACTCCCCTTGCCTTCGGCTTCCAGGGCCGCCACCACGGCCTTCTTGCCCGCCTCGTTGTCCATGCCGTCGAAGCGGCCCGAATTGACCATGACGCCCGGGCCGGTATAGGCGCCCTCCATGGTTTCGGGGTCCAGATGCGCGCCTTCAGGCTCCACCACCACGCGCACGGGCAGCCCGTACTTGCGGGCGAACTCGAAATCGCGCTGGTCGCCGGAAGGCACCCCCATGACCGCGCCCGTGCCGTAGCCTGCCAGGACGAAATTGCCGAGCCAGATGGGCACGCGGGCGCCCGTCAGCGGATGGACGGCATAGGCGCCGGTGAAGACGCCCTCCTTTTCCAGCGTGTCGGACTGGCGCTCCAGGCGGTCCATGTTGCGGATGCGTTCCACAAAGGCGCGCACCTCCTCCGCCTGGGGCAGGCCCTCGATGAGCCGTTCCACCAGCGGATGCTCGGGCGCCAGGGTCATGAAGGTGACGCCGAACAGCGTGTCCGGCCTGGTGGTGAAGACCTCCACATGGTCCATGCCGTCATAGTCGCGCTCCAGACCGAAACGGATGCGCGCGCCTTCCGAACGGCCGATCCAGTTGCGCTGCATGGTGATGACCCGGTCGGGCCAGCCGCCCTCCAGGCGGTCGAGATCCGCGAGCAGCTCGTCGGCGTAGGCCGTGATGCCGAGAAACCACTGGGTGAGTTCCTTCTGCTCCACCACGCTGTCGCACCGCCAGCAGCGGCCTTCCTCCACCTGCTCGTTGGCGAGCACGGTATGGCACGAGGGGCACCAGTTCTGCGGCGCCTTCTTGCGGTAGGCAAGCCCCTTTTCCAGCATACGCAGGAAAAAGAGCTGTTCCCAGCGGTAATATTCCGGCCGGCAGGTGGCGATCTCGCGCGACCAGTCATAGGAAAAGCCCATGCGCCTGAGCTGGGCGCGCATCTCGGCGATATTGCCGTAGGTCCAGGCGGCGGGCGGCACATGGTGCTTGATGGCGGCGTTTTCGGCGGGCAGGCCGAAGGCGTCCCACCCCATGGGGTGCAGGACGTTGAAGCCCTGCATGCGGCGCATGCGCGCCACCACGT